>JAAWDZ010000015.1 GCA_022794015.1 Eubacterium sp. | reverse complement strand
CAAGGGACTGGTTCCTTGTGGGTTCTTAGGGCAACGCCCTAAGCCCTCGGAGAGCTTTTCGGAATCAATATCTGCAGTTTTCAAGGTTCATTTGAGCCTATTTTTTTCAGCTCGTTTTTTCATAGATTACTTGACACTACCTTTTTTCTATCAGTTTCCTCAACTTCTCCACAATTTTAACCTGTGTCTCATAAGAAAGACCTACAAATGACGGCAACGAAATGCTCAACGAATCACAGCGAGCTGCAACAGGCAAATCACTATCCTCAAACCCATAACGCTTCTTATAATAATCCAGTTTATGCACGGCATGCGTTCCCTGCCTTGTCACAATTCCATCCCGTTCCAACTCATACATTATCTGCCGCCTTTTTTCTCTGACTTGCTCAATGCTGCCGGATAAATCCAACATACAAACATAAGATTGAAAGGCATGGTAATAACCCTTTGGCACGAACGGCGCCTGAATCAATGCTTTTTGTTCCAACAATTCATCATAATTTTGCGCTATCTGCTTGCGTTCCTTTAAAATGTAATCCAGCTTTTTTATCTGCTCACAACCGATAGCCCCTTGTAAATCTGTCATTCTGTAATTAAACCCGGCAGTTCTGACCTCCGGAAGCAGATACCCTTCTCCTTTGTCTCTGACATCTGAACCAACAGCGCTTCCATGATTCCGCAATTCAACAACCTTGCAGTACAATTCTTCATCGTTGGTCAAAATCATTCCTCCCTCTCCTGTTGTAATTGATTTTCTGGGATGAAAACTGATGCAAGCCGGATTTCCAAACCCACCTAAACGAATTTCTTCAATTTTTGCTCCCAATGCACATGCCGCATCTTCCACAATTTTTAACCCATAATTTCTGGCTATTTGATTCAACTTCGGCATATTGGCGAACAGGCCAAACTGATGTACTGGAACGATCCCCCATAATTGATTTCCACTTTTACGGCTGATCCATTTACCGAACCTCAAAAAATAATTTTGTTCGATATAATGTTCTGTTATATCAGCATCCAAATTATAGGTATCCCTGCAAACATCTAAGAAAATCGGTGTAGCGCCTGTGGAAACCACAGCATTTGCTGTTGCCACGAATGTAAAAGAGGGCACTATGACATCCATACCATCATTCATTCCCTCTGCCATCATTGCCAACTGCAACGCTGTTGTACACGACGTTGTAGCACAGCAAAACTCCACTCCTTCCCGTTCTGCAACCCGTTCCTCAAATTCTTTTACCTTTGCTCCCTGAACAAGCCAGCCGCTCTGCAAAACTTGTGTTACAGCATCCATTTCTTCCTGTCCAATATAAGGCTTCATAATTGGTACTTTATCCATTATCTGCTTTACTCCTTTAACCCACTCTTTTTGCACATTATATATTGGCAGCTATACGAGGCACTTCTGCCGTTCTATGCGTATATAGCCCAACGTTTCCTTCTATCTAAAATAGCTCTTTAAAGTATCTATGATATATTCCACCTCGTCATCTGTCAACTCTGGAAATATAGGAAGACAAACCGACTTCCTGCAAATTTCCTCTGCAACCGGCAAACTTCCCTCTGAATAGCCTAAATACTGAAAAGCCTTCTGCAAATGCAAAGGAACAGGGTAAAAATTACCAGCCCCAATACCATGATCCGCTAAATACTGTATAAGCTCTTGCTTTTTATCACACAAAATGGCATATTGATGCCAGCAGGAATAATTGTTTTGTGGAGCGCTTTGCGGAATCTGAAGCGGCAAGCCGGCAAGCCCTTTTGCATAGGCATCCGCTATTTTATTCCTTTTTTCATTCAGCTTATCCAAATAGTTCAATTTTACAAGTAAAACTGCTGCCTGTATACTGTCCAGTCTGGAATTGCACCCGATAAAATAATTATAATATTTGAATGGATCATACAGATTGTCCGAACCTGATTCCCCATTCCACTGCTCCAATTCTCCTGCCGCCGGATCATACAAATCCACATATGTCCTCCACCCGGTTTTTCCTGATGCATGAGATTTAATAGCGCGGCATGTATTGGCAAGTTTATCGTCATTTGTCGCCATCATGCCCCCGTCTCCAAATGCTCCCAAATTTTTTGTAGGATAGAAGGAAAAACATCCTATTGTTCCCAATGCCCCGGCCTTTTTCCCTTTATAAACAGCGCCTATAGCCTGACAGGCATCTTCAAGCACCGGAATACCATACTCCACTGCAATCTTGTTGATTCCATCCATATCAGCAGGCATCCCAAAAATATGGACAGGCAGTATCGCTTTTGTCTTATCGGATATTTTTTCCCTGAGAGCACTGACACACATATTGAAATCATCTGGCGATATATCTACAAATACCGGAATTGCCCCCACCTGTGCAATCGCTTCTGCTGTTGCAAAGAAGGAAAATGCCGTAACGATCACTTCGTCACCCTCTCCTACTCCATTCGCCATTAGCGCAATGCGCAGTGCATCTGTCCCATTCCCACAGGTTATGACATGTTTCACTCCCAAATATTCCCCTAACTTCTTCTCCAGTTCTTTTACCGCAGGTCCCTCTATAAACTGCCCGGAACAAAGCACATCATATACGGCGACATTCACTTTGTCTTTTATCATCTCATACTGGCGGTTTAAATCAAAGAACGGTATTTTCTTTCTCAGCTGCATATTACATTCCTCCTAAATCAATCGAATCTATATTTTCTATTAGCATACAAAACATCTCTTCCGCCGTTTTCCTTCCGTCATTCAGAAGCCGGATATCCGGCTCTTTCGGCAGTTCCAGCTCCAAATCCATCCCCACGACATTCTTTGCTGCACCTGTTTTTAACCCCTGATAAAGATTCTTCTGGTTCCTTTCCTCTAACACCGCAGCGGGTACTTCAATATACACTTCCACATAACCCCGGATATTACTGCGGTTCCATTCCCTCACTTGCTCAAACATAGATATCGTACAGCAAACCACATACATTCCCTGATCCACCAATAGCTTACAAAGTCTGGCATAACGCATTGCACATTGAAAGCGCTCCTCCTTAGAATAACCCAAATCATTCCCAAATGCCTGCCGCAATGCGTCCCCGTCAAATAATACCGTATTGGGATACTGTTTTTTCAGATAATCGTACAACATATTCCCCAGCGTGGTTTTTCCCGCACCGGATAACCCTGTCATCCAAAATAGCTTTCCTTGCATATTCATCTCCCGCTAACCGCTTAAGAACGCGTCTTTTTATAAAATCTGGCTCTCCACCACATTCAAATCATCGCAATTATCCACTTCAAACCATCCTCGGTTGATATGTATTGCCTTAAGCTTGCTGCCCTCGTCAATTAATCCTTGCAGTAAATCCGTCATATACATCTTTTGATAAATACGTGTTGTACGCCATAAAGCTTCCCCCCTGTTAGATCTGCCCTCCGCTTCTTTCGCAAGGGCAAGCATTGCCTTTAAACCATCCCCCTGAAACCGCATTAGCCCGATATACTGGGACTGCACTTTATTTAAATCCGTTGTCTTCTGTCCAATCTCCGTTAAATAATCCATATTATCATACGTTAGAGTTTCTGCATCATCCAGAGGATTTTCGCAACGCTCAGCCCAATAACCAAACCATCCGTCATCCACAACAACCGAACTATCCTCCTTAGAATCCAGTATTTTCTGTAAAACCGACTCATCATATATAATGTCGCCATATGAAATCAGAATATCCTCCTGATGCTCCATCAATTCTTTTGCGCACATTAAGGAGCAAACCATATTCGTAGTTTCATAGTCTGTATTAATTATAATACGGATTGCTGTATCTTTGTATTTTTCAACCAGCGCATCGCTTTTGTATCCCGCCACCATGGTAATATCCTCATATGCAATCCCACAGGCATGCATAGTATCTAACTGACGATCTATAATGCTACGTCCTTTCACCTCCACCATACATTTGGGCCTGTCGTCTGTCAGTGGTTTTAACCTTGTCCCCTGCCCGGCAGCTAAAATAATTACTTTCATCGTCTAAATTCCCTCTTTCCGAAATAACTTTTGGAGCCGTGCCATATCCGATTCGCAAAACCATTGTTCCCGTTCCGGATGCCACATTGTACCCAAAATATGTTTATCCCTACAACAGACAGCCTCAATCACACCATCTTTTGCCCTCGCCAAAACTTCTAATGGCGGCTTGACCATAAAACACGCCTGATTATGGTAGCTATTCACATATAATGTCCCCAATTCTCCAAGAACCTCATGCCGTACGGCAACATGTCCCTGCACCTGCTCTAACATACAACCAAAATAATCTGCAATTACCTGCATGCCCCTGCAAAAACCATATACAGGAAGTCCATGAAACAATGCAAAATCCAATACCTTATACTCCAGTTCATCTCTTTCCGGAGCGTCTCCTCCATACTTTTCCAGGCTGTTTCCTCCTGTAAAGACAATTCCTGAAGGGTTCAGACACGTTAACATATGCTCTGCGACACTCCAGATATTTGGCATCGGAACAGGCAGATAGCCACATGCTTCTATAAACCGAGGGATAGACTGATCGGCGCAATCCCGCCTTTCCCCATAATTTTTTACGATCTCAACCCGTTGTGTATATAATACAATCTTCATCCGTTCCACCCTCTTAATCCAAACTGTTTCCTCCAGTTATTTTTTACAACTTTGAACAGTCCATGATCTGGACAGATATGGCACCTCAATTTCATCATACTCGCGAATAATCTGTTCAATTTTTTCTAATATCCTTCTAAAACCTTCTTCCCCAGCCTGAACCTGAATATCATTGACAGATCTCCATGTATTCATATACCTGTCTTTTGTCATAACCTCTACATGTGGCGCTTCCATAAATAAAATTTCTTTAAAATATCCACCGTAAAGCAGCTTTTCCTCCATTTCCTGCGTAGAAACAGATTTCCCAGAAGAAACACGTTTTAAGTCAGGTACTTCTGAATAAACAGCCTCTTCAATCCTTTTATGCAAATCACTGCTTTCAATATTTCTCGGATTCCAAATAGCCGTAAAAAATCCGCCTGGCACCAATATCCGATGAAACTCCTTCACGGCCTGAGCACTGTCTGTCCAATGAAAAGATGAGCCCATCAAAACCCACTGGACGCAATTATCTTTAAGGCCAGAGGCTTCCGCCGAACCTGTCGACCAAACGAATTGATTCGCTCCAATATTTTTTTTCGCCTCAGCCCGCATTGCCTCGTTTGGTTCCACTGCATACCCACTCAATCCCAAACTTTGCAAATTCTCCGTTAATTTTCCCGTACCAGCCCCGATATCTGCCACTTTTCCTTCTTTCACCTGATGGAAAACATGATTTTTTAAGCATTCTAACACTGCTTTTGAATAACCTGGGCGATTACCATAAAACTTAGCTAATTCTGTAAAATCTCCATATTGCATTTCCATTCTCCTTCACTTTAAAATTCTTACTAATTTACTTGCTGCATCGATTTCTAATATCTGTGCTTTGGAATATCTGTCAAAATCTTTTGCCCCCACGCCGATAACGGCTGGAATCAAAAGCTCGCCTGCCCGGATCGCCATATGTGAATTCGCTCCGCCATACATTGTAATAAATCCTCCAATCCGGTGTGAAAAAATCCAATCGTATCCCGGATCTGCGCTTGGAATCAGAATTACCCTACCTTCCATATCCTCTTTACACATTCGTTCTCCTAATACGCATGTTTCACCTCTTACAGCCCCCGACGTAATATAATTAGGTTCCGAGTCCGGGTAATAAAACCGCATGGCATCCGCCGGATGCAAAATTACAGGTGGGAGGGTGACAGACTGTGCTTTTTTGTAATCGCATTTCCCCTTTTGTATAGAATACAACAGACTCTCCCGAATGTCCTTAGCAGAAGAAAACAACTCATATATGGCATGTATGTTGATGAAAGCGCTATCATCCTTTGATATTCCTTCCCTTAGCCCGATTTCTCCAATCAACTGGATTGCCTTGCTTAAATTTCTGGTAAATGCAAATTTACCATATTCTCTGCCTTCGATTACGGTTTTAATAAAATCCATTAAGTCCAATATATCATTCGTAAGGCCGTTCTTCGAGAGGGCATTTCTTAATTCATTTAATTGGTGCAGTGAAAGGCGGAACTCCTCGTTTTCATTCTTATCCTGCCCATTTTTTACTCCACCCCACTGAAAATAAAGCTCCGGCGCTTCATCATAACGTAAAGAATTAATATCATATGTCCCCGGCCGCAGATGACCATATTTTTTCAGGAACGCGTCTTTTGACAAACCTGTAAAGTCCGCATTCATTGTAGAACTCACCGTATTGACACCGTTCATAAAACACTCATAATCCTGCTTTGAAAGAATCCCGCATTTGACCAAAGACTGCAATATCTGAACTGCAATAAAAGCCCCTCTTGCTAATCCGGCAAATGGGAGCGTTCCATAACGCTTACAATCTTCCAAAAGCCAGTATACCTTTTCCATATCGCTTAGGCTGCTGGACATAATTTCTTCATACCGTTTATTTAATATCTCTATCTTGCCATAATCTTTGCGCCATAAGCCATTTTCATGATCTATGATCCGGTTGGTCACATTCCTTAACGCATCTAACAGCTTCTGTATCTCAACTTCTGAAAAACCATAATCCTTCAAGATCTGTATGCGCTCCGGCAAATCCAATGTATAACACGAAAATACAATCTCAAACTCTGCCTTATCATGCTTCTGGGGATGTTCCGTCAGACGGTCAATATAATAATTTACCAGCTTCTCACTGAGTTCTTCCTCCAGCTCGGCCGGAATAAACGAATTGAAGCTTACACGGATATCAATGTATGGCATTCCACAGAAATCCACCATTAATGGGAAGCTCCTTAAATTGCGGTATCCATAATTATCCCTCTGGTATGCCCATACGCTGTCTGTAATAATCTCCCGGTACAAAGACATCGCCAGCGGTTTGGGACGAATCCCTATCATTTCGGCAGGATTCCAGTCTGTCATAACGCTGTAAATGGCTTTTCTTCCGCACAAAAAAGGTTTGGGGGCCTGAGCTGTTTTAATCTTTTCTGTAATCTGTATTAAATCATTCTTCTGTTTGCCATAGTCCACAGTCTCTCTTTTTAAACAAAGCGACCTGACCTGCATAATATAAATGATGCCTTCTTCTGTTACCGCAAATTCAACGTCCAGATTCTCCTGGCAAAAAAATGTCTCCAGCTCTTTTAATGCCTTACAAATCCTTTGCATATCAGCCGGACCGTTCCAGCACTCCTCACTTTTAAACTGGTAATATAAGAAGTTCTCTGTCCCTCTTCCAGACGTAACAGCAGATGTCGATCCGGTTTTATCATAATTGATCACATAGTAATGACCCAGCGTATTCGGATCTATTGTAAATGCCACACCGCAAAGCATTACCTTCTTTAACATCGGCTGGACTAATATCTGATTATTCTCATTTAAGTCTTCGTATGAAGCGATTACCTGCGTTACGGCAGCTTCAAATTCTCTCTCTCCGGATACATCCAGCACCGATTCATATTTCCCTGCCCCTGATTCTGACGCAGTGTCTTCGCTTAAGGCACTGCTCCTGACTACAACCGAAGTATTCCATTCCAGCCCATGAAAAGTCTCTACAATTTTTGCCTTTTTATTTTCCCATTCTTTTACGGTAAAACAAAGCTGCGGTAATACTTTGGCATTTTGCAACTGCCCGTACAACCTGTTTAGCGTTTCCGCTTTTGTCCCCAACTGTTCCATAACTTTATTCCTTTATGCCTCAAACATTTTCTCTTTCCGTTCCATTATTTCTACTCTGCGGGCTTTCCATAATAAACTGGAAATCAGTTTCCAAACCCATTTATGCACAGCGTTTTTTTCCTCATCGCTTTGCCATTGTATCATAGATTCAAACCGAAATTCCTTTTGAAACATATCCTGTAATTCTCTTCTGCCAAACTCCAGACTTTCAATATATGGATAACCGTATTTTTTTTGCCATGGCCCCGTTATTAAGTCAATCCGAAACCTGTCAAATGTCGAAAAAAATTCTTCGTGGATGCGATAAACCGGCGCCAAATCAAATCCGGTGACACTGCCATAAAACTCCTGCTCTCCATGTAATGTCGTCTGAAGCAACGTATCTGACCAGGCAATTCCTAACTGACCACAAAGCGAATGCAGATGCTTTTGTGGATTACATTTTAAATCTTCAAACTTTACAGTGATCCGTTTCCAGCTTAGACTCTCATTTTTCTGTTCATCCGGACTATGTAAAACAGTCGGAAATACCCAAACTCCAAATGGCCGCTTCTCTTTTTTGGCTGTTCCAAGGACAGAACCGGATCGAATACGTGAATCACGCACCAGATTTAATATACATCCGGATGCAGCTGCTTTATCCAACCAAATGGAATATTCTTCACATTGATTAATGGGTACGCAATGAGGTTCCCAATAAATGGTCATCTCAGAAATATCATTTACATCCTTTCCCCACATTTTTGCATGCGCAATATGGATCATAACAAACAATTCCTGTGATGTAAACTTTTCCTTCACTGACAGCATTTCCTGCATCTTTTCGTGAAATATTCTTCGCTTTTCACTATTCCAGATATTTTCGGGATCCTGTATGTAATCTACTTCAAATAGCTGCCAAAACAAAGCCAATATATCTGCCGCTTTTTCCTCACTCAATCTCGTACAAACCGTATATAAATTACTATTTAAAGAGCTATAATCCAAAATTAATACATCGGGATGATTATCCAACAGACCTCTAAAAAAAATATTTCCGCTATACGGCTCAATACAGCCAATAATTATTTTCCCAGCTTTTAAATCCGGACATACTGGTCGTTCTTGGTCATTCGTATATTCCAACATAGCAGTATTATGCGTTGGATAATCTATGAAATTATTCAAGCAAAGTTCCTTTAACCGCGTATGTATTTTTTCAAGGATATTTTTTTCCCAATGATAAATCTGATATGGAGAAAAATGATAATGCTCGGGCATTAAAATCAGGCAAATATCTGTTTCTTTAATCGTGTTTGCTTCTATTTTCTTTATCCGTTGTATTTCAACTGTATGCTCCTGCAAGATGTCACAATATACTATCCTTTCATCAATTTCCTGATTCTTCACTTGAATTATCCGTTTCAACTGTAAACAAAACGAAAAATCACCAAACAGCACCAATTTACATTTTGAATTTAAAATGATATTGTTCAGAACATTCAACAAGCCACTATCAGGTATGTCAATATAATCCTTTAAAAAAAATATTTTTTGATTTCGCCTAAGGCCAAAATAATAGTGATAACAATTTACCTCCCTATTACCCAAAGCGCTGTATTGAGAACAAGGTTCAATAAATTCCATTTCACCTATTCTCTCCATGGCTTCTGCCATACTTATTACTTTTTTCCCGAACAAAAACTCTGTCTTTTCCTGATCTGCTTCTGAAATAAAACATGCAATATCCATTCCATATTTTAACAATAAATCATATGCATTAAATGCGCAAAGATCTGTCCCAATGATTCCTATCTGCCTATGAGCCATTCTATTTAAAAATGAATGGAATTTTTCTTCTGTATCATTTATCTTTCCCTTACAGAAATTCAATTCATAAATCTGATTAATACACTCAAACTCTGCTGAAACACTGTCACGTTTCTCTATCTTTTTTTCTTTTTTATGAACGTTTCCCTCACCATAAATAATAAAATTTTTATGTTCTAAAAAAGATTCTTTTGACGTATCAAGCCTTTTCCATTCACCGCACTGTACCCACATTTCATCTTTTGCGTTGAATAAAATTCCCTGTTGTTTTAAATACATAATAAAATAGTAAACCAATTCATTAAAACCATATACAGTCACACCGTCATATTCTGGAAACACATCTCGAAAGCCAAGCACACTGTCTTCCCGCTCCATTAGTTCATCCAACATCCGAATTTCTTGATTTGCCTCTTCATCATCCCACGCAAAACACATCAATTGTCCATTCTTATCCACAACAGGGAGCAATGGCATACTGCTCAAATTCCGGAAACTATCCTTAAAATATTTTCGTGCCTCTTTCCAGATATTCCTATCAAATACGACATATTCACGCCTGATCGATTGAAGCAAACACTGTTCCAGAATTGCATAGGAAATTTCTTCTTCGGAATACTCTGTTTGTTTTAGAAGCTCATTTGTAAACCCATTATACGAAACATATCCAAAAAATCTTTCGCTATCGTCTAAAAAGCAAACAATTTCTTCTTTATTATGATTCATAAAACATATAATATCACTCAGATTACATTTACTTACTGCGGTGCAATATACATCCCTATCACAAAACCTTATCACAATAGCCCCCCTTACCACTTCTAATAAAAAGCATCTACAATTTGCGATTCATATACCGGATCATGAATTTCTTCCGCCTCTTCCTTCCCTGAAACCTCATGCGTATATTTATGTGCTACCGCCGTTCTTTCCCCAGTGCCATTTAAATACCACTCATATTCAATATCTACATGTCCAACATCTACAGCCTGAAATCCTTTCAATGTCAAATCGTACGCAAATACTCCTGCTGACGGACCTGTAGCAATAATAAATAAATCACCTTCTTTTCCATTCCTAATCGCAGACTGTAAAATATCATCGTAACGATCATAGGAATCTGTAGCAGGTGCTAATATCCTTCGTATTGTTTTACAGTTATCAAATAAATCATTCCCCACGCCAAGCCTTGTCTGTGCCCCTTCAACCATAATAACATCCCGACCATCCCAGATTTGTTTTAAATGCTCAAAACGCTTCTTGGGTGCATCTGTAAAATGATCTCGATACATAACATATGGCCTTGAAAGATATGCATCATAATATATCCGATCGCTCGACAATAATTCCATATGCTCTCTTCTAATATCATTTTGCATATAAAGACGAATTCCATTTGCTGCAAAGTCAGTGTATTTGTCTAAATTACCGTAATTATCTGCAATACCTATCATGAGATTATCAATATCTGATTGCAACACTTGTTTTAAGCGCTTTCCCAAATCCTCATCTACTCGTTGAAATTGAGAACGCACATGTCCGCAAATTATTGCAAACTCGCCATCTCCAAACCGTGCAATTGATTTTTTCTGATCTATTATTTCCTGAACAGCCGTTTGAGAATCAATTATTTTAGGATAAAAAAACTCCGCTCCCCCACCCCTTAGGTCTCCTATTTCAAACGGCATATTATATACCAGAGAATACAACGTTAAATGATCTCTTTGGTTCGCTTTATAATGATCAAAAATTACATTACAAACTTCCTTTACCTGCTCTATCAAATTATGATATACGCTCTGATACTCCTGCAATGCCCCTTCCATTTGCTGTATTTTATATTTCATTATCTCATTTTCTTCCTGCAGCTTCTTTATTTCATCCATTATACAACCAATCCTTTCATATTCCTTACTAATTACAACAACATCAACGCAGCCCTGACACACCTTACATAAATCCTCATATATGTCAGAAAATCTCCGCTAACCGTTATATGAAATGTATTATCTGCCAACTGCCGAGCTTCTGTTATTCTGATATCATCTGGTATAAGCGCAATCTCTTTGAGATTCAGAACTGCTTTAAAATTATACTCCAAATCTCTTTCCATTCCCAAACAATGCAAAACACTTGGATATACTAAATATCTCCAGTTTTTCGGCATCGGCTCTTGTATCTCATCCTGTGAACATAAAATTTCACAGTCCTTGAAATCTAAGGCCGCTAATATTCTTCTGGACAGTTCCATTAATACCAGTCTTGTCGGATGATTTGAAGTTGCAAACAGTAGATATTTATTATAATTATCTGCAACATAATCCCCCATTTTAATATCAATTGTTGCTTCACGCAATTTGAAATCATCCAACTCTTTTTGAATGGAAGCAATAAGCTCTCCTCTGTTATAAAATGATTGTGAGGTGACTTCGTTCAAAATATCCCCATCCGTTTTATCGTCTATAATCATTTTCAAAATATTGATATCCATATATTCTGTGGCATCCAGCAATTTTCCATGAAAGAAATTAATGCCCGTCCCATATTTCATTTTCTTATATTGAGGAAAATAACCCATAAAAAACAAATTAGATATAGTAATCACTTTGCACTCTGCTGGAATAAACGATTTGATGTAATCAGTAGAAAATTCCACTCCAAAACGGTTATTCTCTGATACTTCTTGTGTAATTAAATATGATGCTAAATTAAATATTTGAGACTGTACCAGCGTCTCCATTCTGGTTCGTTCCGCAGTTCCCTGCAACCAGAATTGGGGCATCACACAGGTAAAAAACCTACTTCTAAATTCTCTGTTTGTACATAACATAGAACTAATTGTATGACTCTGACAATTTCCATATATAATACACATCTTCCGGCCATCCGCAATCAATTGAATACATCTTTTAAACCCATCTATATCTCTGTTCATTAATTCGAACACAATATTGGTATCCACTTTTCCATTCTGCATACTTTCATATATAAAATTAACGGCAATCTTCCTCTGAAATTGCATGAAAATATTACCAAACCGAAGCCGCAGATCATCTGTCCAGTCCAAATCAAGTACTACTATTTTGTCTCTAATCCGGTAAACTTCATTATAATCATATATGTAGCAATCTTTGTGAATATGGCAATTCATTTGCTGGTAAATATGATCTTCTAAGAATCTCTCCACAGAATTTGTCAGAATACCAACCACTGTATACTTTTTCAGACATAACAGCAGCATTTCTTCACTGTACATTCCTTCAAAAACCGATAAAACTATATTTTCTGTTTCAAACATGCGCTATATTCACTTCTATTCCTTTTTTAATTTGTATTGCTCTTCCAAAATATCTGCTATTTTAACAGATGCTATTCCATTTCCATATATGCCTTCCAAACTATGCGGAATATGATCTGTTTTTGTTGACATAAAATCCATTACCTGAGCGATACTTTTTTCACTGTCAACATCCAGTTTTATGATCCAATGTTTTTTTATTAAATCTGGCCACAGATCTAAATCTACCATCAAAACACACTTAACTCCTGCAAAAAAAGATTCTTTAGACACCCCACCAGAATCTGTCAGAACCATGTGGGCATTCACCATCAAATCCATCATTTCTGTATAACCAATAGGAGGTAATATATGAATATGGGGTATCTGTTCTAACTCACCTAACAAATTATATTCTATCAACTTTGCTTTGGTCCTTGGATGCATAGGATATACAATTTGATACTTCACTTTTTCTAAAAAGCGTATGATTTGAAGCATTCTATTCTTATCCTGTGTATTTTCCTTACGATGCCACGTCATAAGAATATATTCTTTTTTCTCTAACCCAGATCTGGTTTGTGCCGTTCCATTGCCTAAGCTTTTATACTGTAAAAATGTATCATACATTACGTCCCCAACATGATATACACCTTTAGTAATACCCTCCATTTTCAGATTCTTAACACTATCCTGATCGGAACAGAACAGGATTTGAGACAAATGATCCGTTACTATCCTGTTTGTCTCTTCTGGATTCTTTAGACTGTTTGTCCTGATACCCGCTTCAATATGAACAATTGGAATCTCCATTTTAACTGTTGCAATAGCACCCGCCAAGGTAGAATCCGTATCACCATATAAAATAACGCATTTGGGCCAATATTCCATTAACACTTTTTCAATCGCTATCATAGCTTTTCCCGTCATCTCTGCATGCGTTCCGCTTCCTATCGCAAGATTTTGATCCGGTTTTGCAATCCCTAATTCCTCAAAAAACACATCGGACATATTTGCATCATAATGCTGTCCGGTGTGTATAATAACCTGACGATATCCCCTTTTTCTAATTTCCTTGGAAACCGGAGCTAATTTTATAAATTGCGGTCGATTCCCTACAATATGCATTATCATACTATCCCTCTTTTTTATCAAATAATCCTTTGAATTCCGCTGTAGAACAACGTTCCATTGGCAAATGGACACTTTTCCCTGTCTTAGATGATTGATAAATCGCTAATACAAGCTCCAATGCCCTTCTGCCCGCTTCTGCATTGACGTAGGGTTCTCTGTCATCCCGAACCGCTCCTATCATATCTGTATACAAAGGGTTATGTCCGAACCCATAGATATTCGGTGGATCTTCTGAATAATTGCTTTTTATAGATTCCACCGCATTTTCATCTTCCGAGAAAATCCATTCTTCTATCCGGTTTACCGATTTTCCGCCGGCCTTTACAACGCCTTTTTCCCCAAACAAATATAGTGTTTCCTCAAAATTTTTTTGGTATATGTTTGTTGTACCTTCAATGATCCCATAACTCCCATTTTTAAACTGAACAATGGCGATCCCGATATCTTCTGCCTCCAAATAATCATGCTTCAGCTGATCTGTAACGCCAATAACAGTTTCTACCTCATCCCCCATCATCCAACGCAGTAAATCAATATTGTGTATACACTGATTCATCAATGCACCACCATCCTGATCCCACGTTCCTCTCCAGGGAGCTTGTTTGTAATACTCCTGTTCTCTGTTCCATCGAATATTTGCAACGCCATGATACAGCCTTCCAAACTTGCCCTGCTCCAGAACTTCCCTGATTTTCTGGATCGATTTATTGAATCTGTTTTGATGACAGGCACAGACTTTTACATTTTTTATATTTGAAAGCCGTATGATTTCATCAGCATCTTCCAAAGACAATGCAATAGGTTTCTCTATGATCAGATTACAATTATGATTGATACATGTCAAGGCTATTTGAGCATGTTTTCCGCTTTCTGTTGCAATTGCCACTAACTCCGGCTTTATGCACTGCAGCATTTGTTCATAATCCGTATAAATCATCACTTGATCCGACAGTGAAAACTTATCTTTTAATGCCTGTGCTTTTTCCTTATCTATATCACATATCGCAACAATTTCTAATTGGTTCATTTTTGCAGCTGCAATATGATTTGACGCAATCCTCCCGCAACCAATGAGTGCATACTTCATTTTAACCACCTCACCTGTTTCTTTTTCTGCTTATTTGTTTGCACAAACAGAATATGTTCTGCCACAATCCCCACATATGCCTTTTTCATTTAATATTGCCCCACATTCACAGACCCATCCTGCAATTTGTCCGGGAATACCAACAATCAAGGCATGATCCGGAACATTTTTTGTAACAACTGCTCCTGCTCCGATCATTGCATTTGCCCCAATCGTTATACCGCATACAATAGTTGCATTTGCTCCGATTGAAGCTCCTCGTTTCACAAGTGTCTTTTTATAATGTTCCCTTCCCTTTGGATACTGCGCCCTTGGCGTCAAATCATTGGTAAAGACGCATGACGGTCCACAAAACACGCCATCCTCCAACGCAACTCCCTCATACAAAGAAACGTTATTTTGTATTCTGACAGAATCACCAATCACTACATTGTTTCCTACATTTACATTTTGCCCTAAAGAACATTTTCTGCCTATTCTCGCTCCGGATTGTATATGAGAAAAGTGCCAGATTTTGGTTTCCTCTCCGATCAAAACGTCTTCATCGATATAACAACTTTCATGTACATAATACTTGTCCATTCACCCACACTCCTATTTTATAACAGTTCAATATTATCCCTTATTGCTATATCCTTCATGGCATTACGTACATCGAATATTTTTCTTGCATTTTTTTGAATCATTTCATAATCTATAATGGTATGTGCAGTTGTAATCATCACCAAATCATAAAGCGCAACACTTTCCTTGTCAATAGAAGGCAGTCCAATAAATGTATTTCCGTTCTTTGTATATTGGTATATATAGGGATCGTAATAATCTACGTCTGCTCCTAATTGTTTTAATTTCTGAATTACCACCAAAGCAGGACTTTCCCTGTAATCATTGATGTCAGACTTATATGCAATGCCAAGCACCAAAATATGGGAACCGCGGATTGCTATCTTATCTTCATTTAAAACATGCTCCGCCCTCTGAACACAATACTCCGGCATCCTGTCATTGATCATCATTGCACTTTCAATCATTGAAGTATGAAACCCATATTCACGCGCTTTCCATGTCAAATAATAGGGATCGATAGGAATACAATGCCCCCCTAAGCCCGGTCCGGGATAAAATGCCTGAAATCCATACGGTTTCGTCTTCGCCACCTCTATTACTTCCCATATATTTATTTTCATTCTATCACATAACATAGCAAGTTCATTGATAAGTCCGACATTGATATTCCTGTATGTATTTTCAAGAATCTTTCCCATTTCGGCAACTTCTGGAGACGACACCTCTAAAACCTCTCCTTCCAGTACAGTCCGATACATACAACCAATTGTTTGAGATGCTTCTTCTCCAATTCCCCCGACTACTTTGGGCGTATTTTTCGTAGTATATACCGTATTTCCAGGATCTATCCGTTCCGGCGAAAATGCAAGGTAAAAATCCTCACCGCATTGTAAGCTTGACATTTCTTCCAGTATTGGCTTTACAATGTCCGTTGTTGTCCCTGGATAAGTAGTCGATTCTAACACAACCATTGTTTCCTTTTTCAAATAACGACCAATATTTTCCACCGAATTTTTAATATATGTGATATCCGGTTGTTGGTGAGGGTCCAAGGGAGTCGGGACACATACGGCAATAAAATCCATATTTTTTATAAATTCAAATTGATTTGTAGCTGACAATTTACCCATATCCACCAGAATCTTCAAATCTTCATCTGATACGTCGCTGATATAGTTTACTCCTTCATTGATTTTATTCACTTTCTCACTTACAATATCAAAACCTATCGTTTCAAAACCAGCTTTTGCAATTTCGACTGCCAGCGGCAGTCCTACATATCCCAGTCCTATAACTCCCGCCTTAATTTCTTTATTCTGTATTTTTTTTAATAGGATCTCTTTCATATTATTCTTATCCTCTCTACTTCTGATTCCTTTTCCGAATCATTTGACAGACCCTTCTTACCCCTTCCTCTAATGGGACAGCCGTGTCTATATGTAACAATTCTTTCTGTTTCTTTAATGTAGGGCGTTTCACCAGCGTCATCCTTGATGGCAAATCCAAATATTGAATCAATTTTTCGTCTGCCCCCAGCTCCTTACAAACCATAAAGGCTAATTCCTCAATAGAATGTACGTCTGGATTCCCAATATTTATGATCTCATAAGACTCTACCCTTGTCGCCGCTTCAATTGCCCGCACTGCATCTGAAACATGCAACCAGCCTCTTGCACTTCCTCGATGAACTTCTATTGGAATACCATGATATAAATTGTAAGCAAAGCGGATCATCGCGGAACGGTGATCCCCCAAATCTTCGTTTTCATCGTACATCATAAATGGACGCAACGTTACCGCATTCAGATTATGCTGTTTCACTTCATATTCAACAAGTTCTTCTGCTAATAGCTTAGACAACCCATATCGATTATTCGGACATACCTTTTCGTTTTCGTCCATAATCTCCACATCTGGTCCATATACTTCAGAAGTAGAAAAATTAATCAACTTTGCATGATATCTTTTTGTAAATTCAATCACATTTTGCGTACCATAGAGATTGGTATCTATACACATACTTCCAGATTGTTCGCACGTCACTCTGCTGACCATCGCAGCCAAATGAAATACATAATCTGGCTCAAACGCAAACGGCTCAAGCAAATCAGCGGGTTTTGTAATATCTGCTACATAATAACCCTCCCGCCATCCAGGTTTGATATCTAATTCACGTACCTCATAATCCTTCTCTTTTAGATATTTAACTAATGGTTTTCCTATGTTGCCGGCAGCGCCAATCACCAATGCCTTTTTCATATTTATTAAATTCCTTTCTATTGATTAAACCTTTTCGTTTATAAATCGTTTTAAATTATCCTTTAGAAGTTTAAAATCCTCTTTCTCTTCTTTACTATATAACACGGAGTTTGTGTAACTCTCTAACGCCCCTAAAATATCATCCGTTTTTTCACAAACATTTCCTAACATATAGTGCGCCTCATAATTTGAGTGATTAAATTCTAAAATATTTTGTATAATGTCCCTCTCTCCAGCATAATCGCCCCTGTATTCTAAAATGCATGCAACAAGAATCCCCCATTTTTCCTTGTTAATAAATGCCTTTTTATCTTCCTCCATGGTCTGAATCATTTCTTCTGCACGATCCCACTTATTAGAATTAATCAATTCGCTAATCTGTCTACAGTAAAAATCTGCTTCTATTATAGACGGATACGTTTTCAGAAATTCTTCTTTTCTTTTCTCTACAGTTGTCCGTTCCTGTTCACACCCTGCAACCCCATACAGGTATTGCCGATTCTCAAATGTTGATAAAATCTCTTCCCGTGTATCTTTAATTCCCGCTTTTACATATAATCTTTTTCTCACATCATCTAGATAAACAATATCTGCATATGCATTAACTGCGTCTACACTATTTTTACCTTCATTGGTAACTTGTTTTGAGTGAATGCGTGACTGGACATTCACTTTATCCAAAAAACCTAAATCTGCATATGCAGCAACACGCATCATATAATGATAATCCCCTGCATATCTATGATTTTCATCGAAAAATCCTGCTTTTTCAATAGTTTCGCTTGTCGCTAATACAGTACATGCATTAAATGCATTTCCACAAAACACCAATGTTCGGTAAGGTTCCATGCATCCCGCCATTCCTATTTTATAAAACTCTGGGATCGGTTTCCATTCCTCTATCAGTTCAGAATCCTCATCAATAAATTCATGCCTGCTAAATACCGCCTGAAAATTTTTATGCTTGTGCAAAAAATGCAAGCTTGATTCCAACATTTCTTTTTTATACTTATCATCGGCGCTTAGCCAGCATATATATTCCCCGCTTGTCCTTTTAAGCGCCTCATTTAAAGCTACACATGCTCCAGAATTCTTTGTTAAACTATATACTTTAATTCTGGAATCCAACGCCATGTATCTCTCAAGAATTTGCAACGTAGAATCTTGTGATGCATCATTCACCACCACTAATTCCCACTTCTGATACGTTTGTTTCAATACGCTTTGTATTGTTTCATCCAAAAAATCTTCTGCATTATAAGCCGGCATAATAATAGATATCAAACTATCTTCACATATTTTCTCTATCAAACTGTTTCTCCTATTTTAATCAATCTGCGTGTTTATACACATTTTAAATCCAAATTATCATCCAATCTTTACGATCAAACCTATAATGGACAATTATTATATTTTAAACACTCTGGGGAAATAAGAAAATAAAAAAACTTATCCAGATCATTCCTTTTTAACAGAGAAAAAGGAGTTGCAACTCCTTAGCCATATAGCTAAAAGGTAGCAACTCCTTTTCATAAAATAATACCTTACTGTAATAAGGACAATACACCCTGAGTTGACTGATTAGCCTGAGCAAGCATTGACTGACCTGCCTGAGCAAGAATGTTGTTCTTGCTGTATTCAACCATTTCAGAAGCAATATCTGTATCGCGAATACGAGATTCAGCTGCCTGAGTATTCTCAGCTGTGGTATCAAGGTTAGCAATGGTATGCTCTAATCTGTTCTGTAAAGCACCAAGATAAGAACGCTGTGTAGATACAGAGTTAATAGCGCTCTGGATCCTATCCATAGAAGAACCTGCTGCTCCGAAACTAGACATTGACAAGCCTGTCAAACCAATTGCACTAGCCTGCATGTTACTAATTGCAATATCAATCTTCTGACCAGACAAGGAACCAACCTGCAGATTCTTTCCGCTAAATGTACCGTCTAACAGATTCATTGTATTGAACTGAGTTGTAGAACGAATACGGTCAATCTCGCTTGTCAGCTGATTGATTTCATCCTGAATAGCAGTCCTGTCGATTGTAGTATTAGCATCGTTAGCTGCCTGAGTAGCCAGTTCGTTCATACGCTGTAAGATAGAGTGAACTTCACCCAATGCACCTTCTGCAATCTGAACTACAGAAATACCATCCTGAGCATTTGTTGATGCACGGTTCAAACCACGAACTGTAGCTCTCATTTTCTCGGAAATAGCAAGGCCTGCTGCATCATCTGCTGCACGATTAACTCTGTAACCAGATGATAATTTTTCTGTAGATTTAGCCTGTGCGTTCGTAACAACTCCTAACTGACGGTTTGAGTTCATTGCCTGAAGATTGTGCTGTACTATCATTGCCATAATTGTTTTCCTCCTTGAATTTACTGCAGCATCCATGCTGCAAATCTTGTTTTTAATTATGTAGTTGTATAATGATCTTCCGTCTGGCCGTACGCTCCATTCGGATTCACATCCGCAAGTAACAATTGTTATCTTGTTTACTTGTAATTTATATCGGCCAATACGTTTGATACTTTATAGCCAAAAACAAAAAATCTTTTATTTTTTATTATCCAGGAACCTGGGTTCTGTACCGCCTTGTTTTACCATATTCTGATAATACTGCCGTACGACTTTCTGACTGTTGCGGACACCCTTCACCTGTTTACGGATATCTGCAAACTTATGCTGCACCTGCTCTTTGTTCCGTGCTTCCTGTGTCTGGACTGTGTTGCTCTTCTCAGTAATCTCCCGAATCAAATCCTGCATCCTTTTTATTTGAGACGCATATGCGTCCCGATTCGCATGCAGCGCATCCCGGACACGCCCAAAGAGTTCCTCAAAACCATTGTCCAGTTGAACCAGCCCTTCAATCAGAGCTGCTTTCCTGTCCATATTTTTCTCAAAATCATCGGGGGATAGGTTTGGATCCTGAAGATACAGCTTCTGCTGCTTGTTTAATTCGATCAACTGATCTAATATCGCCGCTTTTTTCTCCAGACTTTGAATCATAATATCAATATAACTGCTGTCCATCCCTATTCGCCCTCCATTTTTGCTTTATGACGTATGCATTTTGGAACTGCCGCCCGCTTTCTGCATAATTTCTTTCCAAGTGTCGCGCATGGTGCGCAGATGCACCAGAACCTCTTCTAAAATGCTTTTGTCTTTTTTTACATTAGCCTCTACCAACCGCTGCTGCAGATATGCATATACTTTGTCAAATTCACTTGCAACCGGATATTTGTGATCCAACGTCGCTTGAAATTCCGTGATAATATCTTCTACCTTACGAATATTAATATGGGACTTTTCTATTTCATTTTTTTCAACAGCCACAATTGCTATATTGCAGAATTTCACTGCACCTTCATAAAGCATCAATGTCAGCTCTGCTGGTGATGCCGTCATGATCCTGCTCTTCTCATATGCTGCATATCTGTTGTTATTTGTCATGTGATAACCTCCCTGTTAATATGACAATGTATCTTTTCAAATCTTTTCTTATTACGAGCCAAGCAGCCCTGCGAGGGAAGACTGCTGACTCTGCAAACTCGCCAAAGCCTTCTCCATTGCAGCAAATTTCTTATAATAAGAATCCTCCATAGCAGCCAATTTATCTTCCCACTTCTTAATGGTGGTAGTATAATCACTGTATTCCTTTGCCATCTGCTTATCATTATATACAACATTAAAGCTGCTCATTGAGCTTGACTTCAGTTTGCTGTAAATATTGTCAGACAGACTTGTTGTCAGCTTTTTCATGAATTCAATTACTGTATCTGGATCGTTGCTTAATGCTGCCATCAACAGATCCTGGTTTCCCGAAACAGAAGAGTCCTCCTGATCCCCGTCTATGTGATAAGCGTTCTCTTCATTATCTTTCGCATTGAGCACGCCAAGCGTTTTAATTCCAAAGCTGGACAGACTGTACTTTTTACCATTAATTGTAAATGATTGTGACATAGCGCTTTTCATAAGGCTCATTACGCTGTCCAGGCTGTCATCCCTGCGAAGCAGTGATTTCTTAATCTTATCTTCCCATTCTTTGACTTCTGTATCACTCAATGCATCTTTTTCCTCATTTGTCAGAGGATCCATGCCTTTTGCCATATCTGCATTGAACAAGGATGTCATTTCATTAATTAACGAATTATATTCTTTCAAAAAGCTCTTGATTTTATCATACAGCCCCTGTACATTATTCGCTACTGTAATTGTAATCTCATCTTCCGGTCGATCGCCGGTTGCTGACAATGCATTAATGGTAAGACCATTGACTGTAAAAGTATTACTTGTAGAGGTATAGGTTGCGCCATTCAAAACAATTGTAGCATCTTCCCCGTCTACGCGGATTGCCTTTTCACCATTTGCACCTACGCTTGGAGGTGGTGTAACAAGGGAGCCATCTAAGGACTGTGCAGCATTTGTGATCCAATCTGTTACAGCATCGGCCGTATAGGATGGGTTATCAAAAATACTGTATTGTGCAATATAACTCTTCGCCGTATTGATATCGTTCTGAAGATCCGCAGTTAAAGTATCTAATGTACCAGCAGCATACGCATTCTGAACCTCTGTTACCGCCTGCGCATTTTCTGCATTCTGTTCATATGTAGCCACCGTTCCTACAGCGTTTTTATAAGCGGAAACCGCCGCCTCATTGACCGTATAAGATATAGAGCCGTCAGCCGCTGTTTCTTTTACAGCAAGGCCCACTTCTACTTGAAAATCCAAAAGTTTCTGTGATCCTGGCTGTAAATCCAATCCGTTAGCCGCCAGAGCAGACGAATCAAAATTCTGTTTATCATCCCTACGCGTATATGTGCCGTCTGACAATGCATCATATAACCTGCCCTGAGCATCCACATAAACACTTGATGTATCTTTTTCTTTCAGTAAAGCCTGCATCGTCGCTATATTCTGAGGATTTACAAATTTTGCATTTACTTCTTCTAATGTTTTATATGCATTTGCATAAGCGATTTGAGCCCCATTATTGGTAACGGTCGTAGAAGCATCTGTCAGCTGCGACAAAATCGCCGTAATACTGTCTTTTGTCTTGGCAGCGTCATATGTACCGTCTGTAATCGGTGTCCCGTCCGCGTTATAGCCCGTAATATAAGCTGTTCCGTTTGTATTTAATGCATATTTCGCCAGACTCTTATATCTTTCCGTATCTGCAGCAGATCTTCCTACGTTCAGGCCCAGAGCCGTCAACGCATCCCAGCCATTGGAATCGCTTCCTGTTAAGGAGAAGTCCTTCTGCACACCGGTATCGCTTGCCGCTATAAATATTCTGTGATTTGTCGCGTCAAAATTCGCTTTTACACCACTCTCATTTAATGCCGCCACAAAATCCTTAATGGACATTCCGCTGCTTATATCTACGTCCACTGACTTACCATTACTGGTAACAGAGATCTTGCCGTCTCCTCCAGTATAGCCAAGGCTTGCCAGCGTACTGTCCGCTGTAATGGAACTGTCAAACTGCGCCCCTGTTAAATATCCTGTCTTCGCCGTTTTCAAAATCTTTAACGTATAACTCCCATTTACCGCCGAAGACGAAGCCGTCACCGATGCTTTCGTCGTATTCGACACATTCGCCGTCTTCATATTATACGCCGAAGAATATTTCAGGCTGGTAAGACTGCTGTAAAAATTCGTAATTTTCGTATTTAATCCCTTCCAGATCTCCTGCTTCCAGGACAGCTTCTTCTGCGCCTTTACATATTTCTGCGTCTTCGTCCTCTGCGCGGACACGAGCTCGGAAATAATCGCTTCCGTATCCAGACCTGAATTCATTCCTGTTATCCTAATTGGCATAATGATACCTCCTATCCTTTCTCATCCACCATGATCCCTGCAAGCTCCCAAATCTTTGCAATTGTGTCCAGCGTCTGTTCGGGCGGATATTCTTTGAGCACTTTTTTGGAATCTTTGTCTACAATCTTAATGGTAACGCGGTTTGTTTTATCGTGAATACCGAACACAACCTCCGAATTTGTAATATGACGGTTGATCTCATCCACAGCTTTTCTCATTGCCTCATTCCCTGCAGGCCGTTCGGCTCCTTCTGCCGGGTCTTTTGTTTCATTTTTTTCTGCCGGTTTCTTTCCGGTGGCAACTGGCATATATTTTTCCGGCTTTGTTAGTGCCGATGCTTCCTGCGCTTTTGCTACCGCCCCAAAAGATTTTTTCTGTTCCCTTGAACTTTTATCTGAAACCTTACTGTCCGCTTTCGGCACACTTCCCTGATATGCCTCCCTGGAACCCGCAATTGTTTCCATCGCCTCAATTGCCATTGTAACCACCTCCGTGTGATTTTACTGGGGACGCCCCCAGGCCGGAGGTGTCCGCTTCCTCATTATTCTATCCTTTATATCGGCGCGTGCCCTTAAAAAACTTAGAATATTTTCCGTTACCGCTTCGCCACGGGACGGGCGGCAGCTAATTTCTTAAATGCTTCCATACCGTCTGCATGAAGCGCCGCTTTATTTTCATCTTCTATCTGCAGATAAACCTCTTTGCGGTAAATCGGTACATCTTTGGGGGCGGAAATGCCAATTTTAACCTGGTCGCCGCGAATTTCCAATATGGTAACTTCGATATTGTTGTTTAAAACCAGAGCCTCCCCTTTTTTCCTGGTTAATGCCAGCATTTTTACTCACCTGCTTTCTGCTGCCCGTCACGGATCAGGTCATAGATTTTGTGGCGGACTTCAAAATCGTCCTCTACAATGACCTGGCTTCCTTTGTTAGTGTCAGTGTTGATGACAATCGGCGCCTTTAAATTAACAGAAAGCTCCTCAATGTTTTCCGGAACCCGAACGGTTACAAGGAGATAGGTGTTTTCCGAGGTCAGCTCGCCCAGATCCGCGAGCAACTCGTTATTTACTGTCGGCCGGTAGTCCGGGAGCAGCTCTCCCGGCGCGATGACCGGCATGGCGATGTCTCCGTCGTCCATGGACTGCAGCCAGCGGATGGCGGACTGTGTTTCGCGCTCGGAGTCATAGATTAATGTAAAATGCTTTAAGTCGGGAAAGCCGATAATCCCCTGACTGATTTCAATAATTTTCTCATCTTCTATTTCGATCGGTCCAAATAACCTTGTGTCTGCTTTCATGTCCTGTCCTCACTTTAAATGTAATCCAACAATGTCTGCTGGTTGATTTTGCCGGCTGACATCAGGGACGCAGTGTATGCATTATAAGCTGCTGTATATTCAATAATAATATCAGACAGCTCCTTATCTTCGTTGCTGGATTTTAACTCCTCAATGGTCAGCTGCTGATTGCTCATCCTGGCCTGCGTCATTTCCAACTGATCGCCTCTTGCGCCAACCTCAGTATATGCAATGTTAAGTTTTTCTATATATCTGTTGAATTTGCCGATTCCCGCGCTGTAATGCTCTGTCAGACGCTTATCTGCATAATCCGCTTCCTTTTTGGCAGCTTCCAGCCACTGCTTAAGTTCTTCCTGACAATCTGCAAACTGCGCCTGATTCTGCATTTCCTCCAAACGCTTTACTTTGTCATGGGCGTTAATTGCCGCCTGTACGGTTTCCGTAAGCTCTTCCACATCCTGATAAATGCTCATGTCAAATATTTCATCCGCCTGCAGATTTACCTTTAATGTCTGGTTCAGAGCAACGGTGTAATTGATATCTTCATATATTTTATTGCCGTCCGCATCAAACTTGGTATGTTCAATCGGATTTGCCGGGTCGCTTACATCTGTACAGTTGTAGTAATATTCCGGACGCAGCACGCCTTTTTCAAATCCGGTCTTTTGATAATCTATCTGAAAATCTGCTTTATTCGATTTTAGTTCGGAACTGAGTTCTTTTCCCATGACGAGATCGCCCGTGCTTTTGATTAGCACCATGTCTCCTGGCTCTACCGTCTTTATTCCGTCATTAGCCGCCGCCCAGTCGTCCTCAGTTTCATAAACGGTCAGCGTAACTCCTCCTGAAGTATAAACAACGCTGCCGTCTGCTTCCGGCACGCCGGTATCAAACGTAACGGTATTGCCGCCGTAACTGTAGCTTAGGGTTTCTATTCCATCTATCCCGTCGTATGCAAGGCGGATCCGGTCAAAAGCCTCTTTGTCAATTTCCGGTATATTTTCCGTCAGAAGCATTTCGTCTGCCGTATTAGGCATATCGACTTTTCCGCTGTAATACGTAAATTCCTCTACATCCTTGTATGTAAAGTTCTGCGTAATCTGATAAGACGTGTCTGTTTCATCATTCATAAACGTCAATTGAGAACTGGTTTTATACCCAGTAAAAACGGTTCTTCCAGCATTATCTGCATTTCCTTCTGAGTATAGCTGCTGCTTTAATGCGGTCAGACTCTTTAATATAGTATTCCTGTCATCTTCTGTCAGATAATCATTTGTTCCCGTGTTACACTGAGTCTTAACATCAGTCAAAATCTTATTCATATTTTTGAGCGCCGTCTCAGATGTCTCAAGCCAGGTTTCTACGTCTGGAATGTTCTTATCATAGTACTGGTTGATTTTACTCAAAGACGTCCGAAGACGCAGAGAGCGGATCGCAATGACCGGATTATCGGACGGCCGCTGAATTTTTTTCTGAGATGTCATCTGGGAATTTAAATTGAGGACATTGCCCTTATTCCCATTGATATTCATTGATGTATTGTGAAGCATCATATTATTGGTTATTCGCATAATATTCCTCCTGTCAAACCTCTGCTTTATACTCCGGTTTCGTTGATCAGTTTATCGTACATCTGCGTCATGCACTGCATCATACGCGCTGCAAGGTTATATGCATTCCTGAATTTGAGCATATCCAATCCCTCTTCGTCCTCGTCGACGCCAGACAGGGACAACCTCTGGTTTGTAATAACACTTGCTATATCGTTAAAGTTTTTGGAAAACATCTCTACTTCGTTGGTATCTACTGTAATATCTGTATAAATACAGCTTAAAAAGCCCTCGGCGCTGTTTCCCCGAAACATTTTTACACCGTTTTGCAGTTTTAACATTTCGTCAAGCAGATCGTGAGCGTCAATATCCACATCTTCTCCGGTTACATCCCTCGCCGTGGAAAATCTGGAGGAATCCCGTACACTTGCATCCGCTACGTTAAAGTTAAATGCAGTAAGCTGATAATACGAGCTGGATGTCCCATTGATCACGGACGAACTGTCCGTTACACCGTCCTTATTGACCGTCTGATCCGAAAAATCAAATTCTCTGCCGTCGTAATTGGTTGCGACAAAGAATGCTCCCATCGGATCGCCGTTCAAATCAACGCCTTCCAGCTGGTATGCATTGAAACGCTCAGCAAAATTGCGGATAAATTCACTCATCTGATTCAGATAATAAGGAATTCCCATACAGTCTATTGTTGCTCCAATCTTAGCCTGCATCCCTGTGATGCCGCCAATTTCTGTCGCATCCATATTGTCTTCAAGCTGGAATTTATAAGAAACCACTTTTCCATTTTCATCCAGCTCCGCTTCAAAACCGGTGTAGTGATACTCTTTATTCTTGACGGTAAGAATACCTTCCGGCGGCATAGTCATAGATTCTACCGTTGTCATCGTAGACGGCTTAATTGAAATGCTGTATGCAGAAGCAGCGGTAACCTGCCCCTGTAAATTTTCAGCATTGTTGCCGTCGCGCACTTCCATAATTGCTTTTAAGGAACCGTCCATCGAGTAAGAATTCATATTAAATCTGGTTCCTGTATCAGACCATACAATATCGTACAGTCCGTCTGCATCAGTCTGATTTACCTTATACTCGCGCGGCACACAGGAAAGCGACTTGTATTCGAATGTATTTACCAGCGTCTGGCCGTCTATTTTTACCACAAAATTGGTGCCCCCCAGATACATATCCGGATAGTTGCTGTTGGCAACCGGCGTTTCCTCTACGGTAACCGGCACAATTTCTGACAATTCATCCAACACAAGCGCCCTCTGGTCACGAAGCTCGTTCGCTGTACCGCCCTCCAGCTCAATGATATTGATCTGCTTGGTCAATGCGGCAATCTTGGATGCACTGGCGTTAATCGTCTGTACCAATGCTTTCACCTGTTCATTGCAGTCCTTCTGAAGATCGTTTAACCCATTTGCCACATCATGAAAATATGACGTAAACACCTGTGCCTGGCCAATAAAGTTTTTGCGCTTGTTCTCATCTCCTGCATCGCTGGTCAATGCATTCATCTGGTTGAACATACTGGCAAATATCGTGGAAAAGCCTGGTTCTGCTTCCCCTTCATCTATAAAATAATTCTCTATCTGGTTTAAGTAGGTCAGCTTGGTATCATAACGACCTACGGATGACTGGTTGTTCCAGTACTTAGTATCATAATAGGTACTGCGGATAGCAGTAATAGAAGTTGTGGTAACGCCGCTCCCGACTGTTCCGTATTTCTGATAAACGCGGATGGCCTCGGAAGCTTCCCTGTTTGCCACCTGTTTGCTGTAACCCTTCGTCTGTACATTTGATACATTGTTTGCGGTTGTATTAATTGCCACCTGAAACGCGTTGATGGCGGAAGCCGCTATATTTAATCCAAAAAATGTAGATGGCATGTTCTAATCCCCTCTTTCTGATTGCCCTTAACCCAGTCGGTAGATGATGGTTTCTATCATTTCGTCAATTACATTAATAAATCGGCTGGATGCATTGTATGCGTTCTGGAACTTAATCATATTCGTCAGCTCTTCGTCAGAAGATACCCCTATGACCTGCTGCCTTGCATTGTCTGTCGTAAGAGCCGTTCCTTCTAATCCGGTAGCCGTCGAATCAAATACATTTCCAAGTGTTCCAAGTTCTCCGACCATCTTTGTATAAAACTCGCTGAAATTACACGGCGTCGTATCATGCGGGCTTAAGAACATGGTATCTTCCTCCCACACTGCTGCCAGGGCCTCACCCAGTTTGTATGCAACCGAACGCTCTTCGTCTTTCCCGTTCTGCTCATAGAACGGAATCAAGGATTCGCTCTCCAACAGCTTCTGATTTACGCTGATGCTCCCTGTCGTGTACTGCAACGCGGTATCATTTGGGTCTTCTTTATTATATACATAATAAGTCTTGCCGTCGTCACCTTCTACCTTGGTATAACGCGAGCACCCCGTCCGCACAAACAGCTCCTGCGGCGGAAGCTGTCCGTCCTCCCCAACACAACAGTTCTCCGTATCCAAAATCAATGTTCCCGGCTCAAAAGATACGGCGTTGCCGTTTTCATCTGTGCCTGTAATTGCATCAGCGGAACGAACATTTGGCGCAAACAAATCGTTGATTTTCGTAACGATCGTATGTACCAGTGTATCCAGCTCCGCCTCAATATTCATCATAACTGAATTGCCCAGGGTATCGTCATATTCACTCATGGAAACACCCTCTAAATCCAGATAATTTGCCGTTTTGTCTCCTCTGGCAAAGAGAAGCGCTTTTAACGAACCGATATCATTCTTCCTGGCTGTGGAAATCTCTTCCGACATATCGTAAACCTTATAATATTTGTCCTTGCTGGTATCCGACAAGTGCGGCCAGTATGGCGTAATATATCCAGTTTCCTTTTCTGTCTTTACGCCTATCTCATAGACGTGCGTTTCATCTACAAACGAAGTTCCCTCAAAATTAACCTTTACCGTTCCATTTCCCAGTTCCTTATAGGTAATATTCCCATAAGTCGACAGTTTATCCAAAGCAGTATCCCGAATATCTCTTAAATTCATTGCGGTTTCTATCCCGCCTGCTTCAATTTTCATAATCTGGAGATTTAAATCCCGAATTGTATTGCCCAGATCGTTTACATCTTCGATCGCCTCAGCAATTTGAAGGTTCAGATTTGACTGGTAAGTGCGGAGTCCGTTGTACACCGCCTTAGCGCGGCTTGCAAACAAACCGGCCTTCTCAATAACCAGATTCTGTACGGAGCTGTCTGACGGATCCTTTGCAAACTCCTGAAAAGCGACCCACAAACCATCGTCGCCTGTTAAGACCTCCTGAAACGCTGTTCCCTCTAATTCCTGAAACAGCGTCTGGACTTCGGATATCGCTTCAAATGTAGTAGAATAAAAACCGTGACGCCCATTCTGCGTTCGGTACATTTTATCGAGAAAAATGTCTCTGGCATGTATTACATCGCCAATCGACACGCCAAGCCCTGTCTGCTGAGGACCGATAGACGTTGTCGTATTGACGGTAAGATAGTTGCGATCTTCCTGCAATACCCGTTCACGCACATACCCTTTGGTATCTACGTTTGAAAGGTTATTGGCAGTCGCATTCAAAGCATTCTGGCTGGTCTGCAGCCCGGATACTCCAATGAATAAACTTCCCATTGAATTGGCCATAATTCTTCCTCCTTGTCCAATGACCTATTGCTTTGCATCAAATCCGCTGTTACCCAGCAGATCACCCGTGTTATAGGCATTTTTGTCGTAATTCGCAGTTTCAGGTGCCTGCCTCATACTTTTAAACAAGGTGAGATCGAATTCTACCATTTCAAGTGCCTGCTTCAAAAGAGCCTGGTTGCGCACATTCCACTCATGCATCTCATTGCCCGTAGACAATAGTTTTGCACGTATTCTGGAAAGGCGCTCCTGCTCCTTTTTCTGCTGTCCCAAATATCCAATCAGCTTTGTAACGGTCATCTCGGAGGCATCCTTTCCAAGAACATCCGCCATATCTTTGAGCACTTCATCCCTTCGGATGTCTAAATTCCGAAGTATGCTCGATATATCCTGTTCCTGCCCGGTAATATTCTCCAAAACGGCAATATCTGCTTTGATAATCGCCTGCTTCTTCTCCTTTGACAGTTCTACAAGCTTTTCGTACTGGTTATTTTCTTCTTCTAAAACCTCTACGAGAGTATCCATTAAACTAGCCACTGGTATTCCTCATTTCTTATGCACTTATTTCTGCAGAGCATTATACCTCTCTAACAGTTTGCTGGCAAAATCTCCAGAGTCGACCTGATAATTTCCTGACTCCACTCTTGTTTTCAGTTGAGCGACTTTATCTTCCCTGATATCTGAAGCTTCTGCTACCGCCTGCTTTGCAAACTGGTAATCATGACCTGCCCGTGAGATGGTCACATCGTCCCGTCCTACGGAAGCGCCGTATGATTTTGTTGTCTTTCCCGACTTACTGCCCTGATAAACCTGGGCCACCTGATTATAAGCCTCTATACGCATGACAGCATCTCCTTTCTTCCTTGAAATTATCGTTAAAACCGAACTTTAATTTTCGCTCTTACACTATTTATCGGATGGTTTGCAAAAATCATTAGGTTGGATTGATATTTTTCGGTTTGAGAGGGTGGGGAATTTTGATGAGAAGGTTCCGCCAGGGAGAGGATGAGGCAGGGCAAGCCGAAGCTTCGCCCTCCATGGCAAAGCTTCGGCGGTTGCGTCTACATTGAAAATATGAAATGGGACGTCTTAGGAACTCTTAATCCGGGAACGACGCAGTCTCTGTTGTATTTCCCGTCTGCTCTCTGGCGGCGTGTTTTGCCAGTAATGTGGATTTTATATACATAAGCATTGCATCTGAAAATAGTTCGCTGTTGCTTATATATTTTATGTCTGTTTGGAATCCGGCCCTGGGTTTTAATTGCTCTGGTGCAAAAGCGAGATCTGCAGCTGCAAGCATTGGAATATCGAATTCGCTGTCCCCTGCCGCTATGGTGTAGTCTGGATGAAACCGTTTGTTAAACCGTTGTATAGCCGTGCCCTTGTTTAGCGGCCTGGGTACTATGTAAATTTTTATGCCGTTGGAAAATACGTTTACAAGGTTCGAATTTAAAGCGGCTTTCAGATATTGTATTGATTCCAGGGGTTTTTGGCTTTTGGTGAAGAGAAAAAGGCCTTGGATGTTTCTTACTTCCATGCAGCGGTTTTTATCGCGGAGCATGAGTATTTCTCCGTGTGCCAACTGAGACTTACAGGGTGATACCAGCTTTTGTGATTCGTGGAACCAGGAGGCATCCTGCTTGCCGTCTGCAAGCAGGATGCCTCCATTACAGGTCAGGGCATAGGGCAGTTCTGCAATTCCCATGTCGATCCTGGCGTATTGCTCTATGGTTCTGGTTGTAACCGGGACGATAAGGGCCAGATCTTTGAGCTGTGTTAATAGCTGGCCTGTTTTTTCTGTCATAAATGAGATTTCTCTGCCCTGGTAAATTTCTGCACATCGTTTGGCAGGACCAATATCGTGTTTATAGGAGTAAATCAACGTATTATCTAAATCCGAAAAAAAGATATGCATCAGTGTTTTGCATCTCCCACGACTACTTTGCGAATCAGATCTACTGGTATCATTGTTACAGCAAGCAGAAAAACTGCAATCCATCCCTGAATTCCAAACGGCACGCAGCTGAACATATTTCCAATCCAAGTAAACACCGCAAACGGGATCAGGCCTGCATTTACGATCAATGCCTGTACAAGTATAATTGTAAAGAACACTTTCAGGAAACCGGTGTTTTCGTTTAAGCCTTTAAATATCGCAAAGCCTTCGTCACGAACGTTAAAACCGTTAAACAGGGCGCTTACGATAAACAGTACAAAGTAGCCGGTTAAATGCTCTGCATTTGGCACTCCGGTCAAAACATTCCCAGCTTCATCTGCTGCCCATCCGCCAAACAGGTCTGCAAAAAACGGCAGTTTTAAAAATACAAAGCTGATTATGGTAAGCCATGCGCCCATTGTAACAATCTGCGCCATCATCTTTTTGCTGACAATACTTTCATCTCTGCGCCGCGGTTTTTCGTCCATGTATTTCTTAAGCGCAGGCTCGTTGCCGAGCATGATGGCGCCAAGGCCGTCCATAACGAGATTGACAAACAGCAGATGCGTGACCTTTAACGGCTCCTCAACTCCAAAGAATGGAGCAATGGCGCTGACTACAACGGCTGCTACGTTGATGACCAGCTGGAATTTACAGAACTTTAAGATGTTGTGGTAAATCGTCCTGCCGTACCAGATGGCGTCCTTGATGGATTTAAAATTATCATCTAAAATAACAATTTTGCCGGCTTCCTTAGCGGCTTCCGTACCGCTTCCCATGGCAAACCCGACGTCCGCACGTTTTAATGCCGGGGAGTCGTTGACGCCGTCGCCGGTCATACCTACGACTAAGTTCATTTCCTGGCAGAGGCGCACCATTCTGGATTTATCGGTCGGCAGCGCCCTTGCGATTACGCGGATATGAGGGATTAGCTGCTTGAGCTGGTCATCTGACATTTCGTTTAGCTGTGCGGAAGAAAGTGCCTTGTCTTCTGCGCTTTTTAAAAGACCTGCATCTCTGGCAATGGCAACGGCTGTCTCTAAACGGTCTCCTGTGATCATAACTACCTGGATTCCGGCATTTTGTACTTCCCAAATGGCTTCTCTTGCTTCCGGACGTACGTCGTCGCGAATGCCGACTAAGCCGATGATGACAATATCATCATTGATTTTATTTTCTGTCAGATCTTTTTCGGAATAACCGAAGGCAAGCACACGCATTGCCTTTTCTGCCAGCGCGTCAATTTTTTTATCCAGGGCAGCTTTGTCGATGGGCTTTACCTGGCCGTTTGCATCCAGACAGGTTTTGGCCTGTGCAAGCAGACGTTCAGGCGCGCCTTTGTAAAAGGTTTTGCCTGCGCTGTCAATTCTGGCCTGGCTGAATTTATTCGTAGAATTAAAGCCCTGTGACCGGGTGATTACACAATTTTTGTCGGCTTCCAGCGTACGGAAAGTGGGCTCGCCCAAAAATTTCATCAGCGCCTGATCTGTTGCGTTGCCGCCGATTACCCTGTGCTCCCCATCATACATAGACTGTGTATTTTTGCCGATGGCAAGGTCTAACAGGCTTTTTATAGCGCTGTGCTTATTAAGTTCAGAAATTTCAATGGAACTGCCGTCTGCCGTAAAGAAGTCTACGACTTCCAACATTCCTTTGGTAATGGTTCCGGTTTTGTCGCTGAACAGGATGTTTAATGAGCCTGCGGTTTCTATACCTTCTGCTTTGCGGACAAGCACGTTGTGATCTAACATTTTGCTCGTATTCTGCATCAGCACCAGGGAAATCATTAACGGCAGACCTTCCGGCACCGCGCAGACAATAATAACAACCGCTAAAGATACTGCATTTATAACATCTTTGACTATCTGTTCAAAGCCCAGTGCAAAGTATGCGGATACACCGCCGTGAGATGTCACAAAATATGCAAAATAAAGTACGGCAATGACAATAGCTCCGATATAACCAAATGTAGAAATCTGATTTGCCAGCCTGGCAAGCTTCACCTTAAGCGGAGAATCCGGTTCGTCTTCCTGCATCTCCTCTGCCATCTTGCCCATCATGGTCTTCAGACCAACCTTGCGCACGTCCAAAATACCCTCGCCGTCAAATACGACTGCCCCGCGGAACAGGGAATGTTTATCCACAAACGTGTCTCCGGTAATATCATCAGCAAGCTGTACGCTTTCATCCGCCGCCGTTTTTTTGCATTCCTCGGCTTCACCGTTTAATGCAGAGTTGTCTACGGCAAGCGCGCCGGATACTAAAATACCGTCCGCCGGGATTTTGTCGCCGGACTGTAAGAGCACTTTATCGCCTACTACAACGTCATCTACATCAATTACAGTAACAATGCCATTCCGATGCACCTTACACTGATCTTTTTTGGTACTGTCTTTTAATTCGCGGTACTTGGTATCGCTGGCAACACCTGTTTTAGCCGATACGAACGCCACAATCAAAACAGCTACAATCGTACCGAGCGGTTCGTAAATCTCCGCATAGCCAAAGAAAAACATCACAATCATAAGCGCCGCAATTGCGAGCAGGATCTTAATCATGGGATCTCCAAATGTTTCCTTAAACTCCTCCCAGAATGTTGTCGGTTCCGAATCAGGGATTTCATTTGATCCAAATTTTTGTCTCGAATCGGAAACTTCCTGATCGTTAAGTCCTTGAAATTTCATGTCTTATCTCCTTTTTACCTTATCCTTGGCGGATAGTATTAGATATACCGGTTTGCAAGCTCTCCGAGTCCCGGATCGTTCGTTCCCTGGCCGATTGCATTAAACTTCCACTCACCGTTGTGGCGGTAAACCTCACCGAAAATGAGCGCTGTCATGCCGGAATAATCCTCGCTCAGGTTGTATTTGCACATTTCATTGTTATTCCTGCCGTCTACCAGTCGGATAAATGCATTTTGTATCATGCCGAAATGCTGGTTACGCTTTACCGCCTGATAGATATTGACTACCAGTACAATCCTGTCGTACTCTGCCGGAACTCTGGCCAAATCCACAAGAATCTGCTCGTCGTCGCCTTCCCCTGCGCCGGTTAAATTATCGCCCATATGCTGCACGGTGCCGCTCTTGTGCGACAGATTGCCAAAATAGATTATATCCGATTTATCGAGCAGCCTGCCGCCCTGCAGCAAAAGTGCGGATGCATCACAGTCAATCGGCTGCGGCTTGGGTGCGAAAAATCCTCCTTTGGAGCGTTTCGCTTCGTCCCATCCCAATCCAATCATCACCTTGGAAAGCCCTGCGTTGTCTTTTGACAGACTGACTTTTTGTCCTTTTTGTAAACTTACTGACATATGCTTTTCCTCCTATTCCAGTTCTACCCCAAAGTTAGTGCAAAGCGCAGCCAGACCGCCCTGATAGCCGCTGCCAATTGCATTGAATTTCCACTCACCATTGTTTTTATAAAGCTCGCCAAATACAGCTGCCGTTTCGATAGAGAAGTCCTCCCCCAGATCGTAGCGCAGCATTTCTTCTCCCGTTTCTTCATTATAAATATGGATAAACGCATTGCTGACCTGCCCGAAGTTCTGGTTCCGCTGCTCTGCTTCATAAATAGTAACGGTAAACGCTATCTTAGTAATGTTGTCCGGAACGGATTTCAAATCAATTTTAATCTGCTCGTCATCCCCATCACCAACGCCGGTACGGTTGTCTCCCTGATGCTGCACACTTCCCGACGGATGCGTTAAATTACCATAAAATACAAAATCCTCAGACTTCGTAATCTTGCCGGTATCGGCCAATAAAAATGCCGCTGCATCCAAATCAAAATCTCCTCCGGTATCAAATGCATTGACATCCCATCCAAGACCTACGACTACTTTTGTCAGGCCCGGATTATCTTTCGTCAGGCTTACTTTCTGTCCTTTTTTCAAACTGACTGGCATATTATTCTCCTTTCACTCTGTTTCCATGTAACAATTCAGGCAACCGCCTATGCAACCTGTATGCCATAGTGGCCGCACAATGCTGCAAGGCCTCCCTGAAAACCACTGCCAATAGCGTTGAATTTCCATTCTCCATTATGACGGTACAGTTCTCCTACGACAATTGCTGTTTCAATAGAAAAATCCTCCCCCAAATCGTAACGGATTAACTCCGTCCCGGTGGTTTGATCTACAATTCGGATATACGAATTGGATACCTGACCGAAATTCTGGCGTCTGCTCTCCGCCTCGTAGATGGTAACGGTAAATGCCACTCTCTCTACATTAGCCGGAATTTTGGACAGATCCACATGGATTTCCTCATCATCCCCTTCTCCTTCTCCTGTCAGGTTGTCTCCCATATGTTTGACAGATTCACTGGCATGCTCCAGGTTGCCGTAAAAAATGAACTCTTTTTCTGTCGGGCATTTTCCATTTGCCCCTAACATAAATGCTGCTGCATCCAGGTCAAAATCCGCTCCGGAATCGAATGTATTTACATCCCATCCAAGACCTACCATAATGCTTTTTAACCCCGGATTTCCTTTTGTCAAATCTACTTTCTGTCCTTTTGATAAACTGATTGGCATAGAATTACCTCCTCCATTATTTATTGTTTGGCATATGATACATCCTGTTAAACTCTGCTTTAATATTTTCGAGCCTTGCCTGATCCTCCACACGCTTCTTTCTCGCGTCATCCTGAATCTGTTTTGTCTCGTTAATACCGTCCACAATTGTCTTCCAGGTTGTTTCTAAGGTTTCAATCTTGATAGAGCTGCCGGACGCCATACGGGCGGTCATCTTCGACTGTTCTACCGTATTCTGTGCATTTTTAATCAACATTTCATTCGTCTTCTGATCCAGGGCGGACATAGCCTCTGCCTGAATCCGCTGGCGTTTGAGCATAATCGCCTGTGCAAGCGCCTGTTTAAATACCGGAAGCGTTACAATAAATGCGGAATTGATTTTACGTACCAGATTCATATTGGAAAATTCCATCGTCTTGATCATCGGTACGGACTGCATCGCCACGCTTTCCGCTGTGCGCAGATCCTGTGTCCGCTGCTCCAACATCTGCAGCGCCTGATTTAGGCTCTGCAGTTCAAACTGAATAGACATGTCGCCAGTCGCTTCCATATCGGACTGCCGCTTTGCAATATATTCCTCAATTTCCCGACATCCCTGCTCTCCGGCCAGTATGTATTTGACCAGTTCATGATAATAATTGACATTTGCCTGAAACATCTGCTCCAGCTTGCGGTTAGACTGTTTAATTTCGGATTCGTACTGTTTGAGCTGTACATAGATTTTGTCCACCTCTTCGCCCATAGTATGATATTTGGCCAGAATTTTATCCAGCTGCTTACGCATATTGCCAAAGAGCTTATTAAAAAGCCCCGGATTTTCCTGAAGCTCTTCGATATCAAACTTGGACATAATCTTACCAAGTGTATTTAACATCTCGCTTGAATCATCTATCTGAGACATATTCATACTGTTTAATACAACATCCGAAGCTTTGGAAATCTCTTCCGCCGCCTGTGCGCCAAAGGACACAATCGTCTCCAGATTGTCCAGCTCAATCGTACTGGTAAGTGCGTCCACCTCTTTGGAATTGACTAACGCCTCATTCATCTGTTTTCTGTCTTCTACAATATCATAGCTTTCTACAATTTCATTTTTTACATCAACGGCTGCAGGCTGCTGCGCCGCTGCTGTTTTACTAAAATTAAGCCCCATATTTACCTGCCTCTCTTAAAAATTATATCACGCCAGGACGGTTTCGTCCCAGAAGCTGCCTTTTTAAAATCGGGTACATGCAGATCATACATATAATCCCCGATCTGATGTTCTTCCATGCTTCTATAATTAAAATATTTTTCTACGCTCTGATACCCGGTCGGTACAAAGAACAAAATATCAAATCCTGCCAGGTTTAAAAACGCTGCCAGAATGGTGTCCTCTGCCGACAGTACGTTTTCATTATTTAAAATAAAAATGATCTTAGGATTCTTCTTTGTAAAATCAAACCTCTGTATCATCCTCACAATATCCTTGTTCAAATTGAGGACGGAAGCGATTACCGTATACTCCGTACCATTTTCAAACATGCCTCTGATGGGCTTTTGCGTCAGCATAAGCTGCAGCTTATCTAAAATATGCTCCTGAATTTCTTCCCGCAGAAAACCATACGGGTAAGCCGGGTGCGACTTGATTTTAGCCCTCTGTAACCTGCCGTTTTTATAAAATTCCGCTGTATGGGCTTTCATTGGATTCGGATCGGTCGGACGGATATAAGGGATATTTTTGATCACCATCGTATCCTGTGTCACAAGGGCTTTAATCCCCGCCCAGTACTGCGGAACCAGTCCATCTTTTACGCCGGAAACTTTTGCAAATAAAACCGGAACGTTTACCACAGAATCAACTGTACCAAAATTCGGCCGGTATTTTAATTCCTGATCCCACAAAAGCGCAATTTCCTCATACGTCGTCTGCAGAATCACGGCATTGGCCTTGCTGTACTGCTGATTGCGGTACATGCCGGAATCCTGATACATAATCGTATCCAGTTCGCGCTCCGCATGATACGCCGCCGTGCCAATCTGTACTTCCCCTTCCTGCGTCGGATACTTTTCAAGCGTCATGGCATCCGCGTAATTGATTTCGTACAGCATTTTATCCTGCAGTGTACATTTATGCCCCAAATCCGGGACCAGAATCAGCACATCCACCGGAAGCCGTGACAAAAAGCGGACAAACATCACCTCGTTCTCATTCTTACAGCCCCCAAGCAGGATAAAACAGCCAATCTGCGGAGCCTTCCAGCCCGAAAACAGCGCTGACTGGTATCGTTTTAAAAAGCATAACAGAAAAACGGCTTTGTTTGTCAGTTTATTTAAACTCAAACCGGACGCTTCGCTCTCTTCCAGAAGAATATCCACAAATGCTTTATGCATCAGCCGCTGCAGCTCTGGATTTCCTGTATAGCGGATATTTGCTGAAAGATCCATTATCATCTGATCCGGCCTTGTATACCCGGAAGACTTTCCATGCGGCACATCATTTGCCGTTTCGGTTAAAGTATAACTTTTCCGGCGAATCTGGCGAATCTCTTCTGGTGTCGGAGGGATAAGTCCACTGTCCACAATTACTGTTTTGCGTCCGGCGCGCTTTAACTCTGACTGAAACTGGTACAGTTCATTTACATAAGTCAGTTTATCCTCTACGCCGTTTATCCGCAAAAAACAGTTATAAAACAGATTCGGATCTCTTACCCTTGTTTCAGGGCTTTTTAACATATCCGAAAGCCCTCTGCCTTCTATCCAGGCGTTTGTACAGTTCAGCAGCTGCGGGCTGACGCCGTACAGACGCTGACGATCTACTTTCCTGCGCATCTGCGCTTCCATCCACTTTAAATTAAAATCCGCCGGAAATTTACCGCCGTCAGGAACAGGCAGCGCCTCTGAATACTGCGACTGCGGGTCTGTTTTACGGTAATTATCATCCCCATTGTACTGCAGCAAAACCACGTCGCATCCGGCGTCTGACAGGACAGAAAGCATCAAAAGCTCATATTTGCCAACCTCCCCTTCATACAAAATCTTAGGAAGGTTCTCTTCTCCAAGATGATTTACTATCCGTTCAAATTTATAGTAAAGCCAACACATAAACTTGATGTAGGCATTTTTCAGCATGTTCTCATTCTTGCCTTTTTTACGCAGCAAATCCAGTGTCCTAAAGATGGACGACGCTATGTTTCTGCGCTGAAATTCATTCATCCTGGGAAGCCAGAGCTTCAGGCTTTCTGTGAAGAAGGCTTCACTCATCTGAAAGCCAAGCCCCATCACTTCCTCAAAGTAAGACAGGTTCTTTTCATCCGGATTTGGAATCCTGCCCTCTATAATAACGCCAACACGTCTGGCTGTCTCATAATATTTGTTTAAAAAATCACCAATTATCCCATTATAGCTGCTGATCCGGTAAAAATAGACACCTTTTTCCCTTCTTTTGGAAAGCGGTATAAAAAAATCTTCCGGATCCTGAATTTTCTTATGATCAAACATCGCCTTTTCACTTCCAATTCCTGTTGCGAACTGCTGCTCAGTTTCTACACAAAACCACTGATAAAACGGTTGATGCACTCATATCCCATCGCCAGATTAATATTCTGGCCGGAGTCAATGCCCGCTGTGCTCATTCCAATCACTTCGCCGTACATATTTAAAACCGCGCCGCCGGAGCTGCCGCGGGAAATCGGCGCCGTAAACTGAATCATGTCCACTCCGTCAATTTTGCGGAAGCCCGATATAATGCCGTCGGATACAGAATTAAACAATCCTAATGGGCTGCCGATTGCGACTACTTTCTGGCCGCGTACCAATGACTTCGCTCCCTTGTAAACGGGAAGCGGACGCAGCATACGGTTAATTCGGATGATGGCCAGATCCAGAGTCGAATGATATTTAATCAGTTCATCTGTAGAATATGTTGTTTCGTCATCCTCTATCCGTACCGAATAATACTTTCCGCCGCTCGCCACATGGTTATTCGTTAATATGTAGCCGTCCCTGCCAATCATTATGCCGGATCCGGTTCCGATCACATCGCCGTTTTGGTTATGGATCGCAATCAAAACTACGGATGAGGCAAGCTGCGCCAGCTCTTCAAAGTTCTTCTCCACAGGATAGCTGCCAGAAACCGCACGGTCATGGGACGCTGATGGCTTCGCTGTCGCTGCCGGACAGGGTGCCGCAGTAAACGACGGCTTCACCGCGCTTACCGGACGGCCCGGTGAAATGGAAGAAGCTGAAGAACCAGCCGCCTTTGACGAGCCTGGGCGGGGCGGAATTTTAAGCACAATTGGGCCGGATGTATCTGTCGATGTGCCCGCCGCCGAAAACCGTACATTTTGCGAAACAGCCTGGGCGCCCGAATGCAATGCATTCCCTGACGGACAGGAAGACTGTCTGATCTCGGTTAAAATCTCCGCTTTATTATATTCGGGAATCACAATCTGCTGAAATGACCCGTTCTTTACCTTCTGCGATAAATTAAGCGCGTCTTCTTTTGGCGAAATATCCGTTCCACTCTGTAAAAGTAAAACGTCGCATCCCAAAAGTGTAAGCAGATAAGCAAAAAAATATTCCTGCTGTTTCGTTATATTGGACAGTACCAGTTTTACCGAAAGCTGTTCGTGCCAGCAAGTCATTATATCACTAAGCAGTGCATCTTGCCAGAACAGCATTTTAACCACGAAATTTTTCTCCATCGACGCACTCATCTGAGGCCGCTCTGTTTTATAAAGCTTAAGCGCTGTTTGAAGGCCGCTTGCCAACAGACGTGCATATGATGCGTCGCCTTTCAGTGTTTTGGATGATGCCGTTTGCTTGTGTGCGTCCAGAAACGCCTGATAACAGCGTTCATAATATGCGGCGTCCGCTGTGCTGCCAGGCGCAGGCAGACAATTGATACGCCGGTAAATAAGATCCTGCCTTTGTTCCATACGCTCCGTCATACGATAATCCATCTGTCTGATATCAGACATCAATGTTGCATTTGTACCGATGAGCCGGACAAAATATACATCCTTGCAGTTTTGACGTACGCCTCCTTTCATTCCCATGAAAGCAGACAGTGAATTTACCTGCATGGCGTTATGTCTGAAACGCATGATATTTTCCATATGAAATATCACTCCCTCAAAAGATGCTTAATTTTCTCAATTTTACCACATTCATCTTTTTTTAGCTACTATTTCATAGAAAAGTTAATTTTATTATAATATATGGGAATATTTGAAATAAGGAAAGTCTCCCGGAAATAACCGCAGCAGCGGACAGGAGGCTTGTGGCTTAACTGCCACAGCCGCTTCCCCGGCTGCGTTTTCCAGGCTCACATTGTGATAAAAAACCGAAAGAGATAAAGCGAGAATAAATGTACCCCGTCAAAGCGATTTGTGTTTTATAAATTATAAAACATAGCTGTACATCACGATGAAATGGCAGAAGCTGCCTGCCATAACGAATAAATGAAAAATCTCATGGCTGCCGAAGTATTTGTGAAGGTTGTTAAAACCTTTTAATTTTAAAGCATATACAATGCCTCCGACGGTGTATAAAATGCCGCCCATAAGCAACCATACAAATGCAGGCGCCGGGAGTAATTTTAGCAATGTTGGAAATACAAACAGGCATACCCATCCCATTGCAATATAGATCACAGAAGAAAGCCATTTCGGACAGTTGATCCAGAATGCTTTTAACAAAATTCCAACAACAGCAATCCCCCAGACTGCACACAGCAGCAGCATCCCTGTCCTTCCGCCTAATACCAGAACGCAGATAGGGGTATAGGTTCCTGCAATCAAAACGAAAATCATCATGTGATCCAGTTTACGGAATATTTTCAATATCCCATTTTTTACGTTCAGGGAATGATACAGGGTAGAAGCTGCATATAATAATATCATTGCAAGTATAAATACTCCCATAGCTGTAATTGCAGACGGAAGGCTGCTGACTTCCGCCTTCATCAGCAGCGGTACTGCTGCCAGCAGAGATAGCATCATTCCGATATAATGTGTAATAGCGCTGCCTGGTTCCCGAATTGTAATCTGCATAATCCATCCTCCTGTTATTAACCCTTTATTATGTAGTATTAATTACTATGTATAATTTTATTCAATACTACTACTCAAAACGCAATATGTCAACCTATATTTGAAATAATTTCTGCGCGTTCTTTCGTGTAACATCTTCTACTTCTTCTGCTGAAACCTGCTTAAGCCGGGCAATCTCTTCCGCCACATATCCTAAATACCGGGAACAATTGCGTTTTCCACGATACGGTTCCGGCGCCAGGTATGGCGCGTCTGTTTCAAGCAGAATCTTCTCCAGAGGAACCTGCTCAACGGTTTCCTTCAGTTTTCTGGCATTTTTAAATGTAACGACGCCTCCCACGCCAATATAATATCCCATTTTCAAAAATTCCTGCGCCAGCTCCGGTGAATAAGAATAACAGTGTACAACCCCCGGAATCTCTTCTGCATGAACGCTTTTCATAACCCGCACAGTATCCTCAGCCGCTTCTCTGGAATGAATTACCACCGGAAGCCTGGCTTCCTTTGCAAGCTCCATCTGACGCGCAAACCAGTATCGCTGTGTTTTCTGCACATCGGGCTCTTTTTCCCAATAATAATCCAGTCCGATTTCCCCGACACTAACAACTTTTGGATGCGTTGTCTGCTCTCTCAGCCAGGCGAAGCTCTGTTCGTTCAGTTCACCGGCATCACTGGGATGCACACCCACAGCGGCGTATATCTGCGGATATTGTTCTGCAAGGGCAATAGACGATTTGGTACTTTCTATGGAAGCGCCAATGTTGATAATGTTGCAGATATTACCGTTCAAAAGTTCTTTTAACAGGCTGTCCCTGTCCTCATTAAATTGCTCATCATCATAATGTGCGTGCGATTCAAATATCATAACTTCCTCCTTTTTTCATATATATTCTAACAGAATCTGTTCCGATAAAAAAGACTGTCGGAAAATATTGTATTTTCCGGCAGTCCTTTTTTATTGTTTGATGATACTATTTAATTTTCACGCTCTTTTTCGCGCTGTAACCTGTATAAACTTTTTTACCGTCTACTGTTTTATAAGCTCTCGCCCTGAAGTAATAGGTCGTACCTCTCTTTAACTTCTTAACGGTCTTGGAAGCAGCCTTAAAGGTTGCCTTGGCTGCCTTTTTAAATTTGGCATTTGTTGCATACTGAATCTGATATCCATCAGCCTGCGGCACTTTTTTCACTGTCACCTTTGCCTGTGCTTTTTTAGAGCTCTTCACGCTCTTTACCGTTACACTGGAAGCTTTAAACAGCTGTCTGGTAACTTCTGTCAGCTCTTTTTGGGCTGCCTGCGCCGCATCGTTTGCAGCTTTTACCTCTGCGTCTTTTTGAGCGGTATCCGTCTTTAATCCTGCTGCAGCTGCAAGAAGCTTATTTGCTGCCGCCTGCGCTTCTTCTGTGGTTGCGTCCGCCTTAGCCATAACAGCAGCGGCCTCTTTTAATGCAATGTTAAACGCATCCGCGGTATCCTTTGTAAAAGCAGAGACATTAAAATTCTTATATGTGTTGTAAACTGCGTTAAGCAGTGCGTCTACCTCTATTACAGGAGGATCTGCATCCGGCCGTTTGATGCCGGTCTGAGAAGTCGTTTTCGCTCCGGTCAGAGTATCCTGATATAACAGATAAAACGCAGATGCGGACCAGCTGAAATTCTTGGTATGAAGCCCTGCTCCGGTAAGCGGATTGTAATTCTCGCGGATCGGCCCGTCTCCCAGTAAACCTTCGGTATTATCGAATAAAGCGTATGTCATGTCTACTGCATCGTTCCTGTATCCATAATTCTGCAGCGCTTCTACGCCATACAGCGCCTGATCCATCCATACCGGACCTCTCCAGTAGGTTGATGCTACGAACTTGTCATTGTCTTTCGAAGCTGTCGGGAACGGCACCTTCAAATTAAATTTATTCGGATCTACCATATTTTCCTTTACTTTTGCAGCCTGCTCTTTTGTTGCTAAATTCGCCCACAGCGGAAGCCATCCTTCTGTACCTTTGCCGCGGTTAACAAGCAGTTTCTTTTCAGAACCGTCCTTGCTGGTCTGCAAGTCATAATAAAAACCGGTTTCATTATCAAACATCTTTGTATTGATATAGTCTCTTACCTTCTCTGCTTCTGACTGGTATTTCGCAGCGTCTGCCGTATTGCCAAGCACCTCTGCCATAGATTTTAAGAAGCCTTTTTCTGCATACAGATATGCGTTCAAATCAACAGATTCCTGATTGATAGAATAGCCGACAACCTTACCGTCTTTGTCAGTATTTTCAAATACCTGCACTCCAATATCATCGGGACCATTGCCCTCTATGTCAAAACGCGTTGCATTGTCCATGCCGCTTTCCCAGGCTGCCGCTTCGATTACAGCTTCCGGATCTACAATCAGATTGCCGTTTTCATCCTTTGCCCACTCCCATTCTCCATCTTCATTTTGTACCCATGCCCAATGGGAGTCATGTACCATAGCGCCATATTCAGCGATTCCGTTCTGATCGGTATCACGGTTTGTGTACCACCAATTATGATAAGCGACTAACTTCGGATACATCTCTTTCAGGAATTCTACATCCTTTGTCTCCTGATAAACGTTCCATACAGACCATGCAGCAAGAGGCGGTTTCGAATTTCTCTCGTTCCAGTTTCCGCCGTCTTCTCCTCTGGCTGTGTCCTTATTAAAGAAAATACAGTCTATGATTGTCCCGTTATCCTGCGGACGTATTTCATCACTTGCGGTAATCTGATGGTCAAACAGTGCGCGGATATTATTCTGCGCCAGTTCCCCGTTAAACCTTGCCGTAGCCACTGCCTGTTTCCAGGAATCCCACGCCCACATACCAATAAACCATTTGTAAGACATAGACGGTACTACGCCGTCATGCAGCAGAGCGCCTGCAGCGCTTCTCCAGTTGGTCGTCAGCGTTTCAATGGATTTTACAGCTGCATTCCGGTAAACCTTACTGAGGGTATTTTCCCTTCCCTTGAAGGTCTTGTCCAGGTAACCCTGCCAGCGTGCGGTATTTTCATCAAAGTATTTCTGCGGATTTGCAAAAACAGCGCTGTTTTTCGCAAGCTCTGCCGTCTCTTCTTCTGCTGTAAAGGTAAAGCTCTGTGTCTGGCAGGTAGTAAAGGAGTCGCCCTTTTTCACAACAACACTGTCATTCATAGCAGACTCATAGGACATAGCGTCCTCTGCCACTGTTGTTGTAACTGCCTGATCAAATGTAATATTAAAACGGTTTTCCTCTCTTGTCAGGTAATTCCATGTATTACGCACTGTCTGGAACTGTACCTCTACGCCTTTATCTGTTGCTGCCAGGTTATCATACAGCATTGTAGAAGTGCCTGTTTTATCAAAAATCTTACCAACCCATTTCAGATTCAGCTCCAGGTCGGCGTCTGTCTTATTTTCAATTGTCGTACGAACCAGCGCCGTACGGTTTGATATATAAATCAATTCGAGCTTCAGGTTGAATTGCTTTAAGCTGTATATCTGTACCAGCCTGCCGGGATAGTAGGTCTGCTCTGTCGTCAACTCACTCGCAGGTAACGTTTCCAGATCATAAACCGTACCTTCCTTATCCGAAATGACAATCTTGCTGATCGCATCCGAAAGGTTTACCGGATATTCCTCCGCAATGATAACCGGTCCGGCAAAACCGCCGTAAAGCTGCCTCGACCCATTTTCGTGCAGATAATATCCATGCCATGCACCCAAATCTGAAAAGTTATTGTACCTGTTCGTACTATAGGATGCATAAATTACTTCTCCTGGCGTCGCCGTAACATCCAGGACATTGCCATACTCCTCAATACTGTTTGTCACAGGAGCAGCCTGCACACGCAGCGGCGCTACAGCAAATGGCTGGATAACTCCTATTACCAGCGCAGCCGTGCATGCGCCGCTAACAAAACGTCTCCATAAAGTTCTTCTCATTTTGAAAATACCTCCTTCTTCCTTTCCGGTTCATACGCCCGTTGCCATATGTCCGAACATAAAATAAAAATGATATACTTTAATGATAGCCAATTTACATAGTGCAGGCTAGATAAAATTTTAGTAAAAACAGTATATTTTTTAGCACTTTTCTGCACACCCTGTTCAGCAGATTTCCGATCCTGACATCATATCTTTATCCGGCTGCATCAATGCCAGATTACCGTCTGCATCCTCTGCGCAGAGCAGCATTCCTTCTGAAAGCGCGCCTGCCAGCTTAGCCGGCTTTAAATTTACCAGTACCATTACTTTTTTGCCCACCATTTCTTCCGGTGTATAATATTTTCGGATGCCGGATACAATTTGTTTTACCTGGCTTCCAATTTTTACCTGGGAACAAAGCAGCTTTTTGGATTTTTCTACCGCCCTGCATTCGATAATTTCTCCTACCTGAAACTGCATTTTCATAAAATCATCAAATGTAATCTCTGCTTTTGCTTCAATATCCATAACAGGCGTTTCTTCTTTTGCCTCCTCTGCCTCTGTTTCGTAACGTTCTTCCACTTTTTTCAAAACTTCTTCCAAATCCAGTCTTGCAAACAAAATTTCCGGCTGATTTGTTACCTTCGTTCCACTTACATAACTGCCGAATGTACCAAGGGCATCATAAGAAACCTCTCTGGCGTTTAACTGTGCCAGAATTTTATCTGCTGTTTTGGGCATAAAGCTTTTTAAAAGAGTTGCACCAATGCTGATACTTTCCACCAGATTATAGAGCACGGTTTCCAGGCGCGGACGCGTTGCTTCGTCTTTTGCCAGAATCCATGGCATTGTTTCATCAATGTATTTGTTGCATCGTTTGAACAGATTAAATACTTCTGTAATTGCATCCGCCACGCGAAGATTCTCCATCTTTTCATCTACTTTGGCTGCAGTTCCTGTTACAACCGCCGTAAGATCATCATCTGCATCACCGGTTACTTCGCTGTTTGTAACGACTCCGCCGAAATATTTGTTACTCATGGAAATCGTGCGGTTCACCAGATTGCCCAATGTATTGGCCAGATCAGAATTGATGCGTTCTACCATCAGTTCCCAGGTAATTACCCCGTCGTTGTCAAACGGCATCTCATGCAGTACAAAATAACGCACGGCATCTACGCCGAAAAACTCCGCCAGCTCGTCTGCATACAGCACGTTTCCTTTTGACTTGCTCATCTTACCATTGCCCTGTAAAAGCCACGGATGCCCGAATACCTGTCTGGGCAGCGGCAAATCAAGCGCCATAAGAAAAATCGGCCAGTAAATCGTATGGAAACGAATGATGTCTTTTCCTATCAGATGCAGCTCTGCAGGCCAGTTTTTGTTGAAAAGCTCGCTGGAACCGCCTTCTGCATCGTATCCAATTTTGGTAATGTAGTTGGTTAAGGCATCCAGCCATACATATACGACATGCTTCGGATCAAAATCTACCGGGATACCCCAGCTAAAAGACGTCCTCGACACACACAAATCCTGCAGGCCCGGCAGCAGGAAATTATTCATCATCTCATTTTTTCTGGAAACCGGCTGAATAAATTCCGGATGCGTATTGATATGCTCAATCAGGCGGTCAGCATATTTGCTCATTTTAAAGAAATAAGCCTCTTCTCTGGCTGGCTTTACCTCACGGCCGCAATCCGGACATTTGCCGTCTGCCAGCTGGGATTCCGTCCAGAAGGACTCGCATGGCGTACAGTAGAGCCCTTCGTATGCGCCTTTGTAAATATCGCCTTTGTCATATAATTTTTTAAAAATCTTCTGTACCTGTTTCTCGTGATCTGTATCGGTGGTGCGGACAAAACTGTCATAGGACGTGTCCATCAAATCCCAGATACGCTTTACCTCGTCTGCGACTTTGTCTACATGTTCCCTGGGCGTAATACCTGCAGCCTCTGCCTTCTCCTGTATTTTCTGGCCATGCTCGTCGGTTCCTGTCTGAAAATATACGTCGTATCCCTGTTTGCGCCGATAACGCGCGATAGCGTCTGCCAAAATAATCTCATAGGTATTCCCAATGTGCGGTTTGCCGGACGTGTAGGCAATCGCAGTTGTCATATAAAATTTCCCTTTGCTGCTCATATTTCTCCTCCTTTTATGAAACGTTTTTACGGCATAAAAAAATCTCGTCTCCCATTCAAGAAGACGAGATTGCTCCCGTGTTACCACTTCTGTTCATTCATACCTCACAGTATGAACCTCATCGCGTACGAATTCATACGCTCCCGCTGTAACAGGCGGACCTGTACGGGACTATCCGAAAACCACTGCTGCCGGTTCATCCCGTCTGCTCCAAAGCCATCTTCCACAAAGCTTCCGCCATCCCCTCGCAGCCCTGCCGATAGGATACTACCGTACAGTGGGAATTTCTCTGCAGGCTTTCCATTTGTGTACTCTCTTTTTCTTCGCATTTTTTCTAAGATTAACATGCATCCCTTCCCTTGTCAAGAGGCAGAAAATCCTCCGCCTCCATCCTGTTTGTCCTCCTACCTGCTGTTCGCAGGCTCAATATTAATATCCTTCCCTTTAATCTTCACATGCTTCATAGCCGCCAGCACCTTATTCCCGTACTCAATTGGCACCTCTACAAATGTGAATTTATCATACATATCGATCGTCCCGACAACATCTCCCGGTATCCCGCTTTCTCCGGCTACCGCTCCCAAAATATCTCCCGGCTTCACCTTCTGCTTCTTACCGATATTGATAAACAGCCTCACCATTCCGGTTTCCGCCCCGGTATCACCAAAATTACTTCCGCCGTAAGCCATCGGCGCCGTAGCTGCCCCGCCGATCTCCTGCTTCAAAAATGCCGCCGCAATGTCCATCGCTGTAAAATCTGATTCATTGACCTGTTTTTCAATAAAGTTAATCATATCCCTCAGATCATTTTCTTCTATAATTGTGGCAATACGGTCCATGATTTTCTCCGCTTTGATCTGTGCCACATCTTCGGAAGACGGTATCGGCTGCGCATAAATCTTGGTCTTGCAGTAGCGCATGATATCCTTTAACTTATACACTTCTTTGCCTTTTATAAAACTGAAGGCTTTACCTGTCCTCCCTGCGCGGCCCGTCCGGCCAATACGGTGTACATAATACTCGTCATCCTGCGGAATATCGTAATTAAATACCGCTTCCACATCATCAATATCCAGTCCCCGTGCGGCAACATCCGTTGCAATCAGAATATCCGTATTGCCTTTGCGGAAATTCGCCATAACACGATCCCGCTGCGCCTGCTTCATATCTCCGTGCAGTCCTTCAGCAAAATATCCCCGCATCGTAAGCTCCCTAGACAGCTCGTCTACCATTCTCTTCGTATTGCAGAATACAATCGATCCCTTGGGATTGTAATAATCCAAAAGCCTTGAAAGCACATCTACCTTATCCTTACGCTTCACATCATAATAATACTGCTCAATATTCGAAACCGTAAGCTCCTTCTTTGTCACCTTAATCATCGTGGCATCATGCTGATACTTTCTGGTAATTTCCAGAATGGGCTTCGGCATGGTAGCAGAGAAAAGCACAGTCTGACGCTCTTGGGGAAGATACTCCAAAACTGTTTCGATATCTTCACGGAAGCCCATGTTTAACATCTCGTCTGCCTCATCCAATACAATGGTATGCACTGCATCACATCGTATTGTCTTTCTGCGCAGATGATCCATTACACGGCCGGGTGTCCCTACAATAATCTGAATCCCGCCTTTTAATGAACGAATCTGCTTTGTAATATCCTGCCCTCCATATACCGGCAGAATTTTAACGCCATGCATATATTTGCCCAGATTACGCAGTTCTTCTGCCACCTGAATCGCCAGCTCTCTCGTAGGAGACAATACCAGCACCTGTGTCGTCTTTTCCGCAGTGTTTATTTTCTGTAAAATCGGAATTCCAAACGCCGCCGTCTTACCTGTCCCTGTCTGCGCCTGCCCGATAATATCGCCGCCTGCCATGACCGCTGGTATAGCCTGTGCCTGAATTGGCGTCATCTCCTCGAATCCCATTTCCTCTACTCCGCGTAGAATCTGCGGAATTATCCCCATTTCATCAAATCTTACTGTTTCCATACATATCCTTTCTGTGACGGTTCACTCCGTTGTGATACCGTTTGCCCTGCTTTTAATTAACTGTTCTTTTTCATACCTGTTCAGCCGTTTGATTTGTGCTTCCCGCTGCATCGCCTGCCGTTTCGTATCTGATTCTTCTAAATACACCAGCTTAACAGGTGTGCGGGAACGCGTATATTTTGCACCTTTCCTCGCATTATGGGTCAAAATCCGCTTTTCTATATCATTCGTCCAACCGGTATAATAGGTACCGTCACTGCACTGTACGATGTATGTATAACTGATATCTGCCTGTTTTCCCATGGGCGCACCGTCCTGCTGCCTGCCGCTTTCCTCTCATCGCAACGGCAGAATTTATCACAAAACAGAACAGGCGTCCCGCATTATCCTGCGGAACGCTCTCTCTGCAAAATTAAAAATACGCTGTCCTTTATTATAATTTTCTTCACAAATAAAAGTCAAGAGAAATTTCTACTGAAAAAACCCCGCCGGATCCACTGGATTCCCGTCTTTTTGCAATGCAAAATAGACATTACTGCCTTCCAGGGCATAATACTTGGTCGGCTCACTGACAAATCCTATCGTATTACCGGCTTCTATATAAGCGCCAACCTCATAGGGAACTTCTTTCAGCTGTCCATATACTGCCGTATACCCGTCCCCCATATCCATGGTCACCGTACATCCGGTTTCTTCATTGGTGGTAATATCAATAATTCTGCCGTTTGCCGCAGACTTTACCTTATCATTGACATTTCCGGAAATAATAACTGCCGGATTGTATTTATACTGATCTAATGTCGTAAAATACACCGTCTGATCCATGCTGTATCCCAGCACGACAGAGCCCTCTACCGGCCAGAGCAGCCCGGCCTCCGTATCAAAATGCAGTTCTACTGCTGCCGGAGCGCTGGCAGGCTCTGCATTAACAGGCGCCGTCGGTTCTGCTTTGCTTTCCGGTTCCACAGCAGCTTCACTGTCTGCCTGCGCTGTATCCGTTTTTATTTCTGTCCTGGTTTTTTCCTGTTTCTTCTTCGGTTTAATTACCGTAGAAGCGCTTACTGATTTTTTTTGCGTATCCTCTTCTGTTTCTTTTTTCGCAACAACTTTTTTGCCTGTTTCTTCGGTCTCCTCTACTGCAGCCTCCTGCTGTACCTGCGGCTGTTCTTCACTTTCCTGTCCGGTGTACATATACACACCTGCAAGCCCCAACACCGCAGCCACTACGCACACTGCAGCAATTTTATACTGGTTCCTCCGAAAAAAAGCACTTCCTCTTCTCATATCATCACCATCCATAGTCATATTTGCTGTTTGCTGACTATAGTCTGTGCGTATTTCAAAGTTTTATTCAATCATACTGCGTAACAAATTCAATTCCGTTATAAAAATATTTTAAAATATCCTTATATGCATATCCTCCCGCTGCCAACTGATCCGCTCCGTAAAGGCTTACCCCCAGCCCATGGCCAAAGCCCTTTGTCACTACCCGGATTTCTCCCTCTACCTCTTTTAGCGAAAATGCAGAAGAATTCCAGTCATATATCAGACGCAGCTCTTCGCCGGAACGTACTGTTCCATCAATCGTAACCTCGGCAACATATCCCGCTGTATCCCGTTTTGTCACAACAATCTGTGAAAGCAGCTGTTCTGCCGTTATTTCCTCCACAGCATTTTTGGTTTCTTCACTAAAAAGCTCCTTTCCTTTCTCAACAAACTGCTTTGGCGTGTAAAAAACGACCTTCAAAAAATCCACTGATGAAAGATCCCTGCGGCTGTCCACACTTTTTAAATAAGGAAAATCCTCATTCCCATAAAGTTCCGCGGCATCTCTGGTGTATCCTGCACTGCTTTTGTGAAAATCAGCGCGGATGTAATCTCCCTGATAAACCATGGTTACGCCTTTTGTAGACGAAATACTCTCCTCTAACCGATTGTAATATTCCGTAAAATTCTCCTGTCCCCACAGACGTATCATTTCTCCCCTGGTCAACCCTTCCGGTAATTCTTCCCCCTGTTCTACCGCCCTCAAACAGTTCGTCCGCGCAATGACTGCCTGAGCCTTCATCGCTTCCAGTTCCGTATCCATTGAAATTTCATTCGCAATAATCCCCGGCAGGATATCCTCATCGAAAAGTGCCTCCGTCGTTTGATCCTGCTCTAAAAATTCCGCCTTTTGCAATGGATTGTCGCCGTTCCTCTGAAACAGAAAAGTAAACGCAACCGGAATCAGTATAAAAAATGCAGCTGCACACAATATTCGGTATAAAAAATGCTTCATATAATTAATATATGAAGCAAAGTAGAAATTTATGACTCAGAACAGAGGTATGTTTTATTCAGACACCCTCCCCTTCAAGATATCACTTAACTGTGCAAACTGCAAAAGCGAGAGCTTCTCTCCCCGTATATCCGCCGAAACGCCCAACTCCCCAATAGCGCCCTGCACCTGCTCTTTGGTATAATGCAAATCCGCTGCATTAGTCAGCCCATTCGCCAGCGTTTTCCTTCTTTGATTAAATGATGCCCGGATAATCGCAAACAGCAGCTTTTCATCTTCCACCGCAACCGGCGGCTGTTCATAACGCTCCAGACGAATCACTGAACTCGCTACTGTGGGTCTTGGCATAAAGCAGTTCGGCGGCACATTCGCTACAATTTGGGGCTTTGCATAATACTGCACCGCCAAAGATAACGCCCCGTAATCCTTGCCGCCCGGCGCCGCCTGCATCCGGTCTGCCACTTCCTTCTGCACCATAACCGTGATACTGTCTATCGGAACATGGCTTTCAAAAAGACCCATAATAATTGGAGTTGTAATATAATAGGGAAGATTCGCCACGACTTTCACCGGCCTGCCGCCATTTTCGCGCTGTACAAGCGCCGTAATATCCAGTTTTAAAATGTCCTCGTTTATAATTTCTATATTGTGATATTCCGCCAGTGTTTCCTGCAGCACAGGAATCAGGTTCTTATCAATTTCCACAGCTGCCACCCGGCCCGCATGTTCACAGAGATACTGCGTCATCGTACCAATTCCCGGCCCGATTTCCAAAACACAGTCGTCTGGGCCAATATCTGCTGCACGAATAATTTTATCCAGGACATGCAAGTCTATTAAAAAATTCTGCCCGTACTTTTTCTGGAAATGGAAATTAAATTTCTGCAATACTGCTATTGTGTTTTGTGGATTAATTAAATACGCCATATCGTCCTTTCCGGCTTTGGGCTGTTGCTTTCTTCATAAGCCAGTCATCATTCGCTTTACCCGATCGTACTCAGGCATTTTCCATGTGGTTATTCCCAGGTTCTCCAGACAGCATAAAACCACTTTCTACATTATAATGTACGGATCCCTGTGCGTCAATGTATGTTTTTATTCCCAAGCTGCCAAAACGCGACTGCACTGGCTGCAGCCACATTCAATGAATCCACCCCATGAGACATCGGAATACAAACTGTATCGTCACAGGCCGCTATCGTGCCCGCCGCCAGCCCGTCTCCCTCTGTCCCCAATACAACTGCAAGCCTGTCCGCTTCTGCAAGGCGAGAATCTGTAATATCCAGCGCATTTTCTTCCAATGCCATAGCCACTGTCAAAAATCCCAGCTCATGCAGCAAATCCACTCCCCGACCGGGCCATGCCTCATCTTCTCCCTTCAGATATGTCCATGGAATCTGAAAAACCGTCCCCATGCTTACACGAATCGCACGCCGGTACAAAGGATCGCTGCATGCCGGCGTAAGCAGAACTGCATCCATGCCAAGCGCCGCCGCTGATCGGAAAATCGCGCCAATATTCGTTGGATTCACAATATTTTCCAGTACCGCAATCCTTTTAGTATCCCTGCATATCTCCTCTGCATCTGCCAGAGCCTTACGCCGCATAGCGCAGAGCACACCCCTGGTCAGCTGATAGCCCGTCAGCCTCGTTAAAACATCAAAATCCGCCGTAAATACCGGCGTTTCTTTGCAGCGCGCAATAATCTGCCGTGCTTCCCCTGCAATATGCTTTTTTTCCACCAGCATCGACAAGGGCTCATATCCCGCATTTAAGGCACGTTCAATCACCCTGGGACTTTCTGCAATAAAAATTCCCCGTCCAGGCTCGAAAATATGCAGAAGCTGCGGCTCCGTAAGCCGGGCATAGACATCCAGTTCTGGTACGTTAAAATCTGTAATTTCTATAATATATGGCATATTGGTTTTATTTACATGCCCCAAGCTATCACTTTCTTTCCATTTTTCCCACTTACATTCTCGTACTTTGCCTATCCTGCACTTCCGTTAATATAATCTTTCAAAATCCGTCAATTCCGCAGTTTCTCTGAACCGTTGCCGCTATTTTTTACACCACGCAGCGTATATAATTACAGACTATCCTCAAACCAACGGCTACAATTAGTATTTAAAGGAAAAAAACAATTTTATAAATATTATTTTAGAACAATGTAAAGATAAATTCAACAGCTCTTTTCTAATCGTACAACTTGTTACTGTTCATTCCATGACCAGTAACACGCTTCGCGATGCACAGAAATTGCAAAAGATGCGATTTCGCACCGAAAAACCCGGAATTTCCGCACAAAATGTGCGGAACAGTGGCTTGTAAACTGCAACTTTACTTTTGGGTTTTGAAGATTAAAATCTGCCACGATAAAACCTTTACATCATCGCCATTTTACCCAAACAAGCATTCGTTTTTTCTCTTGCATTTCTCGGTTATCTATGATAAAATCAGAAAAGAACATTTGTTTGAAAAGGAGTCTGCTATGAACACACCACATCCTACGACACCCCCTTATTCCCCGGCTACCCATCTGTCCCCTACCATTTTAGACAAGCTCTCCCTCCTGACCGCTGCCGCCAAATACGATGTCGCCTGCACCTCCAGCGGTATAGACCGCAGAGGCGACGGCACAGGCATTGGAAATACGCTTTCCTGCGGCATCTGCCACAGCTTCGCCGCAGACGGCCGCTGTGTTTCCCTGCTCAAAATTCTTTTCACAAACGAATGTATTTTCAACTGCGCCTACTGCCAGAACAACTGCAATAACGACGTCCCCCGCGCCACCTTCACTCCGGACGAAATCTGCACTCTCACCATTGAGTTTTACCGCCGCAATTACATTGAAGGTCTGTTCTTAAGCTCCGGCATCATTGTAAGTCCCAATTACACGATGGATCTGATTTACCAGGCCGTCATGCGCCTGCGGACTGTATATCATTTCCAGGGCTATATCCACATCAAAGCTATCCCCGGCGCAGATCCGATCTTAATAGAAAAGGCCGGCTTTTATGCCGACCGTATGAGCGTGAATTTAGAGCTCCCCACCAGCGATGCCCTGCGCAGGCTCGCCCCCTGCAAGTCCCGCACGACCATCCTAAAGCCCATGCGCCAGATTCAGAATGGCATCACACAGAACAAAAACGAGCTCATGCTCTACCGCCATGCGCCGCGCTTCGTCCCGGCCGGGCAGAGCACGCAGATGATCATTGGCGCCACTCCGGAGAATGATTTCCAGATTATGAGCGTTGCCGAAAGCCTGTACGGGAAGTTCGATCTGAAACGGGTATTCTATTCCGCCTTTGTCAACGTCAACCACGATACGAGCCTCCCCGCATTGCCCGAAGGACCGCCATTGCTGCGTGAGCACAGGCTTTACCAGGCAGACTGGCTGTTGCGCTACTATCATTTTACAGTTAGCGAGCTGCTTTCCGAAGAGAGTCCCAACTTCAATATTTATCTGGATCCCAAATGCGACTGGGCATTGCGCCACCTGGAATATTTTCCGGTGGAAATCCACACCGCAGATTATAAGACCCTGCTGCGTGTCCCCGGCATTGGCGCCAAATCAGCGAAACGTATTGTACAAGCACGCCGCGCCAGCAAGCTGGATTTTAACGATTTAAAAAAAATCGGCGTAGTATTAAAGCGCGCCCTCTACTTCATCACCTGCTCCGGCCGTATGATGTACCCGACCAAACTGGATGAAGACTATATTTGCCGTAATCTGCTTGCCGATCGGACTCAGCTTCCGCGGGAGCTGCGCAATTCGGGCTATAGGCAGCTTTCCCTTTTTGACGACGTATCTTTTGGAGGTGGATCACATGTATGTATTCCAATGTGAGGACAGCATTGATGGTATTTTTACCGCTGTCTACGACGCCTGGGCCAGCCGCCTGGGACACAAAAATATCTGCATTTCCTGCGCTGTCGATGAGGACCTTTCGCTTTTCTGTGAATATATTACAGTAACTGCTGATTTCGAAAAAAGCCGTAAGGTTTCCCGCACTCTGATCGACCGCCTGGGCGTACATTTCTACGAAACCATCTGCCGCAGCGCCATGGCGGACGGCGCCTGCCGCAAACTGTCTATGGATAAAGCCAATGCGGTCTATCAGACCATCGTCCTTGCACTTGCCCTGCCGGACGGCGCAAGAGTGCTTGAATATCTGGGTGAGCCTTGTATTGCCTGTATTTTTGAACTATGCCGCCAGACCTCCAACGAAGCGCATCATCTGCTGGAATTCTTACGCTTTTCGGAGCTCGAAAACGGCATCCTTTTTTCACAAATCCATCCTAAAAACGATGTGCTCCCCATTCTGGCCGCACACTTTACCGACAGGCTTCCTCTTGAGAACTTTCTCCTTTACGATGCCACGCACCGGACCGCCGCCGTACACAAGGCCTCCAAATCCTATCTGATCGCAGACGCCGCCTCTCTGAATCTGGATTTGACAAAGGCATACTCTGCCGACGAAAAGCACTTTCGCAAGCTCTGGTGCGCCTTTTTTGATACGATTGCCATCGAAGAACGCAAAAACCTCAAATTACAAATCCAGAACATCCCCAAACGTTTCTGGGCCGACACGGTTGAACTTGGCGACCGAAAAATATAGAAACAGGACCTTTTGTCCGGGCTGTTACACTCCTTTGTCTTTTTTTACAGCCAACCCTTCATTTTTCGACATAGCGTGCTATAATAGAAAGTATTTATAAGGGGCGTTTTTTATAATGCTCCCGTTTCATTTATAAACATATACTGATAGCATATTCAGGAGGATGCATTACTATGTTTAAAGCCAAAAATCCCATACATCCGGGATTGAACATTATTATTGTAGGCTGCGGCAAAGTAGGGATTACACTGATTGAGCAGCTGAGCAAAGAAGGGCATGACATTACTATTATTGATAAAAATGCCATGAAAGTACAGGAAATTGCCAGTACCTATGACATTATGGGTTATGCCGGCAACGGCGCCAGCTATAATGTACAGATAGAGGCCGGCATTGAACAGGCGGATCTGATCATTGCTGTCACCAATTCCGATGAATTGAACCTGCTATGCTGTACGGTAGCTACACAGGTCGGCAACTGTGCCGGGATTGCCCGCGTCCGTACCCCGGATTACAGTAGCGAATCCACCTATCTCCGCGAGAAGCTGGGCCTCGCCCTGATCATCAATCCGGAGCTGGAGGCGTCTAAGGAGGCAGCCCGCATTTTATACCTGCCTACGGCGCTGGAGGTCAATACTTTTGCTCACGGCCAGGCAGAACTTATCAAGTTTAAAGTTCCCCAGAACAACGTACTGGACAATACCACAATTGCTTTTTTGGGAAAAAACATTACGCCTGATATCCTGATCTGCGCAATTGAGCGCAATGGGGAGGTGTACATTCCTTCCGGAGATTTCAGAATGAGCGCCGGAGATATTATTTCCTTTGTCGCTCCCCGCAAAATTGCCAAGAATTTTCTGGAAAAAATTGGTTTTAAAACCCATCAGGTAAAAAATACTATGATTATAGGCGGCGGCAGAGCCGCATACTACCTTGCCAAGCAGCTTCTGCAAATGGGGATTTCCGTCAAAATTATTGAAATTGATAAAAATCGCTGCGAAGAACTGAGTATTCTTCTTCCCAGGGCGATAATTATCCATGGAGATGGAACAGATCAGGATCTTTTAAAAGAAGAAGGAATTGAATTTGTAGAATCTTTTGTTGCATTAACCGGCATGGACGAAGAAAATATTTTGCTTACCCTCTATGCCAGGCAAGTATCTAACGCGAAGGTAATTACCAAGATAAACCGTTTTACCTTTAAAAGCGTGATCAACACTCTGGATTTGGGCAGTGTGGTCTATCCGCGCTATATTACATCTGAAGCTATTATTGCCTATGTACGCGCCAAGAAAAATTCCATGGGCAGCAACATCGAAACACTTTACCACATGTTTGATCACCGTGTAGAGGCGATTGAATTCCGTGTTTATGAATCCTCCAAGGTGACAAACGTACCCCTGATGAATCTGCCGCTAAAAAAGGATCTTCTGATTTCTTTTATTAACCGCAACGGAAAAATCTTAATTCCAAGCGGACAGGATTCTATTCAGGTCGGCGATACGGTTATGGTTGTAACTACCCACACAGGATTCAAAGATATCCGTGACATTCTAAAATAACAGGAGGATGTGATGAACAGTTCAATTATTCGGTTTATTTTGGGTCATGTATTGCGGATAGAGGGAATGCTTTTGTTTTTACCTGCCTTTATATCTGGCTTTTATCACGAAAACGAAGGCCTTTATTACGTTACAGTCGCTATTTTCTGCCTTTTGCTTGGCTTCTTAATGACCAGAAAGCCTCCACAGAATCAGGTGTTTTATTTAAAGGAAGGCTGTATTGCCACTGCTCTAAGCTGGATTCTCTTAAGCTTTTTCGGCGCTCTCCCTTTTTATTTAAGCGGAGAGATCCCTTCCCTTACGGATGCACTGTTTGAAACCGTTTCCGGGTTTACGACGACAGGAGCCAGTATTCTTGACAATGTAGAAGCGCTTTCCTACTGTGCACTGTTCTGGCGAAGCTTTACACATTGGATTGGCGGTATGGGCGTCCTGGTGTTTCTGCTTGCTATCATACCTCTAAGCGGCGGATCCCATATTAATCTGATGCGTGCAGAAAGCCCCGGCCCTTCCGTAGGGAAACTGGTGCCTAAAATCCGTTATACGGCGCGGATCTTATATATTATTTATTTTGCTATGACCGTGTTGGAAATCGTACTTCTGTTAATTGGCGGAATGCCGCTGTTTGACGCTGTTACAACAAGCTTCGGCACTGCCGGAACGGGTGGCTTTGGTATTAAAAATGACAGCTTTGTGAGCTATGCGCCGCACTTGCAGTGGATTGTTACCATATTTATGATCCTGTTTGGCGTAAACTTCAACGCATACTACCTGCTGCTATTCGGAAAAATAAAAAATGCACTCTCCCTGGAAGAAGTCCGGGTTTATTTTCTCGTTATCCTCTCCGCAATCGGACTGATCTTTCTCAACATTTTAGACGCCTGCGCTACTACATTCGAGGCATTAACCCACGCGGCTTTCCAGGTAGGCTCTATTATTACAACAACCGGTTACTCCTCCATGGACTTTAATCTCTGGCCGCAGGCCAGCAAATCTGTACTGGTGCTTTTGATGTTTATCGGCGCATGTGCCGGCAGCACTGGGGGTGGCATTAAGGTTTCACGTTTTATCCTGTTGATAAAGACAATTATAAAAGAATTAAATTCTTACATCCACCCGAAAAGCGTAAAGAAAATTAAAATGGAAGGTAAGCCGGTAGAGCATGACATCGTGCGCTCTACCAACGTATATTTTATTACCTTTATGGTCATATTTTCTGCGTCGGTATTGGCTGTTTCCTTTGAAGGCAAAGATCTGATTACAAACTTTACTGCCGTAGCGGCAACTATTAACAATATCGGTCCCGGACTTGAACTGGCAGGGCCGACACAAAACTTCGGACATTTTTCTGCTTTTTCAAAATATGTCCTGATCTTTGACATGTTGGCAGGGAGATTAGAGCTATTCCCTCTTTTAATCCTGTTCCACCCTGCGGCATGGACAGATTTACTCGCCAAACGACGAAAGAAAAGATAAGCGCCAGTTTTGTCCTGGCAGACAATCAGAACCACCGGCTTAGCCGGTGGTTTGCTCACGCCCTATAAGGGCTCATTGCCGGCTCTGGAGTCTAAAGACTCATCGAAGGGTTCGCCAGCCGCAACATCATTCTGTACTAAGTCCTAAAGGACTTTTACTATTT
>JAAWDZ010000014.1 GCA_022794015.1 Eubacterium sp. | reverse complement strand
TCGGCAGATTAAGGAAACCCTAAAGGATACCTCAATGCCATTCGGCAGATTAAGGAAACCCTAAAGGATACCTCAATGCCATTCGGCAGATTAAGGAAACCCTAAAGGATACCTCAATGCCATTCGGCAGATTAAGGAAATCTTAAGAATTTACAGGTAAAAAAAGCGTTTTTTTGTGTCAAGGCACAAAGAAACGCCTTTCTTATATTTGATAGGATAAAATTATCAGATAAAAGGGAAGGAGAGAATTAAATGAGTTTGAAAAAAAGGATGTTATCAATGCTGCTTGCAGGGGCGTTAGTCAGCACAGGTCTGTTTGGAGGAATGGATTTTAAGGCGGCGGCATCGGAGCGTGCGCAGGGGCAGCAGGAGTATGCCAGAGCACAGGAAACGGGACGAGAGATTTTGAATTTTAACAGTGGATGGGGGTTTTTCCGGGGCAGCTTAGAAGGAGCGGAGGCAATGGATTTTGACGATTCCGCTTTTGCCAATGTGACGATTCCGCATACTATGCGGCTGGAAAAAAAGCACTGCGACGGCAGTAACAGCACCTATAAAGGGATGGGCTGGTACCGCCGCTATTTTACACTGGGAGAGGAATACCGCGGCAAAAAGATTAACATTGATTTTGAAGGCGTTATGATGGATTCAGAGATTTATTTAAACGGAGAGCTGCTGTACGAAAGAAACGGCGGTTACGTAGGCTTTAGCGTGGATATCTCAGACAGGATCCGCTTTGGAGAAACCAATGTACTGGCAGTAAAGGTATCCAATGAGGACAATCCGGACACGCCGCCCGGACGTCCGGAGAACAACCTGGATTTCCACTATTACGGCGGAATTTACAGAGACGTTACCATGCGGATTACGGATACGCTGTATATCTCTGACGCGCTGCGTGCAGAGGAACCGGCAAGCGGCGGAGTCTTTGTGACATATCCTGAGGTGACGAAGGAAAAAGCAGTTGTACAGGTCAAAACCCATGTGGTAAATGATTTGGATGAAACCGTATCGTATACGGTAAAACAGACGTTAAAGGATGCAGAGGGAAAACGTGTGGCAGATACATTAAGCCAGTCTGATACGCTGGAAGCTGAATCAGCCGTTTCGGTAAGCCAGCAGATAGAGGTTTTAAATCCGAAGCTCTGGCATCCGGATACACCGTACCTGTACACGTTGGAAACTGCAGTATACCGCGGCGAAGAGCTGGCGGATATGGTAACAACTCAGGTTGGCGTCCGCACTATTACATATAAGCCGGACGGGTTTTACATCAACGGGGAACGGCTGTATTTAAGAGGTGCAAACCGGCATCAGGCTTTCCAGAACGTAGGCGACGCGGCTCCGGATTCCATGCAGTACCGGGATGCGCTGCTTTTAAAGGAGGGCGGATTCAATGCTGTACGTGCGGCGCATTATCCGCAGGATCCGGCGTTTTTAAAAGCCTGTGACGAGATTGGCCTGTTGGTGGTGGAATGCCAGCCGGGATGGCAGAATTTTACGAACAGCCAAACCTTTTATGACAGGACGATCCGGGACGTCAGGGAAATGATTCGCAGAGACAGAAATCATCCGTGCGTTATCCTCTGGGAAACCTCCTTAAATGAAACGGGGATTCCGGGCCAGTATGCGGGCTGGTATGAGGAGGCTGTCAATGCAGCACATGAGGAATATCCGGGCAATCAGTTTTTTACGGCAAATGATTATGGATTTCGGGGCGACCTTTATGACGTATGCTATAAGGTGCAGGATACCCAGTGGAGCCAGAATCCGGCTGACTGGAAAGATTTCGATCCCCAAAAACCGTTTTTTACCAGAGAATGGGGCGACTATGAAGGATCCAGCAAGGCCCTGCGCAGGCAGGGAACGGCTGCTATGAATACGCAGATACTGACCAGACAGAAATATCTGAACGGAGACGGGTATTCGGATTGGGGAGGACTGGATGCTTCTGAAAGAATTGGCGGATATTTCCTGTGGAGCTTTAATGATTATTCGAGAGGATCCAACAGCCAGACGCTTGGCAGCGGTGTAGTTGATATTGACCGTTATGAAAAAAATGGGTTTTACTGGCTAAAGTCCATGCAGTCTGCGAAAGATCCGGCTTTTGGGCCGACAGTTTTCATTTCCGACGATTATACGGAGGATTCGGGAAATGACATTATGGTTTTTAGTAATTGCGACAGCGTGAAGCTGTACCAGAACACAAAGACGGTAGGGGAAATAAATCGAAGTGAAGCGCTGCAGTCGGTTCCGCACATTGCAGAAAAAGGCGGCAGCCCGATTTTTACATTCCACCTGGATTCCTTTGAAGAGGGAAGTCTTATGGCAGAGGGAATTTTAGACGGAAAAGCAGTTGTGACACACGAGGTGAGAACGCCTCAAAGAGCAGTGCGTCTGGAGGTAGAAATCCGTGAGAATGGGATACGTCCTGTAGCAGACGGATCCGACCTCATTCCGGTGTATATTAAGGCAGTAGACAGTAACGGGACGATTGTGCCGGATTATGACAAGAAGGTGCGAATTACCGTTTCCGGAGAGGGTGAGCTGGTAGGAAAAGAAATACCGAGAATTCGTGTTGAGGAACAGACTTTGGAAAACGGAATCGGATTTGGATTTGTCCGAACGACAGGCAAGAGCGGAACCATTTGCGTAAATGCCGTTTCGGAAGGCATAGAGGCCGGTATGGCCGAAACGGAAAGCATATCGTTTAACGGAGCTTTTGTGCCGGGCGCCGGACAGACGGAATGGGTTGGAGGAGTGGAAAAGCTGGAGGAAGAGCAGGTGAAGAACCTGGCGTCCGGCAAAAAGGTAACAGCCTCTTCTGCGCAGGCCGAAAACGGAAATAATGCCGAAAATGCAGTGGACGACGACGAAGGAACCCGCTGGTGCGCAAGCGGCGGCTCGCTGCCGCAGTGGCTGATGGTGGATCTGGGCACAAGACAGGCCGCAGGCGGCTTTCAGATTCTCTGGGAAAACAGCAAATCCGTTTATCAGTACATCATTGAAGCCTCCGATGACGGAGTGAACTGGAAAACCGTGGTGGATATGAGTGAAAATACCACGGTAAACGGCAGCAGGGACATTCAGAATGCGCAGGCGATTGGACGGTACTTCCGGCTTTCTGTAAACGGCATCAGTGACGGTTGGGCTTCCCTGTATGAATTTATTGTTCTGGAAGATGAGAAATTGCCGGAGGTAGATCCGGGGGATACGATTCCGGACGAAATGATTTCTTCGATTACGGCAACCGGAGGAGAAGTGGCGGGCCGGGGTACGGACAAACTGCGCGATGGAGAAACGGTGATTGGTACTGGCTGGCTTTCCCAGTCGAAGGAATTTCCGCAAAGTGTAACAGTTGCATTTTCCGGGCCGCAAACACTGCTTGGAAACAGAATTTACTGGGAAAAGGACAGCAGCTGGTATACATACAGTCTGGAGGTTTCGCAAGACGGGGAAGCCTGGGAAACGGCGATTGACAATGTAACAGTGGGAGGACAGCATTACAAGGCGGAAACCTATTCTAAGGCTTATGAAAATATATCCTTTGCCAGAGTAACCATTCACAATATTACAGCGGGAGGAGACTATCAGATTGGTATGGCGGAGTGGATTCTGTATGGAGTTCCCACGCAGAAAAGCCCGATGAAGGAATTTGATTATGTCAGTGATATAGACTGGGAATCTGCGCAGTCCGATTACGGAAGTGTGAAAAAAGATGATGCCGTTTATGGCGGCGGACAGATTCTGCATTCAGAATATGGCGATTTGCCGTTTGCGAAGGGAATTGGAACGGATACAAATTCCGAAGTCATATATGATGTGACAAATAAGGATTATACGGAATTTACCGCTTATATCGGAATTAACGCTAAGGCAGGCAAACATGGCGGAGAGGCTGTATTTCGGGTATATAAGGATGACGAGCTGGCTTATGAGAGCGGAGTAAAAATGCGCGACGATAACTGTGATTTTATCCGTGTGGATATAGCCGGAGCTAAAAAGATAAAACTGGAAACGGTATGGCATGAAAATCCGGAAAACGCAGAAGCCAGGTACAACACGCATACAAACTGGTCCGACGCCCGGTTTTATTACGGCAGCAGCGAACGGGTGTCTTTGCGTATCCTGTGCGACAGAGAAGCGCTGCTGCAAAGAGACGGGGAATCGTATACACTGCGTTCGTACAGAGCTTATCAGGATGCAGTTGCAGCCGCACTGGAAATGCTTATGGATGAGGAGGTTTCGGACAGGCAGTTAAAGGAGAGCCGGACTGCTGTTGAAGACAGTATTTTGAATTTGACGCCGTTGTCTGAGCTCACCTCGCAGGAGCTGTTAAAAGAAATGACCGAGCGCGCAGCGGAAATCAGAAAACAGGCGGAGGAGGAGAAGAAAGCCGCCGAGCAGGCCAGGTTAAATGCTGAAAAAGCACAAAAGGAAGCAGAACAGGCCAGATTAGATGCAAAAAAAGCACAGCAGGAGGCCGAGCAGGCCAAATTAGATGCCGAAAGGGCGCAGCAGGAGGCCGGACAGGACAAAACAGCGGCGGAACAGGCGCAGAAAGCGGCGGAGCAGGCGAAGCTGGAAGCGGAAAAGATGAAGGAAAAAGCGGAACAGGCAAAGCTGAATGCCGAAAAAGCACAGCAGGAGGCCGAGCAGGCGAAAGCGAATGCCGAACAGGCGCAGCAGGAAGCCGAACGGGCACAGAACGCCGCCGAGCAGGCGAAATCAGAGGCCGAACAGGCGCGGCAGGAAGCGGAACGGGCAAAATTAGAAGCCGAACGGGCGAAAGCAGAAGCCGAAAAAGCGCAACGGGAAGCAGAAGCTGCCAGAGAGGAGGCTAAAAAAGCGCAGGAAATTGCGGCAGACAAGAGCAAGGCGGCGGCTGAATCCGCCAGGCAGGCAGCAGAAGCTAAAGCAGCAGCAGAGCAGCTGCAGGAGCAGGCAAAGTTGGCAGGCAAAGCGGCCCAACAAGCGGCGGCAAAGGCGGAGTTTGTATCACAGCAGTCAGAAATTCGCAAATTATCCGCGGGGAAAAAGCAGCTGAAGGTAACTGCAGAAAAAGTAAAAGGCGCAGACGGCTATGAGGTGCAGTATTCTTTAAAATCCAATTTTAAAAAATCACAGAAAAAGGTTTCGAAAAAACCTGCCATTACGATTAAAAAGCTAAAAGCCGGAAAGAAATATTATGTAAGAGTAAGAGCCTATAAGGTAATAAACGGCAGTAAAATATACATCGGTTACAGTACAAAAAAAGGGAAGAAAATAAAATAAGAATTTGGCAGGGAAACGGAACATGTGAAACAGATCTTGCATGCGTTTGGGAGATCTGACGTAAAAAACGGCCCCCCTGGAGTACTCGGAATGCTCCAAGGGAGGCCGTCTTATTTTTATATCCGTAATCCATAGTTGACAAAGAAAAAAATGCAAATATAATTGAAAGTGCAATGAAATGATCAAGGCAAGAAAGGAGGCGCTTTTGCACATGCTTTTAAAAGACATAAAAACAGGCGAGAGCTGTATCGTAGAGAAAATTGACCTGCCCTTTTTAATGGAGCAGCGCCTGGAGTCCCTTGGAATGACAAAGGATACTGTAATTTCCGTATTAAATCGCAAAGGCAGGGGAATTATGATTATCAGGCTGCGCGGAAGCCGCTTTGCTCTGGGATACAATATGACGAAAAATATTACTGTAAGGAAAGCAGGGTGAGTATTTTGGGAGATAATATGACAATCGGTTTTATCGGCAATCCAAACTGCGGCAAAACGACACTGTTCAATGCCTATACCGGCGCAAATTTAAAGGTGGCCAACTGGCCGGGCGTTACGGTGGAAAAGGTGGAAGGCGCAATAAAAGAACATGATTTGAACATCCGCCTGGTCGATTTGCCTGGTACATACAGTCTGACTTCCTATACGATGGAGGAGACAGTCTCCAGGCAGTTTATTTTAAGCGATGAAGTCGATGTGATTATCAATGTCGCAGACGCTTCAGCAATGGAGCGGAGCCTGTACCTGACGCTGCAGCTTTTGGAACTTGGAAAACCGGTTGTTCTGGCGCTCAACATGATGGATATTGTCGAAAAACGCGGGATGGAAATCGATCTGCACCGTCTGCCGGAGATGTTAGGGATTCCGGTTATTCCGGTTTCGGCCAGGAAGCGTGCGGGCCTGGATTCGCTTTTGCATGCTGCGGCGCACCACAAGGACGGCAGCGTGCCGGACCGCCTGATTCACCAGCACAAAAACAAAGCGCATCATGTTCACGATCATCATATGGAATACGCTATGGTATATTCAGATAAAATTGAGGACAAAATCGATCAGATTATAACAGTCCTGCAGGAAAAATATCCAGATATTTCTAACTATCGCTGGCATGCGATTAAGCTTTTGGAGCAGGATACGGAGGTTTCCGAAAAATATCCGATTGACATAAGCGCAATACAAAAGGAAAATTACCAGAGCCAGATTATCAATGAGAAATACGATTTTATTGAGGAAGTGATCGGAGAGGTTATGCTGCATAAGCAGAGGCAGGATCAGTTTACCGGGCGCGTGGACTGTGCCCTGACTCACCCGTTCTGGGGGATTCCTGTGTTTTTGGGGATTATGGCGTTTGTGTTTTTTCTGACCTTTACGATTGGAGATTGGATCAAAGGCTATTTTGAGCTGGGTATTGATGGGATGTGTGATCTCGTCATACGGGGGCTTGACGCCGTTCATGCGGGGGAGATCATGCAGTCTCTGGTGGTGGACGGCATAATTGGCGGCGTGGGCACGATTGTTACGTTTCTGCCGAATATTTTTATTCTGTTTTTAGCGCTGGCATTTTTGGAGGACAGCGGCTATATGGCGCGCGTGGCTTACGTTATGGAAGGGGTTATGAGTAAGCTGGGGCTTTCCGGCAAGGCGTTTATTCCCATGCTTTTAGGCTTTGGATGCACGGTACCTGCGATTATGGCTTCGCGGGCGCTTGAGAGCAAACGGGACCGCTATAAAGTTATGCTGGTAACGCCATTTATGAGCTGCAATGCCAGACTGACGATCTATATCTTATTTTCGGAAATGTTTTTTGGAAAACATGCGATGCTTGCAGCATATTCTATGTATCTGATTGGAATTGCGGTCGCGATGCTGGTTTCGGTTGCGCTGCATCTGCTGGACAGAGCGGAAACGGCAAATTATCTACTGATAGAACTGCCGGATTACAAAATGCCCGATGCCAGGACGGTTGGCATTTACGTGTGGGATAAGGTGAAGGATTATCTGGGAAAGGCCGGTACGACAATCTTTCTGGCTACGCTGCTTATCTGGGCGCTCTTAAATTTCGGGCCTCACGGCTACGCGGCGGATATGGCGTCGGGATTTGGCGCCGTCATCGGTAAATGGATGGTGCCGGTATTTGCGCCGATTGGACTGGGCTTCTGGCAGATAACAGTAGCGCTGATAGCAGGCATATCGGCCAAGGAGGTTGTGGTATCAAGCTGCGCCGTGCTGTTTGGGATTGGAAACGCCAATTCGCCGGCTGGTATGGAAAAATTTGCGCAGGTATTGGGAGAGATTGGATTCGGACCGTTAAATGCATTCTGCCTGATGGTATTTTGCCTGCTGTACATACCCTGCGCGGCTGCGCTGGCAACGGTGCACAAAGAATCGAAAAGCTGGTCCTGGACCTGCTTTGTGGCGCTGTTCCAGCTTGCGGTGGCATGGGTGGTTACCTTTGTGGTATATCGAATTGGGCTGCTGTTATAAAGGCGCCAAAAGTATGATAAGTAAGTGAACACATGAAAGAGAATATTACAAACAGCGGAAAAGAAAGGAAAGAAATATGCTGCAGCAGGAAGAATTAAATCAGAGCTATTGTGAAACAATTCAAAGAGATAAAGTGGCGCATGCCAAAAGCGCAGCCGACGAAATTGCCTATGTGAACAGTTCAACGGCAAAATACCATGGAAGATGTGTGAGTACACTGTATATTCCAAAAATGTTTACGGAGGAGGACATCCACATTTTTCAAGATTTGATCCAGGTATTATACGGCATTTTTGAAAAGGTTATGGAACGCTACCGGACAGACGAATCTTACCGCCGTTTGTTTGGCTTTTCAGGGGAACTGGAAGAGCTGATTTTGCGTAAGCCCCGTTACCGGAGCAATATTCCGATTGCAAGAATTGATATTTTTTATAATGAAAACACAAAGGATTTTAAATTTTGTGAATTTAATACGGACGGCTCAAGTGCAATGAACGAAGATCGGGAATTAAATCATGGTTTAAAGCTGACGAAGGGATATCAAAAGCTTGCCGCGGGATATGACATCCGGACATTTGAGCTGTTTGATTCCTGGGTCAGGACTTCCCTTAAAATTTATCAGGAGACAGAAGGAGCGGTTACAAATCCCTATGTGGCTATTGTTGATTTTATGGAAAGCGCTACAAATAACGAGTTTGAAATTTTTGCAGAAAGCTACCGCAGACAGGGCGCAGAATGTGAGATTTGCGAAATCCGTAAGATGCGCTATGAGAAAGGGCGGCTTTACGGCAGTGGAAACCGGCCGATTGACCTGGTTTACCGACGGGCGGTGACAAGCGATATTATGAAGCATTTCGATGAGGTCACAGATTTTATCCGGGCGGTGAAGGAAGATGCCGTATGCCTGATCGGGGATTTTGCAACGCAGATTGCACATAACAAAATCCTGTATCATATTCTGCACCATCCGATGACACAGGCATTTTTGACGCAGGAGGAGAATACTTATGTGAAAGCGCACATACCGTATACTGTGCTGATGACAGCGGATTATCTGCCGTACGACAGAATTGTGCAAAAAAAGGACAACTGGATTTTAAAACCACTGGATTCTTATGGATCCAAAGGGGTATATGCGGGCGTGGAGTTTGCGTCGGAGAAGGAGTGGAAAAGGATTGTGGATGAGCACCGGGAAGAAGGATACCTGGTGCAGGAATTTTGTGTGCCTTATCAGACGAAAAATATTGATTTTTCCAAAGGGGCGGATACGGATTTTATTGATGTATCCAATCTGACAGGGCTGTTTGTGTATGACGGGCAGTTTCAGGGGATTTATTCCAGAGTTTCGAGAGGGAAAATCATATCTACACAGTACAGCGAGATTGCGCTGCCGTCTGTTGTAGTGCGGGAGGCGAAGTAAGCGGATGCTGTTATGCAAAGGAGGAAAAATATGAGTAATTTTTTGAAACGCATAAAAATGGACGCGATTATCAGTGCTGCAGCCTGTATTACTTTTGGCATCGTCCTGATTCTCTGGCCGGTCAGGTTTACTACGATCGTCTGCCAGACCATAGCAGTTGTCATTGCTGTGCTGGGAGCAGTCCGTGTAATCAGTTATGTGATGCATGCCGAGGAGAAAAACAGGCTGGACCTGCCTCTGGGGCTGATTTTGTTTATGATTGGTATCTGGATTTTCTTAAAGCCTCAGAGTATTCAGAGTCTTCTGCTTATCGGTATTGGCGTCGTGCTGTTTGTACATGGGCTGGAATCGTTCCGATATGCCATGGAGGCCAAACGTGGCGGTTATGAACCGTGGTGGACGATGATGGTAATGGCGCTTTTGGGTATGGGCCTTGGAGCTGTATGTGTGTTTGACTGCTTTGGCGTGCTTTCCATGACGTTTACGCTTGTCGGCGTGGCGCTGGTGTATGACGGGATTTCGCTGCTTTGGGTGATTAGCCGGGTACACAAGACAACAAGGGCCGTAAGGCGTAGCATGGAGGAGCTGGAAGCAATTGAAACGGAAGCGGTGGAGAAGGATGAACCGTGGTAAAAGTAAAATATATAGCGGGCAGCACGGGGAATTTGGAAGCGGCTGAAATGGAAACAGGGAAAGAAGAATGGGCCGGTGCAGGCGCGGAAAAATGAGCTGTGGAGGCTGCAGCAGAAAGCGAGCTGACGTATGAGGCAAATGGAGTTTAAAATGGAGCGCATGGGCCTGCTTAAGGAGGGGGACGTCCTGCCCGTCACAGAGGGAAAGCTGCCCGGCTCCTATTATTATACACTGGGGAAGGCATACGCCATGTCTGCAAATTATGCGGTGGGTGAGCGCTTAAAGACAAGGGAAGGCAAGGTTGTGGGGATAGAAGAGACGCAAAAAGGGTATTTTGTAACGGTGGAGTTTGACGAATAATACAGTTAGAGAGGATAAAATAAAATGGAAGCACAGACAGAGAATAAAATGGGAACAATGCCAGTCAATAAACTGCTGGTTAATATATCCCTGCCAATGGTAATTTCGATGCTGGTGCAGGCACTTTACAATATCGTAGACAGTATCTTTGTAGCACAAATTGATGAATATGCTTTAACGGCAGTTTCACTGGCATTCCCAATGCAGAATTTTATGATAGCAGTGGCGGCCGGAACCGGCGTAGGCGTGAATGCACTTTTGTCCAAGCGTCTGGGGGAAAAACGGTTTGAAGATGTAAATAAGGCGGCGAATAATTCCGTTTTTCTGGCAATCTGCAATTACCTGTTATTTCTGGTGCTTGGGATTTTGTTTTCCGAAACCTATTTTAAAGTTCAAACGGATATACCGGAAATTATTGCATATGGAAAAACCTATCTGTGGATTGTAACGGCATGCAGCTTTGGGCTGTACGGGCAATTTTGCTTTGAGCGGCTTTTGCAGGCAACCGGGCGCACGGTCTGTACTATGATTACGCAGACGACAGGCGCCGTGATTAACCTGATTTTTGACCCGATCTTAATCTTCGGGCTGTTTGGTTTTCCGAAAATGGGCATTGCAGGCGCGGCGGCTGCGACGGTGTTCGGGCAGATTGTGGCGATGATCTTCGGATTCATTTACAACTGGAAGGTCAACAGAGAAATCCGGCTGTCTTTGCGCGGACTGCGGCCGGATCCTGTTACCCTAAAGCATATTTACGGCGAGGCAGTGCCAGCAATTTTAATGCAGTCGATTGGTTCCATAATGACTTTTTTTATGAACCGGATTCTGCTGGGCTTTACTTCGACGGCAGCAGCCGTATTCGGCGTGTATTTTAAACTGCAAAGCTTTATCTTTATGCCGATGTTCGGAATGAACAACGGACTGATTCCAATTGTGGCGTATAATTTCGGGGCGGGCTATAAAGACAGAATTATGAAAGCCATGAAAAGCAGCATGGTAGTCGGTGTGATTATTATGCTGATTGGACTTATCACAGCAGAGATTATTCCGGCGCAGCTTTTGCTGCTGTTTAACGCTTCGGAGCAGATGCTTGGTATCGGTGTTCCGGCGCTTCGGATTTTGTCTGTCAGCTACGTCTTTGCAGGAATTTCCATTGTGGGCAGCGGCGTGTTCCAGGGGCTTGGAAAGGGCAAATACAGCCTGGTTTTGTCCGTTGTAAGACAACTTGTGGTCCTGATCCCAATGGCATACCTGCTCTCGTTGACAGGAAATCTTACGGCCGTATGGTTTTCCTTTCCGATTGCAGAGATTGCGGCGTTTGTGATGGCGCTGTTTTTCCTGCGGCGCGTGATGAAGAATCTGGATGGGATGATAAAGGAGCGCAAATAAAAAGGGAGGGGTTTGTACAGTGCAGGGGAAAAATGACATGGATGGCTTGCTGATAAGGAGTTTTAAAGAACTTGCATTGCATCATCCAATTGAGAAAATTACAATTAAAGAAATTACAGATAAGGCGGGGGTTATCCGGCCGACCTTTTATAACCATTTCCAGGACAAATACGAGCTTTTGGAACGGATCATAAATACGGAGCTGCTGGAGCCCATTCGCCCGCTGCTGGAAAACCAGATGGTAAACGAAGCGCTTTTACTGCTCTTTACAAACATCGGGAAGGAGCGTGCGTTTTATATGCAGGCGGTGCGCTTAGAGGGACAGATATCGTTTGAGTTTATTGCCAGAAATTGTGTGAAGCAGATTCTGCTCGACATTATGGAGCAGAACAAAACCGACGTGATCCGCAAATTCAGCTGGCTGACAGCGGAGCGTATCGCGGAGTATTACGCACAGTCGACATGCTCTGTGGCGATTGTATGGATTAAGAGTGGGATTGCGATTACGGCCAGAGAGCTGGTGGAAATTTATGATTATATGATGAAACATTCCATTGCGGAGATTTTGTTTCCGCAGCTGGTGGAGGAGCAGGCGTAGAAAATCCGTACGGCCTTGTCGGAGCGGATGTGGAAATAAAATATGCCGGAAGGGTGACAGGAATGAATAAAAGGTGGACACTCCATGTTGAGAATTTTGAAAAAATAAAAAGTGCAGATGTTACTATTGCACCATTAATGTGTTTTGTTGGTAATAACAACAGTGGAAAAAGCTATTTAATGAGTGTATTATGGGGAATATTAACATTGGGTAAAGATATTTTCCCAAATAAACCTTCAGAAGCAAAAGTTTATAAACAATGTGAAAGTTGGTTGAAATCATATATTAATACAGATGTTGAATTGACGGAATCCGATATAGATTTGTATGTAAATTGGTTTAATGAATTACTGAATACACAAAAAAAATCATTAATTCGAAAGATATTTAATTATAATGTCGAAGCTGAAAAGATAAAAATAATAAATTATAAGAGAATCAAGTCTATAAAAATTATTTGGGAGGAATCTGGAGCCAGATATTCCGCAACAGGGAGTTATATTAAATTTCCTAAGACAGATTCACCAAATAGAGATGAATTACTTCGAATGAATGCATATATTTGTTGGAACTTATTAATGGAAGGCATTGCGGCGCCACTGTATACGCCAATTGTGAAAGGAAGACGGATGGGTGAACCGATTTACCTTCCTGCATCAAGAACAGGATTTATGTTGACATACTCCCAGCTGATTGAAAATTCATTACAAATAAGCTTTTCTCCGGAGATGCATAAAAATACAAGCACGCTTACTCTTCCATATGTAGATTTTTTGCAGCTAATAACAAAATTTGAAATTAACAAAAAGGACAGTAAAAAGTATTCGGAAATTATTAAATACATTGAAAGAAATATGACAAGAGGAGATTTGTCTGTAAAAAAGGATATGTTACCTGTTATCAAATATCAGCCGGAAGGAAGTGACAAGGAAATTCCGTTATATATTGCATCGTCTATTGTATCGGAAATATCACCATTGCTTTTGGTACTGAAATCAGGAATTAATTTTAAAGCAATCATTATTGAGGAGCCTGAAGCGCATTTACATCCGGAATTACAACAGAAAATGGCTCGGTTAATTATTAATATGATGAATATCGGGATATCGGTATGGATTACTACTCACAGCGAAACAATTTTACAACATGTTAATAATATGTTGAAACTGAAAAGTCATAATCGGAGTAATCAGTTACAACAGGAGTATGGATATAACAAAGCAGATCTTCTTTGTGAAAAGGATGTGCAAATGTATCAGTTTGTTGAGGAAAATGATGGAAAAACCAGATTGATATCGTTGGAGGCAACAAAGTATGGATTTGTTGTTCCAACCTTTAATAATACTCTTGAAAAAATAGTGGAAGAAGTATACGCATTTCAGGAGGACTGATAAATGATTGAAAAACGAGTACAATATGGGATTTTGAATTTTCTGGAAGAAGATTTTTTTCTTTCACCAAACGATTCCTATTGTTTAGAAGAAAAAAGTGAATCTGGAAGAAGCGAACTGCATGTAGAGATAGAAGGTGATAACCTGTGCAGCGAGGATTATGACCACAAGGGAAAATGCAATTTCCTGAAAGACAGCAGTCGGTTTAAGTTAAAAAAAAGCGTAGATCATGTTTTGTTACAAAAAAAAGAAGAAAAGTGGATATTACATCTTATTGAAATGAAGAGCAAGGTGGATAATAAAAAATGGTCTGAAATAAAGCAAAAGATACGGGCAAGTTATTTTAATATTCGTGCTTTAGAAAGCGTATTAGGAATACATATTGATGAGGTCAGAACATATACGACATACGAGAATATAGGGTTTTGGGGTTTGGATAGTAGTGCAGACCCTAAGTTATTTGTCGCACCTTTAGGGAAATCAATGCCACCAGCACCAGAAGATGAGTGGAAAAATGGCATAATCAATGTAGACATTGGCGATGTAGTACAGTTCAAACATTGTGCCGTTAAGATGCAAAGAACAGAGGACGGAATAAAATTAGTAGGAAAAATAAAGATTTGCTAATATAATTGAGTTGAAAAATGGTGTTATTTGACGCCGAAGAGAACGTATGGAGAGCTGATCTGCTCCTAAGTGCCGCTTAAAAAACAACTTCACAAAAACGTTTTCCCAAATATACAAATCCTTCTATTTGTATACCAATGAAAACAAAACCAAAAGATTGCATATTCCCATATGCAGTCTTTTTTTATATACTAACCCATGAAATAGAAAGAAAAGGTAACAGTTCAGCCCAGGACTTTGCACCTGCTGCAAAGTCCGTGAGAATGCGTAAAGGCTGAACTGTTACAAGAAAAGAGATGAGGCAGGAAATATGATTCAATTTGGTAAAAAAGTAGTAAAGTTTCGCGTACTAATTCTAATTTTAAGCTTCCTTTTGCTCATACCCGCCGTATTCGGGTATTTGCGAACAAGGATCAATTACGACATCCTCTCCTATCTTCCGAAAGATATCGAGACGATGCAGGGGCAGGATATCCTGCTGGATGAATTTGGTACCGGCGCGTTTTCACTGTGCGTGGTTTCCGGAATGGAGGATAAGGAGATTAACGTGCTCGAAGAGGAATTAAAGGACATTTCTCACGTAAAGGATGTTATCTGGTACGGTGCAGTCGCAGATTTATCTGTTCCAATGGAACTGCTTCCGGAAGACATCAGGGATACCTTGCAAAACGCCGAAACCGGCAGCTCCCTTTTAATTGTGACGTTTGATACGTCCATGTCGGCAGATGAAACGCTGGATGCAATTGAAGAAATCCGGGGCCTGACGGACCGGCAGTGCCTGCTTAGCGGTATGTCCGCCGTCGTTTTGGATATCAAAAAAATCTGCAACAGCGAAGCGCTTGTCTATGTAGCGATCGCAGCTCTTTTGTCCGCGCTGGTACTTGCGCTTACGATGGATTCTTATCTGATTCCGGCAATTTTTTTGCTAAGTATCGGAATGGCTATTATTTATAACCTGGGTACAAACCAGATTGCAGGCGAGATTTCCTTTATCACGCAGGCGCTTGCGGCGGTTTTGCAGCTTGCGGTTACGATGGATTATTCCATTTTCCTGTGGCACAGCTACGGGGAAAACCAGAAGAAATATCCTGGTGATAAAAAACGCGCTATGGCGCATGCAATTTCACAGACTATCACCTCCGTGGTGGGCAGCTCCATTACGACGGTGGCAGGATTTTTGGCCATGTGCTTTATGACATTTACATTGGGCATGGATTTGGGGATTGTTATGGCAAAAGGCGTTGTGTTCGGCGTAATCGGCTGTGTAACAATACTGCCCTCCATGATACTGATCCTGGACAAATGGCTGGAAAAGACGAAACACAGGCCCATTATCCCGGATGTGGGAAGGATAGGAGCGTTTATCATACAGCATTATCCGGTTTTTCTGGTGGGGTTTCTTATTTTGATTGGCCCGATGTTTTACGCGCAGAACCACAATCAGGTTTATTACGATTTGGTCGGCACGCTGCCGGACGATTTAGAGAGCGTGGAAGCGGGCAATAAGCTGGAAGCAGAATTTGATATGGGCGCGACCCATATTGTTCTGGCTGACAGTAATATGTCCGAAAAGGATGCGTACCGGATGGAAAAGGAACTGGAGGAAGTAAAAGGCGTGAAGCTGGCGCTTGGGCTGGACGCGGTGACCGGGCCGCTTGTGCCGGATGTTATGGTACCGGATCACATCAAAGAGATTCTGGATAATGGGAAATATCAGATGATTTATGTTATGTCCGAGTATAAGACCGGAACGGACGAGGTCAACGAGCAGTGTGATACGCTTCGCGCCATCATCAAACGATATGATCAAACGGCAATGCTGATCGGGGAAGCGCCCTGTACGCAGGATTTGATTACGATTACAGACCGCGATTTTAAAGTGGTAAGCGCAGTTTCCATTGTACTGATTTTTCTGATTATTGCAGCCGTATTGAAATCCATATCCCTTCCGGTGATATTGGTTCTGGTCATTGAATTCGGTATTTTTATCAATATGGGTATTCCGCATTTTACAGGGACAGTGCTGCCATTTATCGCTTCCATTGTTATCGGTACAATTCAGCTGGGCGCAACTGTAGATTATGCGATTTTGATGACCAATAAATATAAAAGAGAGCGAAACCACGGCGCAGACAAAAAGGAAGCCGTAACGACAGCCTTAAGCAGTTCTCTGCAGTCGGTCCTGGTCAGCGCATTGAGCTTTTTTGCAGCGACGTTTGGCGTCGGGATGTATTCAAGTATTGATATGATAAGCTCACTTTGCACGCTGCTTGCAAGGGGCGCCATCATCAGTTTATTTGTGGTAGCGTTTGTGCTGCCGGCCATGTATATGGTATTTGATAAAGTAATAGTTCATACCAGTGCGGGGTTTTCAGACAAAAACAACCAGGAGAAAACAGGTAATTGTCCAGGACGCTCCATGCAGCGGGAGCATTTACCAGGCTGACATTTAAAATACCTTTTACATGCGTTTTTGAAAATATGATACAGTCAAAAAATATTTTATCAGGAGGAAAAACAGACATGAAATTAGCAGAATTAAAAAGAAAATTTAAAAACAGGTACAGCATTAGAATTGTAGCAGGCATCCTTACCGTAGCAGTCCTTGGCAGTACAATGTCAGCTTATAACGTATATGCCGCAAAAAGAACAGCAAAAACACAGGAAAGTCAGGATACCAAAGACGGGGAGAAGTCAAAAAAGGGCAAAAATACGGGTTCGGTTTTTGAAACAAAATCTGTATCCGACGCAGAGGATGATGAAATAAAACTGGAGGATTTCTTAAAAGATGAAACAGGGAGTGACGACACAAAAACCGGAAAGGAGGAAACGGTCTATATCATTGCGGATCATACCGGGAAAGCGGAAACCACAATTGTCAGTGAGTGGCTGAAAAATCCGGAAGGAAAAGATACGTTAGAAGATGTTTCTGATTTAAAAGATATCAAAAATGTCAAAGGAGATGAAACATTCGAGAAAAAAGGAAATACCTTAAGCTGGAATGCCGATGGAAAAGACATTTATTATCAGGGTAAAACAACAAAGGAAGCGCCCGTGACAGAGGAGATTACGTATTATCTGAATGGGAAAAAAACGGACGCAGAAAATCTGGCGGGTAAGAGTGGTAAGGTAACGATCCGTTTTGATTATACCAATCATGAGAAAAAAGGCGATATCTACGTACCGTTTACGGTCGTATCGGGAATGCTTTTGGATGACAGCTTTTCTAATATAGAGGTGACAAACGGCAAGGTTATTTCCAATGGTGACGGTAATCTGGTATTTGGAGTTGCCATGCCAGGCTTAAAGGAAAGCCTTAAAGTAAAAGACAGTGATTTTTCGGATGATTTTTCTATACCGGAATATGTAGAAGTATCCGCTGATGTGGAAGATTTTGCATTGGATATGACGATGACAGTTGTGGCAGGCGGCTCTGAGTGGATGGGAGACAAAACGATTGATTTATCGGATCTGGATGAAAAAATAGAGGATTTGACTGACGCCATGGAGCAGTTAAAAGACGGTTCCGGCGAGCTTTCGGATGGGCTTTCGACATTAGATGGTAAAATGGGTGAATTTTCCGATGGTGTGAACACCTTACAGAGCGGCATTGCAGCTTACACCGACGGAGCGAAGACCTTAGCTGATGGAATCGGCACATTAAAAGGTCAGTCTACGACATTAATCAGTGGCGTCGCTGATTTGGTTTCGAGTGTACGAACCTTAAATGAAGGCGTAAAAACGCTCGATGGCTCTTTAAATACGGCAATGGGCAATAAGGAAAAAGCAGCTGTATCGCAGACCGCAAAAACTGCAGCGGAAGCAGCCGTAGACGCACAGTTTGCAGACGACAGCAATCCGCAGAGCTATCATAATATTAAAACACAGGCCGAAACGCAGTTTGCAGCGACACTTACTTCAGACGCTGCGATTGCCGCGGTCAGACAGCAGGCATCCGATACCGTAAACGCGCAGGCAGGGCAGATTTTGGCAGGGGCCGCGCAGGCAGCAGCTGATCAGATGCAGCAGAACGGGGAAATACAGGCGCAGCTGCAGCAGATTAGCGCAGCCATAAAAGCGGGAGGGCAGATGCAGTACGCCCAGAGTGATGCCGGAAAAGCAGCCATTGCAGAACAGGCAGCAGGCATGGCACAGCAGCTTTTGGCAGCTGGCTTTTCACAGGAGCAGGTAGCAGCATTGCAGGATATTCTGGCTGCCGCTGCAAGTGCAAATGTTATTGTAAATGATGGAGGCGGCCAGTCCGCCGGGCAGGCGGCTGCAGAAGCGGCTGTTAAAAGCTTGCAGCAGGCAATCACCGGCAGCGCAGGCCAGGCGGCAGTGGCTGCAGCACAGTCGGTAGCGCCGCAGACCGCCGAAGCGACCGTACGGGGCGTAACGGAACAGGCGAAAGGAACCATCGGGACCTCCATGGCAGAGAGCGTAAAAACGGCGGCTAAAACTGCAGCGGGCCAGGCAGCGGCGCAGGCTGTCGTAGAGGGAGCAGAAACTGCAAAGAAGACAATCGCACAAAATATTGAGAAAAAAGACAGCGCGTCCGGCTACAGCCTGGTAACCGGCATGGCGGCTTTAAATGACGCAGTACAGGGAATGTCCGGGAAAATGCCGCTTTTAACCGAAGGGATTGATAAACTCTATAACGGAAGTCAAACCTTAGCTTCTAAGAACAATGAATTAAACAGCGGGGCAGCAAAGCTTACGGATGGGAAAAACCAGATCGCAGATGGCGTGAAACAGCTTTCCGACGGTTCCAGGAAGCTGGCTGACGGTATTGTAGAGTTTGACGAAGAGGGCATTGAAAAAATGGTTAACAGCTACAACGGTGATGTAAAGGATTTTGCAGACCGTATTCAGGAGGTTATGGATGCCGGCAAAGAATATGACTCGTTTGGCGGCAAGGCGAATGATACGTCAGGGAATGTGAAATTTATTATCAAGACTGGTGCGATTAAAGCAGAAGAGAAGTAACCGGACGATTATCTGGCACAGGCCGGCGTTTGTAGTAAGAACTGTGACATATAGGGATTCCCCATTGAGCAGAATGATATGAGGGGAAGGAAATGCCGTTGGTTGGGCTTTTGTCCATACAACGGCATTTGAAGTGGATCTGATTTAATTTTTACTGGAATTATTCACACAATTCCTTACAAAGATTCTCGCAAACCTGTGCCATTTCACGCATATCGTCATCCGGAACCATCTCGTTGAGGTCATAAGCCAGCGGATTTTTAGCAAAGTCAGCCAGTACCTTTTTTATAGCTGTTTTTTCTTCTTGCGTATTGGGGTATACTGTCCAGAACGGAATCGTTGTTTTCGTGTTTGGGGCTGTTTGATACTGAAAAGTGGCTTTTAGGTGTGAGGGGGTTGTCCGTGTGTTTGCCTTGTAGTAATTGATACCTTAGCTCAGGTATATTTTTTTGCAAGTTTGACCAGTGTATTTTTGTTATTGACGATCCATTTATTATAGGTCAATCCGTCCTTTGAAATGCGCTGACCGAGTTCTATGAAAAATTTGGGAATATTCTCTTCTGGCATTATGCAGATTTCGTTTGCGAAGTGTGCTTTGCCGAGTTCCTGACTTCCTCCTTCAAAGAGAGCAAACGCGGCTTTTGGTCCGTCGGGCGTCTGTTTTACGGCGCCGCGGAAGCTTAGGGTTCCGATTTGGTGCGTTCCACAGGAGGATGGGCAGCCGGAAATATGGATTTTGGGCAGGGTGCCTTCTGTAAATGAAAACGGGCGTATGGCATTGACGCAGGCTTTTAAAAGGGCTTGTGAATCACGCAGGCCAACCTGACAGACGCGGTTTCCGATGCAGGCAACGGATGCTTCAAATGATGTTGCGGCGCCGTCTTCGGTCAGATGAATCAGTTTATCAGCTTCTTCGGCTGTGCAGTGGATGAAATACATGCCTTCGTCTGGTGTGAGCCGAAGCTCTACGTCTTCCATAGCGGCAATTGCATTGTTTAGCTCACGCAGCTTTGCAGGAGACGGGCAGCCGCCGATGGGATGATAAGATACAGCATACAGACCGGGTTGCTTCTGCGGGATGGCGCGAGGATGATTGATCGTGCCGTTTCCTTTTTTGGTAATAGGTAGTTTTTGGATGGAAAGGGTTAAATCCTCTGTTTGCAGTGCCTGGGTGAGCTTTTCTTGGAATGCTTTGCAGTAGCCTTCTTCGCCCAGCGTATCCTGCATATAGCGCGTCCTGGCTTTGGCGCGTTTTTCGTAGTTGCCGTAGGTGGTGAAGGTATCGACCATGGCTTTGATGTAGTAAAGAATTTTGCCCGGTTCGACGTTTTCGGCAACTCGGACGCCCATTTTGGGGTTGTTGCCTAAGCCTCCGGCGCTGTAGACGTCAAAGGTGAGGTTTTCCTTTGCCACGAAACCTAAATCCCGGAAGGCGGCGTGCGGACGATCGTGCGGGTCGTTGGAAAAGCAGACCTTTAATTTCCGGGGCAGTTTTACGGTTTTGATAAAGCCTAACAGATAATCTGCGGCAGCCAAAGCGCAGGGCATTACGTCGAAATATTCTCCCTGCCGCACACCGCTTAACGGGGAAGCCATGACGTTGCGGGGATAATCGCCGCCTCCGCCGCGGGTGATGATGCCATTGCGCCATGCGTCGGTTACCAGCTCACAGATGGTGTCCGGTTTTAAATTGTGTAGCTGGACAGTCTGGCAGGTGGTGAAATGAATTCGTTTGATATCGTATTTTTCTATGTTTTCTACGATAAATTGGAGGTGTTTTTTTGTAATCCGTCCACCGGAGAGGCGGAGGCGGAGCATGCCGGATTTTCCGCCTCTTTGTGCATAGCTTCCAAAACCGCCGGAAATGTGTTTATATTCTGCGACAGACAGATTTCCGGCATAAAATTGTTCGGTGGCGTGCCTGAAAGCGATAATATCGTCTTTAAATTCCTGTGCATAGTCTTTCATAGTAGTTACTCCTCTGTTTTGATAATTGTATGGTTTGATAGGAATATTGCCTTTTTATAGTATGTTGCTGTTTTGGGAAAATATAAATGATTTTTGATGAAAATAAAAAAATAGAACGCTTTGCGGCGGTATGAAACAGGAAGCGGCATAACAGCAAAAAGCCGGACATTGGAAATGTCCGGCTTTTTTTGATAAAAGTCATTATTGCAGTAAGGAAAGTACACCCTGTGTGGACTGGTTGGCCTGTGCCAGCATAGACTGACCTGCCTGTGCCAAAATATTGTTTTTGGAGTATTCCACCATCATAGCTGCCATATCCGTATCGCGGATGCGGGATTCTGCTGCGGTTGTATTCTCCACAACGTTGTCTAAGTTCGCGATTGTGTGCTCTAAGCGGTTCTGGACTGCACCTAATGCGGAACGCTGTTTGGAAACCTTGGAAATGGCTTCTGCAATCGTGTCGATTGCTTTGGTAGCGTCTGCTTCTGTCATAAGTCCCGTGTTGCGCAGGACATCTACGCCAATGCCGTTTGCGGACATAGCTTCAATCTTTATGCCGATCTTGTTGTCTTCTAAAGATTCCGATCCTACGTGAAGGTTAAATTCCAATGCTTCCGCTGTTGTAGAGGTTATGGTATTGCCCTTTACCGTAATGTAGTCCTTGATTTGTTCCGCACCGATTTCTGTGCGGTTGCCGTTATCGTCGTTTCTGAAAATACCGCCCTTGTAAGCGCCGTTTTCAAAATACTGGGAGAAATCCGTAATTTTATCGCCATTATTATCTACCAATGGATTTGCCGAGGATTTAAAATACTGATCCAAATCTGCTTCCGCAATGGCGGTCGCTTCTATCTGGTCTCCGTACTGGTCGACAGCGTCTGCAGCGGCAGTATAGAGCATTTTGCCGTCTTTGTATTTGAACTTGCCGTTTTCGTCTAATTCTACATATTCGGATAAATCTCCGGTTGCAGCGGCTGTGGCAGGTTTTCCTATAACTGAGTCAATACCGGTAGAGGTAGTACCTCCGCCTGCATTTGCTAGCGTGGCGTTTGCTGCTGTTACGAATGTCAGGCCTGCTTTTGCAGTTACGTTTCCGGCTGCGTCTACGTCAAAATAAGTAGCTAAGTCGGCTGCTGTTACTTCTACATGATCTGTTGCGGCTGTACCACCGCCAGTAGGGCTTACAAACAGTTTATTTGTTCCAAGCGCCGTCGTATTAAGCTCCATAGAAGCAGCCGCTGCCGCAGTATCTGCCGTAACCGCAGTCGTCTTGCCAGCGCCGTAGGCGTTTTGGCCTGCAATAACAGAAATTTCGCCTTTTTCCGCAGCCTTAGCGGCAGCTGTCAGTTCAAACTCATAAGTTGAAGTTGTTGTTTTCTGCTGTGTTTTGGGATCTCCTTTCAGCAGATAAATTTCATTGAATTTGGTTGTTTCGGATACGCGGTCAATTTCAGTTACCAGCTGATCGATTTCGTCCTGGACAGCCTGCCTGTCGTCTTTTGACATGGTTCCGTTTGAAGCCTGGACAGACAGTTCATTCATACGCTGCAGCATCGAATGTACTTCTGTTAATGCGCCTTCCGCTGTTTGTACGCAGGAAATGCCGTCCTGTGCATTTGTGGAAGCCTGTGTCAAGCCACGCACCTGTTTTCTCATTTTTTCGGAAATCGTAAGTCCGGCTGCATCGTCTGCCGCGCGGTTAATGCGGTAACCGGAAGATAATTTCTCCGTTGCCTTTGACTGGTTTCCCGTTGTGATGCCGAGCATCCTGCTCGCGTTCATTGCCTGCATGTTGTGTTGTACTACCATAATATTTACCTCCGTGTGATTTGATTTTTGGGAATCCTTTCCCTGTGAAAAGTTTTTATAATAAACCGGATATTCCGGTATTATTATCCTGTGCCTGCCTGTTTTCTTTTTTCTCGCATTAAAATGGCCGTAATTTCTTTCCTTGCCTCTGCGGAAATTTCTTTTTCCCGGTAATATGGAGAAGCGGTTTTTGTTTTTCCGGCGTTGCTTCTTGCGATGTTCATGTTTTTCGGGGCATCTATGAGCAAATGGATGTTGTTCGCGCTGCCTCCCGAAAAAACAACTTTAACCTCGTCGCCAATGTCAATATAATCACCGGGTTTCAGTGTCAGCTTTAACATAAAAACCTCCTTGTTTGATTCATTTCCCATCCATGCAGCATTTTGTATAAAATGTTGCATGGACCGTAACAGATGTTCTGTAACGTCCGGACAAAAACAAAAGGCTGCCTGAAAGCAGCAGAAAGGATTTATTATGGGAACAACACAACCGATCCGGGATAAAGAAGAACTGAAGAAATTTGTGGATTATTACAGGATAACGCAGCCAGAACCAAGAAATTATGCAATGACAGTTTTAGGTTTGCACACGGCGCTGCGTATCAGTGATATTTTGAAATTGAGATGGAAAGAGGTGTATGATTTTGAGCGGAACTGTTTTTTAGGGCATTTGATTATTTTGGAGAAAAAGACAAAAAAACAGAGTGTAATCGCATTAAATAAACATGCAAAAGAGGCTTTGGAGCAATACCGCCTGGTATGCAAGCCAAAGCCCGAAAACTATATATTTTCAAAAAAGGCGAACTTTGATATTCCCATTTGCCGTTCTCAGGCGTACCGTATTATAAAAAAGGCAGCTTCCGAAACGGTATACGATACGCACATCAGTTGTCATTCCCTGAGGAAGACATTTGGCTATCATGCCTGGAAACAGGGAATATCACCAGTTCTTTTGATGGAGATTTTCAATCACTCTTCTTTTGCTGTTACAAAACGGTATCTTGGGATATGTCAGGATGAACGAGATTCCATTTTTATGGAAATAGATTTATAAAATAAAATTTAGGGGTAAAGTATTTGAAAAAATTACCGAAATATAAGTTGTAAGGAAAATGCAACATTTTATACAAAGTGTTGCATTTTTTAGTATGCACGGTTTTCTGAAATTAAAACGCAGCAGTAAAAAATGCCCTGGATAGAAACAGGGCATTTTTTTGCTATTCAGTAGGTTGCTGTTCCGTGCTTGCTACATAAGGATCGTCATAAACAAATTCCGGCGTACTCCGGAATACGGAATTTCCGGATCCCATCTGGTTAACCACAACCGTGTCACCATCCTGAATATCACGGGCGCTCATGCGAAGTCTTGCATTGTTAATATAAATCGTTGGTACTTTCACTCCATTGACATAGATTTTGCTCCATTTGGTAAAATTCTTTCCGCTGATGGTTACATAATCAGAGCTTGCAGAAGGCCACATGTTTACAATAGAAGTATCTTCTACTCCCATGACCAGATCGGTTGCAGGATAAAGATCCTCTCCCTGGTAAGCGTATCGCTCACCGTAGAGTAAATCGTACTGTAGATGGTTGAGCCCTTCCAGATAACTCTCTGTCCCCTGAAGGTGCTGTTCAAAAGCTGCCTGTTCATAGGTGAAAATAGTACCTTCATGAATATCAAGTGCATCTGTCGTACTGGCCAGAAGCTCGTATGCAGCCAGATCGGCATCTTTCTTTGCAAGGCCAAAATTATTCCAGGTAGCATACTGGGTTAGAAATGTATTTCCCGAAGCCAGATCCGTTTCTTCCAGTCCAAGACTTGGAATATGATCCCCAAAAAATACTACAATTGTATTTTCTCCTCGCTCCTCCAGTGCGGCAGTCAGATTTGCAATAAATTTGTCCACCTCATGAAGCATGTTGACATAATATTCCCACTGGTAACCAGTGGCTTCATCTTTTGCTCCGCTTACGAGGATTTCCGGTGCGGGAAGCACTTTCTCTTTTGGATAATCTCCGTGTCCCTGTACTGTAATTGTGTATACAAAATCTGGCTGGCCTTCGGTTGCATCCATGGCTTTTACTGTTTCATCAATCAGAATATCATCTGTTGGCCAGGAACCAAGCGGCGTATATTCGCGGATATCCATCAACTCTTTGCTGGTAAAAGAGTCAAAGCCCATCATAGAAAAAGCATTTGCACGGCTGTAAAAATTTCCGCCGTTATTATGTACCACATGTGTGCCATAGCCAATTTTGGAAAGGTCTGATGCAATACTCTCGCAGTCAGTCTGTTTTAAAATCGTCTTATAAGGATATTCCCCTGTTCCGAAATACTGCATGCTCATACCGGTCAGAATTTCGAATTCCGTATTGGCAGTTCCGGCGCCAACGACCGGGACGGTCAGGTAACCGGAAGAGTAATTTTCCGTCAGTTTCCGAAAATTGGGAATTGGATCTTCGGAAAAATGCAGGTAATTGACCTCGGTCGGATCGAGGAAGGATTCTAAAAGCACGACTACAATATTCGGATTATCCGGGTTTGTCGTAGCTGTTTTCTTTGATTTATTCTGTGCATCGGCAACGGTTTCTTCTGAATAATCCTTTGGCTTACTCATACCGCGGTCTACTACGCTGGTGGAAAAGCCATAGACAAATCCATAATTTTCATATCCCTGCGCAATATTGGCAAAATAGCTGGCTAAAATATTAGAGCTCTGTGCCGCCTGCGTCGTAATCGGAAGCATCAGAAAGCAGAGCGCCACCAGGCAGGGCGTCAGAATTTTTTTGCGTTCGCCCTGGAATTTCGGCCCTTTAAAAAAGATATAGGTGCAGAAAATAATAAATATCGACGTTACAAATACGACCAGCATAGCTTCCGTTGCAGTAAAGTAATTGGTATTCTGCATAGATAAAAGGTCATTGATACATTTTAAATCGGTATATCCAAATGGCGTTACCCGGTTGGAAAGAATGCATCCGTTGATTGTCCCTAGAAAAAGCCAGAAGCCGCAGATGATAAAACGCGCAAAGGTTCGTCTGCGGATCAGATAGACCAGGGAAAGGGAAGCAAATATAATAAAGGAATTATATGCAAAAGCAAGCGTATGTTCATCAAAAAAACTGAGCGCTTTTAAGACGGAGTGTCTTGAAATCGCTTCAATAGTAAAGCACAGCGCCATAGACAGCAGCATGTGAATCAGAAGCGAATAGTGATTAAATAATGCCACAAGCCGGGCTCTTTTCTCTGGATTTATACGGAAAACAGAGAGTTTCTGCAGTAGTTTCATGATAGTTCCTCCTTGTCAGTTATTCTGGGTCGGGCGGCATTAACAGGTATGTTCTATGCCACGCAAAAAGAATATAACTTAAAATGTTGAAAATCAATGGAAAAATTCTATAAAAATTTCTTAAGAATTTTGCAAAAAACACTCAATATAAATAAATTATGACAGGGGAACAAAGAGTAGAAGGGGGGATTTGATTTTGTAAGACTGCAAATAAAGGCAAAAGATTCCTTTTATCATAAAAAGCCGCCGCACGGCTTCCCGATGCGGCAGCTTTTTGTTTTTCACAGAAAACATTTACTGATTTTTTATTCTAATGTATTGATCTGGCTTTTCTGGAAGAAGGTATTTCCGGAACCGTAAGTAGCATAGTCCCCTACTCTTCTCGTATAAATGGTAAAATCAATGCTTCCGTCCACAATTCCTTTTACACACGCCAGAATGTCTTTTGCATACTGATTGGAATAGGTGTATTTATTTTCTGCATGGCCGGTAAGGAGTTCGAAGTTCTTTCCTCTCTTTTCTATTTCATCTACTAAATGCTGAATTCCAGGGATGCAGTCTTTTACTGCATATTCGCCCAGCAGCCATAAATCACCGGAACCGATTGCATCGCCTGTAAATAGATAATTATCATAAAACAGGCATATGGAGCCTTTTGTATGTGCAGGCGTTTCCACTACTTCAAGATGTTTGCCTCCAACACTCAGCGTATCTCCCTCTTTAATATCTGCAAGATAGCTTTCATCCACGTTAAATCTTTGCAGCCAGGACATAAGGCCTTCTCTGTCCTTCTCATGCACATAAATCTTTTTCAGCTTTCCGGAGTTTGCCAGGGAAGGAAGTCCAAGGATATGATCCACATGGTTATGCGTCAGGACCACATCAAATTCAGCATCCTTATTTACCAGAACCTCATCCCGGATATATGCATACAGATCTGCTGCACCAAATCCTCCCATAGCGCTGTCAATAATAAGCACTTCATTTTTATCTTCCACTACAAATACCTGTCCCAGCTCGTAATCGCAGACGCGCGTAATGGTATCGCTGATTACTTTTTTACTGAACAGCATGGAAGGATCCTTTGTATTATTTTCCGTCCTTGCCCGTGACTGCATCATCAGCCAGTTATAGGGCGTTCCGATTTCATAAACGCGTTTCCACACTGCGTGAGCGTCCGGAACCGTAGAGCCTGCGGAAAATTCTTCATATTTGACACATTTGCTTCCGGCAGCTTTCAGTGCGTCTACTGCCCTGGCCGTTTCATCAGCGGAGATCGTCTGGTCATCTGCTGTATGGAATGCCCAAATTGGCATATTCGCTAATGCGGTAAACGGATTTTCGGCAGGATCTGTTTCGGAAATACCAGCATAATAGTTTTCCGGAACTTTTCCGCAGATTGGCATTCCGCCTGCAAATATATCCGGATATTCCAAAAGCATTTTCCATGTTCCTGTGCCGCCCATGGACATACCCTGTACATAAATACGGTCTGTATCGACTTTTGGATTTTTCATTACATCATCCAGGGCTTTCTTGACAAGCGCTGTATTTTCGTCTGTTGTCCAGTCGTCCGTATTAATCTGTGGAGCCAGTACGTAGGCCGGATTTTCATCTGCCATTGCCACCCAGAGCATAGCGCCTTCATTTGCTGTAAGCTGTTTTACATTATCAGTTCCTTTTCCGTCTTCTCCATGCAGAAACAGTACCAGTGGATAAGATTCTGCCTCATAGCCATGTGCTGACGGATCATACAGACGATACTGCATGGTATTGCTTCCTATGGATGCTTCTCCTTCGCCAAATCCGGAAGAAGCATATTCAACCATTGCCGTATAAGGTCCTGTGATACCTGCCGCGGATGTCTTCGGGTTGCCGTAGTAAGCTGTGTATCTGCCCATGTTTCCGACGTCCTTGAGCACCACGTACCCTTCGGCCATCCATTCCTCTAATGTTTTGCCGCCGTCACCGTCAAAGCGCCAGTTATTTCTGTCTGCCAGCCTGTGAATCAGTTCTTTCATGTTCCGTACATAGCTGATGTCCATGGTCATTGTGCCGAAGCGGTTCTCATACTGCCATCCGTGGCCGCCGAGCAGCTGGATCGTAGCGTCATTCTTTGTGCCAAGGCCGGATCCGGCGTTGTAGGAGCTGTAGCTTTCAAGCTTTTCAACAACCTCGTCGATGCCTTCGTCAAACTGCCTCATGCCTGCTGCAGAGAACAGCCATACGCTGGATCCGGAGCCTACTGCGTCGCTGCTGAATACCATATATTTTGCAGAGGCCTGGGTCTTGTCTTCGTTGTAGGTAACTATTGGTGTGTTAATAATGTAGATTGTAGATGCATTTGTGTGTCCTGCGCACAGCAGCGTGTCGACTGTGAGGTCGCCGACCTGGATCTTGAAAGCGTCTCCAGGTGTAAATGTCGTAAAGTTGTAATCCTTGAAGCGGTCTTTCATCTTGTCGTTTACGTCGCCTTCCGGATAGTATACCTTATATTCCTTCATTGCAGAAGAGTATCCGACATGGTCCCCGTGCTGGTGAGAAATTGCAATCTCAAGGTGCCTGCCTGCTGCAAGGGCTTCTACCAGATCTTTAAATTCCTGGTTGAGCCGTGCGATTACTGCCTCATCCTTGCTGTCCTCGCCGAAGTGGGATGCGGTGGATGCGGCGCCGTTGCCCATGTCGATTAAAAGGGCGTTGTTGCCGGAGGTAATCACATACATGCTGGCTGTGTTGTTGCCGTCTGTAGCGCCGTTTGCATCATAGCTGTCCGCATACGGTACGTCCTTGGTGTAGTCCATGATGTGATAGATGCTGTATGAGCCGTTCGGGTTCCCCTCTTCGCTGTTTGCGTCCAGAACGACTGCTTCTGTTGTGAAGTGCCCGTACTCATATTTGCTGCCGTTTTCTTTGAAAGTAGGAGCTGGCTTGCCTGCATACTCAAGCATTGCCGTATGTGGTCCCGTAATACCTGCTGCGGATGTCTTCGGGTTGCCGTAGTAAGCTGTATACCTGCCCATGTTTCCGACGTCCTTGAGCACCACGTACCCTTCGGCCATCCACTCTTCCAGCGTCTTGCCGTCCTGGCCGTCGTATCTCCAGTTCTCTTTGTCTGCCAGCCTGTGAATCAGTTCCTTCATGTTCCGTACGTAGCTGATGTCCATGCTCATTGTACCGAAGCGGTTCTCATACTGCCATCCATGTCCGCCGAGCAGCTGGATTGTAGCGTCATTCTTCGTGCCAAGGCCGGATCCGGCGTTGTAGGAGCTATAGCCTTCAAGCTTCTCAACAACTTCGTCGATGCCTTCGTCAAACTGCCTCATGCCTGCTGCAGAGAACAGCCATACGCTAGAGCCGGAGCCTACCGCGTCGCTGCTGAATACCATATATTTTGCAGAGGCTTTTGTCTTGTCTTCGTTGTAGGTAACTACAGGTGTGTTAATAATGTAGATTGTAGATGCATTTGTGTGTCCTGCGCACAGCAGCGTGTCAACTGTGAGGTCGCCGACCTGGATCTTGAAAGCGTCTCCAGGCGTAAATGTCGTAAAGTTGTAGTCCTTGAAGCGGTCTTTCATTTTGTCGTTTACGTCGCCTTCCGGATAGTATACCTTATATTCCTTCATTGCAGAAGAGTATCCGACATGGTCCCCGTGCTGGTGAGAAATTGCAATCTCAAGGCGCCTGCCTGCTGCAAGGGCTTCTACCAGATCTTTAAATTCCTGGTTGAGCCGTGCGATTACTGCCTCGTCCTTGCTGTCCTCGCCGAAGTGGGATGCGGTGGATGCGGCGCCGTTGCCCATGTCGATTAAAAGGGCGTTGTCGCCGGAGGTAATCACATACATGCTGGCTGTGTTGTTGCCGTCTGTAGCGCCGTTTGCATCATAGCTGTCCGCATACGGTACGTCTTTGGTGTAGTCCATAATGTGATAGATGCTGTATGAGCCGTTCGGGTTTCCTTCTTCGCTGTTTGCGTCAAGAACGACTGCTTCTGTCGTAAAGTGCCCGTACTCATATTTGCTGCCGTTGCCGTTAAATACAGGCTCTGGCTTTCCGGAAGCCGTTACGGTTACAAGACAAGATGCTGTTTTGCCGCCGTCTGCTGTTTTTGCGGTTATCGTTGCTGTTCCTGCTGTTTTTGCAGTAACTGCGCCGTTTGCCGATACAGATGCAACTCCTTCATTGCTGCTGCTCCATGCAACCGCTTTGTTTGTTGCATTTTCCGGAGTTATAACTGCCTTAAGAGGAGCAGATGTTTCGCCTGTTTTCAGAGCCAGCGCTGCCGGTACTACGGTAACTGAGGTTACCGCTACTGTAGAATCTGCTTCTGAAGCGACATTTACTGTACACACTGCCTTTTTTCCGCTGTGATCTGCAGCATATGCTGTAATAGTGGCTGATCCCATTCCTGATGCGGTTACTTTGCCATTTTTATCTACTGTTGCCACATCGGTATTCGATGAAATCCAGTAAACGACCTTTTGCCCTGCATTATCCGGAGAAATCGTTGCTGTTAATTGTTCGCTTTTTCCTTTTTCCAATGAAAGGCTGTTTTTGCTTAAAGTCACTTTTTCGGCTGCTTTCAGTTTGTTTTTTACTTTTACTGTTACGGTCTTTTGTTTGCACCCGTCTGCAGATTTTAAAGTAATCTTTGCAGTTCCGGCTTTTTTTGCAGTAATCACGCCTTTCTTAGTTACGGCTGCTACTGATTTTTTATTGGAACTAAATTTTACTTCTTTTTTGGAAGCATTGTTTGGAGTAATGCCAAAATGCAGTTTTACGCTTTTTTTCTTCTGCATAACAAGCGTACTGGCTGTCTGAATATCTGTTACTCCCTGTGCTACCGTTATCTTGCATTTTGCTTTCGCTTTTTTGTTTGCTTTTGATGTTACAGTAATGGTTGCATTTCCAATACTTTTTGCTGTAACCTTGCCTTTTGTATTCACAGATGCAACGTTTTTGTTGCTGGATTTGTATGTAACTTTTTTGGAAGCGTTTTGCGGCTGCACACTTTTTACTTTTAAAGTGAAGCTTTTACCAACATACAAAGTCTTTTTCTTTGCTGAAAGTGTAATCTTAGTTGCTTTGGCTGCTGCCTGCACATTGGGTGGTTCGATAAAAACGCTGCCGCAAACCATCAGAAACGCAAGCAGAAATGCCGTAATTCTGGTCATTACTTTTCTTTTCATAATACATTTTCCTCCTTTTTAAATACAAATTTTCGTGGTTTATATATTATATCTAAAAATTGATATATTATCAATATGTTTTTGTATAATTACGATAGAAAATTTTTACAATTTCTAAAAAATACATAATTTTTTTAGAATTTTTGTACAAAATTATCAAATAAATTATGCATTTTAAACAAAATCAGAAAATGCGATACTTACTTACACCTGCTACATTTTGTAAGGGGATTAAATGATTACATGTACTTTTTGAGGAAAATCAATTTCTTATGGATTTTGTAAAAAGTATTTAATATAAATAAAATATGACGGGAGGGCGGCAGCGCTTCATCCTTTACGCCAGAATAAAACAACTCTCCTGAATTTTCGGCTTCTCTTTGACAGACACATATCCATCTTCTTAAGCAAACTCCAATTCCTGTCCGAATAAAGTAGCAGGATAGGAGTAAAAATGGATGAGGTATTATAACCGGAGACGGGTAATATCTGCGATTCCCTGAAATGTAATAATATTAACATTTTCTTAAAAAGTTTTAGTTATTTGCGAAGAGGGTTGACATTTTGGCAAACATGTATTATTGTACTAAACAGATAATACAATAGAAGCAGCAGAAAGGAAAAACAAAGTGGACACATTAATTGAAGTCAGAAATCTTATGAAGATTTATAATCCAGGCGAGAATGAAGTCCGCGCCTTAAATGACGTATCGCTTCAGATAGCCAGAGGTGAATTTGTAGCCATCATCGGTCAGTCCGGTTCCGGTAAGTCTACCTTTATGAACATGTTAGGCTGCCTGGATGTCCCCACCTCCGGAAGCTACTACCTGAATGGGAAAGACGTAGCCGGACTGTCAGATGACGAGCTTTCGGAAATCCGCAATCAGGAAATTGGTTTTATTTTCCAGGGCTTTAATCTGATTCAGAACCTGACCGCTTTGGAAAACGTAGAACTTCCATTGATTTATCGGAATGTTCCGGCAGCGAAGCGCCATGAAATGTCAACTGCTTCCCTGGAAAAGGTCGGTCTGTCCAACCGTATGGATCATAAGCCCACGGAAATGTCTGGAGGACAGCAGCAGAGAGTAGCGATTGCAAGGGCTTTAGCGGCGGCTCCTCCGGTAATTTTGGCAGATGAGCCAACCGGAAACCTGGATTCTGCATCCAGCAGGGAGATTATGCAGATTTTGCGGGGGCTGCATGAGGAAGGCCGTACGGTTATTCTGATTACGCATGATAATAATATTGCGGCAAGTGCAAGGCGCGTCATCAGGATTATGGATGGCAAAATTGTTTCCGATACCGATTTGAGTGGGGATCAGGGAAAATCAATTGAAGAAATTGCGGCAAAAATAGAGGCAGAAGGCCATCTGTGCGATAAAAATCAGAAGGCTGTCTGAAAAGGAGGAGTGAACTATGTTCCAGAGAAAAGGAAATATGAAAACTTTTAAAGAAAAAAAGCCAAAGAAGAAAATAAAAAAATCGAAAATAGTAATTCTTGCAGTGGTGTTTGTGATTGTCGTACGCATTGTGGCGGGCGTGTTTGCCCCGAAGGAAGAGTTCCGTCCGATGGTGGATACGGCGGATGCAGTAAAAGGAACCATTGTCTCTACTTTAGATACCAGCGGGAAAATTGCCAGTGAGCTGACGCGCGTATATGCTTCTCCGGTGGATGCGCAGGTGGGAGAAATACCCGTAGCGCTCGGGGAGAGCGTAGAACGCGGAGATTTCCTGCTGACTTATGATACGGTATCCTTACAGAAAAATTATGATATTGCCCAGCTTCAGGCAATGGCCGAGGATGCAACCGGCAATGATACTCTGGCGAAGAGTAATGAAAGCGCCCGTGATCTGGCGGTCAGTTCCAGTGAAATACAGACGATACAGGGCCAGATAGACGCTCTGAATGCAGAAATTAACAGTCTGCAGGCACAGGCAACTCAAAATGAACTGGATACCAACAACAATACAGCAGCGAGTGAAGAGGTCAGCCGCTTACAGGCTGAAACAGAGAGTATAGAAGCTCAGATTTCGGCTCTGGAAACTAAAAAAGAGCAGGGAGGTCTGACGGAAAAGGAAAAAGAAAGTCTAAAGAATCTTAAGGAAAAGCGTAAATCAAAACGGGATTCACTGGCCGCAAAGAAAAAAACAGTCCGCAGCTCTGCAGAGCTTGCCAACAATATGACAAATATCCAGGCGCAGCTTTCCCAGAAAAACAGCCAGCTTAGCGAACTGCAGAGTAAAATGGCTGAAGCAGAGTCCAAAAAAGCATCTTCCGAATCAGGCATCCTGTCAGAAGCGGCAAAGGCGAACATCAGTTACAGCCAGCAGGCCAGCAGGCTGACCTTAGAAAAAAGCGCTGACAATCTTTCCCGTGCCAAAGCCGGGGTGACGGCAGATTTTGACGGTATTGTTACTGAAATCCAGGCTTCGGCAGGAACTATGGCTACAGAAGGCACGCCGTTAATTACGCTGGCCAGCGCAAGGGATATGTGCGTAGAAGCTTCCGTTTCCAAATATAATCTGGCAGATATTCAAATTGGCCAGACTGCGTCAATTGAATTCCAGGATAAACAGTATACGGGAAGCGTTCAGAAAATCAGTAAAATTGCGCAGCAGGGGGAATCCGGCTCCGCTATGGTTACGGTCAAGGTACATATTGACAATCCGGATGACAGCCTGATTTTGGGCCTGGATGCGAAAGTCAATATCGATCTTGGTACGGTGGAGGATGTTGTGACTGTGCCCGTTTCCGCTGTAAACTCTGATACGCAGGGAGATTTTATTTATACCGTAGAAGATGGCATTGTCGTAAAAAAATACGTTACAACCGGACTTTCTTCCAAAGAAGAAATGGAAATCAAAAGCGGTATAGAGGAGGGTGAAAAAATCATCATAACCGTAGATTCCAGTATTATGGAGGGGATGGAGGTTATAGATGCCCCGGTGCCAGAACCCACAGAATAGGAGGCCCTGATGTCACAATTTTATGAATATCTGAAAATGGCAGTTTCTAATATCCGTGCGAATAAAATGCGTTCTTTTCTGACTATGCTTGGTATCATTATCGGTATCTCCTCCGTTATATTAATTATGTCCCTTGGAAACGGCGCTAAAAATGTCATAACGGACCAGATGTCCGGGATCGCTTCCGGACAGATAGCGCTATATACTTTCGATGAAACGGGGTCTTATTATATTACAGATGAGGATATTGAAGCCATCAAAGAAAATGTACCTGGTATCAAAGCGATCAACAGCTATATGTATGTCGATGGAAGCACCATTACCCAAAAAGGTGAATTCCAGGTATCTGGCAGCGGCCAGATGGCCTCATACCAGTATTTTTCCACGACAGGAATCCTGAAAGGCAGATATTTTAACGAAGCCGAATATCTGTCCGGGACGCCCGTCTGCGTCATCGGGGAAAATGACGCAGTGCGCCTGTTCGGCTCTACGGATATTATAGGGATGAATTTGGATGTCAATATCTGGGGGATGGATATTACTATGACGATTGTAGGCGTAGAAGCTATGGAAGAAGAAACGATGTTTACTTTCACCTACGAAAACACTCCGGTTAACCTGTATTTTCCAATGACGGTCTTAGAACAGGTTTACGGCGTATCTATGGCTCCCTATTACCAGATTTATCTTCTGGCTGAACAGAATGCTGACACCACGTCAATCACAGCTCAGGTTGTAGACTTGCTTGAACGCCGGCATCAGTGTTACGGCGAGGATATTTACCAGTTCGAAAGTTTTAACGATTACCTGACTACCGTGAATACCGTAATCAATGTAGTCACGATGCTCATTTCCCTGGTGGCTGCAATTTCCCTGATTGTAGGCGGAATCGGCGTTATGAATATCATGCTGGTTTCCGTAACCGAACGTACCAGGGAAATCGGAATCCGAAAAGCCCTGGGGGCAAAAACCCGCTCTATCCTTCTGCAGTTTTTGTCAGAATCAGCGATTATTACCATGATAGGTGGGCTGATTGGGATTCTGGCCGGTTTGGGAGGGGCATTCCTGGTCGCAAGGATTGTAGCTACCGTAAATCCAATGTTTGAATTCACCCCGTCCGTCAGTGTCAGTACGATTCTGGTTACCACTCTGTTTTCTTCTGCAATAGGCTTATTCTTTGGAATATACCCTGCCAGGAAAGCTGCCAGAATGAGTCCGATTGAGGCGCTCAGGAGGAATTAAAAAGATACCTTGTGTTTCCCAATTTCCTACGCTATAATGTACAGAAGAAAAAGGAACATCATCTATAACCCCGGCATACTATATACTAATATTGGATTTGGAGCTATTGCAGTGAATCAATTTCAGGAGCCGTATTTGCAGATGCCGGATCAGCCCGGCGGCAGGATGCCCTTTTACCTCACATATCCTATGACAAATGTATATCAGACTGAAAAAGAATACGAGAGGGATATGGAACGCATCCGGGAATTATATCCGAAGCGTATGAAAAAGTTGCTTGCATATGTTGAGGAAGAATGTGACAAAATGGAATACGAAGGAAGTATGATGTACGACGAGTATCCGGATAAAGTGCTTTTATACCGGACAGCGGGAAATATCTATGATAAAGCAGTTCCCATACAGCCTGCAGAGCACAGGGGCGGCGGCAGGGACCGGGATTTGATGGATGTCATACAGGTCCTTTTGTATGATGAGATGTATCGGCGCCGCGGCAGGCGCAGACGCTGCTGCCGGAGATGGTGGTAAATAAAAGAGACTGTAAGAATTTTGGCCATGGTTTTGGTATATATGATATACAAAAACCATGGCATATTGCGGGTGGAAAGGTGGAAATGCGCCATGAAAAAAGGGATTATAAAGGTACTGGTGTTGATTGCCGTATTTTGTGCAGGCGTAGTTGGCTTTGGACAGATTACAAACCATTCTAATCAGGATTTAACAACAGAAATGGCAGACGCGACACTGCCGGTTGTTTCCTTATATGCAGAGGATATGGAAATTAATGAACTGCGCGGCTATACGCAGGAGATGAATGGCGTATTTATGCGGGATACAGTCACACCGATTGGAGAAGAGCGTATTCTGCCAATCCGGGTACGTCTGTACGATACCAAAGTGGATGGCATTTCCTATGAAATCCGGAGTCTTGATATGGACAGGCTGGTTTCGGATACCGTAGTGGAGGATTATAAAGAAGAAAAAAGCCAGATTACGGCAGATCTTGCCATCCAGAACCTGTTAGAGGAGAATGAGGAATATCTTCTTATTTTAAAGCTTTCCTCCGGAAAAGATAAGATTTATTATTATACGAGGATTATGGAAGAAAAAGACTGTTATGCAGGGGAATGTGCCGGGTTTGCCATGGATTTTCATACAAAAACTTTTGATAAAGGAGCAGCCGACAGTCTGGCAACTTATCTGGAGCCGGATTCTTCCGGAGACAATACGACGCTGGCGAAGGTGGATATTCATTCCAGTTTAAAGCAGGTGGCGTGGGCGGATTTTGACGGAGAACGGCTGACGACACCGGTTCCTTCCATCAAGGAAATTAACAGCTCTTATACGGTAGTAGTTCTGGATTATCTGGTGACGTCTGTCGGCTTAAACGGGGAGCTTGAATATTATAATGTAGAAGAGTATTATCGGATCCGTTATACCAATGAAAGAATGTATCTGTTAAATTATGAACGGAATATGGAGCAGGTGTTTCGGGGAGAGAATTTAGAAGTATATGATAATTATATTCAGCTGGGCATCCGTGGGGAAGATATAGAATTTGCATCTAATGAAAAAGGCAATATTGTCAGTTTTGTACAGGGCGGAGAGCTGTGGTGTTATAATCAGACAGGCAGTCAGCTCTCCAGAGTGTTCAGTTTTATGGGCAACGAAGGTATTGACGAAAGGGAAAATTACAGAGAGCACGATATCCGGATTATTAATATAGATGAGACAGGCAGTATGGATTTTGTGGTTTACGGATATATGAACGGCGGCGTTCATGAAGGAAAAGTGGGGATCTGCGTATATCATTATGACAGTGTGGTGAATACTATTGAGGAAGAACTGTTTATACCTTCTAATCAGAGTTATCAGGTTATGAAGGCGGATTTGGGACAGCTTATGTACAAAAATGCAAAAGGTGTATTTTTTATTATGCTTGACGGGACGGTGTACCGGATTGAGTTGGCTGCAATGCAGGTGGAGGAGTACATTACCGGATTAAAGGATGGTTCTTATGCTATTTCTGAAACCCATAAATATTTTGCCTGGACCGACAGTACGGATCCCAATGCTGCTGCAAAGATTCATTTTGCAAATCTGGAAACAGAGGTGCGTAAAGAGGTTACGGCAAGCAGCGGGGAATATTTAAAACCACTTGGATTTATGGATGAAGATTTTGTGTACGGTATAGCAAGGGCATCTGATATCCATAAAGATCTGGCAGGCAATACGACTTTTCCGATGTATCAGGTTCGAATTGCCGATGCTCAGTTTCTGGAAAATTTAAAATCTTATGGCAAGGACGGCTATTTTGTATCTGGGATTGAAATTGAGGATTATATTATGTATCTGAACCGCATCCAGTTTAACGGAATGGCATATGTAGAAGCGCCGCAGGATACGATTATGAACCGGGAAGGAGACAGCAGCACCATTGTTGGTACGCATACGACGGTAACAGAGATAAAGGAAACGCAGGTGCAGCTCTCACTTGCCGAAACGGCGCGGGAAACAAAGACCCGGATTATGACGCCCAAAGAAATTGTAGTAGAAGAAGAGCGGGAAATTACCCTGAATTATTCCGGTAAAGAGAACAGCTATTATGCTTATGCCAGAGGTGATGTGCTCAAGGTGACTGAGAATTTGTCGGAGGCGATTTTAGCTGCCAATGAAGAGATGGGTGTTGTGATCAACGCCAGACAGAAGTATATCTGGAAACGGGCCAGAAAATCCATACAGCCGGAGATTGAGGCTAAAGTTGGAGCGGAAGACGCAGGCGCTTCTTCGGTTGCCCAGTGTGTCAGCGCTATGTTAGAGCATGAGTCTGTTAATATTAATGTGACTGCGCTGCTCGATCAGGGAAAGACATTAAAAGAAATTCTGGAAACAACAATGAACGGTGTAATTGAACTTGATTTGACAGGGTGTGCGCTGGAGGAAGTTTTATATTACGTTAACCTGGGAACGCCGGTATTTGCGATGCGCAGCGATACGGAGGCAGTGCTGGTAACAGGGTATGATGCACAGAATGTAGTTTTGTATGATCCGCTTTTAAATACCTCAGAAAAGATGGGGCTGCAGGATGCTACAGAGATGTTTCGGAATGTGGGAAATGTATTTTGCGGATATATATTGGAAGATTAGCAGGCGTGGATTTAGCAGACTTCGGAGAAACTACATAAAAATGCATAATTTTTGTCCTCGTAAAGCTTTTCTTTCGTGGATTTTACTGATTTTCCAAAAACATATTGTAAAATTGCGAATAATAGTTTATATTAATGAATGTGCTTTAGGAGGAAAGGAAAACATGAGCAAAAAGAAAATTATAGTATCTAATGTTTCAAAGGAGTATGATAATCCGATTGCTGAGTTGGTTCAGGTTGCCTGTCAGTTTGACAGCAGAATTATCCTGGAAAGCGATAACCGTAAAATCAATGCGAAAAGTATTATGGGAATCATGGCTTTTAACCCTTCTAAGGGGATGACAGTCAATATTGTTACAGAAGGCAATGACGAACAGGAAGCATTACAGGCAATGGAAAAGTTTTTAGTATGTGAATAGTATTTAGGATTAGGGAGGTCAATGATAATGCAAGAAGGATCCAAGAAAACATCCGGACAAGCAGAGAAGGGCAAAGAAACGACAGCAAAGGTAGCAAAGACAGCAGAGAAGACAGATGTGGCAAAAGCAGAATCGGTAAAGAAAACCGTTCCGGCAAAACTCGAAGAGCCGGTAAAGAAAGCTGAACCGAAGAAAGAAGCGCCGAAAAAAGAAGCGGTGAAGAAAGAACAGACCGTTGTTGAAAGTGAACCGGCATCAAAGGCAGCGAAGAAACCTGCAGTCAAAGCAAAGAAAGCAGTCAAAGAGCCTGTAGTACCGGAACTCGTACTCCAGTTTGATGACAATGGTGCTAATGAAGCAAATCTGGCAGATGTTGTATCAAAGATCAAAGCTGCCTATGTAGCAGAAGGTCATCGTGAATCCTCTATTAAAACATTACGTGTATATTTGAAGCCGCAGGACTGGAAAGCATATTATGTGATTAACAACAAGATTGAAGGACAGATTGATTTGTTTTAAATAGATTAGATTTATAATTGATAAAAAGCAGCTGTATCGGGAAATGGATGTTCCTGATGCAGCTGCTTTTTTGCGATACAGGAAACTGTGTTCCCTGTATCATCGCATAAGCCCCTCCGGGGGGGACGCTTACTTATTATAAGAATGAGATGCTTTGTATTTGTCAAGGATACGCTGGATACGCTCGTATGGATCCAGCAAATCGCTGATGGAAACATCATGGTTTAATGTATCAATAATATAAGCAATATATTTACTCATATCGCAGTTGATGTAATAGGGCTTTGATAAAAGCTCTTCATCCTGGTAGGTTAAGTTGGTTGTTAAAACGCGGTAAATCTTGCCTTCTTCGTATGCTTTGTCAAATTTTTCAAGGCCGTTGGTGAAAAGGCCGAAGGTAGATATGACAAAGATACGGCCTGCTTTGCGTTTCTTTAATTCGGTAGCAACATCGATCATGCTGTCACCTGAGGAAATCATATCGTCGATGATTAATACATCCTTTCCCTCTACGGAAGAACCTAAAAACTCATGCGCAACAATCGGATTCCGTCCGTCCACAACTTTACTGTAATCGCGCCGTTTGTAGAACATACCCATGTCAAGACCAAGTACATTGGCAAGATAAATGGCGCGGTTAGTGCCGCCTTCATCCGGACTGATTACCATCATATGATCATTATCAATGATCAAATCGTCTACATTGTTAAGCAGTCCTTTGATAAACTGATAAGCAGGCTGTACCGTGTCAAACCCCTTTAACGGAATTGCATTCTGAACTTTAGGATCATGTGCATCAAACGTGATGATATTGTCTACACCCATATTGATCAGATCCTGAAGAGCTAAGGCGCAGTCTAAGGATTCCCTGGAGGTGCGTTTGTGCTGGCGGCTTTCATATAAGAAGGGGATGATTACAGTGATTCGCCTGGCCTTGCCTCCTACGGCAGCGATAATACGCTTTAAGTCTGCGAAGTGGTCATCCGGGGACATCAGGTTGGTGTGTCCGCACAAAGAGTAGGATAAATGATGGTTGGTAACGTCAACCATAAGATAAAGATCATATCCACGTACGGAATCCCTGATGACACCTTTGGCCTCGCCGCTTCCAAAACGCGGGCAGCTGGCATCCAGGATGTAGGTGTCACGCTTATAGCGGTTAAAGGTGATGGTATCAGCATGATCGTGATCTCTTCTGGCACGCCATTTTACCAGGTACTTGTCCACCCGTTTTCCCATTTCTTTAAAGCTTTCCAATGGAATAAGCCCCAGGGTACCGGTGGGAAGGGTCTGTAATAACTTTTCATCGTTTGCCATATAAGTCCTCCCTTAAAATAAAACTTTTTGTTTGTATGGTTCAATAGATTAAATCTAATGAAGCTTTTTTTGGATACGGATATCATCACCGAACAGCTTAAGCATATTATAGCTGCTTGAAATTCTGGAAAATACACGTTCGGAATAGGTTTCTGCGATCTGTGACAGAGGCAGATTGGTGGAAATAATAGTGGATTTTCTGCGAAGTAAACGTTCATTCAAACATAAAAACAACTGGGATACAGTGAAATAATTAGGTGTTTCCGTACCAAGATCGTCGATGATCAGAAGATCGCATTCAAATATATTCTGATGAGCGGCGATGATATCTGCGTCAGATGATTTTTGAAATGTATTTTTTTCTAATATCACAAACAGCTGGAACGCCGAAAAATAAATGACAGAATGCCCGGTATCCAACAGTTCTTTGGCAATACAGCTGGAAAGGAAAGTTTTACCAACTCCCGTATCTCCATAGAAAAAAAGATTTGAGAAAACAAAATCGAAAGAATCGATAAATTTCCAGCACTCTTTTACAGCATTTTTCATAGTGTCATAGGAGGACATTCCGTTGGCGGGATTTACATCTGTTCTGGAATAATAATCATAGGAAAGCTGTCCAAAATTCTCCTCTTGCAGCATGCTGCGGATATTTGACTGAGTATAAACCAGATCGATGGCACGCTGTATAAAGCAATGACAACGCCTGCTGCCAATATAACCGGTATCCTTACAGTCAGGACATTCATAAGTGGGCTTAAAATATTCGTCGTCATATCCCAGCTCATTTAAAATAGCTTTATGTTCCTGTTTGTATTCTTCAAGTCTTATACGCAGTTCTTCAAGTGCATCCACATCGCCGTTTAACATCTTCTTGGCCTGGAAAAGAGAACAGGTAGCAATTGCATCGTCAATGTCCTTGAGACGGCTGTCTTTGCTGTATACTTCTCTTTTATGGGCTTCCACTTCATGCTGATTGCGGATCTGCAATGCATTGTATTCACGTATGATTTCGTCGTACTGGGTATTGCTTAATGACATATTCGTTCTCCCTGTGTGATGTTAATGCGTCGTGTTTAAAAGCTGTTTCTCTAACTGGTCGTAATTGTAGGTTCGCTGCGGGAAGTTATTAAAGCGGTTTGTCTGTGCCGGGCGGGCGGCAGTTTCTTTGGACCTGACTGTTTTGTGGGACTTCTGGTGCGCCGTGTCTAATTTTACGATATCATTTAAAGTATGTACGTTATTTTTGTGCCAGTTGGTTAATATGGTATCGGCATATTCAAAGCTGGGCTTGCCGGTTGCTGCAATCGTGCGGCGGCAGGCTTCTTTTATGATATCCATGGATAATGCATAAGAGCCTGTCCATTTGCGGATGACGGAAAGTTCCGAAGAGATCAGGTTGCGCCCGCTGATGCCAAGGGCTTTCATAACAGCATAGGTATCCTTGTGGTGCAGGCTGTGCTCTTTTTTGGCCTCTGAAACGGATCGAATGTTGGAATCGGCCCATGCAAATGCAATTTTTTCCATATAGCGCAGGCTTGTATGTCCGTTGCTGATGCAGGTTTCGATCAGGTATTCGATTAGATCCGCAGGAAAGTGAAGTCCGTCGTACCAATACAGGATAATCTGAATGTCCGTAGGGTTTAAGGTTCTGCCAAGGTAGTTTTCTGTGATGAATAAAATTTCCTGCACAGATTGATCCTTCTGAAATTCGTCTAACTCTTCCCTGGTGTATTCTGCAGGTTTTCTGGCTGCAGCGTGGAGCGGTTGGGACAGAGGAAGCTTCTCATCCTGCGAAGAGGCGCTGTTGTCTGGAATTTCCAGCTGGATACCCGAAACCTGATGGCTTTCGTCATATTCCAGATGCAGTAAGTGCATTTTCTCCCAGTAGGCCAATGCACGTAAGATGTCTTTTTCTGTATGTTCAAAAGTGTCTGCAAGTTCGGAAATCGTGCAGGCCTGCCGGTTTAAGCTCATACAGCGCAGCAGGTAAAGGTAAATCTTTACGAATTCCCCATTTGCATTCGTCATATACTTGTCTATGAAGATATTAGGAATACTGGTGGAAGTGAGTAAACCACTTCCATCTAAGGTAATACTAGCCATGGCAATGCCCTCTTTCCATCTTTACTGATTCTGTTCCCAAATTATAGCATGGGTTTCCCAAATTGAAAAGGGTTAATTTCACGTTCAGTCCAGTAAAATCAATGCTTGCGCTAATTGTGGATAATGTGGATAAAATTTACAGGAAGAGGAAAATATGCGAAAAAACACGCAGTTGGTACAGGCGTCCGGAGAGAAAAAATCCACATTGCAAATGTTTATAAAAATACATTCGGAATGTGGATAATGTGGATAATTCAGTGTATAAGTAAGTTTTCCCCAACTTTAACAATATCTCCGGCTCCCATGGTTATCAACAAGTCACCGTGCATACATTTTTTTTGTAAAAATTTTTCAATTTCAGGAAAAGTGGGAAAATAATAAACTTCTTTGCCCATTTGCTTTAAGCCGGCTTCCAGATCTGCGGAGCTAATCCCTAAGGTGTCTGTTTCGCGGGCGGCGTAAATGTCAGCCAGTACGATAATGTCTGCCAGAGAAAGCGCTTTTATGAATTCATTTTGAAAGGCTTTGGTTCTGGAATACGTATGCGGTTGGAACACACATATCAGCCGGTCGTGCGGATAGTTTGCCGCAGCAGACAATGTAGCGGTAATTTCGGTCGGATGATGCGCATAGTCGTCGATGATGGTAACCTGATCCCCAAATGTGCCTTTGAGCTGGAACCTGCGGTCAGTTCCATCAAAAGCCAGAAGTCCGCCTGAAATGGCAGCGGGGGAAATGGATAATACTGCGGCGGCGGCAATGGCAGCCAAAGCGTTTGAAATATTGTGCATGCCAGGAACAGACAGGGTTATAGAAGTAAGAGGGGCGCCGCGGTAAACAGCCGTAAAGGTGGCGCAGCCCTTTTTGTCAAAAGTAATATCTGCCGGATAGCAGTCAGAATTTTCTGACATGCCGTAAGTAACCAGTGAAACGGAAAGGCCGTTTACAAGCTCTTTATAATCCGGAATGTCACTGTTGATAATGATGGTTCCACCGGGCACTGTACCTGCGGCAAACCTGGAAAATGAGCTGCGGATATCGGCGAGATCTTTGAAAAAATCCATGTGATCCTCTTCTATATTTAAGATAATGCTGTATTTCGGCCGGAAGTTTAAGAAACTGTTGGTATATTCGCAGGCCTCTGTCAAAAAAACATCGGAATGTCCTACCCGTATGTTGCCGCCGATCGCTTTTAAAATACCACCGACAGAAACGGTGGGATCGGTTTTGGCAGCAAGCAGGATCTGCGTGAGCATGGATGTAGTAGTCGTCTTGCCGTGCGTCCCGGCTACTGCAATGGAATTTGCATAGTTATCCATAATCTGTCCTAACAGCTGCGCACGGGAAAGCATGGGAATGCCGGCAGATTTGGCGGCGGAAAATTCCGGGTTATCTGCATGGATGGCCGCCGTATACACTACGGCATCTGTACCGGGGATAATATTTTCGGCGGACTGCGGGTACGATATGGTTATTCCTTTTGCAGCAAGCTGCTTTGTAAGCAAAGACTCTTTCATATCAGAGCCGGAAATGGTAAAGCCTTCTTCTAAAAGTATCTCGGCAAGACCGCTCATGCTGATGCCGCCAATGCCGATAAAGTGGATGCGGATCGGTTGTTCAAAATTGATTTGATACATATTTATTACCTGCCCATTCTTATTTTTGTTAAATTATGATTTCCTAATTATTATAACAGGCAAACGTCATTTTGCAAATTGGCATTGGAAATTTTTTGGTGGAAAGGGGGAAAATTGTTACTGTTCACGGGTCAGGAGCGCGCATTTACTGCGCGTTCCGTGAGAACATGATGCAAGTTCGGGGCGATTTTTGCGAAGCAAAACTTTAAATATCGCCCCGAATCGTTACTGTGAGCGGCCTCCCAGGCCGTGAACAGTAACGGAAAATTAAAATTTTGACTTCTGATTTTACAGTTTTTCCATAATAGTAACTGAATAATAGCAGTGTGGGGTTGTTGTTTTTCGTTAAAATTGACAAAAAATAGCAAAATACGCCCATCTGCTTGTTAAAAATGTTGTACAATAAAATATAAGTATGATATAATTTCTATATTACACAATGAATGTTAACGAGAGGTGAGTGATATGATTCGTAAAGAAATGATAGCAATGCTATTAGCAGGAGGACAGGGAAGCAGGCTTGGAGTATTGACAGACAATGTAGCGAAGCCGGCAGTGGCTTTTGGAGGCAAATACCGCATTATTGATTTTCCATTGAGTAATTGTATCAATTCGGGAGTTGATACAGTGGGTGTATTGACACAGTACCAACCGCTCCGGCTGAATTCTCACATCGGAATTGGTATTCCCTGGGATTTGGATCGGAATCATGGCGGGGTAACCGTTTTGTCACCATATGAAAAGAGTGCCGGCAGTGAATGGTATACAGGAACAGCAAATGCTATTTACCAGAATTTGGGTTATATTGACGGCTACAATCCAGAATATGTACTGATCCTGTCCGGGGATCACATCTATAAAATGGACTATGAGGTTATGCTGGATTTCCACAAGGAGAACCATGCGGATGTTACAATTGCGGCTATGCCGGTACCGATAGAAGAAGCCGGCAGGTTCGGTATCGTAATTACAGATGAGAATAAGAAGATTTTAGAATTTGAAGAAAAACCCGATCGTCCGAGAAGTAATTTGGCGTCTATGGGGATTTATATATTTACCTGGAAAGTTCTCCGGGAAGCGCTGATTGCTATGAAAGATCAAAGCAACTGTGATTTTGGCAAGCATATCATTCCGTACTGCCATGAAGCGAATAGACCGCTTTATGCTTATGAGTACAATGGCTACTGGAAGGACGTAGGAACTCTGGGTTCTTACTGGGAAGCCAATATGGAGTTAGTAGATCTGATTCCTGAGTTTAATTTATACGAAGAGTACTGGAAGATTTATACCAGATCAGATAATGTAGAACCGCAGTATGTTTCCTCCGATTCGATTATTGAGAAGAGTATCATCGGAGAAGGTACGGAGATTTACGGTGAGGTATATAATTCCGTTATCGGTGCTGGCGTTGTCATTGGAACAGGGACCGTTGTAAGGGATTCGATCATTATGCGGGATACGCAGATTGGAGAAAAATGTAAGATCGAAAAAGCAATTATTGCAGAAGAATGTGAGATTGGCAACGAGGTTGAAATGGGCGTCGGAGAAGAGGCAGAGAGCAGGTTAAACGCCTCGGTATATGCATTTGGTCTTGTCACCATCGGAGAAAATTCCTATATACCGTCTAAGGTAAAGATTGGCAAGAATACGGCGATTGCCGGTGTGACAGAAAAAGACGATTATCCGGATGGCATACTTGCCGGAGGAGAATATATTATTAAGGCAGGTGAAAGCAAATGAAGTCATTAGGAATTATTCTGGCAGGCGGTAACAGTAACCGTATGCAGGAGCTGACAAGTCACAGAGCAGTTTCGGCTATGCCGGTCGGCGGCAGCTATCGAAGTATTGATTTTGCATTGAGCAATATGAGCAGTTCACGTATTCATACAGTAGCAGTTTTAACACAATATAACGCAAGATCTTTAAACGAGCATTTAAGCTCGTCCAAATGGTGGGATTTCGGAAGGAAGCAGGGAGGGCTTTACATCTTTACGCCTACGGTCACAGCATCCAATAACTGGTGGTATCGCGGAACTGCAGATGCAATGTACCAGAACATTGACTTTTTAAAACGCCGTCATGAGCCATATGTTATTATTTCAAGCGGTGACTGTGTATACAAAGTGGATTTTAATGAAATCTTAGATTACCATATTGATAAAAAGGCAGACATTACAATTGTATGCAAGGATATGCCGGCCGGTATGGATGTGAGCCGTTATGGCGTGGTTCGTATGAACGAGGAGGCCAGGATTGTAGAATTTGAAGAGAAACCGATGATGGCAAATTCCAACACGGTTTCTACCGGCATTTATATTATCCGCAGACGCCAGTTAATAGAGATGTTAGAGCGCTGCGCACAGGAAGAGAGATATGATTTTGTATCCGATATCCTGATCCGTTACAAGAACTTAAAGAGGATTTATGGCTACAAGCTTAAAACTTACTGGAACAATATTGCATCTATTGATTCTTATTATGCGACAAATATGGATTTCCTAAAACCGGAAGTCCGTAAATTCTTCTTCCGCGACGAGCCTAAGATAGCGACAAAAGTAGACGATCTTCCGCCGGCGAAGTACAACGAGGGATCGGATGTGCGCAACAGTCTGGTGGCCAGCGGCTGTATTATTAACAGTAAGGTGGAGAATTCCATTCTCTTTAAGAAGACATTTGTCGGCAAGAACTGTGTCATTAAGAATTCTATTATCTTAAATGACGTATATATCGGGGACAACACACATATTGAGAACTGCATTGTAGAAAGCCGCAATACACTGCGGGCAAATACCTATTACTGCGGGGACAACGGCGTCAAAGTGGTTTGTGAAGAAAACGCCAGGTATGTGATGTAAAAAGAAAAGCATAAGGTATCTTTTCATAAAAGAAAGGGGGGTGAGATTATGCAGATTACGGATGTGAGGATCCGAAAGGTTGAAAAAGAAGGTAAGATGAAGGCTGTGGTATCCATTACGATTGATGACGAATTTGTGGTGCATGATATCAAGGTCATAGAAGGTGAAAAGGGGTTATTCATCGCTATGCCGAGCCGCAGAGCTGCCGATGGAGAATATCGGGATATCGCGCATCCGATCAATTCGGATACGAGGGACAGAATTCAGAATATGATTATTGAGAAGTATCGGGCAGAGGTTCTGCCGGAGATGATTTAGGAGAGGGAGATTACCGCCTTGCCTGGGGGTGGCAGGCGGTAAAAGTCTGAAAATGAAATACAGTGGATATTTTTCGCGTTGTTTAGAAGCAGTTTAAATGCCATGAGAAGTGAAAAGACTTTTCATGGCATTTTTTTATATGGAAACTGGTTTTATCTGCGTGATTTCCCCATGAGAGATACAGATTACCCTGTCTGCATCTTCCAGGATTTCTTTTCGGTGTGTGATGATGAAATAGAAACCATAGTCGGTATTTTCCCGGATAAAAAGATGAAATGCATCTTCTGACTCTTTATCATAGTTGGCGGAAGCTTCATCTAATATAAGAATATCGGCGCCTCGGTTTAAGGCGCGCAGCAGGGCGGCTTTCTGTTTTTCCCCGCCGGACAGTTTTGTGCCTCCGATTCCAACCGGCGTATCAAACTGTTTCTCCAGTTTGCCTATTGCTTCGGTGCAGAACGCCGGATACCTGCCAGGATCAAAGGATGTTTCTTTGTCCAGCAGAATATTTTCTCTGACTGTCCCATAGAACAGATGGACGTCCTGCAAAACAGTGCTGATTTTCTTTCGGTACGCCTCAATATTATATTCCTGGATTGGTATCCCGTCGATTAGGATTTCTCCGGAGGACGCCTGGTATAGTCCCAGAAGAAGATTGACGAGTGTCGTTTTTCCGCTTCCATTTTCTCCTGCAATAGCGACTTTTTCACCTCTGTGTACTACAAAACTGATATCCCGCAGGATGCTGCGGTTGTCAAGAGAAAGCGATACATTTTTAAATTCAATTTCTGAAATCACAGGAGGCGGCAGGAGTGATGAAGTATAATTTTCTTCCTCTAAGGAAAAGAAGTTCCTGATATCTTTGGCACATGGTTTTAACTGTTTCAACATTACCTGCAAATGCATAATGGCATCGACAGGAACCAGCAGGTAAGAAGAAAATGTGATAAATGTTATCAGACTGCCAAGGGTCAGCTGCCCGTTTTGGATCAGGGCGACGCCGGGCAGGTACATCAGATTTATAAAGGCAAGCTCTGCTGCCTGCATGATACGGTTATTTTTTGCGGTAAAGAGGGATATGTTTTTGGATGCTTCATTCATGTTGTCAACGTGTTTTTCATATTCTGCTGTTTTCCTGTCATTGAGATTCCAGAGTTTAATATCAATGGCGCCGGATAAGAGATCGGAAAACCATGTATTATAATTTTTGCTGGCTTCCATAGATTCCTTTCCCAGCTTTTCTGATTTGGCGCGCATCCACAGATTGTATGCAATTTTCAGAAGAATGAGCGGAAACATCAGTAAGGCAAGCTGCCAGTTTAAAAGGAACAGTCCGATTGCGGCGCCAACCGCCTGGCAGATAATCAGAAAAAGCATGAAAAAATTGCTGCTGGCAATACTCATAAGGCTGCTGATGTCGTAAAGCACGTCGCCAATCGTTTTGTAAAATCCCTGTTCCTTAAAGTGTTTCTGATTTAGCTTCAGGCCGTGGCGCATGGCTTTTATTTTCAGATCTTTTCCAAAAGAATTAGCCACAAGCACTTCCTGCTTTGTCTGGAAATACTGTATGGCATTGTCGCATATATGTAAAAAGATCAACAGAAGAACGGAGCAGAGGACGATAAAGATATCGCCATTTAACAGGCCCTGGTCAATCATAAAGCGGTTTATAAAAGGGGTAACCACATTTATGAGAGAAACGAGGACAGAGAAAATAACAATGGCAGAGATGGCGGATGCATATGGTCTGAACAGTTTGCAGATGCTTCGGATATTCATAAATTACGCTCCTTTTATCATATTGTGTGGTTTGTTTTATAATATCATAGTAAATAAGGGGAAAAAAGTAAATATAAGTGCGTAAAAAGCGGAAAAATGTACGTGAAATCATGCTGCTTCTGTTTTTGATGTCCTGTTCGGTTCTGGTGGGGTCAAGTGAATTTTGGCGAAAAAAGTCTTCACTTTCCATATTCAGAAAGTATTTGAATATGTATGGGAGAATTGCTATACTAAGGGAAGGAAAGGGAGGTTGTATCTATGGGCATTTATCTGAATCCGGGGAACAGGGGGTTTTGGGAATCTGTCCGTTCTGAAATTTATGTGGATAAGACAGGATTGATTGCAGAGACAAATAAGTGTATCAATACAGAGCAGAAGTTTCTTTGTGTGAGCAGGCCCAGACGTTTTGGAAAATCCATGGCCTTAAAAATGCTTGCGGCCTATTACAGCCGCGGCTGCGATTCCGAAGAGCTGTTTGCAGGACGTAAAATTGAGAGCCATCCGACTTATAAAGAGCATTTGAACCGATATGATGTGATTTTCCTGAATATGCAGCAGTTTCTGATTGAGGCGGCTTCCGGGAAGGTGACAGAATATCTGGAACTGGAAGTGCTGGAAGAATTAAACGAAGAGTATGGAACTGTTTTAAAAGGGCGTGAAATGGGACTTGCCGCTGCGTTCCGGAAAATCTGTGCTAAAACGGATAAACAATTTATTTTTCTGATCGACGAGTGGGACTGTGTTATGCGTGAAAGGCAGGAGTCGGAAACTCTGCAAAAACAGTATCTGGATTTTTTGAGGAATCTTTTAAAAGATCAGCCGTATGTTGCGCTTGCGTATATGACTGGTATTCTTCCTGTGAAAAAGTATGGCCAGCATTCGGCACTGAATATGTTCTGGGAGTATTCTATGACGAACCAGTTTGCTTT
>JAAWDZ010000013.1 GCA_022794015.1 Eubacterium sp. | reverse complement strand
TTCAATGAGGAACGGCCAGCATACTCTCTGGGATATTTAACACCAAGGCAGTATAGGGAAACATATGCGGCTGTAAAATAATAAAGATTGTATGTCAAAAAATACAATTTAAGTGTCCAATTTTTGTTGACCAGTGCACCTTCAAAATCCCCCCTAATTTAGGCGTAGTCCCATACAACAGCACGCCCACACGGTAGATCTTCGCCGAAAGCATTCCCACCGCCACGACGCTTGCGATCAGAATCCCAATCGAAATAGCCACCGCATATCCCGGCACCGTACCCATTGCAATCCTCGCAAACATCGCCATTGGTGATGTAAACGGCACATACGAACAGATCTTCATCAACACAGTGTCTACATTTCCGCCAGACATAGAAAACATTACCACAATAAACCCCGCAATAAACAACAGCGTCACAGGCATCACAGAGGTATTGATATCCTCCAGCTTCGACGCCGTAGACCCAATCGCCCCAAACATAAACGCATACATCAAAAATCCCAGAACAAAGAATACCAGCATATAAACAAGCAGACTTATCGGCATATCAAATATGGACGCTATAATAAAATTATTTTCCCACGTCGCCTTATTGAGATTATAGAACAAAATCGCCGATCCAAATACCGCCGCCAACTGGAAAAAGCCTGCTGTACAGGAAGCCAGAACCTTTCCAAACATCATGCTTACCGGCTTCGCACTCGTAATCAGAAGCTCCATCGCCCTGGAGCTCTTCTCCGTTGCAACGTTTGTCGCTACCATCTGCCCATACAATAAAATCACCATATACAGCGCAAAAATCATAATATATGTATAAAAGAAATTCTGCATCTGATTCTTTCCAAGACTCTCTATCTCTCCGCTAACCTCCACCGACAGAACCTCTCCTGCCAGCTCCGGCTCCATGCCGCCGTCAATCATGGCCTGCATCTGATATACATGGGAGAGAACCTCTTCCGCTATTTCCGTGTTTGGGTCATACATTCCCAGATTGTTCACATAGTACGTATATGCGGTCGCACTGTGCAGCACAAACGCGCACTCTGCCTCCCCGGCGCTTACACGTTCCTTCAGACGCTCGATATCATCCTCCGTCATGCCCACTTCATAATCAGGAAACGCTTCTTCAAACGCCTGACGAAACATTTCTGCGTGATCCACGCCTTCCGCCGATAAAAGCATCAGACCGTCTATTTGGCCCTCAGCCTGCTCCATCTCCTGCTGCGCGCCGTCCTCGCCGGCATCGTCAGCATCTCCCAAAATGGACGGAAGACACATCACAACTACAATCAGTGCAACCAAAAGCACCGTCACACCTGCAAAAATTTTATTCTTCAGATAGCTTACCAGCTCAAATTTATAAATCGTACCAAATTGCTTCATATTTATTCTGCCTCCTTTTTCCGTCTCTGCATTATGCCGTCTCGTCGGTATTCTCCGACAAATTGCCCGCGTACTCCACAAAAATATCATTCAATGACGGCTCAAATACCTTTATCTCGTCCAGATCATATGTCTCCGTCAGCCGGCGCATCATGTCCTGCTTCTCTGCGGGCGATGAAAGCTGTATCAAAAGCTCCCCGCCTTCCTTCTCCATGCAGCAGCTGCCAAGATCTGATTTTATCCGCTGCGCCGCTTCGGAACGCACCACCAGTTTATCCCGCACATAATTGCGCTTAATCTCGTGAATATCGCCCTCAATAGCAGCCTTCCCGTCGTTTAAAATTGCAATCCGGTCACAAAATTCCTCAATATAATTCATCTGGTGACTGGAAAACAGCACAATTTTGCCCTTATTGATTTCTTCTTTCACCACATCCTTTAACAGCATGGCGTTCACCGGATCTAACCCCGAAAACGGCTCATCTAAAATTACAATCTGCGGATTGTGCGCAAGAGCAGTTACAAGCTGTATTTTCTGCTGATTTCCTTTGGAAAGCGTATCCAGACGTTTATTTTTATGCTCAGCCATTCCAAGACGGTCAAGCCAGTAATCAATTGCTTTTACAGCCTCCGCCCGCTTCATACCGTGCAATTCGGCAAAATACGCCAGCTGGTCTGAAATTTTCTTCTTCGGATAAAGCCCGCGCTCCTCAGGCAGATAGCCAATCCGGATTGATTTATAATCCACCGGCTTCCCGTCAATCGAAATTTCTCCGCTGTCCGCGCCAAACACGTCCATCAAAATACGGATGGTCGTCGTCTTCCCGGCGCCGTTCCTGCCGAGCAGGCCGAATGCCTTTCCACTTTCCGCCGAAAAAGAAATGCCCTTTAACACCTCTTTTTCTCCAAAGTTTTTAAAAATGTTCTTTAACTCCAGTCTCATTTCTGCCTCCTTTTCCGGAGCATATCCAAAAACCGCTTCCGCCGTCCCCGGATACTCCTTCATGCTGTCATATTATGTCCTGCAAATCGTAACACATTTCCGGTTGCCTTTCAACCAACGATTCATTCCGGCCAGAACAGCTCATCCAGCGTCTTCCCCAGCACCTTGCAGATTGCAATGCAGAGATTGACCGTCGGATTATAATCCCCCTTTTCAATCGCGCTGATCGTCTGCCGGGACACTCCCACCATATCTGCCAGCTCCTGCTGCGACAAATCAAATCCTGCCCTCGCTGCTTTCAACCGTAAATTTTTCATATCGCTCTACCCTTCATCCTGTCTTTTCCTGTATGCATACCTTGCCAGAATCATCAGTATAATGACAAGGAGTAAAACCGCACAAATCAGATTTGTTGCAAAAAGAGTTACCACGCCGTCTTTTATCAGCTCTCCTTCATGCATATATCGTATAGAAATTACAAGATTCATCAAAAATATCGCCAAAAATACAAACACGATCCGCCTTGGATACTCATTTAAGGAAAAATAACCATCATGCCAAATGGCATACCCCGCTTCTACGATAATTCCGACAACAACACACAAAAACTCCAGAACTCCGTGTTCTACATATGCTTCTGCCAGATGTCCCAGAAATATATCCAGTATCAGACAGATAATCAGTACATAAAATCCATACTTAAAGCTCTTGCCCAAAACCAGCGTCTGCCTTTCGTCATACCTGCATTTCAGTCTTCCATCCTTCCTGACAGCCTTTATCATTGCCACTGCCGCTATCAGCCCTGTCAATATCCCACATGCCACGCCTGCCCAATAACCTGTACTGTGTCCCACGATCGTACCCCCTCCTATTCCTCTTTCTCTTTCCTTTTTATAATAAATCTGCATAAAATCGCCAGTAATTCAATCAGAAATATTACTGCCAAAATCAGATAACCCACACCGGCCATAGCCTCTCCATCCTGCACAAACACGCCAATCCGGATCGCATGTATGGTTTGAAACAGATTGCTCAAAAACAGTACAGCCAGACAAAAAAAGACGGTCATTGGATGCTCATTGACCGGAAAGTAACCGTCATGCAAAATAATATAAACCGTATTCACCAATATGCCAATGCACAGGCACAAAAGAGGGAGCATCTCATACGAAAAAAACTGTGCCAGCCAGTCCGTGTATACTGCCTGCAAGATCAAAGCGGCTGCCATTGCAGCGAAGCCGTACTGAAATCCCCTGCCGCGGACAATCTCCTGACGTTCATCATATTGATATCTTTTCCAGCGTCCCCGTTTTCCCTGTATGGCGCCTGCAAGGATTATGGCCAGCAGGATCAGAAGCAAAAACGTCGGCCCATCCAAATTAATGAACATCATATCATCTCCCTTCATGATATCTGCTACTATTGATAATAGCACTGCAATAGCATTTTGTCAATTATATTTTACATTTTAGATAGTATAACTTTACTTTTGGGTTGGGGATGAATGATGTATCCGCCAGTTATTCATCTGGTGTAACACGCAGCAAAAAAACTCCCGTAGAAAATCATATTATAAAAAACACTGATTTCCACGGGAGATTCTTATTTTAAACGAAAAGACTTAACTCTTATTTCACTTTGACACTCTTACTCTGGCCTTTGCCCTGCAAAAGCTTTGTATATTTTTTCTTCATTCCCTTCGGCACTCGTATTTCTGCCTTTTGGGAAATATTCTTGAATGCCGCCGATCCAACCTTCTTAAGATTTTTACTCTTGATTACAATTTTACCAAGCTTCTTATCGCCGGAAAATGCATTTCTGCGAATTGTAGTTACATTCTTGCCAACAGTAGCCTTCTGCAGTTTGGACATGCCCCTGAACGCATCTTCCGCAACTGATGTTACTTTAAGCGTTACGCCCTTAATTTCAACAGTATCTGCAACTACCACGCTCTTCTGGCTCCTTGACTTCACGCCATATGCTTCGGCAAGTTTTTTCTCCACATTCGTCACGCGGTATCTCACCTTGCCTGACAGAATGGTATCGCCTGCCTTCAAAGCGTTCTTCTGTTCATTTGCCTTTACAATATTCTGCAGATTTAAGAGGGCTTCCCGGATTTGTTTCATCTCTGCCTGCGCCCTTGCCTCTGCTTCTGCCTTTTCCTGCTGCAGTTTTAAGAGCTCTGCTTTCAGCAATGCGACGCTGTCTGCATCTGCTTTTGTTTTTATCAGTTCTTTCATCTGGCCTTCCAGTCTCCGGATCTCGGCTTCCAGGACAGAAATCTTTTGTACGTTTTCCCTTAACCCACTGATTTCATCTTCCAGCCCTTTTATCTTGGCTGCTTCTATCTGCAGAGCGGCAATCTTATCTGTCTGTTCCTTCATATTGGCAATCTGTGCCTGTATTCCGGAAATCTTTGCAATTTCAGCATTTACAGTATCTGCATCTATCTTTGATACGATGCCATTCAAGTCTTTGAGATCATTCTGCATATCCGCGACTTCATCCGATAAATCCGTCATTCCATCTACCTTATTCTGCAGTTTGCCAAGCTGTTCTGTCAGCTGTTCAATTTTTGCTCCTGCATCATTCGGAAGATTATTTACTTTATTCTGCAGCGCCTCCATTGCTGTCTGCAAATCTGTAAGAGCCTGAAGCCTTCTCTCTAAATCCAGATCTTGGATTGCACTTACGTCAGAATTCAGTCCCGTAATTTCTTCCTGCAATTTGTCAATCAGATTAACTTTTTCTTCCCAATTATTGATCCTGTCAATGTCGCTCCGCAGTTTTGCAATTTCACCTTCCAGCTTTGTAATTTCTGCCTTATCTGCCTTGGCATCCAATTTGGATATTTCTGTCTGCAGCGCCGCAATATTTTGCAGCATCTCTGGAATATCCTTCGTATCTTCTTCAAGTTGGTCAATCTTTCCGAGCTCAGTCTGCAGTTTTTCGATCTCGCCCTCCAATCCGGCCAACTGCTCTACTTTATCTTCCAGATCGCCGATATTGGCTGTTTTATTCTGCAGATCCAGGATATCCTTCCGCAATTTTTCTAACTCGTCTGGAGTGCCTTTCAGATTTGCAATTTCAGCCTTCAATTCTTCAATTTCTTTAAGCAGAGCGACAACTTTATTATCTGTTTCCCCTGTAGCTGTCACCCTTACAGGAATTTCAACTTTTTTCCCGGCATCGCCTTCTACTTCTGCGATAATTGTTGTCGTACCTCCGCCTATCGCCGTTACCATGCCATTCTTATCCACTATTGCTACCGTTCTATCTGCAGATGTATAGGAAATCTTTCCATCTGCATAATACGGCACCAATCCAGCTTTCACCTGTGCGGTTTCTCCATCATCCAAATTCAGAGGCGGGGTATAAGAACGAACGCCTGTCACAGCAGTATCGACATTCTGATATTTATAATCGTTAAAGTCATACCACAATACAACATTTTCACTTTCCGCATTGTAAGCGCCTTCATTCAATTCTGCTTCTGTAAGGGCCGTATCGTAAACGCGGATATTACGGATAGAATGTGTAGACGTACGCGATGTTTCCTGCGGACAATAACCAATACCAAACGGATAATCAGACGCCGTTACCGTTCCCGCATTTTTTGTTGTCTTAAATGGCTTGCCCTCAACATATACCGAAATATCATTGCCATTGTAAATAGCGGCCACATGCAGCCAGGAATTTAAATCTTCCGCAGTTAAAGGAGCCTGGACTGTAACCCAATTTCCGGTCGTATTCCTGATAAAAAAATACGCTGTATTTTCTGAAACACGGAATGCCGCGCAACCATCTCCCTTTGAAGCAATCATATTATAGCTTGTACCGTCTCCATTTGGATTAATCTCTGCTTCAATTGTGAAATTGTTTGTTCCTGAAATGACATTGTTAAATACTGTGTTCGCGTTTTCACCTTTTACATCCGTATATCCACGGAATGCTGTAGCGCCGTCTTTTAACTCAAGCGTTGCGTTTGCCTCTGCGCTTACGAACATATCAAACGCATTCCTGCTCTTGTCCTGAACATACAGTTCTGCATCCCCGGACTCAAACTCTCCGGCCAGGGCAATTGCCTCTGACACCTTTTCAATGCGTGCTTCTGTTACAATTTCCTTCCCTGCCTGCGGAAGATCTTCGTATGCTTTTTTCATTGCCAGAAGATCTGCCGTCTCGCTGCCCGCTACAAAGATATTGTCAATCTTTTGGATTAATGCTTCTGCCGCAGCCTTTATAATGTCCGTTTCCGAAACAGACGCCACCGTTCTGTACGGCCGGGTAATTTCCATGACGTCTGCCGGATTACCGGACGCATCCTGTGTCGTATACGGAACGATTGTATACTGACAGGTATATGCTTTATCGTTCGGAAGCAGATAAGCTGATAAAGTATCCGGGCCGCAGCTTGCGCCGCCAGTACCCTGTGAACGGTAATTTACGGTCAGTATCGTCTCTTTCAGTTTTGTCAGCTCATAAGGATGCTGTGCCTGATCCAGATCGTCTGCTGTAAAATGAAGCGCGGAAGCCTCTACCGTATCTGCCGCAGCGATCGCCAGCGCTCCTTTCTTATCGGCACCGGTTACGGTAAACCACCTTACACCGGTTATGGTACCGGTATCCTGGGTATCCAGGTACGGATAAAACATTTCATTTACCGTAGAGGTATATTTACCAACCCTTGCAAAGTTTTCTCTGTCCCACATAGCCTCAACCGGGCCGTTTCCATACCATGCAACATCTTCGTATCCTTCCGGCAGCTCCATTACCGTACCGATACGGATATATCTGCCAAGCGAGGTAGCTGTTGCATCCACGCTTGCGTCAACCGTCACCGCGCCGCTTCCATCCACCGTATATACCATTGTCTGTACCAGCGCAGCCTGAGCCGAAGATACCAGCGGGACCGTAATCACAGTCTGTCCCTCATCATTTTCAGAAATCCGGATCTCTCCTGCTGCAACACGGTTGTTTACGCCCTTCCAATTGCCGTCAGCCCTGTCGTTATTTGTAAGCCCCCTCCAATAATTCGGAACCGGCCCTGTTGTAAGCAGCGTTTCTCCATTGTAAATGTAGTTTTGGATGGCGCCTGTTGCCTTATCAATCTGGAAACTGAACTCTGTGCCGGATACACTATATGCGGTATCCCCTTTCTCTACTCTCACACCTGCAGATACGGCCTTTTGTACCTGTCCTACTTCTGCCGGGAGTGCGAACTGCTCATATGCAACCTCATGGCCGGCCTTTGCCCAAAGCGTATCTTCTTTCAACTGTACGGAAAGATTCAGGAAATACTCCGCGCCTGCTTTTTTCGTTGCAGGCAGGCTGTTCTGGTAAGGCACGGTAATCGTTTTCGTCTCTCTTCCTGCAACGTCTGCATCCGTAATATTGCCGCTGCCAATCACCTTACCATCTTCCAGCACTTCCCATTTTACATCGAACTCATTCAGGTTCAGGAAGTTGTTTTCATTATAAACATCAATTTTACCGCTCAGAAGCTGTACGTCGGTCGCGTTAAACCATACGCTCTGATACTGATATTTTACTTCGTAAAGTTCTGGCTGTACGTCGCGATCCGGAGAAACAATTCCGTTTACACAGAAGGAATTGTCATTCGGACGTTCGCCGCTGTCGCCGCCGTACCCATAGAAATGACCGGCCGCCTTGTCTGCATACAGAGATTTATGTGCAGACTCTTCTGCAAAGTAATCATATGGCTGGCCTTCTTCATCTACGGCAATTTCCGTAAAGTCCGCCCATAAAAGCACGTCTTCACTGTCCGCGCCGATTGCAGGCGTTGCCCGATTCTGTGCAGCCAGTTCCTCGTCTGTCAATACGCGCGTATAAATACGTCCAAGGGAAATCTCGCCGTCAAATGTCCTGTTATTATCTGCTGTGATACCTACGCCAAGTGCAACAGACGTCGCGTCCATCTGAGCGTTTGCCGTACCCTGTGCAATTACCTTTCCATCGCAGAGGATTCTCGTCGCGCCCCTGTCATAGGTCACTGCTACCTGATGCCAGTTGCCTGCCCAGTTGTCCGGCAGCGCCCCTGTTACGGAATTCCAGCTGCCATTTGTGTATGCAAAGAACTCAAGCTGGCTGCTGCCGTTTGTTTTCAATGCAAACTGTTTGTCGCCTTTTCCCATCATGACCTGATCGCTGGCTTTTGAATTCGGTTTACAGATAACTTCAAGTGTAAATTTCTTGCCCGGTCCCGCAAGTGCATTATTATAGATATCATTTTCATAGGTTGCGTATCCCTGTACGCTCTGCGAAGTCAAAGCGCCGCTGTCCGGATTTTCATTAATGCTTGTAAAAGCAGCTTTACCCTTTACGCCATTCGCCTTATCGGTCAGAACATATTTTTGCGGCAGGGAATCAAAGCTTAAGAGCCTGGATTGATCTACCCAGTCCCAGATAAATCCGCCTAACATATTATCAGAGCTTCGTACTGCATCCCAGTATTCCTTTAAATTGCCGACGGAATTCCCCATTGCATGAACATATTCGCACATAACATACGGCATATTGTTCCTTGCCTCGCCCTGAATCGTACCGACAGACGGATACATATTACTGCCCATATCGGTTCCGCTGGCTTTATTGGAGCTTTCGGAATGTACCGGCCTGGTCGGATCATTGTCCTTAAAGTACCAGATCAGATCATAGAACATACCGTCTGCAGAATTCTTATTGTAATTGTAATAATTCTCATTGCCGGTGGACCACATGACAACTGACGCACGGTTCTTTAAACGGTTAAAGGTGGTAATCGTCCTGTCCATTGCCAGCTTCTTAAAATTCTTGTGCGCATTTTGGTTGCTCATGATCGCATGAGATTCCAGATTGGTTTCCGCCATCATGTAAAGACCATATTTGTCGCACAGCCAGTACAGATATTCGTCATTGCTGTAATGAGAAGTACGGATTGCATTCAGGTTGTACTGCTTCATAAGCAGAACGTCTTTTTCCTGCGTCTCAAGCGGTACATATTTGCCGTATACCGGATCAGAATCATGACGGTTCGTCCCCTTCAAAAGAAGCTGCTTGCCATTAATTTTTATCGGTTCAAACGCAGAATCCGGTGTTGTCCTGTTGCCGTTTTCGTCTACCTCAGAACGTACAAATTCAATTTCACGAAACCCAAGCTGCTGGGAAACGCTGCCCATATACGCACCGGTTTTGGAATCGTACAAAGACAATACCAGCGTATAAAGATTGGGCTTTTCTGCAGACCATAATTCGGGTGAAAGCACAGTCTTACTGACGGAAACGGAGGCCTTGCCGTCCGCATTGCCGGCTGCCGCTGCAATTTCAGGTACGTCTAAAGTCATCCCATTTACAAACATCTGGCCGTCCGCGTCATAAATCCGCGCATCTACTTTATAGCCGGAGGCCGCATCCGTAGAAGCATTTGCAACCGTCACATCCAGATTCACCGTCGCATTCTCATAATTTTCGTCCAGATCTGTCGTTATGAAATAATCCTGGATATGTACAAGCGGCGCTGAATAGAGATATACGTCACGGAAAATACCGCCGTCATAATACATGTCCTGATCTTCCATCCAGGTTCCGTCACAGAATTTGTGGACCTCTACGGCCAGCAGGTTATTCTTGCCGTCCCCGGTCAGATAATCTGTGATATCAAAGCTGTGCGGAGAATAACTGTCCTCGCTGTAGCCTACCTCTTTGCCGTTTACATATACATAATATGCGGACTCCACACCCTGGAAGGATAAGTAAACCCTGCCATCTGCAGAAAGCATGTCCTCCGTCACATCAAAGCTTTTGCGGTAAAGTCCGACCGGATTGTAATTCTTTGGTGCATTCGGCACAGTGACATTGCTGTCATACTTATTCTGCCATGGCATCTGTACGTTTGTATAAATCGAAAAATCAAATCCCTGGCGCGTCCAGCTGCACGGAAGCGTAAGGCCCGTCTTCCAGTCGGCTGCGCCTGTTGTATCGTAATCTGTTTTGTAAAAATCCTTATAAGCGTCTGCCTGTGCCTGCGTCTGGTTCTGCTTTACCACCAGAGACCAGTCGTCCTGAGCCTCGCCGGTCAGAAACTGTACATATTTGGACGCCGCCTTTTTGTAATTGACTGCGCCGTCAATTGCCTTATCTACCGTATCGTAGACTACGCTTGTAGAGGCAAACATGCTTGATTCTTCGCGGTTAATGTCATAGACATCCGCTGCTTTAACAGACCCTCCCCCGTCAATTTTTTCATATGTCTCCCCTGTCCACTCCTTGTGTGTGAACTTTATCGCATCCACATTGTCGCTTTGCTTGGAAGCCATCTGTGGAATTGTACTGCTTGTCCAGGGGTCCTGGTAATCAGCTACTGTATTGGAAGTCGTCTCACTTTCAGCAGCATCTGCTGTAACTGGCACTGTATTTACAATTGAACCTGCAATCATGGAAACTGCCAGCACGCCTGATATAATCTTTTTCCATTTCATCATACACTATCTCCTTTAACTGGTATTTTTAGTTTTAATTCCGGCAAAAACCAAATCTCTGTCAAACCGGAATCATTTTACAAACACCCAAAAGCCTGTATTTGTAACCCTCCCTCCCCTCATTTTTATTCACTTTTGAATATTTTTTTGCATAAAACACCTCTTTTCTTGTGCATTATTACATTATAAAACCAAAATCCAAAATTATCCATTGACAGTTTTAACAAAATTTATTTTACTTTTTTAATATAAAAAGGTACTGCAATCGCATTTTTAAATATATTGAACAAATATATCGGTATACTGAATATGTCGAAGGGAAACTCTAAAATTTGAAAAAGGAGCGGATTACTCCGCTCCTTCCCATTTAACCAAAGGCTTCCCCATCCTTCCTCTTATAAAAATAAAACGCCGCAGTTCCAGCCAGCAGCACCATCGTAACCGCAAGACCCCCTTCCAGTCCAAATGCGCCTCCGTTTATCAGTTCCCGTCCTTCAGTCACCGAAGCGGACAACACCGTATACTGCGTCTGCATCCCGCTGACCTTAATTCCATACACGTTTCCCTGCACCAGATTCCAAACGGAATGGATTGCCCCAACCATCCAGATATTTTCTGTCTTAATAAAGCAGACGGAAGCAAATATGCCAAACAGAATCAAATTTACAATTGCAAGCGGCGCAATCCCCGGATTTAACAAATGCAGCGCTGCAAACGCTGTGGCATTTGCAATCACGGCAGCCGCCATCGGATACCTGCGCCCGACAGACACCATAAAATATCCTCTGCACAGCACTTCTTCCGCCATTCCCTGTACCATATATCCTGCCGTAAACAGCAAAAAGGTCGATACGGCAAATGTCCCAGAGCCTGTAAACCGAATGGATCCAGTCACTATACAAAGCAGCACAGCGGCCGAAAACATTCCAAATCCAATCAAAATTCCTGTCACATATTCCTTTCCACAGCCTTTCTTCACAAAACCAAGAGAAGAAAGCTTTCTCTTCTGAATAAACCTGCAGAACAGAATCACCAGCAAAATCATAACCGAAGTGGCAAATAAAGATACAATTGTAAATGAATCTGCAGAAGCCGCCTGGACAGCCGCTTCCGAAATCAGTTCCACATCCCCGGTGCCAACAGCATCCAGATAAAGCTGGTTTTGTGCCAGCAGCACAATCTGTGCCGGAAGCATAAAAACGGTTTCTCCTATCGTACAAACCAGAAATATCGCTGCAAAAATCAGTATCTCCAATACCAGATTCAGACCTTTTTTACTCTCCCTCGCCTGCAGCACAGCTTTGGGAGTTCTTAACAATGTTTCCATACATACTCCTTTCCGAAATCCCTTTTTACTGCCATTATAACCGATCCGGCCGGGAAACGAAAGGAAAAGTAAAACCGCAGGCCAAACTGTTATTGACAGCACGCCTGCCCTTCCTGACAGTCCTAAAAAATACTCTAATGGCACCCTTTACAATGACCGCAATCCCCGCCGCAGGAAGCTTTCCCGTTCTTTTTATCCGCTCTTATGCTTCGAATTGCCAGTACAACACATCCCAATACAATTGCTCCAACTACAAATGTTCCCATATTTCCACCTCATTTCCTTTTCGGTATACTCTTTTAAGATAATAACTACAGGAAGCCCATTTGTAAAGCCCCCTGTAGTATAAAGCTTTATTCTGTTATTTTCCACGCACGCGCCGTACAATCTGCAACACGTCGGCGAAGCGTGCGTGTTGTGCCCGAAAAACTTTGGCTCCTTGCCGGATGGCGGTTTTCAGGAGCCTGGTCTGCTGCATTTTCTGTTTCTTTTATTTCACTATTTATTTCCAGCCATCATCTTTAACTTCACATCCAGAGTCTGACTCTCATTATAGGGACGTACCAGCAGATAAAGGAACAATACCACAAATACAACTGCTGCAATTGTCCAAATACCAAATACCCCTGCCGTAAACAGGCTTCCCAGCTGATAAACACAAAGCGAAACAATATACGCCAGGATTGTCTGATACCCAATTGCAAACCAGAACCATTTCCGGTTGTTCATTTCCCTCTTAATCGCTCCCATTGCCGCAAAACAGGGCGCGCACAGCAGGTTAAATACCAGGAAAGAATAAGCTGCAGCTGCAGTCATACTGCCTGCAAGCGCCGACCAGATTTCTGCTCCATCCTCCGCCACTTCTGCATAGCTAAACAAAATACCAAATGTGCTGACTACGTTTTCTTTTGCAATCAGACCTGTCACCGCTGCAACTGCCATTTTCCAGTCTCCCCAGCCAAGCGGTGCAAAAACCGGAGCGATAATGCCGCCAATAACTGCCAGAATACTTGAATCAAGCTGTTCTGCCTCTAAAAGTGTAAACTGCCCGTCTACCCAGCCAAAGCCCTGTAAGAACCACAGTACAATAGCAGAAAGCAGAATAATCGTCCCGGCCTTTTTGATAAAGGACCATCCGCGTTCCCACATGCTGCGCAGCACATTGCCAACCGTTGGCATATGATAAGCCGGAAGCTCCATTACAAACGGAGCCGGATCGCCCGCAAACATTTTTGTTTTCTTTAAAATAATACCGGAGCAGATAACTGCCGCAATTCCCACAAAAAACGCACTAAAGGATACCCAGCCCGAATTGTCAAAGAATGCGCCTGCAATCAAAGCAATAATTGGCAGCTTCGCCCCGCAGGGAATAAATGTCGTCGTCATAATCGTCATTTTGCGGTCCCTGTCATTTTCAATGGTTCTGGACGCCATAACGCCCGGCACGCCGCACCCCGTGCCGATCAGCATCGGAATAAACGATTTTCCGGAAAGTCCGAATTTACGGAAAATACGATCCATGATAAAGGCAACCCTTGCCATATATCCGCATGCTTCCAGAAAGGCCAGGAAAATAAACAGCACCAGCATCTGCGGCACAAATCCCAGGACTGCGCCTACGCCGCCGATGATACCGTCCAATATCAGGCCCTGCAGCCAGGCTGCACAGCCTGCCGCTTCTAAAACATTTCCAAAAATTACCGGGATACCAGAAACCCATACGCCGTATGCCGACGGATCCGGTTCTCCATCATCCAAAAGGGCCTGTGCGTCCGCGGTTGTCTGCGCGGTGATCTGCACAGTTTCCAAAACCGCATCCTCTTCATCTGCAATGTCAACCGTTACCGCGCCTTCTTCCGACGCCGTTACAATCTGATCTGCACGGCCATAATCTGCACACGCTTCTTCGTAAGCTGCACTTCCAATTCCAAACAAATGCCACCCGTCACCGAACACCCCGTCGTTCGCCCAGTCTGTCGCCCAGGTACCAACTGTAGAAACCGATACGTAATATACCAAAAACATAACTGCTGCAAAAATCGGAAGCGCTAAAATACGGTTTGTCACAATCCGGTCAATTTTATCAGAAATACTAAAGCCCTGTACGTTACCCTTCGTACAACATTCCCCGATCATAGAAGAAATATAAACATACCGTTCATTCGTAATGATGCTTTCCGCATCATCATCAAACGCGTCTTCCAAAATCTTAATTTCAGCCGATACATCCGGTGCGCCGCCCATCTGCTCCGCAATTTTATTGTCTTTTTCCAAAAGCTTAATTGCAAAAAACCTTTTCTGGGATTCTGGAACCAAAGCAGGAAGCTTATTTTCTACAACACTTATTACATCTTCTACCTTCTTGTCAAATTCATGCTTTGGCATCATGTTTTTTTTGCTCTGTGCCAGAGCGACTGCTTTTTCTGCCGCTTTCTGAATTCCTGTTCCTTTTAATGCCGAAATCTGCACTACTTCGCAGCCCAGCTTTTTACTCAGCTTATCAATATGTATCTGATCTTTATTTTTTTCAACCAAATCCATCATATTGACCGCTATAATTACCGGAATCCCCAGCTCCATTAGCTGTGTGGATAAATACAGGTTGCGCTCAATATTTGTGCCGTCCACAATATTGATAATTGCATCCGGCCGCTCCCCAATCAGATAATTCCTTGCTACAACCTCTTCCAGCGTATAGGGGGACAAAGAATAAATACCCGGCAAATCCATAATGCTCACATCCTTATGCCCCTTTAACTTTCCTTCCTTTTTCTCAACCGTTACACCCGGCCAGTTTCCCACAAACTGATTTGAACCCGTCAGCGCATTAAAAAATGTGGTTTTACCGCTGTTCGGGTTACCTGCTAATGCAATTTTTACTGCCATTTTCCTGCTCCTTCCATCAGGTAATTCGTTTGTACTAACTAATGTACGCTTATACTTTTTAAAATTAGTTTATACTAACCTATATGTAAAAAAATCGCTTTTATTACGCTACGATTCCACTTCGATCATTTCCGCATCGGCCTTGCGCAAAGACAGCTCATATCCTCGCACAGTGAGCTCCACCGGATCTCCCAATGGCGCAACCTTACGGACAAATATTTCCACGCCCTTTGTAATGCCCATGTCCATAATACGCCTTTTCACAGGGCCTTCCCCATAGAGCCTCTTAACCGTGACGGTTTTGCCGCATCCCACTTCTTTTAATGTCTTCATACTGAGCCTCCTTCCGCTTCATTTATACCATAATCTTATTGGCCATATCCTTCCCAATGGCTACGCGTGAATCCTTCACATTCACAATCATATTCCCGGCAATTTCCGATACTACAGTTACGGAACCGCCGATTACAAAACCCAGGTTCTCCAAAAAGCGGCGCGTTTCTTCCCTGCCGCTCACTTTTTTAATGATACTCGGTTCTCCTTTTCTTACCATAGATAACGGCATACACTCATCCTCCCTTACATATAAACTGTTTTTATTTAGGTGTTAGTATATACTAATATAGGTTAGATGTCAAGAACCTTTTTTTAGTTACCATAGAATAATGTCCTTTAAGCCACCGTCTTTCCACGGCGGATACCTCATTCCAGGTATATGGGCCTGACCTGCCTGGACTGCCTGTTTTGCCAAAAGGAGGTTTCTACTGTAAAATGCCGTAAACCAAGTCCGCCAGATTGACTGTACTGCCTTTCACACAGCCATCTTCAAATAAAATACACACGCTGTTTTTGTCCAGAGATATTTCCAAATCGGCATTTACCTGTGCCATGACACGATCCCGCCCATCTTTCCTGATAGCAAAGAAAATCAGATCTGTCTTATAACAACATTCCACAAACAAAAGTTCCCGCTTCAGATCTCCTTCTGGTTCCATCTTCCGAAACCGCACATCCACCCCGGCATCCATACTGCATAATGCACAAGACTGTACGCCATACTTGCTGTAAAGTGTGTCCATAGCCGTCTGGCAGGCCGCATGTACATCCTCCTCCCCCAAAGCATAAAGAACCGCTAACGGCAGCTCCCTGTACAAACCCATTCCCCTCTTGAAAAAAAATTCTTCTTCTATCCCACACGCCGGATATGGTTTCAAATGATGAAGTTCTGTATCTATATGTTTTCCCTCATTCTTCCAGGTATTCATCCGGGCTGCTGCAACCGGAACTGCAAAACTGTTCGAAGGAGGGCATCCGAGTTCCTCCAACAGACGGATATTGCAGTTTGCATACAGGCCTGCAGAAAACAAATCCTTATCATGGTACGCGAGCTCGCCGGCACGCAGGCAATTTCTTATATCCGACTGTACTCCTGTTACAAATGGATAAGCAGTTGGAATGGTAATATACTTCCGATTGTCTAACGCCGCTGCCAGAACGCTCTTTTTTGCAAGCTTCTGAACCGTTGTATATAAAATGCCGGAATCTGAAAGTATAGAAGATACCGCGCTCATACAGACAATATCCACGTCCAGTTCCATGCATAGCTCAAGTCCCTGTTTCAAATGATGGATATTTCCCATTGGCTTATCTGTTATTTTCCCATTCCCATTTAAAATCTGGATACTGAAGAGCTCATAACCAGAAGCAAAATAGTCCAGCACCCTCGCGCAGACTGTACCATGGGAGGTTTCCTCAGGCTGCATCCCGTCTCCTAGCCCACATACATTGTAAGCATGAAACCTCTGGCAATGCAGACGCCTGGGAGAGATCTCCGTATCTAATATTGCAATTTTACTCATAATTACTCCAATGTACCTTACCTGTAATAAGATTTTTTCAAACCTCATTCATCCGCCAGCTGTTCCATCGCATTTGTAACTGCTTCTAAATAGCGCGGGGCAATATCCACTGTTTTTCCATTTTCAAGCTTTAACTGCCTGCCGCCCTTTACAAGAACACGTTCCATATTTACAATACAGGATCTGTGGCAGCGGTGAAAATAGCTGGGACATTGTTCCTGTACTTCTTTTAACGCGCCTTTTATATGGACTGTGCTATTTGTTGTGTAAATATCAATATAATGATCTATGATTTCAAAACAAATGATACTGTCAAATTCTATCCGTTTTGTAACCCCATGGTATGTATATTGAAAATATTTTCTGTTCTTCTGAACCAATGCATAATCCATGCATTCTCTTATATCTTCTCCCCTGACAGGCTTCACATAATACCGGTACGCATTCACCCGGTATCCCTCACACGCCCTGCTGACAGAATCCGCGATTAAAATCAGTAAATTCTGATATCCCATATCCCGCAGCTTCCTGACTGCAAGGATACCGTCCGGTTGATCTGGTGAAAGATCCACAAAAACAATATCATATACATAAGGCAAATGGCCGGCGAGAGCTTTCCCATTTAAAAAAACTGATATTTTCACTTCTGTTTTCTTATCTGCCCACTGAAGCAAAAGCTTTTTCAAATATTCCATATAATCACAATCTGTTTCAGCTATTGCAACATAAATCATATTTACCACATCCTTTGTCTTTTTCTCTTATGGGCACAGCAGCCAGTCCATCGCCATCCATGACCCCATGCAGCATGATCCTCCCTGCTGTCAATATTAATGTGGCATTTTGATAATGCTTCATAACAGCCACATCTCTTTTTTCACCTTAAAATATAGAATTCTATACAAAACGCAGTCAAGATCCGCTGTTCATATACATGCTAAATATAATATAACATACGTATCTTACAGGAACGTGACTTTTCAGGCTAAATACTGTTTTTAAAAAAATTTTATCATAAAATATCCTATAAGCCCCTATGCAGCAGTTATCCAAACGCATCTATTGCAAAAGTTTTTTCAAACCCGCGCTGCTGATTTTCACAAAAGACAGCATCACACTGACGCTTGATACGCCACAGACAAATAACACCATAAACCATACTGTACTGCCGGAAACGGCGTGCTCCAATACTGCCCCATCTGATGATACTCTGG
>JAAWDZ010000081.1 GCA_022794015.1 Eubacterium sp. | reverse complement strand
TCACATCGTTTAGGTTTACCAGACCTATTTCAATGGAGAGGCTTTTTTTGTACAAATTTCGCCCTAATATATATGAATTTCGCCATTTGGAAAATTAAGATATGAAAATATGATATTATCAAAAAAACAAATGAATCATTATACAAGTGAGGGATACAAAATGAAAAAGCATAACAGATTAAAAAAGATAATTGAGAAAATTGCAATCAGGGCAGCGATTTCTGAAGCAAATACAACATGTCCATTTATTAATTATCAACCAGAGATACCTAAGGCGGTAAAAAAATTAAGGAAGTTTTAAAGATGAGTATTCAGATTGAGCAACTGTCAGAAGAAGAGCGAGAGGAAATCATAAATTATGGTATTAGAAGAAGTATAGTTATATCTATAAGCACCATAGTTACAATAATGGCGGGGTATCTGTTGGGTATAGTATGGCAAAGTATATTTTTTTTATTTTGCTTTAGTGCATTAAGAAAATATGCAGGTGGGTATCATGCGGATACTCCCATAAGATGCTATTTTCTTTCTTTCATTACTCTGTTTATCGCATTGATGGGAATTAAAATATTACAATGTGATGATAATGTAGGAATTTTAATTCAAACAATCAATTTGCTTATAATTATATTCTTATCTCCTATAGACAGTGTTGTGCATAGATTGGAGTATGAAGAAAAGAAAGAATACGGAACAAGAGCTAAAAAAATAGCATTAATTTATTATGTACTATATTGTATTTTAAAGAAGGCATCAATTGTGTATATATCAACGCCTATCGCCGTTGCATGCTCAATGGTTGGAATTTCTTTAATAGGAGGGTATATAAAATATAGAAAAGTCGCAATGAGTACAGAATAATTAATAGAAAAGATCATATTTGATATTATCATTCCTTGTTGAGGAGATAATATAATCATTAAAGGAAGGAGGACAAGGTTATGGATAAGATGTTTGTTCAGGTAAACGTAGAGGACAAAGAAGTTAAGGACAATGATGGATTTATCTTCTGCGGACATTCAGACTCTTGTGGATCAATCGAAGGTATTTGTCAGCCGTTTATCCATTAGTGTACGTAAAATCGGGTGATATTAGTTTTA
>JAAWDZ010000080.1 GCA_022794015.1 Eubacterium sp. | reverse complement strand
ATACAATCCTGCAATTGCAAAAGAAGCAGTTTCTTTGCAGACATTTGGAAAAAATTTTAATGTTAACCGTATGACATGGATAAAGCCATCTTTTTTATGGCTTATGTATCGCTCTAACTGGGGAACTAAAAAAATCAGGAATGTATTTCAGCCATAGATGTATATCAGTCAAAGTTTAACGAAACACTGCAAAAAGCAGTGCTGACATCGCCGGACTCTAAAAGTTATACTGGTATACAGTGGGAAAAAGCTTTTGATGAAACAACAGTATATTGCCAATGGGACCCGGATCGAAATATAAATGGAAATGCAATCAATCGTGCAGCAATCCAAATAGGATTAAAGGGAAATACATTAAGAGAGTTTTTAGATACAGGTATTTGCCGAATAGAGGACTTAACTTTGCTGGTAAAAAATGGAATGAACAATGAACAACGGAAAACTAAATACTAAAAACCTGCCAGTAGAGAGAATATATCCAGTCAACGATAAAACAATCAGAAACAGGCTGAATATGACATAACAATTCCTGGTTTGTGAAATGGGTATGAGAACACTTTTCCAAAAAGAGAGAAGAAATAAGCAGCTATACAGACAGGCGATGGTTCAAAACCATCGTCTATTTTTATGCCTTTTATTACATGCACAAAATGTAGAAATTTTAACCCATATTTTATGTACTGTGCACAATATGGCAAAAATTAAATATGGTTCGGAGACTAAAAGGGCTATACATTACTAAGGCGTTGCATACGTGCCCGTTATTGCACCCCATCTAATGACTACATACATTCAAATATTAAAAAGTACAACAGGATAACTGTGAGTACTTTTTTAGGGGTCGAACACATATTTGACAGAATGGATGGCTTCAAGCCAAAAAATTGTATGTCAGGATACGATTTTGAATTATAGGTGCAGAGTATACTGACCACGCTGAAATTTGACGTAAAACGTACAAAAGGTAATGACAACGGTATTGATATTGTTGCAACACCTGATGAAAGGGGGAAGCATCTGAAATATTACATACAATGTAAGTTTCATAACAGACCAGTAGGAAAAACTCCTGTACAAGAAATATATACAGGATGTAACTATTTTGGAAATGATGGACATCCAGTAGTAATAACAAATAATCGTATGTCAAGTGAGACAAGGACATATGCAAAACAGCTTGGTGTCGAAGTGATAACAGAATACGAATTAAATGAGTTTTCACTCTTATTTAAGACAGGTAAACTGATAAATGAAACTCGTACAGGTTTGACGGGTATTATAATTGGAAAGATGGCAAATAGAAGCTGTCCCCTGCTATTACTGGCTCTTATGCCGGATGAAGCTGATAAAACCGGAATCCTTTAATCGCTGCATTGCAAAATGGGCGGTTTCCATGCTGCCGGAAAACAAGGAAAAACTATCCGATCCACAGGGAAAATGGACAGCTATGAAAGTCCCCTGCATATAGTGAGCGCACAGGTGGCAGAGCTGGGGATAACCTATGCCCGGCAGGCAGTTGCAGGAAAAAGTAACGAGATTCCAGCGGTTCGTGAGCTTTTAGGGCAACTGGAACCGGGAGGGTGTCTCGTAGTTGCAGATGCGTTAAACTGTCAAAAAGCTATGGTGCAGGCAATCCTTTCAGGGAAGGGAGATTATCTGTTGTGCGCCAAAGATAACCAAGAGAACCTGAAAGCCGGCAATTAATCTGATAAAGAAAGGCAAAGAGAGGACGGCATTCAAACGGGCCATATCAAAAATCATGTTTGACTGCCTGCTTGATCCGTCCTGCATTTGCGATATTATTGAAATTGATTTCCGGTAACAGTTCAGCCCAGGACTTTGCACCTGCTGCAAAGTCCTGGGCTGAACTGTTACCGATTTCCGTGGAAATTCAAGAATACCTATTGACAAGTTTAAAAGCAAGTTATAAAATAAGAAAAATTAATATATCAAACCGTTGAAGTGGAGATAACGGCAATGATGCCTTTACAGAGAGCCTGCGATGCTGAGAATCAGGCAAGAAACAAGTTGTCAAATGGACCACTGAGGGCGCAGTCAAATGTGTTTTTCACAAAGTATTCTGCGACGTTGTAGGCAGACGTCATTTGCCGGGGATATGCTGGTATCCTGTTGAGTGCACGGGTCATGCCGTGAATCAAGGTGGCACCGCGGATAAGTGTTTATATTCGTCCTTGATAGAGTGTATATCTCTGTCAAGGGCGTTTTTGTTTTATAAGACTCCTTTGAACGAGATAGAAGTTCAAAGAAGTCTTTTCTTTGTTTCAGGAGGTTATATTATGCTGTATACAAAACGTTGGTGGCGCACAGCGCGCCAAATATTGAAATTGAATTATCCTAATAAATAACCAACTTTACCTATTTGGAGGAACTGATTATGAAAATTCAGCCAACTTTAGTTGAAGTCAAAGAAATTGCAGCAACCGGTCATTATAACATATTGCCGGTTAGTCTTGAAATCCTTTCCGACTTCACAACACCTATTGAAACGATAAAGATACTGAAAAATGTATCTGCTCATTGCTATATGCTGGAATCCGCTCAGGCAAATGAAACCTGGGGACGTTACACCTTCCTCGGATTTGACCCGAAAATGGAGATCACTTGCATGGATGGAGAAATGAAGATCGGCAATCTCAAGGTTAAGACGGATAACCCATCCGACTACCTCCGCCAGATTCTTGCCGATTATAAAAGTCCCCGTTTTGAGTATCTTCCTTCCTTTACAGGCGGTCTTGTCGGATACTTCTCCTATGATTATCTCACCTACAGCGAACCGGCCGTCAGATGTGATGTGGAAGATACTGAGGCATTTATGGATGTTGACCTGATGCTCTTTGATAAAGTTATCGCTTTCGATCATCTCCGACAGAAGATTACTCTCATTGTAAATATGCCGCTGGATGAACCGGAAACAGGTTATAACAAAGCGGTTATGGAATTGAAGCAGCTCGCAGAGCTTTTAAAACACGGCGAAAAGAAGAATGAACCGGTTGGCAGGCTGCTTGGAGAAGTTACGCCTATGTTTGACAAAAAGCAATTCTGCGGCATGGTAGAAAAAGCAAAACACCATATCCGAGAGGGGGATATTTTCCAGATTGTGCTTTCCAACCGCCTGTGCGCGCCTTTTGAGGGAAGTCTCTTGAATACCTACCGTGTGCTTCGAACAGTCAATCCATCACCGTATATGTTTTATTTTTCAGGAACAGACATAGAGGTTGCGGGGGCATCTCCTGAAACGCTGGTAAAGCTAGAAAATGGTGTGTTACATACTTTTCCACTTGCAGGAACAAGACCGAGAGGCAAAACTGTGGAAGAAGACAAAGCTCTTGAAGCAGATCTGCTTGCTGACGAAAAAGAACTTGCCGAACACAATATGCTTGTGGATTTAGGACGAAACGATCTCGGAAAAATAAGCAAATTCGGTACTGTACAGGTCGAAAAGCTCCATTCAATTGAACGTTTCTCCCATGTTATGCACATCGGCTCTACAGTGCGTGGTGAGATCAGCGAAAATTATGATGCATTGGATGCCATTGAAGCGGTATTGCCTGCTGGAACCCTTTCCGGTGCGCCGAAGATCAGAGCCTGTCAGTTAATTGGAGAACTTGAAAACAACAAGCGCGGTATTTATGGTGGTGCCATTGGCTATATCGACTTTACGGGGAATATGGATACCTGTATTGCCATCCGTATTGCCTATAAAAAGAACGGTAAGATATTCGTGAGAAGCGGAGCCGGAATTGTGGCGGATTCTGTACCCGAAAAGGAATTTGAAGAATGTCTGAATAAAGCCAAATCTTCACTAAAAGCATTAGAACTTGCACAGGAGGCAGAATTATGATTCTTCTGATAGATAACTACGACAGCTTTTCCTATAATCTCTACCAGCTTATTGGTAAGATCGAGCCGAATATCAGGGTCATCCGCAACGATGAAATGACGATAGAAGAAATTAAGAAATTGAACCCAGATCGTATTATTCTCTCACCCGGTCCGGGCAGACCCGAAGATGCCGGAATTATTATTGAAGCTGCAAAAACAATTGGGAAGGATATTCCCCTTCTCGGTGTTTGTCTTGGTCATCAGGCAATTTGTGCGGCGTTCGGTGCTGCTGTTACCTATGCAAGGGAACTAATGCACGGTAAACAGTCCGATGTAAAATTTGATCCAGATTGCCCGTTATTCAAAGGCTGTCCCGAAGTTGCACCTGTCGCACGGTATCATTCCCTTACGGCAGATGCCGACACCATTCCCGAAGAACTAAAAATAACAGCACTCTGCACAGGTGGTGAGGTAATGGCGGTACAGCACAAAGCGTATCCCATTTTCGGCGTACAATTCCATCCCGAATCTATTATGACACCGCACGGTAAGCAGATGCTGTATAATTTCATAAAGGAGATATGAGTCATGATTAAAGAAGCGATTGTTAAGATTGTAAATAAAGAAGATCTCACCTATGATGAGGCATACACCGTGATGAACGAAATCATGAGCGGTGAAACAACAGCAACGCAGAATGCCGCTTTTCTCGCCGCACTCTCCACTAAAAGCGCCAGAGCTGAGACTACGGACGAGATCGCAGGATGTGCCGCTGCTATGAGAGCACATGCAACAAAGATTGAGACTGGGATGGAACTTTTTGAAATCGTCGGAACAGGCGGTGACAATGCTCACAGTTTCAATATTTCCACCACTTCCGCTCTTGTTGCAGCTGCAAGCGGTATGAAAGTCGCAAAACACGGCAACAGAGCCGCATCCTCCCAGTGCGGAACGGCAGATTGTCTGGAAGCTCTTGGTGTAAATATTCAGCAGAGTCCGGCAAGATGTATTGAACTGCTGAATGAGGTCGGCATGTGCTTCTTCTTCGCACAGAAATATCACACCTCTATGAAATACGTGGGTGCTATCCGCAGGGAGCTTGGTTTCCGTACCGTTTTCAATATTCTCGGTCCTCTTACAAATCCCGGCACACCGTCCATGCAGCTTCTCGGTGTGTATGACGATTATCTTGTTGAACCGCTGGCGCAGGTTCTGATCAATCTCGGCATCAAACGCGGCATGGTTGTGTACGGTCAGGATAAGCTGGATGAGATCTCCATGAGTGCGCCGACTACGATCTGCGAGATTCGTGACGGCTGGTTCAAGTCCTCTGTGATCGCACCGGAAGACTTCGGTTTTGAACGCTGCACAAAAGAAGACCTGAGGGGCGGCACACCCGAAGAAAATGCTAAAATCACGCTTGCTGTCTTAAATGGTGAAAAAGGTCATAAGAGAAATGCTGTTCTTATGAACGTTGGTGCAGCACTTTGCATTGGCGGTAAGGCTGACAGTATGAAAGATGGTATTGCACTTGCCGCAGAGATTATTGATTCCGGTAAGGCTCTTGAAACATTGAACAAACTTATTGAAGTCAGCAACCGTCCGGAGGTAGAGGTATGATGATTCTCGACCAGCTTGTTAAATGCGCCCAGGAACGTACCGGGCAAGCAAAATTGAAAATACCGCTCGAAGAAATCAAGCGGCAAGCCTTATCCCTCCCCAAAAGCTCCTTTGCTTTTGAAAATGCACTGAAGAAGACAGGTATTTCCTTTATTTGTGAGTGCAAAAAGGCATCTCCCTCAAAAGGATTGATTGCTCCTAAATTTCCGTATCTGCAGATTGCAAAGGAGTACGAAGCGGCAGGGGCAGACTGTATTTCCGTGCTGACAGAACCGAAATGGTTTCTCGGAAGTGACGAGTACCTGAAAGAAATCGCCTCCATCGTTTCTATTCCTTGTCTGCGGAAGGATTTCACAGTAGATGAATATATGATTTACGAGGCAAAGGTGCTTGGCGCGTCTGCAGTATTGCTGATCTGTTCCGTTTTAAGTGAGGAACAAATCAGGTCATATATCAGAATCTGTGATGAACTTGGATTATCGGCATTGGTGGAAGCGCACGATGAATATGAAGTGCAAAACGCACTTTATGCAGGAGCACGTATCATTGGTGTTAATAACCGTAATCTCAAAGATTTTTCTGTGGATACGGACAATAGCCGCAGGCTCAGAGAGCTGATTCCCTGTGATGTGCTGTTCGTTTCCGAAAGTGGTGTGAGTACTGCTGAGGACGTGGCAAAGCTCCGTGAAATCGGTGCGGATGCTGTTTTGATTGGTGAAACCCTTATGCGAGCATCCGACAAAAAAGCCAAGCTTGATGAACTGCGGGGTGGGGTATGACCAATATTAAACTTTGCGGATTTTCCCGGCTTTGTGATATAGAGGCTGCAAACGAACTAAAGCCGGATTATATCGGATTCGTTTTTGCATCGAAAAGTAAACGTTGTGTAACACACGAAAAAGCGACGGAGCTGAAAAGCCGGCTTTCTCCCGAAATTCAGGCAGTCGGTGTGTTTGTAAATGAACATCCGCAAAATATCGCAAATCTATTGAAGAACGGTATTATTGACATAGCACAGCTACATGGTGATGAGGACGAAGATTATATTACACAACTGCGACTGCTAACGGATAAGCCGCTCATCAAGGCTTTTCGCATTAAAACTGCAAATGACGCGACAACTGCCCGACAAAGTACGGCGGATTATATACTTCTTGATTCCGGTGCAGGTACGGGGACGGTATTTGATTGGAGTCTCGTGAAAAATATCAGAAGACCATATTTTCTCGCTGGAGGTCTTGATGCTGACAACGTGACAGATGCGGTCAAAGCACTTCATCCATTTGCAGTTGATGTCAGCTCAGGAATTGAAACGGATGGGGCAAAAAATAAAATAAAAATGGCGGCGTTTGTTGCCGCTGCCAGAAAGGAAGACAGATTATGACAAATCCAAATGGACGCTTCGGTATTCACGGTGGTCAGTACATCCCTGAAACGCTGATGAATGCGGTTATCGAACTGGAAGAAGCGTATAATTATTATAAAAACACTCCCGAATTTAACAGAGAACTAGCCGAACTATTCAATGAATATGCAGGCAGGCCATCAAGACTGTACTTTGCTGAGAAAATGACTAAAGACCTCGGCGGTGCGAAAATTTATCTTAAACGTGAAGACCTAAACCACACCGGATCACATAAGATCAACAATGTACTCGGTCAGGCGCTTCTTGCAAAGAAAATGGGCAAAACTCGATTGATAGCTGAAACGGGAGCCGGACAGCATGGTGTCGCCACGGCAACTGCCGCCGCACTGATGGGAATGGAATGTGTGGTCTTTATGGGTGAAGAAGATACCATTCGTCAGGCACTTAATGTGTACCGTATGAGATTGCTTGGTGCAGAGGTAATCCCCGTCAAGACGGGTACAGCAACTCTTAAAGACGCTGTATCAGAAGCCATGCGTGAATGGACCTCTCGTATTTCTGATACCCACTATTGTCTCGGCTCCGTTATGGGTCCTCATCCGTTTCCGACCATCGTTCGTGATTTTCAGGCAGTCATCTCTAAGGAGATTAAGGAGCAGATTCAAGAGAAAGAAGGCAGGCTGCCTGATGCAGTTATCGCTTGTGTAGGCGGCGGGTCTAATGCGATTGGCAGCTTCTACAATTTCATTGAGGATGAATGTGTGCGTCTGATTGGCTGCGAGGCGGCAGGAAGGGGTATTGACACCTTTGAAACAGCAGCAACCATTGCCGCCGGAAGAGTCGGTATCTTCCACGGAATGAAGTCTTACTTCTGTCAGGATAAGGACGGACAGATCGCTCCGGTTTACTCCATTTCCGCAGGACTCGACTACCCGGGTGTCGGTCCTGAGCACGCTCATCTGCATGACATAGGCAGAGCGGAATATGTACCTGTCACGGATGACGAAGCAGTAAACGCTTTTGAATATCTGGCAAAGACGGAAGGTATTATTTCCGCCATCGAATCGGCTCACGCAGTTGCATACGCAATGAAGACAGCGCCGACAATGGATAAAGACCAAATCATCGTAATCACCATATCCGGCAGAGGCGACAAGGACTGTGCAGCCATTGCCCGCTACAGAGGGGAGGATCTTCATGAGTAACATCAAAAAAGCATTTGAAAACGGAAAGGCTTTCATCGCCTTTATCACTTGCGGTGATCCTGATCTGGAAACCACAGCCGCCGTTGTCCGTGCTGCTGTAGAAAACGGTGCAGACCTCATTGAACTTGGTATCCCATTCTCCGATCCGACTGCCGAAGGACCTGTTATTCAGGGAGCTAATCGCAGGGCGCTGAATGGAGGTGTTACGACAGATAAAATATTCGCCTTTGTCAAAGAACTTCGCCGTGATGTAAAAGTGCCGATGGTTTTTATGACCTATGCCAATGTAGTGTTCTCCTATGGCGCAGAAAAATTTATTTCGACTTGTCGAGACATTGAAATTGATGGAATTATCCTGCCCGATCTGCCGTTTGAGGAAAAAGAAGAATTTTTGCCGCTGTGTCACCAGTATGGTGTTGATTTAGTGTCACTAATTGCACCTACATCGGAAAACCGAATTGCAATGATTGCAAAAGAAGCGGAAGGCTTCTTATATATCGTTTCCAGCCTTGGCGTCACAGGTATGAGAAGTGAAATTAAAACAGACCTTGCTTCTATTGTGAAGATAGTAAGAGAAAATACCAGTGTACCTTGTGCGATTGGATTTGGTATTTCTGCGCCGGAGCAAGCAAGGAGAATGGCAGAGATTTCTGACGGTGCAATCGTTGGTTCGGCTATTATAAAGTTACTTGAAAAGTATGAAAAGGACGCACCTAAGTATATAGGTGAGTACGTGAAAGCTATGAAAGATAGTGTTAGTATATAAGTGTGGACAGGAAAAGCTGAACAGACTATACTACCCTCAGTAGACAAGGCGTATGCCCCTTTGTCTGCTGAGGGTACCAATACCGAATAAAGAAATTCAAATCTGATAAAATTGATATGGCAATTTCGGTTGCATTGCCTCCTTTTTCTGACCACTTGGAAAGAAGGGAGCTTGTTTCCTCTTACTTTCTTAATTAAACACATTTTCTATTTATTGCTTTTGCGCCATATTTTCAATTTTTCTGCTTCTGCAATCAGTTCGTCCCGGAAGTTGGGATGTGCAATGGAGATTAACGCTTCTGCGCGTTCCCATGCGGATTTGCCTTTCAAATTGACCTTGCCGTATTCTGTAACAATGTAGTGCACGTTGGCACGCGTATCTGTTACAACAGAGCCGGGAGCCAGAGTAGGAACGATACGTGATTTTAACTGGCCGTCTTTTGTCTTAAAAGTGGAAGAGCAGCAGATAAAGCTCTTTCCGCCGTTGGAAAGATAGGCGCCGAGTACGAAATCAAGCTGTCCGCCTGCACCGCTGATTTGCTTCGTTCCCGCAGATTCTGCATTGACCTGCCCGAATAAATCCAGATCGACAGCATTGTTGATGGAAATGAAATTATCCAGTGCGGAGATAGAACGGATATCGTTGGTATAGTTGACTGGCGCGCTCATCAGTTCCGGATTTTCGTCAAGGTAGTCGTACATTTTTTTCGTGCCGCAGCCAAAAGCGTATGCCTGGCGATAACGGTCAATGTTTTTCCTGGAACCATTGATTTTTCCGGCTTTTGCAATGTCAACAAAAGCATCTACATACATCTCCGTATGCACGCCCAGATCCTTTAAATCAGACTGTGCAATCATAGAACCGACGGTATTTGGCATGCCGCCAATACCAAGCTGTAAGCATGCGCCGTCTGGGATTTCTTCTACGATTAATTTGGCAACGGCAATATCGACGTCTGTTGGAGCGCCGCCCGCACCCAATTCACCGATGGCAGGATTCTCGCCCTCTACGATGTAATCCACCTGGGAAATATGAATGCCGTTTTCAAAGCCGCCAAGGCATCTGGGCATATTTTCGTTTACTTCTACAATGATTTTTTTGGCTGTTTCGCAGACTGCCATCATATGAGAAGCATTCGGTCCAAAATTGAAGAAACCATGTTTGTCCATTGGGGAAACCTGGAACATGGCAACATCGTCCGGAACGATGGAGTCACGGTAATAGCGCGGCAGCTCTGAGTATCGGATGGGTGCATAATAAGCACAGCCGCGGCTGATTAATTTGCGCTCTATGCCGGACATATGCCAGGAATTCCAGGTAAAATGTTCTCCGGCATCTTCGCGTTCAAAAACAGCGGGGGTTTTTAAGAGGATACCGCCGCGTAAGTTGATATCTGTCAATTCATCTGTTCTTTTGGCCAGGGCTTTATCTAAGGCGTCAACAGTGCCATTGCACCAGCCGTAGTCTACCCAGTCACCGGATTTAATTACTTTGACGGCTTCGTCTGCGGTGACAAGCTTTTGCGCATATTCTTTTGCGTAATCCATAGTTTGTTTACCTCCTGTGGGTCTTTATTATATTTTTGCAGCAGACCAGACAAGCTGCCCTGTTACTAATTTTTATCAATAATCTTTCGTGTAATCAATTTCTGTCAGATGTATGCCGGTTTTTGTCCGCATCATTCAGATATCGCTTTCCACATTTGCTGCAGCAGGGGAAACGGGTGTCTGGCCCACTGCCAGGTCCTGATATGCTAAAACGCTGTCCGGTAAAATCTCTTCTTCTTCCTCGTCTTCTTCGTCCGAAGCTGCAGAAGTAACGGAAAGCGTAAGAGCGAGACTCGTTTCCTCTTTGCCCAGAAGGGAAGAAAGGTATTTCATGTAATCATCATAAGAAAAAATCTCAGTTAAAATTTCTCCTGCCAACTGATTTAAATCCTGATATGTAACGCTCCTGTCGTCGTTTACCGTACTCTCTGCTGCATAGACGGTATCTGTGTTCGGGACAGTAATGCCTTCCTGCAGATATTGGGTAATTTTGGCGACGTAGTTTTGCGTTTCTGCAAAAGGAGGGATACCGCCGTACTTGTCTACATTGTTGCTGCCGGCATTGTAGGCGGCAAGGGCAAGGGAAACGTCTCCGTTATATTTATCCAGCATCTGGCGGATGTATTTGGCGCCGCCCATAATGTTCTGGTAGGGATCGTAGGCGTTCGTAACGCCGAGGCTGGCAGCTGTGGCAGGCATAAGCTGCATCAGTCCCTGCGCACCGCTCCTGCTGGTGGCATTCGGGTTAAAATTCGATTCCTGCTTGGTCATGGCTTTTAAAAGTTCTGTTGATACACCATAGGTCTGCGACGCCTCAGCATAGATATCTTCTAAGTTCTTGTCCGTTTTTAAATAAGAAGAAAAATCCACACCTGCGGTACCCATGTCGGATGCGGCCTGTCTGGTAACCGTATCGGATGCTGCTACTGCGGCCCTTAAAGCGTCTAAGGCTGAAATATTTGTCATGGCAGAAAAACACTCCTTTTCAAAATAAAACGATACTTAATCCTACTATAGCATATTTTTTCTATAAATTGAAGCGATATTTTAAAAAAAATGATTGAATTTTAAAATGTGCTAGTGTAGAGTAAAAAAGTGTTGCAAATGATACGAAGAAAGAGGGATGGAAGATGTATAAAAAAGCATTTCGGGCAGCGTTTCCCCATACCGTTCCGGTTTTGACGGGGTATCTTTTTATCGGAATTGCCTTTGGTGTCATGTTTCAGGAAAAGGGATATCATTTTTTGTGGGCGATTTTGATGAGTGTCCTGGTGTACGCCGGAAGCGGGCAGTACCTGGCGGTTCATTTCTTTGCACCGGGAGTCAGTTTTATAGATATTATATTTATGACGTTTATGGTAAATGTGCGTCATATTTTTTATGGGCTTTCTCTGCTGGAACGTTTTGGGAAAATGGGAAAAAAGAGGCTGTATATGATTTTTTCACTGACAGACGAAACATATTCGCTGTTCTTTGTCACTAAGGTGCCACAGGACGTGGCGGAGGATAAATTTTTGTTTGCGGTTGCAGTTCTGGATCAGTTTTACTGGGTTTTGGGATCTGCGATCGGAGCATTGGCGGGCGCGGTGATCCCGTTTCGTGCGGAAGGGATTGACTTTGCGATGACAGCGCTGTTTATTGTGATTTTTACAGAGCAGTGGCTGGCTGGCGGCAACCGGATACCGGCGGTGATTGGACTGGTGTTTGCAGGCGTGCTGCGGCTGGTGGCAGGCAGCGATAATTTTATTCTGCCGTCTATGATTTGTATTATGCTTTGTTTGATTTTGGGCAGGAAGTATATTGAACAGGAGAAACAGAAAGGAGAGGATGAAAATGCCGATTAGCGCGGGACGGTCGTTTCTTATTATCGTTGCAGTTGCACTGGTGACATTTGCCACAAGGGTCATTCCGTTTTTGATTTTCCCCAAGGGGAAGGAGATTCCGCCGAAGGTGCTGTATCTGGGAAAGGTGCTGCCGCCGGCGATTATCGGGATGCTGATTGTCTATTGCTTTCGGAATGTGAATTTTCTTGCAGGCTCGCATGGGGCTGCAGAATTGATTGCGGCTACAGTTGTGGTGATACTGCACGTCTGGAAGAGGAATAATTTGCTTAGTATCGGGGTTGGGACGGTGCTTTATATGTGGCTGGTGCAGAGGGTTTTTTAGTGGAACTTTTTCATGGTTCTTGACAAGCTATTTTAAAGCTGTTATAGTGTTCTTGAAAAGAACTACTAAAGGAGGCCGTTATGGATACAAACCGCTTGATTGAAAGTCTGATGTGTTTCGGTTTGACCAGGCAGGAAGCCACGATTTATCTTTGTCTGTCGCAGAATGGCGGTCTGACCGGTTATGAGTGCGCCAAACAGACTGGTATTTCGCGCTCGAATGCTTATACCGCTTTGGCGGGCCTGGTGGATAAAGGGGCGGCGTACACGGCGGAGGGTACGGCGGTCCGTTATCATATGGTTGATGTAAAAGAGTTCTGCAGTAATAAAATCCGTGCTTTGGAGGAAAAAAAAGAGCAGATTAAGGCATCTATGCCAGGGCCGAAGGAGGAGGTCTGGGGATATCTGACGGTCAGTGGGGATACGCATATTCGGGACAAGGTGAAGAATATGATTTCGGGTGCAAAGGAACGGATGTATCTTTCCATGAATGCAGAATATGTGGCGCTCTTTGAAAAAGAGCTGGCAAAAGCAATAAAAGAGAACAAAAAAGCTGTGATATTGACGGACAGGCCTTTAGAGCATTTAGAAGCCCTTACTTACCTGACAGAGGATAAAAAGACGCAGATTGGCGTGATTACTGATTCGGCCTATGTGCTTACCGGAGAATTTGGCAGGGGAGAAGCGAGCGCCTGCCTGTATACCGGGCAGCCGAATTTCGTACGGGTATTTAAGGATTCCATGCGCAATGAGATAAAACTGATACAGCTTTTGAAAGGAGAAAAATAACGTGAAAAAAGAACCGTTTGTAACTTACGAGAAATTACAGGAGATTGTAAAGGAATATCCGACGCCATTTTATTTATATGACGAAAGGGGAATTCGTGAAAATGCAAAAGCAGTGCAGGAGGCATTTTCCTGGAACAGGGGATTTCGGGAATATTTTGCAGTAAAAGCAACGCCGAATCCGTTTTTAATCAATATTTTAAAAGAATACGGCTGCGGCTGCGACTGTTCCTCCATGACAGAACTGATGCTGGCGGACGCGCTTGGTTTTTCGGGAGAGGATATTATGTTTTCTTCGAATGATACGCCGGCAGAGGAATTTGTCTATGCTGCCCAGACAGGAGCAATTATCAATTTAGATGATTTTACGCATATAGATTTTCTGGAAAAAACCATCGGAAGGATTCCGGAAACGATCAGCTGCCGCTTTAATCCGGGCGGCGTGTTTAAAATCAGCAACGGCATTATGGACAACCCTGGCGATGCGAAATATGGTTTTACCAGAGAACAGTTATTTGAGGGGTTTCGCATATTGAAAGAAAAGGGTGCGAAGTACTTTGGCGTCCATGCGTTTTTGGCCAGCAATACGGTGACGAACGATTATTATCCGCTTCTGGCAAAGACATTGTTTGAAATGGTAGTGGAGTTAAAGGAGGCGACCGGATGCGATATCCGTTTTATCAACCTTTCCGGAGGCGTTGGGATTCCATATACACCGGGACAGACGCCGAATGATATCCATGCCATCGGCGAAGGCGTTCGTAAGGTTTTTGAAGAGGTACTTGTTCCGGCAGGGATGAAAGATGTGGCAATTTATACGGAAATGGGCCGTTTTATGATGGGACCATACGGCTGCCTTGTCACGAAAGCCATTCACGAGAAGCACACTTATAAAGAATATATTGGCGTGGACGCCTGTGCGGTGAACCTGATGCGTCCGGCTATGTACGGCGCATATCATCATATTACTGTGATGGGCAAAGATAATACCGTCTGCGATCACAAATATGATGTAACGGGTTCTCTTTGTGAAAACAATGATAAATTTGCAGTTGACCGTATGCTGCCCAAAATTGACAAAGGAGATCTGCTTGTGATTCATGATACCGGAGCGCACGGATTTGCTATGGGCTATAATTATAATGGTAAATTGAAGTCGGCGGAGATTCTGCTGAAAGGGGACGGGAGTTTTGAACTGATACGGCGTGCGGAGACGCCAAAGGACTATTTTGCAACGTTTGACTGCTTTGATGTGCTGAAAAATATGCGTTATTAGGGAAAAATTTGCAAAATCTCTTGCAATTTTTCCAAAACTATGCTAACATACTTTTTGTTCGGTTATTACCGTTCAAAATGCCGGCGTGTCGGAATTGGCAGACGAGGCAGACTCAAAATCTGTTGTTGGCAACAACGTGCGGGTTCAAGTCCCGCTGCCGGCATTTTTTTAGAGAGACATTATAATGAATGTCTCTTTTTTATTCGGTAGACAAAAAGTAGTGATAAGTCCATGTGGACAAAAGAAGAACCCCCCCCCGAACCGTATTGCCGTATAGTCCGGGGGTTCTTCTTTTCTTTTATACTGGAAAAGCACCCAGTAGGTTATTTGTTGTCCTTATCTGGTTTCATACTTCTACTATTTTTTAAACGGTATACCCTTTTTGGTTTTCAATGACAAATAATTTTACAAAGAGAAATTGTACATAAAATAACTAAAAAAAGAATCGGTAATTTGATTATGTATTTTGTTTTAAACAAATTGACAATTAATTTAAATAGGTGTATTCTTAATTTATGATTATTAAAAAAGGAGGAGTGAATTATGAAACTATGGAAGAGAGTCTGCTCAGGAATTATGGCCTTTACGCTTGTTCTGGGCGGGGCTCCCATATCCGGGAGAGCAGAGGAGGCGGAAGCTTCGACAAAGGAAATCGTAGCGGGAGGCTACGAAATTGATATGTCGGATCTGCCGCATGTGACTTTTGCAGAGCATCCGGAGTGGGAGGAGCTGTTTGACGCGGCGTGGCAGACGCACAAGGCGAATATCCGGAAGGCTTCGGATAAGCTTAATCCGGAGAATGTCTATTATGTGGACGAGGCTTTCAGTGATATGATATTTGCCTGGGACACGATGTTTATGATGTTCTTCGACAAATACGGTCTGCAGCAGTTCCCCACGCTCAATGCACTGGACAATTTTTACTATTGTCAGGTTGACAGCGACGGAGAGGACGATGGGTTTATTGCCCGCGAGATTAGCGAGATAACAGGTGAAAACGCGGACTACAACGGGGGCTATGATCATCCGAAGTCCCTGAACCCGCCGCTCTGGGCGTGGGCAGAGTGGGAACAGTACCAGATTCATGGGGATAAGTCCCGTTTTACGAAAGAGATTAAGGGAAAAACTATAATGGAACGGATTATTTCCCATTTTAATTTTGTAGAACGGACACGTACCATGGAGAACGGGCTGTACGGCAAGACGACCGGACTGGCAAACGGCTTTGACAATACGCCGAATCAGGACTGGGGGACTAAAGAGCAGACGTATAACGACCTGAGTATTCAGCAGGCGCAGGCGGCGTATTATATTTCTAAAATTGCAACGGAACTTGGAGATACCGAAACCGCAGATGAATTTATGGCAAAATACGAAACCTTAAAAGAGAGGATCAACGAATTGCTCTGGTCCGAAGAAGGCGGTTTTTATTTTAATCTGGATAAAGACGGGAATTTTACCAATATTGCGACGCCGACCGGACTATGGGCGCTGGCAGGTATGGTGGCGACGCCGGAACGGGCGCAGACGATGATTGAGCAGTATGCGTTAAATTCCGAGAAGATGTACCGTCCGAACGGTCTTTCTACGGTTACCTACGATTTTTATGAAACGGAAGATAACTGTTTCTTCCCGAACGGCGAGTATTGGAAGGGTGGCGTCTGGTCGCCGTCATCGTACCAATATATCAAGGGACTGCAAGCTTATGGATATGAGGACATGGCATTTGAAGAGGCGGTGCGCCATATTCATATGCTGTCAGATGTTTATGAAAAGGGCAAGACCGATTCAGAGATCGGGCAGGCGACGTTCTGGGAATTTTATTCCAGTGAGTATACTGACCGCGGGAAATGGCGGAGCGGCTCTGCGGCAAGGGATAAGTTTGTAGGCTGGACAGGCGCGCTTGCGATTGCAGGCATGATAGAAGATGTTCTGGGCATCAATCTGTATGCGCCGAAGAATGAAGTGAGCTGGAATCTGCATCTTACGGAAGCAAGCGGAATTGACAATCTGTATATGAAACATGAAGGTGTGGAAAACAGGATTGCATTGCATATGGCAGAGCGGACAAGCAGTACGTCTCCGGCTCAGATTACAGTAACGGCGACGCAGGATTTTACATTGCATGTTATAAATGCAGGCGAAACAGTGACGGTTCCGGTAACGGCCGGAACGCATACATATGACATTGCAGGCAAAGACGCCAATGCAGGAGAGATGGGAATGTCAGTCCGTCCGCTGATGCAGTCGGATAAAGACGGTCTTTCGGACAGTCTTGCAGCAGCAGAGGATTATGTTGTATTTACGGAAGAAGAAAAAGAGGTAGCGGACGGAATCCCGAATCAGCAGCAGAAATCCGATCTGATCTACAATGTAAATACCATCGGATTCCGCAGGTCTTCCGTTCAGAATCCGATTTTGCAACAGGACAATGCGCTTATGCAGGATGCAGGAATTGCCGGGGCGAAGGCTGTGGCGAAAAAGGGCCATACGTACGGCGAAGAAGGCTTTATGGTGATGGCGCCTGCCGATAACGAAAGCAGGACGCTGCGTCTTTGGATTGGGATACAAAATGCAGCGGCAACAGTGAAAGCAACCGTATCGGATGCGTCTTCAGCAAAGCAGGAGTATGCGATTTCCGCAGGAGAAAACGAGCAGGATTATATTGTCGATATTCCGTATCGGGCAGATGCAGACGGCAGGAATCTTCTGGTGGAATATGTCATTGAAAAAGGCAATACAAAAGGAACAGTTTCTTTGAAAGGCGCAGCGTTGTTTAACGGAGGAAGCTGCCCGCCGGAAGTACCGGAGGTTTTGGTGAATTCCGGAAATGAGAAGCTTACGGTGGACGTAAAGACAGAAACCGTGCCGGATTCCTATAAGGTATATTTCGGAACGCAGAAAGGTGTCTGGTCTGCTGTTTATGAAACGGATACGATGCCGTATACGATAGACAATCTGACCAATTATAACCGGTATTATGTAAGTGTGTCAGCCATAAAGGATGGGATAGAAAGCAGCCTGGGAGATGCGGTGTTTGGCATACCGGAAGAAGAATCGCATACAGCGAGGGAACGGGCGCAGGCGGATTTGAATGCATGCTGGAATGAGATTCTTGCAGAAAACAGCGGATTTGATAACCTGCTCCTGAATCTGGATCTGAAAGAAGAAGGGAAGTATTACGGCAGCAGGTTGTCCTATAAGAGCAGTACAGCGCAGCGGACCTATGGCCTTTCTGATGAAGGTGTGGTAAGAAGGCCCAAAAAACCGATGGCGGATGTAAGCGGCATGCTTACGGTTACGGCAGTATACGAGGGGGAAACTGTGCGCGCCAGCAGGCCGTTTACCGTAAAGGCATACGAACGGCCAGGAGATGAAGCGGGAGTCGTTGAAATAGAAGGCAGCTATCAGGACTTTACAAAGGGTACCGTGAACCTGACTGAGGAAGGGACAAAAGACTGGGCACAGTTTTGTACCGGAAGCGTTGGTTCCTATGCGAAAAAAGATACAGAAAATGTGATTACCGGGCTGCGCCGGCTCAGCAATTCGGGAGACGACCGCGCAAAGGATGCAGAAATCTATTTTAAAGCAACGGACAGTAAGGATATTGCACCGGTGGACCGCAATGTAATTACAGACCGCAGCAGCGGGCTGACCGGACTGGAAATCGAACTGCCTTATTCCGAAAAGAATCAGATTGCTTCGGTATACGCATTTGCCTACGATTCGGAAGCAACTGTGGAATTCCGTGTCAATGACAGGGTATACTATACAGGTTCTTTCTCCATGAAGAATGCTTCTAAAATCGGCAAATTTGATTTGAAATATTATACGGCCAATCCGGAGGATAAAATTACGGTAAGAGTGATTATGAGCAGTGATTTTAAAACCAACAGTTGGGGCGGCAGCGTCGGAATGGCAGCCGTTACACTGCGTGAAACGGAAGAGGAGATTCAGGTTCCGGAGGAGACGTACAATCCGGAATTAAATGTAACATATGACAATTCCATACCGGATCAGGTGAATCTTTCTGATGTGGGAATCAAGGACTGGTACCTGTTTGACAGTACGGAAGACGCACAGGCGGCGTATAAGGAAAAAGAAAATGCAGATTATATCTCGAATATGGTATGCAGCGGCCAAAATGAATACAAGCCGAGAAATCAGGAATTAAAAACGGCTTACAGTTATGTGGACAGTGCAACGGGCGAAACCGTGCAGAACAAGAAGCCTTCCCTGGTTATCTTTAAAAATGGGGAAGGGATAGAGTTTTCACTATCGGGCAGTGAAAACCAGCAGCAGGTACAGATATACACCGGAACCTGGCATTCCAAGGCAACGGTGGAAGTTACCTCTGCAGATAAGACGGCCACGGCTTCTACAACAGTGGGCGGCAGTGTGGCATACGGCAAATATACCGTGGATATTTGCTCCAAAGAAGATGTAAAAATCAGGCTTTATAATGAAGAAACGACACATAATTCCGGAAATTTCAGTATCAGTGCCATTGTTTTGAAAGAGCTCTATAAGGTAACAGCTGATGAAACAGAACACGGAGCACTGGAAATTGGGCCAATTGAAGCAATGCCAGGAGAGCGTATCGATGTTTTGGCAAGGCCGGATGCCGGGTATGTAATGGAAGAAGGAAGCCTTGAATACGAAGTCAACGGCGAGACAGTATCCATTTCAGACGGCTGGTTTACCATGCCGCAGGGAAATGTTACAGTCCGGGCATCGTTTGTAAAAGAGGAGATAACGCTTGAGGCAGAGAATTATGTGGATCACTCCGGCAATCTCAAGGTTATGTCCAGCGGCAGCGCGAGCAATGGAAAGTATGTAGGAGATTTTAAACAGAATGATGCGCTTTCCTATGACGTCAATGTAAAAACGGCGGGCAATTTTGATGTTGCACTGACTGTCGCGACGGTTCAGGACGGCGGAAAAGCACAGGTAAACAGCGGCAGATTTATTTCAGAAGGAACGGATGTGCCGAATACAGGGAACTGGCAGAGCTATACGACAGTCCATACAAAGCTGTGGCTGGAAAAAGGCATGCAGAGACTTGTAGTGAGCAATATCGGGGCGACCTGGAACTTTGATAAAATGACGCTTACCTATCTGGATTCTGAAAAAGATACGGTGCAGACACAGGAATTTGAAGAGTCGTTTTTGGAAAACCACTGGAAATCACAGCGTTTGGCTGAGGTTGAGGGAGAAGTATCGTACTTAAATCCTTCGGATGCGAATTATCGCAGCGACAGTGCAAAATGGAACCTGATTCCGGATGAAGACGGCTGCTATGCAATTCAGAACGTAGCCAGTGGTAATTATCTTACACTGGAAAAAGAAAATGGTAACGTAACCGCCCGTGCGGACGGAAACGCTACGTACAAAGGAAAATGGGAAGCGGCTGCATTTGGCGGATATCTGGTATTCTTTAACAGGAAATACCGTAAATGCGGCATTAATCTGGAAAACCAGGAGGATCCCCATGTGCCTGCCACGGATACGACGCTGCTGAAATGGCACAGTGCGCAGTGGACGGTAAGAGTGCCGGCAGAAAAGCACGAATATACGATTGGTGGTACGAAAATTACCGGAACGGAAGGTACGGCAAGCACTACGGACGGAACGGATATCACGGTTGAAAAGATGGGTTCCAAACGGCAGTGGAAGCTGACCAAGGACTTGAGCGGCGAGCCGAAATTTACGGCGGACAATATGCAGATTATGGAAGCAGTATATAACTTGAGTCTGGAAGAGAGTCTTTTCAATATCAACGACGGATTATACGGAAAAGTATTCTGGACGGGAACAAACTGGAGTAAGGTATGGACAAGGGATACGGCTATGTCAGTACAGTATTCCCTGGCATGGGTATTCCCGGAAGAGACGAAGAACAGTATCCGTGAAAAGATTATCGGCGGTACGGACAGCCCGAAGGTATGGGAAGAGGATACCGGAACCGGCGGTTCTTATCCAAGCTCGATTGACCGAATCATTATGGAAATTGCCGGATGGGAGCTTTATAAGACGACAGGCGATAAGGAATTTTTGGAAGAAATTTATGAGGTTTCCAAAAACACATTAGAGCAGGATTACCATGTGGCATATGACAGCCTTTCCGGATTGTTCAAGGGAGAAACAGGCGGACTTGATCACCGTTCCAAGACGTATCCAGACTGGATGGACGAGAACGAACAGGACAGCATTATCAACATCGCGGAATCCAAAGCGTCCAACGCCAATATTATTTTTGCAGAGGCACTGCGTATTATGGCACAGTCCGCAAAGATACTGGGCAAACCGGAAAGTGAAGCGGCAGACTGGGAAGCGAAGTATGAGGATCTGAAAAAAGAGATTAACGATCATTTCTGGCTTGAAGACAGAGGAATGTATTCCTCCTGGGAATATCCGGCTTATATGGGTTCCCCGGCTGCAGACAAGGTAGACGTTATTGCAAACGGATATGCATTGATGTTTGATATTGCAGACGATGCGAAGAAACAGCAGATTATGGAGAATTATCCGCTGGTTACTTATGGAGCCAATACCGTATGGCCGCAGAAGAACGGCAGGCAGGCTTCTGCTATTTACCACAACCGCGGCGTATGGCCGGGCTGGGAAGCAACCATGATGATTGGCGCCAAGGAAAACGGCAACTTACAGCTGGCAGACGAGATTTTCAAATCGTGCGTACGTGGCGCAGGCATGAGTCTGACCAACAAAGAAGTAATTGATTTTGAAACCGGACAGGGCATCCATTCCGATCGCCAGCTTTGGTCGATTGCTGGAACACTGGCAGGATATTACCGTGTACTCTTTGGAATGGCTTACGGAGAGGATGGTATTTCTTTCCATCCATATGTGCCGGATTGGATGGAAGGACCGTTTAACCTGTCCAATTACGTATACAGGAATGCTGTTTTGAATCTGACCGTAAACGGCAAAGGCGATACTTTAGAGTCGATTACAGTCAACGGAGAAACAAAACCGCTGGATTATGTACTGCCTGCGGACGCTGAAGGAACTTATGATATTGTTATGAATGTATCAGACAGCGGAACGAGAAGTAAAATTCATCTGGCCGAAGACGACAGCTGGGCAGTATGTCCGGATCTGCCGGTGCTTACGGCAGAGGAAAACGGTACACTGACCTGGGATGAAAATCCGGATTATACCTATAAGCTCTGGAACGGCAGCAAATACATTGATGTAAGCGGCGGAGTTTACCGTCCGGCTTCTAAGAAAGTATACCGGGTATACAGCCTGGTGGCAGTGGACAAAAACGGCATTACGTCCGAAATGTCAAAGCCGGTGGTTTTCTCGCCGGAAGGCACGAAGCAGGTATACGAAGCAGAAAATGCAGAATATAACGAGGAAAACTTTGAAGCGAATGCAAATGGATTTACCGGAACAGGATATGTCGTAGATTTTCTGAATAAGAGAACGGATTTAACATTTACAGTGGAAGCCGAAAAGACAGGAACATACCAGATGAGCCTGATTTACAACAACTACGGCAATCCGACCAGCGGACAGGACGGCGGTATCCGTTCCGTATTCGTAGACGGAGAAGATGCCGGTACCCTCGTATTCCCAATTGTGAAATATGACTTCCAGAGAGGGGGATGTGTATTCCTGGATCTGGAGAAAGGAACGCATACCATAACCATTACCTACAACAGGGACGACTGGTATGATACCAACATGACGACAGCAAGGGGAACACGGAAAAACAGCGTTTCTTACGATTCACTGTCACTGCAGTATATAGAATCAAGCGAGGTAAGAGAGAAACTGGATCAGAAAGCAGCAGAGGCAAAGACAGAGCTTATTGGCTATAAAAACGCAGAAGATTACCGTACAGAGCAGAAACAGGAGCTGTTACAGGAAATTGCAGCCGGCCATGCGGAAATTGAAGAGGCTGAAAGTCTGGACGAGGTAGCGGCAGCGCTTGAAAAAGCCAAGGCAGCGATTGATAAAATTAAGACGGATGCCCAGCTAAAGGAAGAAGAAGCCGAAGCTGCATTAGAAGGTGTCAGGAAAGAGGCTGTTGAGGAGCTTACGGGATATAAGAACGCCGACGACTACCGTGCAGAGCAGAAAGCAGAGCTTCAAAAAGCGATTGAGGATGGAAAGAAAGCAATCAAAGAGGCAAAAAGTGAGAGTGAAGTTTCATCAGCGCTTGCCGCGGCCAAAGCAGTGATCGATAAAATCAAGACTGACGCCCAGCTAAAGGAAGAAGAAGCTGCAGCTACATTAGAAACTGCCAGGGAAGCGGCCGTTAAGGAGCTTACGGAATATAAGAACGCCGACGACTACCGCGCAGAGCAGAAAGCAGAGCTTCAAAAAGCGATTGAGGATGGAAAGAAAGCAATCGAAGCGGCAAAAGATAAGAGTGAAATTTCGACAGCGCTTGCTGCGGCTAAAGCAGTGATCGATAAAATCAAGACCGACGTTCAGCTGAAGGAGGAAGAAGCTGCAGCCGCATTAAAAACCGTCAGGGAATCGGCTGTAAAGGCTCTTATGGATTATAAGAAGCCAGATGCTTACCGCACAGAGCAAAAAGCTGAACTTCAAAAGGCAATTGCAGACGGAATCGCAGCAATAGAAGCGGCGAAGGACGAGAACGCAGTCCAGTCAGCGCTTGCTGCGGCCAAGGCAGTCATTGATATCATTAAAACCGATGCCCAGCTTACGCAGGAAGAACAGGCAAAACCTCCGGTACAGAATCCGTCAGATAACATGCCGGCAGTCGGCACTCGCAAGAAGGTCGGGAAATTATGGTATCAGATTATCACATCCGCTAAAAACAGTCGGATAGTAAAAGTAATTAAACTGGTGAAAAAGAACGGTACGTCAGTTACTGTTCCCGCTTCTGTAAAAATAGACGGATATGTCTACAAGGTTACTGCAATCGGGAAAAATGCATTTAGCGGAAATAAAAAGCTGACGAAGGTAAGTATCGGGAAAAATATTACTAAAATTGAGAAAAAGGCGTTTAACGGATGTGAAAAGCTGAAAAAAATAACCATAAAATCATCCGTTTTAAAGAAGGTCGGAAAGAATGCATTTACAGGAATTGCGAAAAATGCAAAAATTAAGGTTCCAAAGAAAAAGCTTGCAAACTATAAGAAACTGTTAAAAAATGCGAAGCTTGCCAAATCAGTCAAAATTGTAAAATAAAGAGCAAAACCGCACAGGTCGGAAGGGAACGCAGGAATATAAGCCTGCGTTCCCTTTTTCTTCTTTATTTACAGGGACGGACACATAATTCCGTAACAGTGAAGCCGGAAGGCTGAACTGTTACAATTTACACTATCTGTTGTCGATAAATATCTTGTAATTTATGTTCTATCTGATGTATAATATTTTACGTGTGTAATTTTAACCAGATCGACAGTACCGATCAAAACCTGGTGTACCAGTACAGATGATGAGGATTATATTATGGGAGTTACTATGATTTTATCGCTTTTAAGCGGTATCGCACTGTTTTTATTTGGCATGTCCCTGATGGGAGACGGTCTGAAAAGGGTTGCCGGCAACAAGTTGGAACTGATTCTTTACCGGCTGACGAATACTCCGGTGAAAGGCGTATTGTTGGGGGCGGTTGTTACCGCTATAATCCAGTCTTCGTCTGCTACGACCGTTATGGTTGTTGGGTTTGTAAATTCCGGTATGATGAAGGTGTCCCAGGCGATAGGTATTATCATGGGAGCCAATATCGGTACAAGTATTACCGGATGGATTTTGTGCCTCTCCTATGTAGAAGGCTCCGGCGGCATTGCACAGCTATTGTCTACAGCTACCATTTCTGCAATTGTTGCGATTATAGGTATTGTCTTTAAACTGTTCGTAAAAAAGCAGACTTACCATGAATTGGGCGATATTATGCTGGGATTTTCTATCCTGATGGTAGGAATGCAGAATATGAGCGGGGCAGTTGCTCCATTGCGGGAAAGCGAACGATTTGTCAATGCATTAACCATGTTTTCCAATCCCATTGCCGGAATTATTGCCGGAATATTATTTACAGCTGTCTTACAGAGCGCCTCAGCTTCTGTTGGTATTATACAGGCGTTATCTGTGACGGGTACGATAAACTTTGCGACGGCGCTGCCGATTACCATGGGAATTGGTGTGGGAGCTTCCTGTCCGGTGCTTCTGTCTTCTATCGGAACCAATAAAAATGGGAAACGGACTGCCCTGGTTTATCTTTTAAACGACTTATTTGGTATGGTAGTCTGGTCTGTTATATTTTATTCGGTACATGCGATTGTGCATTTTCCATTTATGGATATGACCATGGGACCGGTGTCTATTGCACTGATCAATACTGTTTTCCGCATGGCGACTACGCTTGTTTTACTGCCCTGGATCAAATGGATTGAAAACCTGGTTTTCTGGCTGGTGAAGGATTCTGAAGAGGAGAGTGAAGAGCAGGCAGATTTTGAACTGCTGGAAGAGCGTTTTCTGGCGTATCCTGCAATTGCAGTGAACCAGAGCCACAAAGCAATGAACGGCATGGCCAGAAATGCCAGGAAGAATCTGGAGAGATCTCTGCTTTTGATGGAACATTATTCTCAGGAAAAATATCAGGAAATTTTAGAAAAAGAGAATTTGATTGACAAATACGAAGACCGGCTGGGCACTTATCTGATGATGCTTACCGGAAAAGCCATGAATCTGGAACAGACCAAACAGGTTTCCAAATTTTTGCATACATTAAGTGATTTCGAACGCCTCGGCGATCATGCGGAGCATATTGCAGGTACAGCGAAGGAACTCTATGAGAAAAAAATGGAATTTTCAGAAAAAGCACAGTATGAAATTCACGTTGTGCAGAATGCGGTCCAGGAGATTGTAGAGCTTACAGTCAATGCATTTTATGAGGATGATCTGGAGATTGCTGCAAAAGTAGAACCGTTAAGGGATCTGATTGGTATCTTGTGCGATGAGCTGAAGATGAAACATATTGCAAGGCTGCGTACCGGCAAATGTAAGTTAAAACAGGGGTTTGCCTTCAATGATTTGCTGAATAATTTAGAACGTGTCTCTGCGCACTGCTCGAATATCGCAGTAGCTATGATAGAACTTGAAGCTGAGGATTTCGGCACGCATGCATATCTGCGTAACATAAAAGGGGTAAAAAATATCAATTATGCCCAACAGTTTGAAGAGTATGAGAAGAAATATGACATTAGCAAATATAAGAAAAACAAGAAAAAGTGAGCGGCTGTTTCTGACCCCTCTTTCCCTGGACGAGCTGTACCGGCTGACAGACGGCACCGGAGATTTCCTGATGGCATCCGTCCTCACAGAAACCATACGTTTGGCTATTTTACATAAAATCAAAACTATGGAATTACTGCCGTCGGATACGCATCCGTGGCTGACTTACTGGCTCATTCGAAGACAGGGCGTCAGACAGGGAATCGGAGTGATTGGCAGTAAAAATCTGCCGGATGAAAACGGCTATGCCGAACTGGGGTATGCTGTTGCGGAAGAGTACCGCAGGCAGGGGTATTTTACAGAGGCCATGACAGAATTTCTGGACTGGATGTATGAGTGCCCATTCTGCAGCGGCGCCCTGCTGTATATCCGGGCAGCCAATATCCCATCGGTGCGGGCAGCCGAAAAGTGCGGATTTTTATATGAGGAAATGTATGGAATTTATAAAGTATACCGCTATATTTTTTAAAAACCTGTCATTTTTGTACGTAAAAAAATTGTAGAATTCGCCCGGTTGGTATTGAGAATATTTTAACAATGTTATAAAATAGAATCATAATATAGAAAAAGGAGAGAACGGTATGTTTGCTGATGAGAATGTAATCAAAATTAAACATGAAGTATTATATGAAGTGGCCAAGGCTGCATGGGAAGGTAACCTGGAAGAGAAAAGGGATCACATTCCCAACAAATTAATTCCCGGACCGAATCCACAGTTCCGCTGCTGTATTTACAAGGAGAGAGAAATTATCCGTCAGAGGATCCGCCTCGCAGAAGGCAAAGCGCCGGGGTCGGTAGATGATGGCAATATTTTACAGGTAATCAGCTCTGCCTGTGAGGATTGCCCGATTTCCCGTTATGTTGTAACGGATAACTGCCAGAACTGTATCGGAAAGGCATGTATCAATGCCTGTAATTTCAATGCGATTTCCATTGGAAGCCATCGTTCGCATATCGATCCGTCGAAATGTAAAGAATGTGGTAAATGTGCAAAAGCATGTCCATATCATGCAATTGCTGATTTGAAGCGTCCCTGCAAATACAGCTGCCCGGTAAATGCGATTACCAACGACGAGAATGGAATTTCCGTTATTGATGAAAAGAAATGCATCCGGTGTGGAGCGTGTATACATAAATGCCCGTTTGGCGCGATCGGTTCTAAGACCTTTATCGTAGATGTCATTGAGGCTTTAAAGTCAGATAATCCTGTTTATGCTATGGTAGCTCCGGCGACAGAAGGACAGTTTGGAACAGATATTACGATGCGCAGCTGGCGCAACGCTATGAAACTGATGGGATTTAAAAATCTGGTAGAAGTAGGACTTGGCGGAGATATGACGACGCAGGCAGAGGGCGACGAGTGGTATGAGGCATACAAAGAAGGCAAGAAGAAGACCACTTCCTGCTGTCCCGGATTTGTCAATATGATCCGTAAGCACTATCCGCAGCTGGAAGAACTGATTTCTACTGCTGTTTCTCCGATGTGTGCTGTTTCCCGTATGATTAAGGCAAAAGAGCCGAATGCTGTTACCGTATTTATCGGGCCTTGCATTGCCAAGAAATCTGAGTCAAAAGAGCATCATATTGAAGGAAATGTAGATTTTGTACTGACATATAGTGAAGTTCGTGCAATTATGAAGGCGATGGGTGTTGAGCTGCAGCCGGCCGACAACGATTATCAGGAATCTTCCACGTTTGGAAAACGGTTTGGCAATTCTGGCGGTGTAACGGCAGCTGTTTTGGAATACATGAAGGAAAAGGATTACGACTGCGATCCGAAGGTTTGCAAAGCCAATGGTGCGGCAGACTGCAAGAAGGCGCTGCTGCTGCTTAAGGCAGGCAAGCTTCCGGAAGATTTTATTGAGGGTATGGCATGTGTCGGCGGATGTGTCGGCGGGCCAAGCTCATTCAAGGATCAGATGCTGGCGAAGAAAGATCGCGACGCATTGATTTCAGATGCAGATACACGTACCATTGTAGGGAATCTGGATCAGTATGCGATGGATTCCTTCTCCATGCATCGGGCAGAGCACTAATACGGTTTTTACAGGAATTATTATCCAAATGATTGTAAAATCTTGTTATACTTCCCATTATATGGTAGGGTTATATTGTATCCTGTTTTTTAAGATACAAAAATAAAGGGTTCTGTAAATGGTTTTAAGACAGAGACCGGAAAAGTAATTAAGACCACATATGAACATCCGGCGTTATCGGCAAACGCAGAAGATGCATATCAAATTCGCCTTGCCAGTACAGAGGAAGCGGTTACCCTGACGAAGAAAGCCAAACTGGATTCTGCGATTATACTGAACCAGGACGTTTCTGTCAGCCTGCCTTACACGGAAGACGGCAATGTGGATTATGCATTGCTTACAGCGGCGGTTTTTCACGCGGCAGTTGCCCGGACGACTCCCGCGCTGTCAGTGGACGAGGTAACGGTGCAGTATTATGCTACGGCCAAAACCGGCAGTGTCGGAGGCATAGGTAAAAAATGGATGCCTTTAAACGGAGGTAAAGACGGGTTAATAGAATATCCTGGAATTACTGAAGGGACACATCAGATTCGTTTTTACTGGGGCGGCAATGATACGTATACCGAAGCTTCTGCTGAAATAACGGTGACGGTGAAAGACCGTGGAACTGCGCCGTATACGTTAAATGAGACAGTTGGCAGTGCGAAGCTGTCGTTCAATGAGGATTTATCTGTCAATTATGACGCATTGAAAGGAATTATTTTTGATGCTGTTGTAGCGGAATCGGAAGTTCTTACTGCGGACAATGTAACAATTGAGTACTATGCTACGGCCAAAACCGGCAGTGTGGGAAGTATTGGGAAGAACTGGGCTCCACTTGGCGGAGGCAGTGTATCGGGGCTGAATTATCCCGGTATTTCCGCAGGGACACAGAAAATCCGTATTTCCTGGTCAGGCAGCCAGATGTATGCGCCGACTGTGATTGAAACAGAGGTTGAGGTACAGGATCGTGAACAGGTACAGTTTCAGTTAAAAGAAGCTCCGTATGAGGCTGGTATGGTATTTACAGCGGCTCAGGGCTATGATTATGCAGCTACTGCAAGGGCGATTTATGACGCAGTCGTAGCTTCTGTAAATCCCGATGTGGCTTATGAGGATGTAAAGGTTGAGTACAATACGGATCTGACAGGCATTACGTCCAGTTATAAGCCTTTGGATGAAAAGGATCTGACTGGTCTTGTGAAATTCAAAGATGGAACGTGGAAAATCCGCATTTCCTGCAACGATACGGTAGAGTATCGCGGCAATTCTGTTATAGTGGATGTAACAGTCAGTGATAACCGCATTGCAAGTGCAGTGGCAGTGAAGGAAGGAGCTTCCTTTACCTACAATATGGATACTGCCGTAATGAAGCAGGCTATTTTTGACAATGTCATTGACTGGGAGAATTCTGAACTGCCGGCCAAAGAGACGCTTAGCCTGGATGATTTTGAGATCCTTTATAAGGCGCAGATTGATGTTTTGGACAGCAGTGTGGATGCCGGAAATTTAGGCAGCCTGATTGGCAAAATTCCGGGACTTGAGGGTGTTGGCGGAAGTATTGACGATATTGCAGGCAGCTTAAATGACAGCACGAAACGCTGGATGCCGGTAGAAGGCGGAAAATATCTGGGTGTTCCATATGCGGCAATGGGCGCAGGGGCACAGCAGGTACAGATTTCCTATAAGGGGAATGCCGAATACCGTCCGTCTGACGCTGTCAGCGCTGCTGTAACGGTAAATAAAGCAAATGTAAAAGTACATGTGAAATCTGCGAATATTTATGCAGACCAGAAACTGCCGGAGAATTTTATTACAACAGACCCGGCTGATAAATTTGATTACTATACAATATACGCAGGCGCGACCAGCAATGTGAATTTGGGGCTGTATCTGGATTTGCCGGATAAGTATGATAATAACAAGCTGATCGGGATCCTGGATCCGATGGTAGAGAAGATTACGGGAAAGAGTTTTAGTAAGATGCTGCAGGATGGCATTACCTTAGGGGAATTACGCAGGATGTTTGACAGCACGGAGCTTTTGGAGCTGCTGGATAAGATCGGCGTGGATACCGGGGCATTTGGCCAGATCTTAAAGGTATTGAATTCCCTGCCGTCTGTGACGGACAGCGTACGGATAGGATTTGGTACGCCAAACCGCGCAGGACTTTACAGTGTGACCGTGATTACGGACAATAAGAATTACAACACAGGCGTGGGCGTGGGAGCATTGTTAGTGAAAATGCGTATGTCAGGTGTGAAGCTGACCTGGAACCAGAGCCTTGGAAGCAAAATCAGTGCGGCGGATGCGAAGAATTTTGATTTCGGTGTGACATTGTCTTATGACGGAGATGTAACCGTCAGTCAGGATAATGTACATTACCTGTATTCCGGATTTACCAGTAAGTGGAAGGTTTATTCGGGTACGACGACTCCGCCGACGGAGCCGGGCCGTTATGTGATGACAGTAGTGACATTGGGCGGCAATTATCAGGCGGCTCCGATTACCCGGTCGTTCCAGATTACAAAATAACCGGGGAAAGAGACAGCCAGACATAGGAAGGGCGCACCGATTTGGGTGCGCCCTTCCTTGTTATGTTTTTGGGATGCGGCTGAAATGGTTATGACTGATCAGAGTATATCCGGCGTCCCCGGACAAGCAGCCGGTGTGTGTCAATACCGGGAGGCGTGCAGGTAACCAGCGTACAGTAGTCGGCGTGTTCTGTAATTGCCAGATCCTGTATTTCGTGTGGGAGAACGACGGCTGTCTGGTCTGCCTGGTAAGTTATGACTTCGCCTAATACATGTATGCTGAAGGTATCCCCTCTCCGGCGGATACATCATCCATCCCCAACCCAAAAGCAAAGTTGCAGGATCATCAGGTAGTGAAATCATTGCCTTTTTTATAAAATAGGTATATAATCGGATGTGGAGTTGATTAATATGAGCCTGGAAACAGATGTAGAATTATGCAGCGTGACAAACGCAAAAGCAAAAGAAAAACTTATGAATGCATTGATGAAAGCTGGTGTGCCTTACGCAGAGAAGTGGGAGAGGGTGTCACTGCACAGACGCAGGCATTACAATCATGCCAAAGAAATCTGTATTATCATTACCCACAGGGCCAAGGCCGATCTGGCACGGGCTGTCATTGAAGAGATGGGCGAGGATATAAAGGAGAGCGTTGTCTGGTAAGCGTTTTTACGCCGGGGCATTTATATGGAGAGGAATGAGGGTGTATTCGTAAGGGTATGCCCTTTTTTTTCGGATATGGGAAAGCATTGTAAGAAATCCGTAAGATTTTCCACCCTTTTTTTGTAAGGAATCCACGGTAAGATAAAGCCAGCTCAAAGGAGGAGTAGCATGAAAGAATGTATTTTAGTAGCGGATGACGACCGGGAAATTGTAAAAGCGATTGCCATAATGCTGGAAAAAGAAGGTTATAGTGTCTTAAAGGCATATGACGGCATGCAGGCGTTAGAGCTGCTGGTGCAGCAGCAGAATGTGCACCTGGTGATTATAGACGTCATGATGCCAAGACTCGACGGCCTGTCCGCAGTCATGCGCATTCGGGAAAAACGCAATATTCCGATTATCGTGTTGAGTGCAAAAGGCGAAGAAACCGATAAGGTGCTCGGACTTTCTATGGGGGCCGACGATTATGTGGCAAAGCCCTATAACCCGGCGGAGCTTACTGCGCGCGTAAAAAGTCATTTGAGGCGTTATACGTGTCTTGGCGGTATTGATGCGTCCATAGAGGACAGGATCGTAAATGGGAGGCTCAGTTATCATACGGACGGGCGGACGCTTTACGCAGACGGAGAGCCTGTGCGTTTGACGGCGACCGAAACAAAAATTATCGATCTTTTGATGAGAAATCCAGGGCGCATTTTCCCGGCGGAAGAGATCTATGAACGCGTATGGGAAGAGCCGGGGTTTGCATCGGAAAATACCGTTATGGTGCATATCCGCCGTATCCGCGAAAAAATCGAACTCAATCCGAAAGAGCCAGAATATTTAAAGGTGGTGTGGGGAATTGGCTACAAAATGGAAAAAATGGAAAAATAATATTGCGTGTGTAGCATTTGCAGTGGGTGTAAGCCTGTTGTTAACCGGAATGGCCGGGTGTCTGAGAGAGTGGTGTTTTGGAGGCGGCATATCTTTTTTCAGGGATTATCTGAGCGGCTCGGATTATCAGAACAGTATGCAGTTTCGTGATTTTATCGAAAACAGTCTGAATAATTTCCTGAATATGGGGTGCGGAGAGCCTGTTTACAATGATTATTACGGGTATTATGCAGAAGCAGGAACTGCTTATGCGGAGGCCGAAGCCGATCTTGTGCAGGAGCAGCAGTATGAGCAGACCGTTGAGGCCGAAGCAGTGGAAGATGTTGCAGAAAGAATGAAAACAGATTTGACCAGGGATCAGAAACAGAAAATGATCAACGACTATCATAATAAAATCAAATCGGATCAAAATGTGCTGTACCGTATTTCCCGTAGTGGGGGCCTGATGTATACCAATGCGGACAATGTAAAATGGGACAAAAGCGCACGGAATCTGCCGGAGGGTTATAATTTTTACCTGTATTTTGACGGCAATAAGGTGGTTATTAAAAAAGACGGAAAAGAGCTGGAAATTTACGGCGACGGAATTTATCGGGAAGGCAATGACTGGTGTATTCCCGGCTACGAAAATTTTACGGTAAAAGAGGATTGGAAGGATATTCAGGTGACCATACTTGCAGCAGAAAAACCAATCATGTTTTTGCAGAATGTGGACGACAGATATCAATACGGATATGGCAGCGGCTTGTATGGGATTTATCAGAATTATATGCAGGAAAGAAGCTATTTGTTCCGTTCTGTTTTGTGTCTGATGGGCGGAATTGCCGGGGTTGTGCTGTACCTGCTTTTGCGGAACGGCAAGCGGGAAATAAACAAAAAGCTGGCTGCGGTTACTGTAAAAATGTGGTTTGAATGGAAGGTGCTGTTTGGGATTATCCTGCCAGTGCTGCTGTTTATCAGTGTGCTTAAGCGGGAAGGGTTTTTCACGTATGCGTATGATATGGCTGTTGTGGAGGGTGGCTCTTATGCATATGCAACGGAGCTGTCTTATTCGCTGGCTGACATCATTCCACGGTATATGGAGCAGATTCTGCTGGGATTCTGGCTGTTTTATGCATTTATTGTGGATGTGTTCCAAAACAAGGACGGCTATAAAAAAGGGATATACGGAAAGTGTGCGGCTATCTTAAAAAACAGGGACTTACAGCTTGCGGTTTCTAAGCGCCTGGTAAAGAGGGGCTATGTCCTGTTCGTAATTGCAGCAGTGCTGCCGGTTTACCTGCTTCTTGTGTTTTTGCTCAGTATATCTGCGGATAACTGGATGCTTGGGAGGGGCACAGTAGTCTGGTGGATAGAGGGTGCGTTTGCTCTTGCGGCGGTGCTTTTTGTATCCGTATATATTTATCAGAAAAAAACGCGGAAATTTGCGCAGGAATTTGAGATTTTGGCGGGGCGGATTGACGGAATCCGGGATGGAAGGTATGAAGCCGGGGAAGCGTCTGCATTTGAGGACGAGGAGCTTTCGTATATGGCGGCGGAGCTTGAGGATATCCGTCAGGGCGTTGAGACGGCGGTGGAAGAGCGTACCAGAAGCGAACGCATGAAGGTGGAGCTGGTGGCAAACGTTTCCCATGATATTAAGACGCCGCTGACCTCAATTATCAGTTATATCCAGCTGTTGAAGCAGGAAGAAGGGCTGCCGGATTATGTGTCTGATTACATCCGGATTCTGGATGAAAAATCCGAGCGGCTCAAAAATATGGTGCAGGATGTATTTGCGGTCAGCAAGGCAGCCTCCGGGCAGCTTTCGGTGGAAATTAAGGAGTTAGACCTGAGCAAGCTTTTATACCAGACCTTAGCGGATATGGAAGAGCCGATTACACAGAGCCCTGTGACGGTGAAAACAGAAATTCCAAAGGAGCCTGTCATGGTCCGCACAGATGGGCAGCGGATGTACCGCGTATTCCAGAATCTGATTGGAAATGCGATAAAATATTCCCTTGAAGGGTCCAGGGTTTATGTGACGCTAAAGGAGGAGGGAGCGCTTGCGGTGGCCAGCGTGAAAAATACGTCCAGCGCGGAGTTAAACCGTGAGGTTGATTTTCTGGAGCGGTTTACCAGGGGCGATTCGAGCAGGACAGATGGCGGAAGCGGGCTGGGGCTTTCCATTGCGAAGAGTTTTACGGAAGCATGCGGGGGAACGTTTGAGCTGGAGATGATTGCAGATTTATTTTTGGTAACGGTGTCGCTGCCGCGGGCAGGAAGGGAGAAATGATAAATGTGTTTACGAAATGATGCACATAAGATATAATAAATGTAAAAAAGAACAAAGGGGGGATCCCATTGTATAAAAGAATAATCTGTTCGGTATCAGTGCTTTTTTGCATTGCCCTGGCAGCCTGCGGCAACGCAGCGCTGTCCAGACCGGACGGAGGAACAGAAGATGCAGTATATCAGACAGAATCTGCCGGTATGTCAGGATGGCCAGATGTGCCCGGTTCGACGCAGACGGAGGAATCCGGTCCGGATAGTTCCGTGGAGGACGTACTGATTTCTCCGGAGGGCAGTACATTGCAGATGCGGTTTCTGACACCCGAAGGGTACACGCGCGTCCCGGCAGAGCAGGAGAGTCTGGCGTTTTTTTTGAGGAATTATCCGTTAAAAGAAGATAAAAGTCCAGTTCTTTTATACGATGGGAGCAAAAAGCGTAACCAAAATGTGCACGCGGCCGTATTTGCCCTGCCAATAGAAAATGAAGATTTGCAGCAGTGCGCCGATTCCGTCATGCGGATATACGCAGAGTATTTCCGGGAAACGGGGCAGTATGAAAAAATTGCCTTCCATTTTGTAAACGGTTTTTTGGCGGAATATGAGAAATGGCGGGAGGGCTGTCGGATTGTGGTAAACGGCAATGATGCGGCATGGGAAAAATCAGCTTCGTATGATGATTCATACGAAGCTTTTGCTGCGTATTTGCGTATGGTATTTGCATACGCGGGCACGCTTTCCATGGAAGGCGAGGCAGAGGGAATCAGCTTTGAGGAGCTTTTGCCCGGCGATGTCTTTTTACAGGGAGGAAGTCCGGGACATGTCGTTTTGGTGGTGGATGTGTGTGAAAATGCAGAGGGTCAGAAGGCGTTTCTGCTGGGCCAGGGTTATATGCCTGCGCAGGAATTCCATGTTCTGAAAAATCCGGCGCATGAAAGCGATCCATGGTATTATGAAGAGGAAATGGCGTATCCGTTTGTGACGCCGGAATATACGTTTGCTAAAGGAAGCTTAAAACGCCTGATTTACGGAAAGGAGGCTTTGGCCGAATGATAAAAAATGTGGTATTTGATATGGGGAATGTGCTGCTTAAGTTTGATCCGCAAGTGCCGTTAGAAGAGTTCTGCAGTTCGCAGGAAGAAAAAGAGGCAATCCGTCGGGAACTGTTTGAAGGGCCGGAATGGATTGAGGGAGATCTGGGGAATATTACAAATGAGGAAAAATACAGGCGTATCCGTGCGCGGATACCAAAACATATGCATGTTGCTTTAAAAAGATGCGTTTATGAATGGGATATCTGTATGAAGCCACTGCCCGGAGCAAAAGAGTTTTGTACAGTGATGAAGCAAAAGGGATATTCGATTTATGTGCTTTCCAATGCCAGTTTAGAATTTTACAATTATTTTCCGCGTTTTGCGCCGCTTGATTTCTTTGACGGAGTTGTCGTATCGGCGGATATTCATATGATTAAGCCGGATGCGCATATTTTTGAATATCTGTTTGACAGGTATGGGCTGGCGCCGGAGGAATGTCTGTTTCTGGACGATATGGAGCGAAATGTGGCTGCGGGGAGGCAGGCAGGTATGCAGGCGGAGATTTTTGACGGAGATTTTGAGCGCGTGAGAATAAAATATAGTTTGTAGCCGGTAACAGTTCAGCCTGCAACTGCGCGCCTGGCAATCAGATATCTGTAATACAAAGGAGTGAAATTATATTGCATATGGAAAAAGCACATATTATAAAAGAAATAGAACGCGGCAGTATTGCAGAAGAGCTGGAGCTGGCGCCGAAGGATGTACTGCTTTCCATCAATGGGAAGGAAATTGAGGATATATTCGATTACCATTACCTGATTCATGATGAGGAGCTTACCGTTCTGGTACGAAAGCCTGACGGCGAGGAATGGGAGCTTGAAATTGAAAAGGATTACGACGAGGATCTGGGTATTGTATTTGAAAACGGTTTGATGGACGATTATAAGTCCTGCCGGAACAAGTGTATGTTCTGCTTTATCGATCAGATGCCGAAAGGAATGCGCGATACACTGTATTTTAAGGACGACGACGCCAGGCTTTCATTCCTGCAGGGGAATTATGTGACGCTTACCAATATGGAAGACGCGGATATTGCGCGTATTATCCGCTATCATCTGGAGCCTATTAACGTGTCGGTGCAGACGATGAATCCTGCGCTTCGGTGTATGATGTTAAACAACCGTTTTGCGGGAGAGGCGCTTGATAAGATGCGGCGCTTAAGAGATGCAAAAATTACAATGAATGGGCAGATAGTGCTCTGTAAGGGGGTCAATGACGGGGCGGAGTTAGAGTACAGCATAAAACAGCTGACAGAGTACATTCCTTATATGCAGAGCCTGTCGATCGTTCCGGTGGGCTTAACGAAGTACCGGGAGGGGCTGTATCCGCTGGAGCCTTTTACAGAGGAGGATGCAGCAGAGGTGTTAGCCTGTATTCACAAATGGCAGCAGTACTGTATGGAGCGGCATGGCATTCATTTTGTTCATGCGTCAGATGAATGGTATCTGCTGGCGGGGCAGCCAATTCCTATAGAGGAGATATATGACGGATATCTGCAGCTGGAAAACGGCGTCGGCATGGTGCGGCTTTTGGAAGAGGAATTTATGGACGCGCTGTCTGCGGAAGAACCAAACGAGAGGATACGCCGAACGGTTACGCTTGTCACAGGCAGGCTGGCAGCGCCCCTTCTGAAGCGGCTGGGTCTTCGTTTTATGGAAAAATTTCCTGGAATTACGGTACGTGTCATTGCCATACGAAATGATTTTTTTGGGGAAAGGATTACGGTTTCGGGTCTTTTAACCGGGCAGGATATCTTAACCCAGCTGAAAGGACAAAAGCTTGGGGATAAGGTACTTTTGCCCTGCAATCTGCTGCGCAGCGGAGAGGAAGTTTTTTTGGATGATATGACTTTAGAGGAGCTTAAAAATGCTTTACAAGTACAGATAGATATTGTAAAATCAAGCGGTCAGGATTTGATAAATGCACTTTTAGAAAAGGAGTAATATATGAGTAAGCCGGTTGTAGCAGTAGTCGGGCGTCCGAATGTGGGGAAATCTACGTTGTTTAACGTATTGGCCGGAGAGCGGATTTCCATCGTCAAGGATACGCCGGGCGTGACCAGGGACAGGATTTATGCGGATGCTTCCTGGCTGGACAAGGAATTTACATTGATTGATACCGGAGGAATCGAGCCGGAATCAAAGGATATTATTTTATCACAGATGCGCGAGCAGGCACAGATTGCCATTGATACGGCGGAGGTGATTTTGTTTCTTACCGATGTGCGGCAGGGGCTTACAGATACTGACGCCAAGGTGGCGGATATGCTGCGCCGTTCGGGAAAACCTGTCGTTTTAGTCGTCAATAAGGTGGATAGCTTTGAAAAATTTATGCCGGACGTATATGAGTTTTATAATCTGGGAATCGGCGAGCCGTTCCCGATTTCCGCGGCTTCCATGCTGGGACTGGGGGACATGCTCGAAGAGGTGGTTAAATATTTCCCGAAGCATGAAGCGGACGAGGAGGAGGACACGCGTCCGAAGATAGCGGTGATCGGCAAGCCGAACGTCGGGAAATCCTCTCTGGTAAACCGCCTGCTGGGAGAAAACCGTGTGATTGTATCGGACGTTGCAGGGACGACGCGGGACGCCGTGGATTCCGTGGTAAAATACTATGGACAGGAATATATTTTTATTGACACAGCAGGACTGCGCCGCAAGAGCAAGGTAAAGGAAGATTTGGAGCGTTACAGCGTCATCCGTGCAGTTACGGCGGTGGAGCGGGCAGATGTGGTTCTGATTCTGATTGACGCTACAGAAGGTGTGACGGAGCAGGATGCCAAAATAGCCGGAATTGCCCACGATAAAGGCAAGGGAGTAATTATAGCCGTTAATAAATGGGATGCCATTGAAAAGGACGATAAGACGATGTATCAGCATACCGCACAAATCAGGAGTGTTCTGAGCTTTATGCCGTATGCGGAAATTTTGTTTATTTCGGCAAAGACCGGTCAGCGGACGGATAAGATTTTTGCCACAATAGATATGGTATTACAAAATAATTCCATGCGGATTGCAACCGGCGTTTTGAACGAAATCGTTATGGAGGCCGTTGCGATGCAGCAGCCGCCGTCGGACCGGGGCAAGCGGTTAAAGATTTACTATGTAACACAGGTGGCGGTGAAACCTCCGACTTTTGTAGTCTTTGTCAATGACAGGAAACTGATGCATTTTTCCTATACCAGATATCTGGAAAACCGCATCCGGGATGCATTTGGCTTCCGGGGTACTTCTCTGAAGTTTATTATTCGGGAGAGGAAGGGGGAGTAAGTCATGCTTTTAAATCGGATTCTCGTACTGGTGATCGGCTATTTCTGCGGCATTATTTTGCCTGGGTATATATACAGCAGGTTAAAGCGGCAGGATATTACACAGATGGGCAGCGGCAATGCGGGGACGACCAATACTCTTCGTATGTACGGCTGGAAGGCAGGCTTAATTACGCTTCTGGGAGATGTGTCCAAACCGGTGATTGCCATACTGCTCACATGGTTTTTATTTCATACAAAGGAGCCGGAGGGGGTGCGTCTGCTGCAGCTTTATGCAGGTCTTGGGACAATTATCGGGCACAATCATCCGTTTTATATGAAAAATTTTAAAGGCGGCAAGGGAATTGCCTGTACGGGCGGCATGATGATTGCATTTTGTCCGGTGGAAGTGCCAATTGGGCTGTCTGTATTTATCCTTACAGTCGCTTTGACTAAATATGTATCGCTTGGTTCTATGTTGGGGCTTATCAGCTTTTTTATTCAGACCATAGTGTTTGGAGAGCTTGGAATTTTAAATGTGACTACAGCTTATAAGACGGAAATTTATGTACTTGCAGCCATAATTATGCTGATGGGAATCATACGGCACAGAGAAAATATCGGAAGGCTGCTCGCCGGCAATGAGAATAAATTCAGTCTGAAAAATAAGAAAGAAGGGACAGTTTCGTAATGGCAAAAACAGGAATTATCGGAGCCGGGAGCTGGGGTTGCGCACTGGCTTTTGTGCTGAATCAAAATGGACATGAAGTAACGGTGTGGTCTGCTCTTAAAGAAGAAATAGAAATGCTCAAACGGGAGCATGAGCACAAAGATAAGCTTCCGGGCGTCAGATTAGAAGGACGTATTTCTTTTACTCTGGATTTAAAAGAAGCGGTCTGCGGGATGGATCTTTTAGTGCTTGCCGTACCGTCGGTTTATACCAGAAGCACCGCAAAGCAGATGGCCGCGTATGTTTCCAGCGGACAGATCGTGGTTTGTGTGGCAAAAGGAATTGAAGAGACGACATTGATGACGCTGTCGGAGATTGTAGAAGAAGAAATTCCGGCGGCAGAGGCTGCGGTAATGTGCGGACCAAGCCATGCGGAGGAGGTGGGCGCGAAGCTGCCGACTACCGTAGTGGCAGGTGCAAAAATGAGAAAAACGGCAGAATATATTCAGAGTATGTTTATGAATGAGGTATTTCGCGTTTATACCAGCCCGGACGTACTGGGCATGGAACTGGGCGGCGCATTGAAAAATGTAATTGCGCTTGCGGCAGGCATGGCGGATGGCCTGGGCTTTGGCGACAATACCAAAGCGGCCCTGATTACCCGAGGAATGGAAGAAATCCGCCGCCTTGCAGTTAAAATGGGTGCAGATGCACAGACATTGAACGGTCTGACCGGAATCGGCGATTTAATCGTTACCTGTGCCAGCAGACATTCCAGAAACCGCAGAGCCGGTATGCTGATGGGACAGGGAGCCACGATGCAGCAGGCAATGGATGAAGTGAAGATGGTTGTGGAAGGCGTCTATTCTGCAAAAGCCGCAATTGAACTGAGCCGAAAATATGACGTGTCCATGCCGATTATTGAACAGGTCAACAAAGTACTGTTTGAAGATAAGCCGGTCAAAGAGGCTGTAACAGAGCTGATGCTGCGGGATAAAAAGCCGGAATATGCAGTCCTGGGATGGGAGCGGGAAAATGGAAACGATTCGAATTAAATATTTTTCAGAGGATACGCAGCGTCTGCGCTACATTGACGGCAAATCCGACTGGATAGATTTGCGGGCGTCTGAGCGCGTGGAGTTAAAGAAGGGAGAATATGCCCTGATTCCGCTTGGAGTTGCCATGCAGCTCCCCGAAGGATTTGAAGGACATCTGGTGCCGCGGAGCTCCACATTCAAAAATTATGGAATTTTGCAGACCAACAGCTGCGGTATTATAGACAATACGTACTGCGGCGATAACGATATGTGGCGGATGCCAGTCTATGCTACGAGAGATACGGTAATCGAAAAAAACGACCGTATCTGTCAGTTCCGTATTGTGAGAAACCAGCCCAAAATCGTATTTGAAGAGTGTGGGCGCCTGGAAAGCAAAGATCGCGGAGGCTTCGGGAGTACGGGGAAACGGTAGGCGCAGAAAGGGGGGTGTGGGGGAAGGTACGTCAGACAGAGGGCAGGGTATGCGGACGGGGAGGTGTAACGGTTTTAAGGGGTTCTAAGATATCCCGCGCAAGGCGCCTGGGGACGGACGCAACCGCCATAAAAGCGCCATCCATGGCGCTTATGGCTTGCCCTGCCATCCGTGGCAGGGCATTGCTGGATGCTGTCGGGATATCTAAAAACCCCTAAAATACCGTTCCAATGTCCCCGTCCGCATACCCTGCCCTCTGTCTGACTACGTTTCTCCAGGTTCTGCGTCTTGGTTTCCGGCGTTGGGGAGCGGGCGTGGAGGTGTAAGGTGTTGGAGTGATGTACGTCTTGGTTTCTGGTGTTAGGGCGTGCCGATAGTGGGAATGAATTTTAAGACACGTTCTGGTGCTTTGATATTTCTATAGTGTGGTAAAACGTAAATCTCAGCCAAAATATACCAGAATCAGAGTTTTATTGACAGCCTGGAATAACATAGCCAGGCAAAGGAGCCGCCCCCCGCCGCCCCATCCTCTCTCTGGCGGAAGCCATAACCCCCCCTGTCAACCTGCCCAATAAAACCATGTTCCCCTCGTCGATGTGACGAAAGTCGGTTTCCCTTCCCTGCGGATTCGTCGAAACAACAAAAAATGTCCTGTTATTTTGTCTGTTTTCCAAATAGCCAAACCCCTGAATTTCTGGTAGAGTAATACCAACAGATAAGAAAAAAATTCAGGATTTCAGGAGGATGATTAGAATGGCAAGTTTATCTTTAAAACATATTTGCAAAAAGTATCCAAACGGGTTTGAAGCGGTAAAGGATTTTAATTTGGAAGTAGCAGATAAAGAGTTCATAATTTTCGTAGGGCCTTCCGGATGCGGGAAATCTACGACACTTCGGATGATTGCTGGTTTAGAGGATATTTCTTCCGGTGAATTTTCCATAGACGGAAGGGTTGTAAATGATGTAGAACCAAAGGATCGCGACATTGCGATGGTATTCCAGAATTACGCGCTGTATCCGCATATGACGGTATTTGACAATATGGCGTTTGGGTTAAAGCTGCGCAAGGTTTCAAAAGAAGAGATTAAGCGGAAGGTAGAGGATGCTGCTAAAATTCTGGATTTGGATAAATTATTGGACCGTAAGCCGAAGGCGCTTTCCGGCGGACAGAGGCAGCGTGTTGCAATGGGGCGTGCGATTGTCCGCAGCCCGAAGGTATTTTTAATGGATGAGCCGCTGTCCAACCTGGATGCAAAGTTGAGGGTGCAGATGCGTGCTGAGATTTCCGCACTGCATAAAAGGCTTGGAGCTACCATTATTTATGTTACGCATGATCAGACTGAGGCCATGACATTAGGAACCAGGATTGTTGTATTGAAGGACGGCGTTATCATGCAGGTGGATTCTCCGATTAAGCTCTACAACGAGCCGGATAACTTATTTGTAGCAGGGTTTATCGGATCTCCGCAGATGAATTTCGTAGATGCAAAATGCAGGATAGAGGCAGGAAGAGCAGTTCTTTCTTTTGACAGATTTAGGATAAATCTGCCTGCGGATAAATCAAAGAAGTTAGCAGACGGCGGGTATGATGGCAAGACGGTAGTTTTTGGTATTCGTCCGGAAGATTTGAGTGATTCGCAGAGGGCTTTGAATGAATTTAAGGACTGTATTATAGAAGCAGATGTGACGGGTTATGAGCTTTTGGGTTCGGAAGTGATTTTATATTATGGAGTTGCAGGGGTAAATATGAGTGCAAAAGTTGCGTCAGATACGACAGCACGTGTCGGAACACATATAAAACTTGCTTTGGATCCGGAAAAGATACATGTATTTGACAAAGAAACAGAACAGACAATTACAAATTAAGTATAACGGTTGGTATGGGATAAAGGCTTTTGGCAAACCATACCAGGAAAGGGTCGGGCGTTGACGCGCCTGACTTTTTATTCTGTCAGGACAGGAGGGGATGATTTGTTATCGAATCATAAATTACAGATAACGTTAGATGAAATAAAGGAAATTTCGCGCGTAGATATGGCGCTTTACGAAGAACATGGTACATTGCTGGCGTCAACCTTTGAGATGCAGAATGATTTTGAAGATGCGGTGGTGCGTTTTGCAGAATCTATGGCAGAAAGCCAAATGTTATCCGGATATCATTTTTTTAAGATAATTGTTGGGGACGGGGCGCAGTATTCCGGGAGAGTTTATATTCTTGTGGTATATTCCGGTTCGTCAGAAGCGTATATGGTCGGAAAACTGGCGGCATGCCAGATACGCAATCTGGCGGAGGCGTACAGGGAGCAGGTGGATCGGAACCATTTTATACAGAATATCCTTTTGGGGAATCTGTTAGTAGCGGATATGTACAGCAAAGCCAGAAAATTTCATATTGAGCAGGTAGAGCGTGTGGTATTTGTGATAGAAGTAAAGGGCAGGAAGGATCCTTATGTGATGGAGCTGGTAAAGGGAATGTTTGGCGGCTCGAACCAGGATTTTGTGACGGAGGTGGATGAACAGAATATTATTCTGGTGAAAGATGTGAAAAAATATAAGGATGAAGGTGATTTGGAAAATCTGGCGAAGATGTTAGTAGATAACCTGCACAGCGAGGCAATGGTGCGTGTTAGGGTGGGTTATGGAAACCGGACCGCAGATCTGCAGAATATCGCAAAATCTTATCAGGAGGCTCGGATGTCTCTTGAGGTAGGGAAAATCTTTTATGCGGACAAAGAGGTGGTTTCTTACGGGAAGCTTGGAATTGGGCGGCTGATTTACCAGATTCCGATGAACCTTTGTGATATGTTTATCCGGGAAGTATTCGGTGATGAAATTCCGGATGTGTTTACGGAGGAAAATGTAGTGACGATTCAGAGCTTTTTTGAAAATAATTTGAACATTTCCGAGACTGCAAGGCAGCTGTATGTGCACAGGAATACGCTTGTTTATCGACTGGAGCGATTGGAGAAAGCGATCGGATTGGATATACGGAAATTTGAGGATGCGATGCTGTTTAAGATTGCGATGATGGTGTTGTCGCATATGGATTACCAGAAGGGAAAGTATCCGTTTGGCCTGCAGTTAGCATCCAGTAAAGCCGCGGGCCAAATCGCAGCAAGGGAAAAATGATTCTAAGGAAGCGTTGACTTTTCACAGCTTTCTCTCTATAATAGATTTTACAGTTAAAAATTGATCTGGGGAGCTTATACTGATAGGCTGAGAGGAAATGCGGTTACATTTCGAACCATGAACCTGATACGGATAATGCCGGCGTAGGAAGATAAGACGATTTTTGTCGTTGATTTGTGCAGTGAACAGGATATGTCCGGAGTGATGTATCCTGTTTTTTTGTTTCGGCTGCTGACAGGCAAGCGCCATTGGCGCCTGGCAGCACAGCAGGGTAGTGTGCGCATAAGGAATATGGACGCTGTCGGAGCAGCGTTCCGGTACGAATATGCGTCAGGATGCGCATTTTTACAGAAAACGGGCATACAGCAGATCAAAAGAAATGTTTGATATAATAACCAGGAGAAAGGAAGGAAAAGGATGGATTATACAACACAGATGGATGCGGCGCGCAAGGGGATTTATACAGAACAGATGAAAGAGGTTGCCAGAAAGGAGAAATTTGATCTGGAAAAGCTTTGTGGCCTGATTGCAGCAGGAAAGGCCATTATTCCGTGTAATAAAAATCACAGAGGAATCCGCCCAAACGGGATCGGCGCCATGTTAAAAACCAAAATCAATGTCAATCTTGGCGTTTCAAGGGACTGTAAGGATCTGGATCTGGAGATGCAGAAGGTGTATTCCGCAGTGGACATGGGCGCAGAGGCGATTATGGATTTAAGCTCTTTCGGCGATACGCAGAAGTTCCGCCGGAAACTGTGCAGCGAGTGTCCGGCAATGATTGGAACAGTGCCGATTTACGATGCGGTAGTATATTACCACAAACCGTTAAAAGAGATTACATCGGAAGAATGGCTGGATATAGTGCGTATGCATGCAGAAGACGGCGTGGATTTTATGACTATCCACTGTGGTATCAATAAAGAAACTGCCGGAAAATTTAAACGGAACAAACGGTTGACCAATATTGTATCAAGAGGCGGTTCCATTATTTTTGCATGGATGGAAATGACCGGAGAGGAAAATCCGTTTTATGCACATTTTGATGAGATACTGCAAATCTGCAGAAAGTATGATGTAACGCTCAGCTTAGGAGACGCCTGCCGTCCGGGCTGCTTAATGGATGCAACGGATGCGTCGCAGATAGAAGAGCTGATAACATTAGGAGAACTGACGAAACGCGCATGGGAGCAGGACGTACAGGTTATGATCGAAGGTCCCGGCCATATGCCGTTAGATCAGATTGCCGCAAATATGAAAATTCAGGAAACGATCTGCCATGGAGCGCCGTTCTATGTGCTGGGGCCATTGGTAACGGACGTTGCTCCCGGATACGATCACATTACGGCAGCGATTGGCGGAGCGATTGCCGCAATGAATGGGGCTGCATTTCTTTGTTATGTAACTCCGGCAGAACATTTGCGCCTGCCGGATCTGAATGATGTAAAGGAAGGAATTATTGCTTCCCGGATTGCAGCCCACGCAGCAGATATCGCCAAAGGCATAAAGGGCGCAAGAGATTGGGATGATCAAATGAGTACGGCAAGGAAAAAGCTCGACTGGGAACAGATGTTTACTCTTGCTATGGATCCGGAAAAGGCAAGGCGTTACCGTGCCGAGGCTGCGCCGGAAAAGGAAGACACCTGCTCCATGTGTGGGAATTTTTGCGCGGTAAAAAATATGAACCGGATTCTGGACGGGGAAATTGTAAACATTTACGACGAATAAAGAAAAAAGAAGCAGTTACAGAAAACGTGAAAAAGGATCGGCGGGAGGAATTAAATGCGGATTTTGGTATATAGATGGAAGGCGTATAATTATCTGGATATTTTTGAAGCCTTTTCGAACCTGGGATATGAATATGTAACGGTAGAGCAGGATCTGGAATGCTATGATGAAGATCCGGAATTTGAGAAACAGCTTACGGGGCTTATTTTACAGGAAAAATGCGATATGGTTTTTACGGTCAATTATTTTGCCCTGATTACGACGGTCTGTACCAGGCTGCGTATCCCGTATGTCGTCTGGACATGCGATAATCCGCTGATCAGTATGTACAACCGAAAGGTGTTTGAGAACTGCAATTATTTTTTCACATTTGATAAAACGAATTTTTTAGAATTTACCGGTATGGGCGTGGAGCATATCTGGCATTTGCCGCTTGCGGTCAATACAAGGCGGCTGGATTTTGTACTGGAAAACGGAACAGATTTGCCAGCGTATCAAAACGAGATTGCGTTTGTGGGAAGTCTCTATGAGCGCAACAGCTACGATATGCTCCGCCCGGAGCTGCCGGGGTATTTGCAGGGTTATTTTGACGCGGCCATCTGGGCGCAACAGTGCATAAACGGCGGTAATATCCTGGAGGAAATGCTCACGGTCGATATTTTAGAACAACTGCAGGAATATTTTAAACTGGAAAAGTCAAAGGATTCGTTTTCGGATCTGGGACTGATTTTTTCAACGACAGTGCTCGGCTTTAAAACGGCGGCGGAGCAAAGACGGCGGGCGTTAATTGAGCTGGCCAAAAAATATCCGGTGACAATTTACAGCAACAGCAATACCAGTGAGCTGTTTCGGGTGCGCTACGGCGGATCATTGGATTACTGGAGTGAGATGCCGAAGGTATTCTATGGGTCCAGGATCAATCTGAATTTTACGATTCCCAATATTAAAAGCGGCCTGCCGCTCCGGATCTGGGATGTGCTGGGCTGTAAGGGATTTCTGATGACCAATTTTCAGGCGGAGATTCCGTACTATTTCAAGCACAAGGAGGATTTGGTCTGCTTTGAAAGCGTGGAGGAGCTGACAGAACTGGCCGGATATTATCTGGCCCATGAAGAAGAGCGGAGGCAGATTGCAGAGAATGGTTATCGAAAAGTCTGCATGCTTCATACGTATGAGCGAAGGATTACAGAAATGATGGAGATCGTGCAGAGGCATGTTATGAAAAAAGAATAGACACGGTCAGCGTGTTAACCAGGGAGGGCCTTTTTCTCACAGGCTCTCCCTTAATTTTCGCTTTCTGTCAGTGAAAAGGAAACAGCCATTGACGCAATAGGCATGAGAGGTATCCTTTGCCAATATTGGCACACTTCACCAAATAAACCCTCCCACTTACCCTGCATTTTGTAAGTTCTCCCAATTGTTTTTTTCCGGATTTTTCGTATAATGTTAGTTACCTAACAAAGTATGTTAGAAATCTAACATCTTGTCCTATAAAAATGGAAAGAAGGAACTCCCGATGGAAGAGAAACGCTACATTGGATATGAGATCAAAAGTATCTCCCATCTGATTCGCAGGAAGCTTGACGTCACATTTTCAGCGCCCGCATACGACGGTATGACCGGGGTACAGCATGCGATTATGGGCTATATCATGTACCATACCCAAAAGGGCGAAGTGTTCCAGCGAGATATTGAAAAAGAATTTTCACTCCGGCGTTCTACCGTCACTGTCATGCTGCAAAACCTGGAGCAGAAAGGCTATATTCTGCGCGAGCCTGTAAGCCGCGACGGAAGGCTCAAAAAAATCATCCTGACCGAAAAAGCCAAAAAACTTCAGGAGCGCACCCAGAGTGAAATGGAACGGTTCCACCGGGCTTTGGAGGAACCTCTTTCAGAAGATGAAAAAGAACAGCTTTTCTTTTTGTTAGGCAAGATCAAACAAAATTTAATCAAGTGAGGAGATGACGTAAATTGCTGAAAACACTTGGTACACAAGTCAAAGAATTTAAAGCCGATTCCATCCGTACGCCTCTTTTTATGATCTTAGAGGTCATCATGGAAATGGTAATCCCGCTTATGATGGCGTCTATTGTGGACGACGGAGTGCAGGCGGGCGATATGGCGCACATTTACAAAATGGGCGTTCTGATGGTCGCTGCCGCGGCAGTCGGCCTGTTTGCAGGCGTTATGGGCGGCAAATACGGCGCGCGGGCGTCGGCCGGATTTGCCAAAAACTTACGTCAGGCCATGTATGAAAACATCCAGACGTTTTCTTTTTCCAACATTGATAAATTCAGTACGGCAGGGCTTGTTACGCGTATGACCACTGATGTGACAAACCTTCAGAACGCCTACCAGATGATTTTGCGGATGTGTATGCGCGCACCGGCAAGCTTAATCTGCGCGTTGTGCATGGCGTTTTGGATCAATGCGAAAATCGCGTCGGTTTATTTGGTTGCCGTCCTGTTTTTGGGGGTGATCCTGATGTTCATTATCCGTAAGGCGATGAAATATTTTAATGAGCTGTTCCGCAAATACGACGACCTAAACGCCAGTGTACAGGAGAACGTCACCGGGATCCGGGTGGTCAAGGCGTTTGTGCGGGAGGATTATGAGATCGGGCGGTTCCACAAGGCAAGCGGCAATCTCTACCGCATGTTTTTAAGGGCGGAAGCCACCGTGGCATGGAATGCTCCTGTGATGCAGTTTACCGTTTACGGCTGTATCCTTGGCATCAGCTGGCTCGGCGCGCGCATGATTGTGCAGGATACCCTTTCCACCGGCGATCTGATGAGCCTTCTGACGTATTGTATGAATATTTTGATGAGCCTGATGATGCTTTCCATGGTCTTTGTCATGATTACGCTTAGTATGGCAAGCGCGGAGCGTATCGCAGAGGTGTTAAATGAAAAAGCGGATTTAACGAACCCCGAAAGCCCTGTCACAGAGGTAACAGACGGGAGTATTACTTTTGAAAACGTATCGTTTTCCTATAAAAAGGAGAACGGAAGCCCGGTGCTCTCCCATGTAGACCTGGATATCCGCGCCGGGGAAACCATCGGGATTATCGGCGGCACAGGCAGTGCAAAGACCAGCCTGGTCAACCTGATCAGTCGCCTTTACGACGTGACGGAGGGCAGCGTAAAAGTCGGCGGCAAAGACGTGCGGGAATATGATATGGAAACGCTGCGTAACGAGGTGGCCGTTGTCCTGCAGAAAAATGTGCTTTTTAGCGGCACGATTTTGGAAAATCTGCGCTGGGGTGACAAAAACGCCAGCGAGGAGGAGTGCAGGCGCGCCTGCAAGCTGGCCTGTGCGGACGAATTTATCAGTAAAATGCCCGAACAGTATGAGACACATATCGAGCAGGGAGGCACAAATGTTTCCGGCGGGCAAAAGCAGCGGCTTTGTATTGCAAGGACACTTTTAAAGAAGCCGAAAATCCTGATTTTGGACGACAGCACCAGCGCCGTCGATACGGCGACCGACGCAAAGATTCGGAAGGCGTTTGCCGAGGAAATCCCGGATACGACGAAGATTATCATTGCGCAGCGGATTACAAGCGTAAAGGACGCCGACCGCATTATCGTAATGGAAGACGGCGAGGTACACGGGTTTGGCACGCACGAGGAGCTGATGGCGGCAAACGAAATATACCGCGACGTATACGAATCGCAGATGAGCGGCAGAGGAGATTTTGACGAAAACGGAGGTGATGCGTAATGCCAGGACCAATGCATGCAAAAAGAGTCCCGTCAAAGGGAAGGAATAAAATCAAGAACCCCGGAAAGCTGTTAAAACGTCTGCTTTCTTATGTTTTTCAAAATTACGGTCTGGCCTGTGCGGCTGTAGTTGTCTGTATTTTTATCAGTGTACTGGCGAACGTGCAGGGAACTTTATTTTTAAAGACCTTAATTGACGTTTACATTATGCCGTTAATCGGAAGCGAGCATCCGGATTTTACCAGCCTGCTGCACGCGATTATCCGCGTCGGCGGCTTTTATGGCATAGGCGTCGTAAGTACCTACGCATATACGCGGATTATGATTTATGTGACGCAGGGCACGCTGCGCCGCCTGCGCGACGACTTGTTTGCCCATATGGAAAAACTGCCCATCCGGTATTTTGACACCAACGCGCACGGGAATATTATGTCGGTTTACACCAACGATATTGACACACTGCGCCAGATGATAAGCCAGAGTATGCCGCAGCTGTTATCCAGCGCCATCACGATTGTGTCGGTTTTGGCCAGTATGATAGGGCTGAGCATTCCCCTGACCGGGGTGACGCTTGTTATGGTGGTTTTGATGCTTCTGGTGACGGGAAAAGTGGCGGGCGCAAGCGGCAGCTATTTTATCGCGCAGCAGGCCAATATCGGCGAGGTCAACGGTTATATTGAGGAAATGATGGAAGGTCAGAAGGTCGTAAAGGTATTCTGCCATGAGAAGGAGAGCAGGGAGCGTTTTGACGAATTGAATGAGAAGCTGTTTGAAAGCGCTTATCAGGCCAATAAATTTGCCAACATCCTGATGCCTTTAAACGCGCAGATGGGTAATATCAGTTATGTGCTCTGCGCTTTGGTCGGCGGGATTTTAGCGTTAAACGGCATCGGCGGGTTTACCGTCGGCGGGCTGGCGAGCTTTTTGACATTTAATAAGAGTTTTAATATGCCCATAAACCAGGTCAGCCAGCAGTTAAACAGTATCATTATGGCTATGGCGGGCGCGCAGCGCGTATTTGCCCTGTTGGACGAACAGCCGGAAACGAACGACGGCTATGTGACGCTTGTGAATGCAAAGGAAGAAAACGGGAAGCTTGTAGAGGCGAAAGAGCGTACCGGAATCTGGGCCTGGAAGCATTATCATAAGGATTTGGGAACGACAGATTATATCCGTCAGCAGGGAGATTTGGTACTGGACGGCGTGGATTTCGGCTATACGGAAGAGAAGACCGTATTGCATGATATCCGCCTTTATGCAAAGCCGGGGCAGAAGATTGCGTTTGTCGGGTCGACCGGGGCCGGGAAGACGACGATTACAAATCTGATTAACCGTTTTTATGACATTTCGGACGGGAAAATCCGTTACGACGGGATTAATATCAATAAGATCAAGAAGGAAGATTTGCGTCATTCGCTGGGCATGGTGCTGCAGGATACGCATTTGTTTACGAATACTGTAATGGAAAATATCCGTTATGGGCGGCTAGACGCGACGGATGAAGAGGTGATTGCGGCAGCTAAGCTTGCGAATGCTCACGGGTTTATTAAAAGGCTGCCAAATGGGTATGATACAGTGCTGCATGGGGACGGCGCGAGTTTGAGCCAGGGGCAAAGACAGCTGCTTGCGATTGCTAGGGCGGCAGTTGCGGATCCGCCGGCGTTAATTTTGGATGAGGCCACGAGTTCGATTGATACCAGGACGGAACGGATTGTGCAGGATGGGATGGATAAGCTGATGAAGGGCAGGACGACGTTCGTGATTGCGCACAGGCTTTCTACGGTGAAAAACAGCGATTGCATTGTGGTGCTGGAGAATGGGTGCGTAATTGAAAAGGGAACGCATGAGGAGCTGCTTGAAGAGAAAGGGAAGTATTATCAATTGTATACTGGGAATAGTATTGCGGTTGGCTGATAGACAGACGGCGCAGGAGAAAGAAGAAATAAAAAATTTCAAATTTTAATTGAATTTTCAGGAGAGATCAGATATACTGTCTTTGATGGGGCATTAGCGCAGCTGGGAGCGCGCCACACTGGCAGTGTGGAGGTCACGGGTTCGAGCCCCGTATGCTCCATGAAAGAAAAAGAGCCGGAAACAAAGCGTTTCCGGCTCTTTTGGTAAAGAGAAGTAAGTAAAGAAGCGTCAGTTACTTTGCTTATTATTGGATACTGGATAGCCATTCCCCTGAAGATCGGTGGTAATATCATTGAGTTGCTGCTTTTTGGAAGGCTTTTTTTTCTTATTGATAATACCACCTTCCCATGCTCCTTTGGGTACTGTGCGAATGACCTTATCTTTATCAGTTGCTTTCATGATGGCCTCCTAAGATTTTGTTGTTAGAGTGTGTCTGAAAATTCAATCTCACTATCTGCGCGCCCCACTGAACGGCATATTTGCACCAAAATCAGTCAACGTAGCCCGCTGCGCCTCCTTCTTCTGGTACAAATCTCCTGCTCAGCTGGTCATACATCTGGCGAAAAGCAATTTTCAAACACGTTCTAGTACAGCGTAAAATAAACAGCTGATATATTCGCGCAGGATATTTTTCTGAGAGTATGTGCCAAAAAACGCAGGCGTAGCGGGCTGCGCTGAGGATTTTTGGCATATGCTATCGGGAAAATAGACAAGCGAAGATGTCAGTTATTTATTGGACGATGTACTAGTATTATGACCGGAATACGGGTTGATTATGAGTAGTTATAGAAATAAATCATACCGGTCATCAGGAGAATCATGCAATCCAAAACGTCAATTCCTGTCTGCAAGTTTGTTTATTTTTCTGTATATCTGGCAAACTGTTCTTCAATCTCTATAAGGGTGCTGGCATACTCTTCGAGCTTTGCTGCGATCTGCTCCTTATCGTCCCTCTTGATCTTATAAAGAATACGATGCTCCATACTTGCCCAAAAATCCATAGACAGCGTCCGAAACTGGATTTCTACTGGAAAATATTCCATGCCGTCCATGCAGTAAACCGGTACGCCCAATATAATATGGTAGCTGCGGTATCCGTTTGGTTTTGGGTTTCTTATATAGTCGCGTTCCCGGATTATAATCAGATCAGACTGAAATTTCAATATATCCACCAGATTGTATATATCTTTGGTAAAGTAGCAGATGACGCGTACACCGGCAATGTCCTGCAGGTAATCCTTTGCGTTCATCACCGTAGGTTCTTTATCCTTTTTGTGGAGTTTGTTTTCAATGCTTTCTTTCTTTTTGATTCGATGCTGAATGTTGTGTATCGGATGGGCGGCTGATTCGTGATACAGGTTGTGTTCGAGTACGTTTAACCGAGCGCGCAGAATTTCTGTAGCATCCGAGTAAGGCTGTATGAATGTGTGATACTGCTCATTTGTCATTTGTGTGTCGTTTTCCTCTTTCTATATTCGTTATAATAACAGTATAACGGTTGTTTTTGACAATTCAATGCACATTATATGAAACTTTCCTGAGAAAATTATTAAATTTTTTAAAATTTTTGGGAATTTTTTATTTTAATTCATGCACAGTGTGAAAAAAATGCAATATATTATCTTAAAAGGAAGTTGGAAGTAAATGAGATGGCAGAAGAGAATAAAAATATTTTAATTAACACCTGCAGTTTTGCAGGCATTCGGCCGACTATGCTGGAGCTGCCTTATCCGCCAATTCAGGCAGAGAGAAAAAATATGGCGTATGCAAATCTGTTAAGCGTGGATTACTGTGGTCCGGTTTCCGAACTGTCCGCTATTACACAGTATATCTGCAACGAAAACCGCCTTTCCTGTGAAGAATGCCCGCTGGCAAAGACGCTTCTGGGGATTGCCATGGCGGAAATGATGCATTTGCAAAAGCTTGGAGAGCTGATTTGTCTGCTTGGCGGAAAGGTGGATTTTGTGGCAAAAGGGCAAAATGGCAAGAGCCGGATGTGGACACCCGAATACCTTGCGATTCCGGAGCAGGCCCAGAGGATGCTGGTTGCCGATATGGAATCGGAAAAGGCGGCAATCAAGCAATATAGAATGCATATCAGTATGATGAATGACAGACATGTGAATGCTGTGCTGGAAAGAATTATACAGGATGAAGAATACCACATTATGCTGTTGAAAATTTTAATGGAAAAGCTGTAGGTCATGCAGGAAAATAATTTTTAGATGGATTTATTTTGTTTAATGCCTATTGATAACTGAATAAAGGTTTTACACGCAAACCGCATATTGGTATAATAGAACTACCATATAAACGGCACATATAGAAAGTAGTTGATTATATGCCAATGACTGAAAAAGAATACAATGGTATTTTATCAGATCAAATATCACTGCTTGAAGAAATAGAAAGAGTAGCGAAAAAAGTGAACTGTCAAGAGGTATTAGATGAAATTGAATTTAAACGTAATCAAATAAATCGGAAATTATATCAAAAATCGCCATTAACTGAATGTTAGAGCGTGTTTGAAACTCAGAATGCCAGAAGCCAGTCAGGGTAAGGTTTTTTGCCTTTGCGAACTTCTGGCATTTTGATATCATTCAATATTGCCAGTCCAGAGAACTTGCATTCTCAAAAAAGAAAAGCCCTAAAACACGGAAAACCAGTGCTTTAAAGCCTTTTCGAAGTGCAGGAAAAGGGACTTGAACCCTCACGACATTGCTGCCACAGGCACCTGAAGCCTGCGCGTCTGCCAATTCCGCCATTCCTGCTCAAAACTGACAAAAAGTATAATACACTGTCCGGGTGGAAAAGTCAAGAGAAAATTGAATATTTTCTTAAAAAAATTTGTGTAAAAAAATGTTGACATATGAAAAAGAATTTGTTATTATAAACTGGTCGTCAGCAGAAGCTGATTCATGAGCGGAAGTGTCGGAACTGGCAGACGAGCAAGACTAAGGATCTTGTGAGCAATGCGCTCGTGTGGGTTCAAGTCCCATCTTCCGCACTAAATAACGATAAGTCTTGAAAAATCAAGGTTTATCGTTATTTTTTTGCTTTTGGGGGTTGTCGGTTTTGGCACTTCGTTTTAAAATAGTCTTGTGCGTTAGATTTCACAAAGAAAGGACGCACAAATATGATAAGAAGAAGGGCTATAATGGTTAATGAAAACATTAAAACAAAAGACGCATTAGAAGAATTTTATCAAGACAAGCGTACAGAGAATACGGCTGAAAGCACATTGAAAACCTATGATATGCACATACGCAACTTTATAGACAGTAATGATATGTGGGATTTTACAACCAGTCTAATCAATAAAGACCATTATCAGTGGTGGGTGGAAGATTTACAGGAAGATGATAGAAAGAGTGACACAACGGTTGCTACATACTGCAGAAGCGTTCGGGCTTTTATCTATTGGTTGCAAGAAAATGAATACACTGATGTTTTCCCTGTAAAGATACCTAAATATCAGAAAAAAGTTAAGCGGTGTTATACTGATGAAGAATTAAAAACATTATTAGAAAAGCCTAACCGTAATTGTTCAGAGGTTCAGTATCAGACATGGGTGTATATTAACTTGCTAATATCGACAGGGCTTCGTCTTTCTTCCAGTCTTGACATTCTTGTTAAGGATATAGATTTTAAAAATAATGTCGTGTATGTTGATACAACAAAGAATAATCAAGGTCTGGCTTTAAACTTAAATGATGATGTAATAAAGATTTTAAAGAAATATATTCAGTTGTTCCGTTTGTCTGCTGATGATTATTTATTCTGTAAAGGTGATAACACAAGAATGGCTAATCATACTATGCAATGTAATGTAGCAAGTTATAACAGGTCACACGGCGTAGAAAAAACAAGTATACATTTGTTTCGGCATACATTCGCCAAAAATTTTTATATACAAACAAAAGACGTATATACTTTATGTCAAGTGCTAGGTCATAGTAATATAAGCGTAACAGAGGGTTATCTTAAAGACTTAGGTGTGTCACTGTTTGCTGATACGGTTTACAATCCACAACAACAATTTACTAAGAAAGACAATGCACCAAAACGTAGGGGCAAGTTAAGATAGCTTTAATACACTAAAGCGTTAAAGTGATAATGAGGGCACTCAATAGAGTGCCTTTTTTGTTAATTACAATAAGCGCAGAAGTTGCTTAAGGTCCACAGGGGGGCACCGCCGTGAAGCGGTGGGGGGTTCCCTAGTATTACCTTAAGCAACTTCTGTGCCAAGTGCCAAAACTCGAAAAAGCCTTATTTTATGCGGGTTTGCGGGCTGTCATTTTGGCACAAGGCACTTGTGCCAAAAAATTAACTTCTGTGCCAAAAAGCAATTATAGGCTTTTTTGAGTTTTAAAAGGCACTTGGTAATTAACATATGAGCGTTAGCAATCTCGAAGCAATGGCGTAAGCCTTGCAAGAGTTGCGGCAAGCGAAGTCGGAGACGGCTTACGCCGTCGTAGCGTATAAAAAATATAAAAAAGGTTCTAATTCGTAGAATTAGAACAATTAACATAACAATTTATAAATGCAAAAATGTGCATATCTTGATTTAATTAAATTAATATTATACAATTTATTTATGGATATAAAAAAAAGCCGTTGGGCAACGGCTTGGAACATAAAAACATATAGAGTATTTAGCAATAGAAACAATTTTTTTAATTCGTTCACTATTGTTATATATATAATATAATAAATAGAATAAAATGTCAATAGATTAAATGTCTATCGAATTGATATATATGTTTTTATGCTCCTTTATGTCTAAATAAAATAGATAAATGAAAGGAGATTTTTTTATGAGTGAAATGAAAAACGTATCTCAAATGAGAGGTCGTAAATGGCAATTAACAATAAATAATATAGATGAAATTGGTATAGAGTTTGATAACTTAAAAAATGTAATAAGAAAGAAATGGCCTGCAACGGATTACTTCTGTTATTGTGAAGAAATAGGGAAAGAAACAGGCAAAAGACACTGGCATATATTTATTAAAAATCATAATGGAATAAGGGGAAGTAGTTTATTAAAAGTATTCCCTGGCGCACATCTTGAATATTGTGTTGGCACTTGTCAAGATAATAGAGATTATATATATAAGACTGGAAAATATGAAGGCTCTGAAAAAGAAGACACAAGGCAAGAAGGTATGCAATATGAAAGTGGTGAAGTGCCTGAAGAAGAACAAGGTAAAAGATATGATTTAATCGAATTAAGGGATATGATTTTAAGAGGAATGTCTAACGCTGAAATATATAATGAAAATGCTTTTTATATAAAATATGCTTCAAATATTGACCGTGTAAGAAATGACTTATTAACTGATAAATATAAAAATGAATGGCGTGACCTTGAGGTTACATATATTTTCGGAAAGACTGGAAAAGGAAAAACAAGGGGTGTTATGGAAACATATGGATATACTAATGTATATCGTGTGACAGATTACGATCATCCTTTTGATAACTATAATAATCAAGATGTTATAAGTTTTGAAGAGTTTAGAAATAATATAAAGATACAAGATATGTTAAACTTCCTTGACGGTTATCCTCTCTCTTTACCTTCTCGTTATAGCAATAAAGTTGCCTGTTATCGTAAAGTATTCATTACAACAAATATATCTTTAGAAGAACAATATCAAAGCATCCAAGAAGACCACTCAACAACTTGGCAAGCGTTCCTAAGAAGAATACATAAAGTCATTATTAGAGAAGATAATGTTGATAAGGTATTTTATCAAAAGAACAGGGGAACAGAAGAAGAACCACAATTTGATTATATCTCTTCTGACGGTGTTAGCTATTTCGATCCTTTCGGCTTAAAGTCTTGGGGTGAAAATGAAGACAATGATCTTTGGTATAGTTCTGATGATATGGACGTTGAAGACTTTTTCGGTAATTCAAAAGATAAAGAAGCCTACAACGAATATATAGAAGAACAGCAAGCCAAAGAAGAAGATTTTTTTTAAATTGACAAGGGCGTGATTGCCCTTGTTTTTTATTGCGTAAAACTTGCTTAAGACAACGGGTTATAAGTATAAAAACGTAAGTTTTTGTATTTATAAACGCCGTTGTCTTGACATTTAGAACATTTGTTTGATAAAATTAAAATATAAAGTAAATCGGTACACATAAAAACATGTGTCCAAAAGTAAATATAAAACCTAGCGTTTTCTTAAGTTAGCACTCTTTTTTTGGGAAGTTTTTGAGTAATAGAAAAAAACTTGTAAGTTTAGGAATGATGTTAAACACATCTTTAAAAGTATAGATTAAAAACAGTATAGGATATAACAATTTTTAAACAACTGGCAAGAATATAGTTGTTTTTTTTTAGTTGGAAAAAATGGAAAACAAAAAAGCAAGTCAACGCTAAAAATGACAAATTAAAGTGAACGAGAAACACTAAAACAATCTCACATACTTAACAAAAATATATTAGTCTCCTACTTACGAGTAGGGGGCTGACAAAAAAATAAACTTAGAAAAGAAAGGAAATGAAAAATATGAATAAAGAAATATTAAAAAATTGGATTGATGAATTAGATTGTGAAATTACAGAAATAACAAGTGAAATAGAAGATTGTGAAAAATATCCTTGTATAGATGATTGTTTTCATTGTGGCTGGTGTTTTAAGGGTATTGAAGATTATATTTGTCGTCGTCCTGATACTAGGAAGTATGAAGAAAAGATAAAATTATTACAAGATAGAAAAAATATTTTACTTGAAAAGGTGGTGATTTAATCAAAATACTACAAGAACAAATTAAAACAAATCTTAATTCAAAAATGCGTATAGGTGAAAGTAGGCACAAGGCAAAAAATGAAGTAAGAGAAGAAAGAAAAGCACAAGGTAAAGATTTAAGTGCTGTAAATATTCGTGTTGATACTATTCATAGCATAAATACATATAAAACCTACTTAGAACATTGCACACATTTTGTTGAGTGGTGCATTAATGAAAAAGGTGTCAACAAATACGCAAGCATTAACAAAATAGAAAAATACGCAAAAGAATACTTGCAATATAGAGAAGAACAAGGCAAAAGTTTGTATACTTTAAAGGCTGAAAAAGCGGCACTCGGTAAACTGTATAGTAAAGAAATTGACTATAAGTTTAAAGAAGCAAGAACCATAGACAAAATAACAAGAAGTAGACAAGATACAGAAAGACAAAAGCACTTTTCGGAAGAGCGCAACAAAGACCTTGTAAACATAGCAAAGGCAACAGGCGGACGCCGTGAAGACATTCAAAAGCTAACACGCAAAGATTTCTTTGCTGATAGCAAAGGTAATCTTTGGGTGAGCTTTGAAGGCTCTAAGGGCGGTCGCAATCGCCTTGCTCCTGTATTGCCTGCATATCAAGAAGCTATAAAAGAGTTTATTAGCACAAAAGAAAATAACGAACATTTGTTTGATAAGATACATAACGCTGCGGATATACACGCCTATCGTAGAGAATACGCACAATCGCTTTATAACTTAGTCTCTGATGATAAAGAAAAGGCGCAAGAATATGCTTTAAAGTACCCTGAGAGGGCAAATAAGGGCTATAACACTTATTATGCTAGAGGTGATAGGGCAACAGCATTTAGAGGCTTAAAAGACGATATATACATTGTCTCACAAGCCCTCGGTCATAATAGGCTTAGTGTAACAGTAAATCACTATTTGAAATAACTGGCGCAAATGTCAAGATTGAAAAGGAAGATTTTCAGATTCTTTTTATCTGAAAATACTCTTTTCTGTCTTGACATTTTCATTGTCTGAATAAAATTGAAAAAGGTAGAATAACGCACTTTGTTATTCTGCCTTGATTGTGCTTTTATTCATCTTCAGTAAAGATAACTATGCTTTCAGCCTGACAATTAAGGATTTTACATAGCTTTTCTAATGTGTTCATTGTTATAGATTTGTTGCGTTTTAGATTCGTGATTGTGTAGGGGCTGAAATTGTGCT
>JAAWDZ010000079.1 GCA_022794015.1 Eubacterium sp. | reverse complement strand
TTTTTATTCTTGCTTCATGGTAAAACCTCCTCTCTTTTATGGGTAATGCGAAAAAATAGTTTTTTGGTTAATTCTATTATCTCTTATTTCCCCGTAAAATGGGAGGTTTTTTTATTAATTTTTTTTAAGCGTCAGAGCTGGTGATCTTGGCTCATTCGAATATTAAGATCCATACCAAAACAGTACGTCCCAAAAAATTTGCGGCTCTATAAAAGCCATGAAAACCATATCACTTAATTTGCTTGCAGAGTTTTCAGTTCTTATGTATAATAGGACGAGGAAACAACTGGCTCGGAATACTGCAGTACTAAGCATATCCGAAAGCCCCGATAAGACCGGAGGAAATATTGATGAAAAAGATATACCATGAAGCAGAAGAATTTCTCCACATACACAAAACAGCATTATTAATCAATGCATGTGTATGCCTGATTTGTTATGGACACCTGGTTTTCTCCCAGATTGTAGGAATTGACACAGAGCATGTGATAAACTATCCGGGAGTAACTATGCAGTGGGAAAGCATTGGACGGCAGGGACTTTTGGTTACAAAGCGCTTGTTTGGCATTTTAGAATATAATCCTTATCTGGGCAGTGTATTGTTTTTAGGTGGTTTTATACTGTTGGGCAGCTCAATTGCATTTTTATGCTGGATTGTAAGCGGAAAAGACGACCATTATCCATACGGCTGGTTTGCCGTTCTGTTTTCCACATGTCCGGTATGGATGATACAGTTTTATTTCAGCCTTCAGCGTGCAGAAGTTGTAATGGGTATGCTCTATGGAGTAATTTCCGTCTTTTCTCTATGCGAAATTTTATTTTTAAAACAGCGAAAAATTTACTGGTTCGTGCTCTGTCTTTTTTTCGGTGTGTGGTGCCTCGCATCATACCAGAGCTGTGTTCTTTTGTATATTGGATTATGCATCACTTGCTATCTGTTGGATTTCTTCAGAGATTCAGAAAGAGCATGGCAGATCTATGCCAAACATATTTTAGGACTGATCACTGGCTTTGGCATTGTATATTTTGCTTATAATCAGGCCATCAGCCGTTCTCTTGCAAACAGTTACTATCTGGACGCTCAGATCAAATGGGGAGAGTATCCTGTAACACAGAGCATTTCCCTGATCCTGGATCATATAAAATGTACGCTAAACTGGTACATGGAGTCTGATGTTTCGGCATTTCCGCTGGCATGTATTTGTATCCTTCTGTTGTTTTGTATCTACACTTACATTAAGAAAAAAAATTTTTTTATGCTGTTACCAGGTCTGCTTGGACTAATGTTTTCTCCATTCCTCTTTAGCATTTACATAGGGGATAAAGCCATTGCAAGAACGCAGTTCGCCCTGCCGCTGGCATGTGCCGCTGCCTGCATGCTATTTTGGGGCATGTGCAATAAAATGGCAGATAAAAAGCTAATCTGGACGAAGAGGGGCAGCATGACAGTTGCAGCCATCATGATCTGGATTTGTATATCATTAATTTTAAGGCTCGAATATACGGAGGATATCAGATATCGGGAAGATTCCATTGTTGCTCAGACGATTGCAACAGATCTGGGAAGAATAGAAGAGGCAAAAGGCGTACCGGTAATTTTTGTGGGAGAACGAAAAGCCAGGTTAAACGGAGCAGCGCAACCGGCAGATATATATGGATATTCCTTTTTCCAGTGGGATCACTCTGTGGGCAATCCTACAGGCGCAACATGGCGTATTACGGGATTCATGAAGGCCCTTGGACTTGAAGTAGAATATAATGGAAAGTACCGCAATAAAGCTATAAAAATCGCGGAAGACATGCCATGCTATCCCCAAGAAGGGTATATTTCAGTTCAAAAAAAATTTGTAGTTATAAAACTGTCAGATACACAGACTCCTTCCGGCAGCAATCCATAGACCGACAAAGGCAGGCTGCCCGGACTGCTCCACCATTTTACAGCTGCGCCAACACTGACCGGACAGGTTCTCTTGTAATATTCTCTTTCGCCCAGGCGATATATCCTGGATCGTTCTTTATGACATCACTTAGTTTTTCTCCATTGTGTTTGCCAAAATTAAATATGTACTCCTCCGTTTGCACACTCTGATTCTCAGATTTTTGATAACCCTGAAACAGAATTTCAATATCTTTCCTGCTGGCCAGATAATCGGCCAGATGAAGGATTTTCTGGTATTTGGTTTCCGGCAGCGGTAAAACCGTTCCGGAGCGCCAGTCTTTATTCCACTGACCCATATGACTTTCTATCGTATCTGCCACAAGAGCAATTTCACTTTCCGGAAGCAGGCCTTTTTGACTGCGTACCACATCTGCTGCCTGAATCGGATGATCAAATTTGGTATATTTATTTCGGGTAAATTCAGAATCATTGCCGCTTTTTCTGGAGTCATGCATAATTCCGGCCACACGGAGCAAATCCCTCTCTCTTGACGTGAAGTCGTTCCGATAGCAGTCAACGCTAAGTATATGATTCAAAAACCTTACCACGGCACACGTATGACGGGCCAGGCCCAAATCACCCAGGGCATATTTCGGATGGTATTTTCCGGTACTCGAAGCCCCTACATCCCAAAAATAGTTTGGAATCGTGTTGATGCAGGTTTTTGCAAATGCTTTGATATCCGGATTTTCAAACGTATCTAATAATGAATCAAAAATCTTTGATTTCTCGTTTCCCATAGTATTCTGCTCCTCATCTGTGAACGTATACAATTATATTCTGGTATTTTCCACTTTCTTTTAGTGGAAGTATACCATGATTCTGTACTTTTGACTACCTTAAGCCATTAGAAAAAAAACAGAATTCCCATAAAATATGAACCCTTAGAAATCATTTACAGGGGAGGCTGTAATTCTGATACATTACAGCCTCCCCTGCGTCAGACTATCTGATTCTCAATAGCCTCCTTGACTTTGCCACTTCATACAAATGGGTAAAAGTTTTTGTTAATTTTTACTTTGATTTCTTGAAAACAATTCTCTTTCCTGCAGACCTCATTGTCTTCTTGAATTTATTTAACTGATTCTTTGTGGTCTTCTTCGGAAGCACGACTTTTGCATTTTTCCTGATTCCTGTAAACGCATTGTTACGGCCATTTGGCGCCTTTGTTCCCTGGAATGTAATCTTCTTCAGATTCTTGCATCCATAGAAACATCTTGGTCCAATTGTAACAACATTTGCTCCGATTTTCACTTCCGTCAGTTTGTTACACTTCTGGAATACTTTTTTATTTATTCTTGTTACCTTAAAGGTAAATCCGCCTACATTTACAGTGGCTGGGATGGTAACCTTCTTACTGCTCTTCTGCATAAGTTTCATTACTGCTACCGTACCGTTCTTAGCTGCAGATTTCGTTACCTGATACTGTAAAACACCAACTTTAAATTTATAACCCTTCTTAGGCGGCGTCGGCGCTGGCTGTTCCGGTGATTTTTCTTTCAAACCTGCTTTTGCAGCCGCAAGATTATTCAATGCTTCATTGACCTGTGCCTTTGTTGCATTTGGAGTATTCAGAACTTTCTCCGCCGCTTCTAATGCTTTTTGGAATACGTCTGCACTTTCAGCCGTATATTTGGACAGATCCTGATATACGCTCTTCAAGCTCTTCACTTCCGCATCCAGCTTGCTGCGTTCCTCAGCGCTTGCAATATTATCACTGATTACGGTAATTGTAACCGTCGCTGTGATTTGTTCGCGAGCACAGGTAATTTCAATCTCTGCGGTACCCTCTTTTACTGCTTTCACCAGACCCTTACTATCTACCGTTGCTACAGCCGTATTCTTCGAGGTATACGTCAGTGTTTTATCATCAGTTGTATCTGCAGGTTCTGCCGCTGCGCGAATCTGATAGGTTTCATTTACTTTGATTGTCTTTGCAGATTCTTCTACCTGAATCGCTGTAATCGGTGTCTCAACTGCCGGCTTCCTCTCAACTGTGATTGTTACTTTTGCACTGATTCCTTCTCGCGCACAGGTAATCTCAATCTCTGCGCTGCCTTCTTTTACGGCTTTTACAAGACCCTTACTATCTACCGTTGCCACAGCCGTATTCTTCGAGGTATACGTCAGTGTCTTATCATCGGTTGTATCTGCAGGTTCTGCCGCTGCTCGAATCTGATAGGTTTCGTCTACTTTAATTGTCTTTGCAGATTCTTCTACCTGAATCGCTGTAATCGGTGTTTCAACGGCCGGCTTCTTCTCAACCGTGATTGTTACTTTTGCACTGATTCCTTCTCGTGCACAGGTAATCTCAATCTCTGCGGTACCTTCTTTTACGGCTTTTACAAGACCCTTACTATCTACCGTTGCTACAGCCGTATTCTTTGAGGTATACGTCAGTGTCTTATCATCGGTTGTATCTGCAGGTTCTGCCGCTGCTCGAATCTGATAGGTTTCGTCTACTTTAATTGTCTTTTCTGCTTCTTCTACCTGAATCGCTGTAATCGGCTTCTCAACTGCCGGCTCTTTCTCAACCGTGATTGTTACTTTTGCTGTAATCCCTTCACGTACACAGGTGATTTCAATCTCAGCCGTTCCTTCCGACTTCGCTGTTACCAGACCGCTGGCATTTACTTCCGCCACTTCCGGATTCTTTGACACATAGTTCAGTTTCTTATCTTCTGTTGTATTTTCCGGCAATACTGTCGCCTGAATCTGATAGGTATCCTCTACTTCGATTGTCTTTTCTGCTTCTGTAACCTGAATTTCCGTAATTGGCACGGGATTCGTCTCAACGGTAATCATTACGCTTGCTTTAATTCCTTCACGCGCACAGGCGATTTCGATCTCTGCTGTTCCTGCTTTCTTTGCCGTAACCAGACCGTTTGCATCCACCTCTGCGATATCCGGCGATTTTGAAGTATACGTTAATGTCTTATCGTCCGTCGTATCTGCTGGCGCAACCGTCGCTTCAATCTGATAAGTATCGTCTACCAGAAGCGTCTTCGCTGTTTCCTCTGTCTGAATGGATGTAATTGGCACTGCTAATTCCGTGCACTGGATGACAATAAAGCTGACCATAACGTCACAGTTTGCATTATCTTCATTTTTGGGAGCAATATTCAGTACAAAGGAACCGTCTTTCGCCAGTACGGCATCGTTAAAGGAAACTGTTTCCTTCTTGTTTGTGATAAGATAATCTTCTCTTGTTGCTATCTCATGATTCTCTTTATCCTCTAACGTAATGTTAGCACGACGAATCGTCTTGTCAGCGGCACCCCATGGGTCGTAGAATCCAACTATCACATTATACTTGCCTTCCTTCAGATTATCAAACTGATAAGATAACGTCTTTTTACGTCCTCCCGGATTTGTCATATTACGTATTGTATCATATGCATCTCCACTTTTATTAGCTTCTACTTCTTCATCCGGATTGGTATAGCCCCATCCTGTCTGCGCGCTATATGCTCCGTCCGGAACAACCCCGCCCTGTGCATTTTTGTTCAGGATGGTATCAAGATTGGCATCTGTCACAATCTTCCCATTCGCAGTAAAATTACTTGCTCCTGTGTCTAAGAAATATACAATGTTTGCCGGAGATACGGGAACCCAAACTTCAATCTCTCTTCCCTCCGGATCAGAAAGCGTTCCTGTTACTTTGTATTTACCCGCATTTGTAGCATTCATTACAGTTTCCACTTCTTCAGCATTCCACACTACATTCGTATTAAAAGTTTCACCCGCTATCGTAATGCTCAATTCAGACGGCATGCTGAACTCTTCGCCTATATAACGTAAAATATTAGTATTAAGCTTAATCTGTCCTTCCTGCCATTTCGCATAAAGCGTCATATCTCTGTCTGCCAGATCGTTTTCAAAATCCCATTTCCTGGTAAACTCTGCATCGCTGTACCATCCAACCAGATCATAACCATGCTTTTTCACTTCCGGTTCCGTTATTTTTCCGGAAGTCACAGGAACCTTCTGAACTTCTAATGTGCCGGCTCCATTGGTATCAAACGTAATATTATACTCCTCGCCTTCTCTCCAGACTGCCGTAAATTCCAGATTGCCCGTTGTTCCCTGAGGAATAGTCACCTCTGCTGTTGGCTCTGTAATATCTGTTCCAGTCCATCCCAGGAATATATAGCCCTGTCTGACAGGTTTCTTCAAGGTAAAGGAAGGTGTTTCTATGGTATACTCTGTCTTATTATTCTTGTTATCTACGGTATCTGCACCCAAATGATAGGTAATCGTATAGGTCAATCTGACAGGTTCTCCGACAATTGTTACTGCATAACCCGGCATTGTAAATGTATAACTGCCGTCTTGTCCCTGACTGACTGCGACGTCTGACGACGTTCTGTCTTCACTCTTAATAAGAACCGGCTTCTTCTTAAATTCATATCCTGTTTTTGCCCGGAACGTAACGGTTTGCCCTTCGTTCGCTTCGCCCTGCTCTATTTCAACCATCTCATCTTCTGCAGTTACCAAAAGCGCATCTCCAGGGCCTTCGCCGGTATCACCTACAACAATAGTCGCCGGTACCACTGCTTTTGTTTCTGTCACAATTCCCTGAATGACAAATGTACCATCTTTATTTAACAGGCTGTCCGGAATCCGATCCCATTTGACCTCCATAACTCTGGTTCCCAGATTGGTATTTGCAGTAATGACGCCTGGGAGTGTTGGATACACACCTTTTTCTGTCGCCACTCTGATTTCTTCATAACCTGTAATCGCTTCATCTACTGCATTGATGGTAAATTCGGCTTCTACAATACCCGTATATTTATTTATACCAGTAACAACAACGACTGCTTTACCTGGTTCTACATTGTTCCGATAGCTCAACTGGTAATCGGTTCCCTTTACCAGAACTACGTCATTATTTGATTCATCTGTGTAATGAACTGTCGGTTCTGGTCTCAGTTCGCCTCCGGTATAATCCAGTATATCGTCTCCATCGCCAAATACTATGCTTGTATTAAGAGCAGAGATTCCTTTTGGTTTGCCGCTGCACACCCTTACTTCTGCCGCTGACATAAATCTGTTATTACCGCTATCAGCCCACGTCTCTACACCATACAGACGAATATACTGGGCTTCTACCGCTTCGTTAAACTCCGCTATCTTCCACCCGTATGTTCTGTTCCAGCTTCCCTGAGCAACCGGCTCTAATGCCGCCCACTGCGCGTCAGACAAACTCCCGTCGTTAGAAACTCTTATCTCATATTTCACAACAGTACCGTTTCCTGCCTGTGAACGTGGCATATAACGCAGTGCATTGATAGATGTTTTTTCCTTCAGCGCCATCTGCAGATATCTCTCCTCCGGATACTGCGCAAGATCCGTTTTTCCAACACCGCTACCCTCGGTAGCTTGCCACCTGCTGTGCCAGAGCGAACTTATATCTCCATCATTCGCCTTTGAAGCAGGCTCATTATTCTGATAACTTGCCGCTGACAACGTCATATCCGTATAAGGATAATCAAATCCACCATAAGCCGCATCACCAGGATTTTCCTTTCCTTTGTATATCAGATAAACGCTGCGCTCATTGTGATCCTCTGATTCTAACAGAATTCTGATAACGCCCGTTTCATCTTCCGGAAGAACCGTAACACTTGCATTGTCTTTTCCGGTCGCTTTGATTTCTGTTAAATCTGCATTCGGGTCTGCAATACCAAACCATCCTTTATCCAGATTTTCATCGCTTGCCGTATAGCCTCCTGCTTTCAGATAAGAAAGCGCTGCATCTTCCCCAATCGCAAATGTAGGTATCCTGGAATTTATCTGCATTTCCAGAAGCGTTGTATTTTTAGTAAATTCCACACGGAAATATGTATCTGAAACTGCCTTGACAGACGTAAAGGTACGAACTATCACTCCGTCTGACCGTCTGTTGCTGATTTTACACTCTGTCGGCTTCCATGTTTCTCCGTTATTATCCGAAGTATATACCTTCATCGTATCAGATGAGGGCGCCGTTTCCTTGAGATATAAAGTAAAATCCTTTAAATCAATCGCTGTATCCAGACGGAAATCCAGGGTTCCGCGTCCACTCCATGCAACATCCTCTTGGGATGTTCTGTCATCCTTTAACTTCGTTAAAACCTCTGCTATGCTGTCGCGTTCATTGCTGGAAATTCCGTTGAGATACATTTCCGGCACCGCCGGCAAAGCATCCGATCCGTCTTTGTAACCGCCCTTTGTCACGCGTACAGACGCAGTCACTATTATGTCATTGCCAAATACGTTTGACCGGCCTTCTATTATCTGCATTCCTTCCTCAGAAGTATCTACCGTATCATCCCATGTTACCGGAAATTCCGCTGAAAGAATAGAACCATCTGCCATAACTGCCGGACGTGCTGCAGGAAGAGCGAACTCTGCACCAACACCTATAGCTGCCGAATAATTCAAAATCGCTGCTACGCCGTCAATTACAGTAATATAAACCTGGATGCGCAAACTGGTATCCGCAACTGTGCCTAACACCACACAATCCTCCTGTATGCTGGACGAAAACTCATCCCAGGTAATATTTTTCATTTCAGAGGTACCGTCTGTGTAATTCAGCTTCACGGTAGCTGGCAATACCGGGGCTGACCCCTTCTGAATATAATAATGTCTGGAAATTTCATAGCTTGCAATTGTCTTCTGCGTAGGATCCGTATCTTCCGCCGTCGTCTTTACTTCTACAGCAGCCTCTGTAAATCCATCTGCTTTTGCCTTTACCGTAAAAGTTCCTGCCATTTTTGTAGACTGTACAATTGCTAAAAGCTTGCCTTTTCCGGCTTTCCTTGTCGCTTCGTGATAGGAAGTTACATCGTTCTGGACGCCATTGTCAAGAGCCATTAATACGCCGTCACCCTCTACAGATACTGTGATTTCCGGCTCTGCGCCATTGACAAATTTTCCATCCACATCTGCTGCGTCAATTGTGATATAGCTTAAATCCTTTCCATCTGCCGTAATTGTATTGCGATCTGCTTCTGCGGTAAGCTTTACGGCCTTCTTCGTCGTTTCTACAAAACTGCGTCCATCTGTGTCAGTAATCTGATTTCCTTCCGCGTCAAACGCCTTTGCTTCCAGCCTTCCAGCTTCATACGGCACATTGAATGTGGCAAACAAAGAAGTGGATCCGTTTCCTGGGCTAAAGTATCCTGTTCCTGTCGTATACTGCTGATATCCGCCGGTAGGCGTATCCGTACGCGTTGCCGTTGCAGTACCTACTTCCTCTCCGTTTAAATAAAGTTTTATAACCGGAGCATCGCTGTAAACTACTACTTCTACTTTACCGTTTTCGTCGACCATAATTTCATCCCGATCCCAGACAGGAAGCACATGGAGCGTATGTAATTTATCGTTCCACTGGCTCTGATACAAGTAGAAATTATCTTTCGGGAAACCTGTCGTTTCAATAATACCAAAATAAGAACTTTTCGCAATATTCGGCCATGTTCCCGCAACGCCTCCTGTATTGTTCCAAGGCGTCGGCTCTCCGATATAATCAAAACCTGTCCAGATAAACTCTCCTGCGTTAAAATCCTGCCGCATGGTGATCCAAAGTCCGGCGTTCGCCGTAAGTCCCCAGCCTACACAGCTCTTGTCATAAGAAGTTAAACGTTTGTCGCCTTTGCTCGCATCACCATTACTTTGCTTTCTGTCATAAATACCGCGGCTGTTAACAGAAGATGCTGTTTCCGATCCATAAACCATCCAGCCACGATTATATCCCGCCTGAATCTGTGAGGAATTAATGTAATTATAACCTACTATCCCTCCTGGCAGGCCATAATCTTTTGCTTTGGCAATTTCCGCTGCCGTATTAACAGCGTTCCCATCGTTATGCTTTAACTTATTATCTCCAAAAGTAACATAACGGGTGGTATCCTCTTCGGCTATCTGAGTAATCATCTCCCGCGCTACCTGTGGATATCTGGAAGCGTTGGCGCCATTCGTACCCTCAAATATTTCATTGCCAAGGCTCCACATTATAATAGAAGGCGCATTCCTGCCGCGCTTTACCATTGCCTTCAGACTGAACTCAGACCACTTCTCGCCTTCTGTTTTCCCAATAATCTGATTACTTTCTTCAATGGGCACATCAAACCACTTTCCGAAATCTTCCCCATTGCCATTCTTGGAGTCAAGCCAGCAGTCATACGCTTCTTCAATTAAAAGCATACCCTTTTCGTTGCAGATATCAATCAATACCTGAGAAGCAGGATTGTGCGTCACACGGATTGCATTGACGCCCATCTGCAGCAGTTTCTCTACCTGACGCTCTGTCGCGCGCTCCCATGCCTCGGCTCCGAGAGCGCCCTGGTCGTGATGCATACAGACGCCTTTTAACTTCATATTCTTACCGTTTAAGAAAAATCCATTTTCTCTTGTAAATTCTATCCATCGGAATCCAAACTCCGTGTCATAGCTGTCCTTTAAATCCTCTCCCACATAAACTTCGGTACGGACTGTATACAAATTGGGCGTTTCATCTGACCAAAGTTTCGGTTCTGGCACTGTAACTTCCGACGCAATTGTACCTGTTCTATTTGCCCCTATCGTCACAGCCTCCGTCTTAGTTCCGGTTACTACGGGTTCTGCCCCTCCCCTTTCGTAAACCTTCTGAATAACAGAAACATCTGCTTCTGTATCGCTGTCATTTTCTACACAAGTATCCACATGGACCGTTCCAGTTCCATCCTCAATATCCGGCGTTGCCACCTTTGTCCCAAACCAGGACACGTGAACAGGATCGGTAATCGTCAAATTCACGTCACGATAAATACCGCTTCCGGAATACCAACGGCTGGAAGGCAGTTTATGATCCACCTTCACCGCCAATACATTTTCCTCGCCGTTATACTTTAACTGATCCGCCGGCAGGACAAAGGAAAACGGTGTATACCCATATGGATGAGTTCCAAGCTGCTCGCCGTTCAAATAGACGGTAGCATTCATATACACGCCGTCAAAATCCACACTGACTACTTTGCCTTCCACTTCTGATGGAAGCGCAAACGTCTTTCTGTACCATCCGGTACCGCCCAGTACGCAGCCGCTCTCTGCTTCTGCAGGGCTTGCCGTAGTAAATCCCTGATCAATACTGTAATCATGAGGAAGATTCACACTCTTCCAGGAAGCGTCGTTATAAGCCGGAACCTCTGCTCCATTCAAATCTCCCAAATAAAAACGCCAGTGTTCGTTAAAAGAAACGGAACGTTCTCCTGTTCCAAAAGAATCTACATAAACCGTTTCTGGTGCAGACACTGCCTGACTATTCTCAGCAGCCGCCTCTTTTGTGCTTCCAGCAGCCATTACATCAAATGCTCCTGTATTCAGGACGATCGCTGCTGCCAAAACTGCACTAAAATACTTCTTTAATTGCATAAAAACCTCCTATTTTATAGAATAACAATTTAACATTTTGTTTCTCCATCTGCCCTCCTCCTTTATTTATTGAGAATTAATTTTATCATACAAACAAAAATTAATCAACAATTTTTATTTTTTTCTCTATTTTTCAAAATGGAGTTTATTTTTAATGTAAATGCCTCCAATTTTTTACAACTTTGTTTAGAAAATATTAACTGCATTCACACCGGCAAAGGCGGTGGCGCCTGATAACACGCCCCTGAGAAAGACTCCTGTTCAGCGTGAACTGAGAAAGGCGGCCGAAGTATACACGACAGGGCATTACGTGTTTCACGCTAAAGAACAGGAGGCAGAAACAGATGGAAGAAAAGCTGCCGCCAGACGTTGGTGTGTGGGAGGATTGGATTTGGTTTCCAGTGGCCTGTCCCGGCATGAAGTTCTCCCCACATGGCATGCCAAAAAAGGAATCTTTTACACCTGAAATGTAAAAGATTCCTGTCTGAATACGGCTGCCTGTTCTTTCCGTTCTTCTGTTCGTCTGACTAAGTAAATCATTTTTCACACTCTTTTATCCGCTAAAATTTTATCGAATTTCTTTTCTGACAGGATTTCATGTGTCACAAACTGCCCATCATAGAAAAGAGAAAATGCCGGAAAACAGTGCGCATTTGCCACCATCTCCCGGTATTGATACTACACTAAAAATCCAAATCTCTTTTATTCTGATACAGAAGCATTCTGCCGCCTGTAGGTATCATTGTCTTTCTGGCTTAACTCATTTTCTACCTTCGCAAGCTTTTTCTCCAGTTCCCGTACTTTCTTTTCATCTCCGAAAGCTGACTGAATCTGCTGTTCCAGCTGCTGTTTCTCTTCTTTCAGCTTTTTGATTTCCCTGTCAACTTTATCCGTATTTGTAACACATTTCTCCTCCGGATTTCCCTGACTGTCCCCGCTTACTTTCGGCCCTTTTCCGTCTTCGCCTTCCCCGGAACGATCATCCTTTCCATCTGCATGGTCAGCTTTAGGGTCATCAAAAAAGATTTTCCGGCTGCCGTTCTCGTCCCGGCCTAACCGGTACAGTCCCGTAGGCTTTTTTCCCGATTTTTCACTGCTGATGTATTCATCCTGTGGTTCGGGCGGCTTGCCAGATTTTTTCTCCTCTGCATCCTTCTCTGCCTCCTCTGCTTTTTCCGCCCTTCTGACGGCCTGTTTTTCCTCCACCCTTTCTGCGTAGTCGGTTCCGGAATGGTCATAGTTTCCATTCATTTCCCTGGATCTGCCAAACGGCATAAAGGTATCCTTTAGGACCTGCATTGCCATAAGTATGTTCCTCCTTCTATTTGATATTATCAGGCAGCCGCCCTTACAGACAGCTTCCTTTTTCTTTCTTCGGCTGTAGAAAGTAACGTGTTAATCCATTTGCTGTGGGATACCTTCTGGATGCTGTGAAAGGATCAGCAGCACATGGAGGACAAATTTATTCTCCTGTGTCTCGATACTCATGGCGCCGCCATATTTTTCAGCCACCTTCTTTACATTCGACAGACCTGTCCCTTTTTTGAACGCGCCTTTCCCATGGAAGCTGTTTTCTATTTCCATCATAAGGAAATCACCCTGGATACGCCCGGACACATGGATATATTTTTCCATACCGGCATCCAGCCTTTTTACTGCCTGAATCGCATTGTCCAGTGCATTTGACAGGATAATACAGATATCAATGTCCCGCAGGCTGCAGGGATATAACAGAAGGAGAGAACAGTCCACATCTATCCCCATGCTTTTGGCCATCCCCAGCTTGTCTCCCACCAAAATATCCACTACTGGATTATTGGTGCTGCAGGGGAATGACAATTTTTCCGCCATATCATCCATATCTTTCATATAGCTTACCGCTTCCTCCAGTTTCCCGCTCTGAAGAAGATTTTTCACCACTGCGATGTGATTTCTGATGTCATGCCGGAACGACTTTGTTTCATCATAACGGGTTTTCGCCTCTTCCACATACCGGTTCAGGGAATGTTCTTCCTGTTCCATCAGTGAAATTTCGGTGCTGAGGCGGAAATTCTGCTGTAGTTTCTTATAAGAGAACAAGATACAAAACAGGCTTAAAAGTCCCAGAAGATGCATAGCAAACAACTGCCAATGACTGAACAGATAATTGAAAAATTCGTCCTTTTCTATGACTAGATACTGGAAATCAAATGCAATCATATTAATATACTGGCTCATAATAGATATCAACAGAGTCGGGATGAAAATAAGAAACATCTGCTGCATCTGAGCTGCGGCATAAAAGGAATGCGATGCATCCTCTGGATAAAAAACATCTCTGGAAAAATAGCGATACACCATATAATAACAAAACCCCGTCAGCAAAAGAGACGCGGCCTCACTCATCAACATGGCCGCGATGCCGGCCGTATGATAGTAAACTTCCGGCATCCATGCGTATAAAAGACCTATCAGAGATTTCACAATCCCATAGCAGAGCAGCATGATTTCAGTTGTCAGGGTTGCATACAGAAGGGAAGACTTAAGATCCGCATGGCAGACCAGAATCCCACATATCGTAAGAAGAAATACCATCACCACAAAGCCTGTCACTGTGCCAACTGAAATAAAGCGAGTGACAATCACCTCACATACTCCAAACAAAAAACAGAATGGGGGCCATAGTTTCTTTTTCAGGATTTTTGCCAGAAAATAAAACTGAAAGCCTCCCTCAATGAGGCCTATAATGTATATATTAAAAAAATCTAAATACTCGACCATGTTACCTGCCCCGCATATAAAAACTCTGCCTATCTGTTCCGTTCCTTCACAGATATTCCGCAATCCCATAAAAATTACTTTCGCCAATGGGGATTGCTCCTGCAGTCTGTACGCTTTCACACGAATTGCGCAGTAAATGCGCACTTCTGATTGAAACAATTACAGCTCTCAGATATTCTTCATATACTGCAGAACAACGCCGGAGAACTCCTTGCTCCGCAGCCGTGATACGGGAATC
>JAAWDZ010000078.1 GCA_022794015.1 Eubacterium sp. | reverse complement strand
GGGGATCCTGGTTGATTATTTAAAGAGGAAAGGGAGCGAGGTGAGGAATATGCTGACAGCGGAGTACAGCTACGAAAAGGACATCCAGGTAAAGCAGTGGGAAGCGAGGATGGCAGGAATGGAAGAAGGGATAGAGAAAGGGATAGAAAAAGGAAGGGCAGAAGAGAGGTTTATGTTAGGGCAGATTTTCCGTCTGATAAAGAAGTCGCCTGATTTGACGGACGAACAGGTAGCGGAAGCATTGGGATGTACGCTGGAGGAAGTGGAAAATATGCGGAAAATATTTGAAATTTAAAAGGCTTTTCTGGATTATGTGGCAGGGAGGGAAACGAAAGATTCTTATGTAAAGAAGCTTAAGGATGCAGTAAAGCAGGCAAAGAAAAACAGGGAATGGACATATGAGTATATGACGTTGTTGATGAGAGATCAGGAGAATATAGAAAAAGGGATAGAACAGGGAATAACAACGGGAATATTGGCAATGGTGGCGGTTTAAGAGATCTTAAGGTGACGGATGATGTGATAATACAAAAAATACAGGAGAAATTTAAGCTTAACAGAGAAGAGGATGCATAATATCTGTAACAAAAGGAGTTACAACAGCAGAAAAGAAATAAATTATCAAAAATACCTTGACATCAGCAGGCGGCAGGTACTATGATCAGAAGCTGAATGATATAAATATGAGAAATATTTATAAAAGGAGAATAGTTATCCATGAAAATGATTTTGATTACCGGAGCGGCAGGCTTTATAGGCTTTCATCTGGCAAAAAGGATTTTGTGTGAAAAACAGGATGTCAGGGTAATCGGTATTGACAGTATGACAGATTATTATGATGTAAGTCTGAAGGAAAGCCGTTTACAGGAACTGGCAAAGTTTCAAAATTTTACTTTTATAAAAGGGGATATTGCGGACTGGCCCCTGGTGCAGGAGGTGTTCTTAGAATATCAGCCGCAGATTGTAGTAAATCTGGCAGCGCAGGCGGGGGTGCGGTATTCGATTGACAATCCGGATGCTTATATTTCGTCGAATCTGATTGGGTTTTACAATATTTTAGAGGCGTGCCGTCACAGCTATGATGCAGGAGGGGCAGATCCGAAGAACTCTTATTTGGGAGTGGAGCATCTGGTATTTGCCTCCTCTTCATCGGTATACGGGTCGAATGAGAAGGTGCCTTATTCTACAGAAGATCGTGTGGATAGTCCGGTTTCTCTGTACGCGGCAACAAAGAAATCGAATGAACTGATGGCGCATGCTTACAGTAAGCTGTATGGCATACCCTGTACGGGGCTGCGTTTTTTTACGGTGTACGGCCCGTTGGGGAGGCCGGATATGGCGTATTTTAAGTTTACCAGCAAAATGATAAAGGGAGAAAAAATCCAGATTTACAATTATGGGGACATGAAGCGGGATTTTACGTATATTGATGATATTATAACCGGCGTGGGCAAGGTGATGGAGAAACCTCCGGTGGAAAACGGACAGGGTGTACGCTATAAAATTTATAATATTGGCAATCATAAACCGGAGAGTCTGCTGCATTTTGTGAAAGTGCTTGAGCAGTGCCTCAGGGACGCGGGAGTGATTGACAAAGAAGCAAGAAAGGAGCTGCTCCCCATGCAGCCAGGGGACGTGTACCAGACGTATGCGGATATAGAGGATTTGAAAAAGGATTTTGGGTTTTGTCCGGATACGCCTTTAGAGGACGGGTTACGCCGGTTTGTGAAGTGGTATAAAGAATATTACACGTGAGAGAGGAAAAAAGATGAAGATAGCAATTGCAGGGACAGGCTATGTGGGTCTATCCAATGCGATATTACTGGCACAGCACAATGAGGTTTATGCCGTAGATATTCTACAGCAAAAGGTGGATTTGATTAACCAGAAGAAATCGCCGATTCTGGATAAAGAGATTGAGGAATATCTGTCCGGGAAGGATTTGAACCTGACAGCGACGACAGATGCCGCAGCGGCTTATCGGAACGCGGATTATGTGGTGATTGCAACGCCGACAAATTATGATCCGGTGAAGAATTATTTTAATACTGCTTCGGTGGAAGCTGTAATCGGGCTTGTTCTGGAGACAAATCCGGATGCCATAATGGTGATTAAGTCTACGGTTCCGGTTGGGTATACGAGGTCTGTCCGTGAAAAATTCCATACGGAAAATATTATTTTTTCTCCGGAGTTTCTGAGAGAGGGGCATGCGCTGTACGATAATCTTTATCCGTCCAGGATTATTGTCGGGGCGCCGCTTGGAGATGAGCGGTTGCTCAGGGCGGCGCATACCTTTGCGGAGCTTTTACAGCAGGGGGCTATTAAACAGGAGATTCCGGTACGCTTTATGGATTTGACGGAGGCGGAATCGGTGAAGCTGTTTGCCAATACTTATCTTGCGCTCCGGGTGGCGTTTTTTAATGAGCTGGATACGTATGCTGAGGTCCGGGGGCTGGATACGAAGCAGATTATTGAAGGGATCGGGCTGGATCCCAGGATCGGGGCTTATTATAATAATCCGTCTTTTGGATATGGCGGGTACTGTCTGCCAAAGGATACGAAGCAGCTGTTGGCCAACTATGAAGATGTGCCGAATAATATCATTGGAGCAATTGTGGATGCGAACCGCACAAGGAAGGATTTTATTGCGGATCGTATTTTGCAAAAGGCAGGTTTTGCAGAAGGAAAACGGTGTGTGGTCGGAATATTCAGGCTCACGATGAAGGTAAATTCTGATAATTTCCGCCAGTCCTCGATACAGGGCGTAATGAAACGGCTGAAGGCGAAAGGCGTAGAGGTCGTGGTGTATGAGCCCAGCCTTGTGGAGGAACAGTTTTTTAATTCCAGGCTGATACGTGATCTGAGCGCGTTTAAAGCGATGTCGGATGTGATTGTGGCGAATCGGAACAGTAAAGAGCTGGCAGATGTGGAAGAAAAAGTATATACCAGGGATTTGTATGCGAGAGATTAAAAAAAGTGCTTTTCATATGAAGATACTTGTGCTATAATATGCAATAAGTGTCAGCCGGAAGCGTCCGGTATCAAAGATTTGAGAAAAAGGAGAGATGTTACCATGAAACATGTAAAGACCTTAAACACCAGGAAGCTGCAGAATACGGTTAAGAAAGGCGGCTGCGGCGAGTGCCAGACTTCCTGCCAGTCCGCATGCAAGACTTCCTGCACGGTAGGAAACCAGTCCTGCGAGAACCACAGACAGTAAAGCGTATGGTATGGCCCGTATGGATTTGCCCTGTGTGTTCCATACAGGACTGATATGGTTTGTGGGTGTGGGGCATATCAGGCTACATAATCAGGCCGTGCGCGCAGCGTGCGGTCATTTGTACGTTTTGTATCAGCGTACAGGAAGGATAAAGAGAGGATAGATTCAGTTGGTTCATCAATATAAGAATAACGGCTATAATATCGTCCTGGATGTAAACAGTGGTTCGGTGCATGTCGTAGACGACGCGGCCTATGATGTGATTGCCCTGTGGGAATCTCATTCCAGGGATGAGATTTTAAGGCAGCTTGACTCGTCTTATGGGAAGGAAGAGCTCACAGAGGCAATGGAAGAAGTAGCTGCCCTGGAAAAAGACGGAACGCTTTTTACAGAGGATGAATATGAGGATTATATCGGGGACTTTAAGGCCCGTCCAACCGTAGTAAAAGCATTGTGCCTGCACATTGCCCATGATTGCAATTTAGCCTGCCGCTATTGTTTTGCGGAGGAAGGTGAGTATCATGGGAGAAGGGCGCTTATGTCTTTTGAAGTGGGAAAGGCGGCTCTTGATTTTCTGATTGCCAGTTCAGGCAGCCGCAGGAATCTGGAAGTGGACTTTTTCGGCGGCGAGCCTACGCTGAATTTTCAGGTTGTAAAGGATCTGGTGGCGTATGGGAGGCAGCAGGAGAAGCTTCACGGCAAGAAGTTCCGTTTTACGCTGACGACAAACGGCGTTTTGCTGGATGATGAGATTATGGAATTTGCTAACCGGGAAATGGCAAATGTAGTCTTAAGTATAGATGGCCGCAGAGAGGTCAATGACAGGATGCGTCCGTTTCGAAACGGCAGTGGAAGCTATGATTTGATTGTACCGAAGTTCCAGAAGTTCGCGGCAGGCAGGAATCAGCAGGATTATTATGTAAGAGGGACGTATACGCACCACAACCTGGATTTTTCACAGGATGTATTGCATCTGGCGGATCTGGGCTTTAAAAGGATTTCCGTGGAACCTGTGGTGGCGGGGGAAACGGATGATTATGCCATCCGCGAGGAGGATTTGCCTAGGCTGTTTTTAGAGTATGACAGGCTTGCGGCAGAGATGGTAAGGCGGCATAAACATGGAGATGATTTTTTGTTTTTCCATTTTATGATAGATTTAGAAGGCGGCCCCTGTGTGGCAAAACGGCTTTCCGGATGTGGTTCGGGAACAGAATACCTGGCGGTGACGCCATGGGGGGACTTCTATCCATGCCATCAGTTCGTAGGCAATGAAAAGTTCTGCATGGGAAATGTCAGAGAAGGCATTTTAAATACAGCTCTGCAAGATGAGTTTAAAAGCTGCAACGTTTATGCGAAAGAGAAGTGCAGGGAGTGCTTTGCAAGATTTTACTGCAGCGGCGGTTGTGCAGCCAATTCTTATCATTTCCATGGAGATATTCACAATGCATACGATATCGGATGTGCATTACAAAAAAAACGGGTCGAATGTGCTATTATGATAAAAGCGGCAGAAGCACTTGACACAGAGTAAAGAAAGGAAGAAACAACGATGAAGAAGAATTTCAACAAAGGCCAGGGAGTAGCGATGCTTTTAGTCATTGCACTGGTGTTAGGCGGGCTTGCATACTATGCATCCATTATTCTTTCTTCTACCGGAATTGGAGAGGACAGGAGTATCAAGCTGGGGCTGGATTTGGCAGGCGGTGTCAGTATCACCTATCAGGTGGAGGATGCAAATCCGACGTCGGAACAGTTAAGCGATACGATTTATAAGCTGCAGAGACGTGTGGAAGGATACAGCACAGAAGCAGTTGTTTACCAGGAAGGCGGTGACCGGATTACCGTTGAGATTCCGGGTGTAACCGATGCCAACACAATTTTAGAGGAGCTTGGAAAGCCGGGTTCTCTGGAATTCCAGACACCGGAAGGCGAAACCTTTATGACGGGCGATATGATTGTAGACGCACAGGCCGGTTCTATCCAGAACAGTATGGGCAACAATGAATTCGTAGTAGATTTGACTTTTACGGATGAAGGCGCTGAAGCCTTTGCAGAGATGACGGCTGCAAATGTCAACAAGAATCTTCCGATTGTATATGACGATCAGGTAATCAGCAGCCCGACCGTACAGCAGGCGATTACCGGAGGAAATGCACAGATTACGCAGATTAGCTCTTATGAAGAGGCAGAGCGTCTGGCATCCAATATCCGTATTGGTTCCCTTTCCCTGCAGTTAAGCGAGCTGCGTTCCAATGTAGTTGGAGCACAGTTGGGAAGCACAGCGATTTCTACCAGCTTAAAAGCAGCGGCAATCGGCCTTATGATTGTAATGCTGTTTATGATGATTGTATATTTTGTACCAGGTATTGCAGCGTCCATTGCACTGGCAATTTATACCTGTATGGTTATTGCAACTTTGTATTTATTTGAAGTAACACTGACGTTACCTGGTATTGCAGGTATTATCCTTTCCATTGGTATGGCGGTGGATGCAAACGTTATTATTTTCGCACGTATCCGTGAAGAAATTGCCAGCGGCAAATCTGTAAAAACTTCTATGGATACCGGATTTAAAAAAGCGTTGTCCGCTATCATTGATGGTAACGTTACGACATTGATTGCAGCAGCCGTGCTGTTTATGCTGGGTTCCGGTTCGGTGAAGGGCTTTGCAAGCACTCTGGCAATCGGTATTATTCTGTCCATGTTTACGGCGCTTGTTGTGACAAGGCTGATCCTGAATGCATTATTTGCAGTCGGCCTTAAGGCTGAAAAGTTCTTTGGAAAAGGAAAGACATTTAAGCCGTTCCACCTGATCGAGCGCAGGCTTATTTTCTTTGTTATATCCGTAGTTGTGATTGCAGCAGGCTTAATTGCAATGGGCGTCAACGGTGCAGGCGGCAATGCCTTAAATTACAGCCTGGATTTTATCGGCGGAACTTCTACCACAATGCCGTTTGAAGAAAGTTATACGGTAGAGCAGATTGATAAAGAGATGGTTCCTTTAGTAGAAGGCGTAACCGGGGACAGCAATGTACAGACGACGCAGGTACAGGGTACGAATCAGATTATTTTCAAGACGCGTACGCTTGCGCTTGCAGAGCGTGAAGAATTAAATCAGGTATTTATTGAAAAATACGGAATTAATGAGGATGAAATCCAGTCCGAGAGCATTAGCTCCGCAGTCAGCTCTGAAATGCGTGCGGATGCTATCAAGGCTGTTTTGATTGCAGTTGTCTGCATGCTTATTTATATCTGGTTCCGCTTCAGTGATGCCAGGTTTGCAGTCAGCGCTATTCTGGCCCTGGTGCATGACGTATTGGTTGTGCTTACCTGCTATGCGGTACTGCGTATTTCTGTGGGTAATACGTTCATTGCCTGCATGCTGACGATTATTGGTTATTCTATCAACGATACGATCGTTATCTTCGACCGTATCCGTGAGAATATAAAAGCGAAGAAAGTGAAAGATACAGCAGGATTAACAGAGGTTTCGAACCTGAGCCTGACACAGACCCTAAGCCGTAGTATTAACACTTCCATTACGACTTTTATTATGGTATTTATGCTCTGGCTTCTGGGTGTTGCAACTATCCGTGATTTTGCATTGCCGCTGATGGTTGGTTTAATCAGTGGTTCCTATTCCTCCATTTGTGTGGCTACACAGCTTTGGTTTGAGTTTAAGAGGAAGATTGGGAAGAATAAGATTGCAGATGCACCTGCAAAATAAGATATAAAAAGGATCCTGCCATGGCAGGATCCTTTTTTGACGGTTTGAAATAATTAGTTTATCATTTTTTATTGAGTTAATTTCTGCAAAATCAGTCTCTTTGTTCTTTGACATATTCACCGTTTAAGCAGAAGCCATGGTTCATAGGTCCGCTTCCCTTTCCAAGATCAAGCATAGCTTCCAAGGCCCCTGAAATATAATCCTTTGCCCGTTTGACAGAATCGGACATGCTAAAACCTTTTGCGAGATTGGCTGCAATGGCGCTGGAGAGTGTGCAGCCGGTTCCGTGCGTATTGGGATTGTCAATGCGTCTGCCGTTAAACCACTGAGCGCAGCCGTTTGCGTAGAGCAGATCGTTGGCATTGCTGATATTGTGGCCGCCTTTTAATAATACGGCGCAGCCGTAGCTTTGGGAAATGCGTTCGGCAGCTTTTGCCATGTCGTTTTCCCCGTGAAGAGAAATACCGGAGAGGACTTCGGATTCAGGAATATTGGGGGTTATGAGATCTGCAAGCGGGAGCAGGCGGGATTTTAAGACGGCAACGGCGTCTTCATTGATGAGCCGCGCCCCGCTGGTGGAAACCATGACAGGATCGACGACGATGTTTGGGGCGCGGTATATGGTCAGGCAGTCGGCGATAGTTTCGATCAGGGCGCCGGAAGATACCATGCCCACTTTTACTGCATCCGGGGGAATGTCGGAAAAAACAGCGGCTATTTGCGCCCGCAAAAAATCGGGAGTGACTTCCAGGATACCGGTTACACCTGTGGTATTTTGGGCAGTCAGAGCGGTTACGGCGCTCATGGCGAATACGCCGTTTAAGGTCATTGTCTTGATGTCAGCCTGGATTCCAGCGCCGCCGCTGGAATCGCTGCCGGCAATCGTGAGTGTGGTTTTCATAGCAATTTTGTCTCCTTTTATTCCGTTCTACCTCATAACAACAAAACATCTTCTTTTAGTTCCCGCGTCGCTTCCCGTATATTGTCGGATGAAAATATGGCGGATACAACGGCAATTCCACGGATTCCGCTGCCGCGTAATGCAGCGACGTTATGATGGGTGATGCCGCCAATGGCGATGGCAGGTATGGAAACGGAGGAGCAAATATTTTTTAAATCTTCTGTTGTAATGCGGATTGCGGTTGTTTTGGTTGGGGATGGGAATACGGCTCCTACTCCCAGATAGTTGGCGCCGTCTGCTTCTGCTTTTTTTGCCTGATCGATGGTTTTAGCAGTTGAGCCGATGATAAAGTCAGGACCAGCAAGCGTCCGGATTTGATGGACGGGGCAGTCTTCCATTCCAACGTGAATACCATCGGCACGGCTGTTTAATGCTACGGTCAGGTTGTCGTTGATGATGAGGGGGACGTGGTAACGGCTGCAAATGGCTTTTACCTGAATGGCTTCTTCGGTAAATTCTGCTTCGGACAATTTTTTTTCACGAAGCTGAATACAGGTGGCGCCGCCAGAAAGTGCCTCTTCAATTTGAGTAAGGAAGGCTTGACGGTCGTTAGAGCGGTCAGTTACGACATAGAGGGACAGGATGTTCGGATTAAATTTCATAGTTTACCTGCTTTCTGTTTTGTGTTTGGCGTTTGCGGTATATCAGGAATCACTTTTGGTGATATCCGTCAAATCAAATTTTAATACCTTGTTCAGGTCGTTTAAAGAGAGTTCAACCTGATATCCGATTTTACCGCCGCTGAAAATGATAGAGTTAAAGTCTGCGGCAGAGCTGTCAAGGACAGTCCGAAACTGCTTTTTCATGCCGATAGGAGAGCAGCCGCCATGGATATATCCGGTCAACGGCAGCAGTTCTTTGGACAAGAGCATATCAATGCTTTTCTCGCTAACGGATTTGGCAGCTTTTTTCAGATCCAGCTCTTTTTGGACGGGAACCAAAAATACGTAGTGGTTTTTGGAACTGGAAACAGTGACTAATGTTTTGAATACCTGGGCCGGATTCTGGTTTAAAACAGCGGCAACCTCTGTACCGCTAATGACGTCGGTGTCTGCGTAACAATAGCTGGTATAGTGGATTTTTTTCTGGTCTAATATGCGCATTACATTTGTTTTTTCCGTGTTCTTTTTCATGTGTTTTTCCTTTTGCAAATATGCTTTTCGAATGTCTGCCCTTTGCGGTGCAATACCGGACAGACGTTAACCTGCGTATAGTTTCGGTTGATTATGTGAAATTTTTGAAACAGGCTGCCGGATTTTCGGATTTCATGGTTTTGCTCATAATACAGACGCCTGCGGCACCTGCGTGTATGGCGGACTTCCAGTTGCTGCCGTCTATGCCGCCGATGGCGTAAACCGGGATGTGTACCGACTGGCATATGTCTTTGAGAAAGGGGAGGCCGCGGGGCGGCACGCCCTTTTTACAGTCAGTTGCGAAAATATGTCCGGCAGTGATGTAAGTACAGCCCAGGGATTCGGCTTCCTTCGCGTCCTGGATGGAATGGCAGGATGTGCCTAACTGGATAAAGTGCGCCTTATGTGCTTCGGACAAATTCTGCAGCAGGGGCAGGGGCAGATGCAGGGCATCTGCGCGTAGCTGTATGGCGATTTCCGTAAAGGTGTGGAGGATACAGGGAGTATGGTATATTCTGCATATTTCCAGTACCTGTTCTGCCAGAAGGCGGTATTCTTCTGCCGGCAGATCTTTTTCGCGTAAAATAATTGCCCTGGGTGAAGCAGCGGCAATTTTTCGGATTTGTCCGAGATAGTCCCCTCTGCACAGGGTTTGGTTGGTGACGCAGATAAGCCTAGACATAGAGATAGTCGTTGAGCACAGGCTGCAGACCTTCTTCGGCGATGTCCTGGTACATGGTTTCAAAGCTTCTGCCGTCGTTGATTTCAAACTGCTCGTCGCCGCTTGTGCCGTCCTGCTCCTTTCCGGTGTATTTGCTTTCGTGGTCGCCAATTCCGGTGGATACTCCGGCAGAAACCTTTGTAGCGGCAATTTTGATGATGCCGTTGCGGAAAGTGGCGCTTTCGCGGGAAGATACCGTGATGCCGACAAAGGGCAGGAAAATCCGGTAGGCGCAGAGTATCTGGCAAAGCTGCGTTTCGTGGACGTCTGAGGGACTTATTTTATCGTTATTGATAATCGGGCGTAAGCGCGGGCAGGAGAGGGACATTTCCGCCTGCGGGTATTTGCGCTGCAGGTAATAGACGTGCAGCGCGCTTGCCAGGGCATCTTTGCGAAAGTCCGAAAGACCGAGCAATGCAGAGAATGCAACACCGCGCATCCCGGCGATTAGCGCCCTCTCCTGTGCGTCGAAGCGGTAAGGCCAGACGCGTTTGTGTCCGAGCAGGTGCAAAGTTTCATATTTGTCTGTGTCATAGGTTTCCTGGAACACCGTGACGTAATCAGCGCCGCATTCGTGCAGATAGCGGTAGTCGTCGGTGTTTACCGGGTAAATTTCAAGGCCGACCATTCGGAAATATTTGCGCGCCAGCCTGCACGCTTCGCCAATGTAGGTAATATCGCTCATTTGATGGCTTTCTCCGGTGAGGATTAAAATTTCTTCCATGCCGGAATCTGCGATGATTTTCATCTCATGTTCAATTTGTTCTGCGGTCAGCTTCATCCGGCTGATGTGGTTGTAACAGTTAAAGCCGCAGTAAACGCAGTAATTTTCACAGTAGTTGGCAATATATAGCGGTGTGAACAGGTAAACGGTATTCCCGAAATGCTTTTGTGTTTCCATATGCGCCCGCGCAGCCATCTGCTCTAAAAAGGGTTCTGCGGCAGGAGAAAGAAGCGCTTTGAAATCTTCTATGCTGCAGGCAGGGCGTTTGAGAGCAGCCTGTACATCTTTTGCCGTATAGCGGCTGTAATCAAAAGAGTTCATCTGCGTAAGTACTTTCCAGGAAATATCGGACTCAATTTGCTCCATGCCAGGCAGGTACTCCATGTGGCTTTTGCGGGAAGAAGGATCGTTTTCCAGACGGTGTTTTTTTTCAAGCGCCATTTCCGATAACTGATCGGAATCAATAAAAAACTGGTTTTCCATAGAAATCCTCCTTAATCATGTAAAAATCCGGTCAGCGGATCCGAAGCAGAAGCGCCTCTGGAAAGTACGCGTCCTAAACCGGAACGGTATGCTAAGCGCCCGGCCTCAATGGACTGGCGGAACGCGGCCGCCATCATGGGAAGGTCTCCCGCAGTAGCCAGGGCGGTGTTTGCCATAATTGCGGCAGCGCCCATTTCCATAGCCTCGCATGCCTGGGACGGTCTGCCGATTCCGGCGTCTACAATGATGGGAAGATCGATTTCATCAATTAAAATCTGGATAAATTCACGTGTGGCAAGGCCCTTGTTGGAACCGATCGGAGATGCCAGAGGCATAACGGCGGCGGCGCCGGCATTTACCAGATCTCTTGCGGTATTTAAATCAGGGTACATATATGGCATGACAATAAAGCCTTCGTTTGCCAGAATTTCTGTAGCGCGGACGGTTTGGGCATTGTCCGGCAGCAGGTATTTGGAATCCCGCATAATTTCAATTTTTACAAAATCTCCGCAGCCAAGTTCCCTGGCGAGGCGGGCAATCCGGACGGCCTCGTCGGCATTTCTGGCGCCGGAGGTGTTTGGAAGCAGAGTGACGCCTTTTGGAATATAATCTAAAATATTTTCCTGTTCTTTTGTATTTGCACGGCGTACAGCGAGTGTGATAATCTGTGCCCCCGCGTATTTGACAGCGGCCTCGATCAGGTTCAGGGAGTATTTGCCGGAGCCTAAAATAAACCGGGAGGTAAATTCATGTCCGCCGATGGTAAGCATATCGTTTGTCTGCATAATAAGTCCTTCTTTCTGTTTTTTGTGATAAACCCGCAAGGCACAGGATCGTAAATTGCCTGCGGTATTAAGCTTCTGTTTCACCTGCAAGGATGCGCAGAGCCATATGCGCCTGATGTGCGGCGCACAGCATGACACGGGAAGAAAACAGGCCGTTTGTATCTGCAATATCGCTGCTTCCGTCACCGCACAGGTAAAACCGGGAGCTGATTTTGCGCGTTTGTACCATGTTGGCCGAGGCAATGCCTGCCATGCCGGATCCGGCAATGATATACTTGTCCGGAAAGGCTTCAAGCACACCGTTTACAAGCATTGCTTTTGTCTGTGCATTGTCGAAGGCTTCGCATATGATTTCGTCTTCGGACAGCAGCTGTTGCAGATTGTCTTCCGTAATGCGTACGGTATCTGTGTAAAGCCTGGTGTAGGGGGCAACGGCGCAAAGCGTTTCTTTCAGAGCATCTGTTTTGTACATGCCAAGCTGTTTTACGGCGTATTGCTGACGGTGGAGGTTGGTTAAATCCACTTTGTCAAAATCAATCAGGTGTATTTGGCCGATTCCTGCTCTTGCAAGTGAGATCGCAATGTTTGACCCAAGGCCGCCAAGGCCGCAGACAGCGACTTTAGCGGAGGCAAAGCGGCGCTGTAGGGCGCTGCCATGGCGGTCTGCCAATGCTTTTGAAAAATCTTCTCTGGTGAAATGGGCGGATGACATTTCAGCCACCTCCTACGAAACTTACGACTTCCAGGGTGTCGTCATCTTGTAAAAGGGTGGTATCGTACTGTGCTTTGGGTACAATTTCACCGTTTTTTTCTATGGCGATACGCGTTGGATCGTAGGTCGTTGTAGTTAAATATTCCCGGATGGTTTTGCCGGCTACGTCTGTGGGAATTCCGTTGATTGTGACCATATAGGTACCTCCTGGTATTTTTAGGAAAAGAAACTGCGGTTTGTGTTTGGCGTGGATCGCAAGAAAAAGAGAAGCTGCCGATCTGGTAACTTCTCCGTGATACGTGTTGTAAAACTCCCTACGTTGGCATTATCCAAATCAGGTGAATGGGTCGAAGGTATTACCTTCCTCTCAGCCTGTCATACAAGCTCCCCGGCTCTTTTTCATGCAGGATTATCATACACCTTTCCGAAGGGAAATGCAATATTTATTAGTGTAAATTTACTTTGGGGTTGGGTAGGAGTTACAGTTCAATCTCAATGTCAATTGGAGAAGAACTTTGAAAATCGAATAAACGGTCTGAATATAGGAATATTAATGTGAATTTTATTGTAAAGACAGGCACTTTTTTGTATAATTAAAATGCAGCAGGATATATCGTATCTTTTCACGGGAAATAAAGGAAGGAAACCGAATATAATTTCTTTGTCTAAAAAATTTTTTGAGGGTGTGGATATAGATATTGAGGTCAAAGCCAAAGTGATCTATGAAAGCGATACAGATGACATAATCAACTAGTATATCATTTTCTGCAAAGTTTTTAACGAACAGACAAAACAGCATGGAATGACACAAAAGGCGGTTACAGAAACAATTAGAATTTGCAAAGACAGAAATGTTTTAAGGGAATATTTAGCGCGGAGAGAAAAGGAGGTTATGACGATTATGATGAGTTTGTTTGATGAAGAACAGATAATGAAATCGTTTATCAGAAGCGAAAGGCATGACGCAGACAGGGAAACAGCAGAAAGAATGATAATGAAAGGTAAAATGTCACTGGAAGAAATTGCAGACTATGTGCCGTCATTATCTCTTGAAGAATTAAAAGAACTTGAAGCCGAGGTTATGCAGCTGGCGTAATCACTCGTATCAGTCAAAATCAAATATAGTAATAGTAACGGTTCGGGGCGATATTTAAAGTTTTGCTTCGCAAAAATCGCCCCGAACTTGTATCATATTCTCACGGAACACGCAGTAAATGCGCGTTCCTGACCCATGAACAGTAACGCAGGATTCCTTCTTTACTTTATCAGATTTATGAGATTTTAAATGGAACCCAGATTTTGTCCTGTTCGCGGTACTGCATATGGAATACGACGGCGCCGTCCTTCCAGGTGTAAGTAATATGTTTGTCCTGCGTGGCATCGTCGGTTTTTATGTCTGATACTTCGCCGTCAGTTAAATGCAGACAGTTTTCCAGATAGACAGAAGGATCTCCGAACGTATCGTAGTATGTTTTCTCTGCGCTGTCAGTTGAAAACGTCTGTTTCCAGTCCTCCAGAGAGGGGATTGATTCGGCAATCAGCTGCAGGGAGGAATCGGAATAGTGTTCTATGCAGCTGGTGCGTGAGATGATTTTCTCGAAAAAATAATTTTCCCATTGTGATACCTTCAAATGGCCGTCTGCATTTCGTTCCACTTGAACGCTCCCCTCCCATCCATAGTCTTCATTTCCCCAGCGGTAAGATTCCGGGTTGGAATCAACAGGCGTCATCTGATATCGAAACGTACCGTCAGATTCTGCAGTAATCAGCGGTTCTTTGCATAAAAACGGGCCGTAGGCGTAGTTTACGGAATAGTGTCCTGGCGTATCCAGACGCCTGATGTCTACAGGGCTGCTGTAAGAGGTGATTTCTGCCTGCAGCTTGGGAGCGAGCATTTCATAAATATCATCTGCAATGATATTTGTTGACGCTTCTGCAAGAGAGGAGAGAAACTCTTTCACAAAGGCGAGTTCTTCACTTTCGGGAGCATTGGAAGTATCCGATGATATGCTGCCCAAATCAGCTGCTGCCAAAGGAGTTTCGGCGTCTGCCACAGGGGACTTTTCCTGTGGACTGCCCATGCAGCCGTACAATGTGGTGCCAATGAGCAGGATCGTTAAAACAGAGGATAATGTTTTCTGCGGGCGGTAACGCAAAACGTGTTTGATACGGTTTTTTGAGCTGCCGCTGCAAAAGGAAATCGGAACGACCGGGAAATTATCCTGTGCTGCAACCTTTAAAAGCAGAGAGCTGTAATCGGTCCGAACCTGTGTACCGAGATTTTTTAATACCTGTTCGTCGCAGGATAATTCCATGTCCTTATCCAGGAAGTAAAAGCTGACCCACAAAAGCGGCTGGAACCAGTGCAGAGCAAGAATCAGCCATGCGGCTGTTTTAATCTGATGGTCGTGGCGGCGGATATGCGTGGATTCATGCTCTAAAATCAGATATTTCTGCGCGTCGGACAGATTAGCAGGCAGGTAAATGCAAGGATGGAAAAATCCAAGGACAAATGCCGTTTGGATCCGATCTGATTCGTAAACCGAAAAGCCGCATTTTTGACTGAATTTTTGGTTTCGTACGGAAAAGCGGACGGTTTGGCGAAGCTTTATAACGGCTATTGTGCTGTAGAGCAGCAGGGCTAAAATTCCGATAGCCCAGAGAACTGCTGCAATGGCCTGGGGGTCTGGCGCTGTTTGTCCGGATAAATGCAATGATGCATGCTGCGGCAGGCTTTGCACAGTGTCCATTTCGGAAAAAGGCAGAAAGGACGGTTCTGCTGTGCGTATGGTTTGCTCCGCTGTCAGTGTCTGTGACGGGGCTTTCTGAAAAAGCGTCCACAGGCTGAATGAGGAGGAGTACGAGATTGGCAAAATGGCGCGGATAAAAACAAAAATCCACAATACATAAGTATAAATCCTGGGCATGCGACGAAAACAGGTTCGGATGCCGAGGGCAATCAGGGCCATGGCAGATGCCATCAGGCCAAGGGTAAAAATAGTGTTGAAAAATGGATTCATAGGCGTCCTCCTTTTTATTTTTCTTCGTAACGGCTTATGAGCTGTTGCAGCTCATGAGCTTCGTCTTTACTTAGTTTTTTTTCTCCCAGAAACGCTGCGATAAATTTGGGGAGGGAGCAGTCGAAACGTTTTTCTATCAGATCTTTGCTGTCAAAACGGGCAATCGCATCTTTTTTTACCAGAGATGTTACAATGGAATCCTGGTTTAAAAGCAGGCCGCGTTCACATAACTTGCGCAGCAGAGTATAGGTTGTGGATTTCTTCCAGCCAAGCCGCGGCAGACATTCTTTGTAGAGAGCGGTGGAGGTCACGGGTTCCAGTTCCCATACAAGTTCCATCAGGTGATATTCGCCGTCGCATAATTTATAGTTCATGTACATTCCTCCTTTGGTTTAATGATATAGACCGGTTTATATATATAAACCATACTATGAAAGCAGGGGTTTGTCAAGGGGAAAAATTTGGAAATCATCTGGGCTTAGGAATTACTCTGGTTATTTGTTTGTAACAGTTTGGCCTTCCGGCTTCACTGTTACATTTGTTTCTTTAAGATGAATAAAAATATTGTGACAAATGAGACAATAAAGATTATAATGGGATTATTGGAAACAGGGAGGTAATGGGATAGAAGTGAAAACAGTTATTGAATCAGGAAATTTTGAAATAATAGAGTCAAACGTAATTTTTATGGATTCTCTTCAGTCAGAGGTTTTGTTTCATTTGGCGGTAAATGGGAAATATTTTGGAGATATCAGAATTCGTTTTATTTCACGGGAAGACGAAAGCCATTCTATCAAGGGTGAGGTTTTAAATGGAGAGCTTATATTGGATTGCATCAATTTTAACGATTCGCTGGGGATTGGAACAAACAGGCCGCTAGAACTGGGAATGGTAGAAGGGAAAAGATTAATGATGCATTTTTGGTCATATCTGATAGGACAGGATATGGTCAGAAAGATAGAATATAGTATTTTTAAGGAGAAATAAGAATGGATCAAACAGGTTTTTTCAGTAATCAGGGATTAGAGGTTGATACTGTACAAAATTATACGGGTTTTCATACGGCAGCGGATGTTTATAAACTGAAAGCATTTCGACTGATCAATTTTAAAGCATTCCGCGATACAGGATGGATATTGTTAAACCGGCTGACTTTGGTACTTGGAGAAAATTCTTCTGGAAAAAGCGCGCTTTATCAGGCTTTACAGATGGTATCCGATGCGTATGAATATTTGAGGCAGGAAGACAAGTTTAAAAATCTTGCGCGTATGTCAGGAGAAGTGGGATGTTTTGAAGAACTGTGTAATAAATCGGCAGAAAGCGCTGTTGTGAAAATGTGCTTTCAGTTTCAACATGAGAAAGATATACTGGAATACTTCGTTTGTATGGAACCGGATGAAAAGGATGAATTTGGCAGAGTGACAGAAGTATCAGGGAAACAGGAGAACGTTCAGTATGATTTTTTACAATACTACGATTCTGTTAATATCTTTTTTCTGGAAAGAAAAAACGATCGGAAGATTCCTCAAAGAATAGAGAGGACAGCGGAATGTTTGCTGGCTTCTATGCGAAAATTTGCGCAGTCATTCCAAACAATCAATGCTCACAGGTATTTTCCTGAAAGGATTATACAATTTGCCGGAGCTGTGTCATATTATCAGAAAACAGTGGGGAGTGAAGTATATGATATGTTGTATGCGCTTTCCGAAATTCAGGGGAAAAAGGCTTCTATGGTACAGGACTGGCTGAGTAAATTTGGATATTCTTACCGTTTTAAAATGTCTGGCGTCAATCGCGGAGAATTTGTGTTAAAAGATTTAAAGTCCGGAATAGAGTCCAATCTGGTGGATAATGGATTTGGGATATCACAAAGCCTGCCACTGGCTGTGGCATTAGAAACAATAGACCAAAAGACAATATTGATAGATTCTCCGGAAGCATTTTTGCAGACCCAAATGCAGAGTGAGATGGGGGATTTGCTGATTACAGGTTCTGAAAATGGAAGAATTTTATTGGAAACGGGCAGCGAATATCTGACATTGAGGATTCAGAGAAGAGTGGCGGAAGAAGTGATTTTAAAAGAAGAGGTTACGATTTACTATATAGAAGAGACTGCAGATGGTGAAACAGTTTGCAGATGGATTGCACTGGATGATAATGGGGATTTTCAAAATACTTCGGAAGCATTTGAACAGTTTTTTTCATCAGATTTTCATGATATTGAAAAGTTAGACGAAATTAGGAGAGAAAAGCGAAAACATGAAGCAAAGAATTGTAATTGACACAAATATATGGATCAAGGCAATTATTGACAGTGAGTATAGTGTAGAGTGCGATGACGCGTTGAATCATTTTTTTCAAAATAAAGATTTTATATTAGGGCTGGACTATAATGGAGAGATCGAAAGAGAATATCGTGACAATATTCGTAATAACAGGCGATTTGAATTGAGAATGAAACAATTAGAACGTGAACAGAGAAAATGTTGGGTAAATTCGGGTTTAATTCAAAAGCAGGAAAAAGATTTGTACAAACTGGGGTTTCAGGAAAAAGAAGATCATATTTTTGTGGGTACGGCAATGAATGCGGATAAGATTCTGGTTACGGAGGACAGTGATTATGGGGTCCACGGAGAGGTGGAATACCAGAAGGTTTATACATATATGAAAGATGAAATGGGATTGGTGGTTTTTACAGGTCATAAATTTTTGAATTGCAAAGAATCGAATTCCTGGAATCCTGTACAGGCAAAAATCCCTGCTCTGCCAGGATTCCAGGAGTTTTGAGATATGATCATCAAGTGGTCAATGTAAATATTCAGACAATTTACTTGCGTCATATTTTTTAAACACGCTCTTAATTCGAAATATCCTTCATCAAAGCTTCCTGATAAATCTCAACCGCCTCATTCAGTCCGCAGCTTTCCAGCTCTTCCAGATAACGTCCATATTCCGAAAACGCCATTTCTCCGGTAATAAATCTTGTTGTATAACGATATACGACGGCATTTAGCGCATTTGTAATTTCTGAAAGCCGTTCTTTCTTTTCAAGCGATACGGGCAGATGTTCCGGCAGCAGATTTTCAGAATCTCCCGCACTCCAGACATCGCACATTGCAGTATATTCTTCCGGAACGGCCTGCTGCTCGCGTTTCCAGTCTATATATGCAGAGGCAAAGCCAGGTGCAAAGGTATAAAATTTCAGTGCCTGGGTAAATCCAAGTCCATCTGGATTGTTCAGGATCAAATCTGTAAATTCCGGTTCCTTATTTTCATTTAAAATATATGTTTTCCCTTCTGTTCCATAGCTGGCGAACAGAGATCCTTCTTCTGAAAAGAGGTAGTCAATCCACGTAAGGGCAAGCTCTGGGTCTTCACATTCACTGCTGATTGCAATGCAGTTATCCGAATAAGTGACAGGGTGTCGGAAGTGAAATTCATCATTGGAAGCCTGTTTGGGCGGCGCTGCAGCAATGACTTTAGCATTTTCACTGTCAAAGGAAAGGGTAGAGGGCATGGTATACAGACCGTACCATGCGCCGCAGGCGCCCGTGCGGATGGCTTCCGCGGGGGTATAGATCGTTGCTGCGGTAATAAAATTGGGATCGATTAGTCCTTTTTTATACCAGCGGTTTAAAAGCTTTAGGTAAGAACGCCAGCCTTTTTCGGCCGGTCCGAAGAAAACGGCGCCGTCAGACTGAAAAAAACCGGAGCTTATCCCAAAACCTGCATGGAGAGCATCGTTTTGCATATATCCTATGGATGGCAGGTACAGGGGCGCCGGGACATTCTTTTTTTCTTTGAAAGCAGTTAAAACGGTTTCCCAGTCATCATAGGTAATTGGAACATCCAGATGTAACTCATCTAACCAGTCTTTTCTGAGCTGCAGTCCGGCAAAGGCATTTTGCTGTTCTGTTTTCAGGGAATAGATGGCTGCAATCCGGCCTGAGGAGGTATAGGCAATGTCGTGATATTCTGGTTTTTGAATGAGCCGGTAATAATGGGGGGCATATTTTTTTACCAAATCGGTTAAATCCAGAATATAGCCTTCCGAAAGACATTTTTCAGGGGATGCGCCATAAAAGCTGTAGAGTTGGTTATGGTCCAGCAAATCAGGAGCGGTTCGGCTGCTTTGCCCGAACTGGTAGAGGGACTGCAGGTCTTTGGCGGAAGTACACCAGTTGATATGGATACCAGTGCGCCGCTCCAGCTCCTGAAAGAAATCAGATTGGTTTAAGTCGCCGCCGCATACATCGGAAAGTTCGCCGTCGCATTGGACAAGGTAAGTAAGGACGGATTTGGAGACGGACAAGGATGCGGTACGCAGGCGGACGGAATACAGGATGAGGAACAGTATTGCGGCAGCAAGGAGCAGAGCCGGCAGGGTTAGAAATTTTTTTTGTATTTTCATGCGAAAGCCTCCTGATTTGACAAAATAATATGCTATAATAATATCTATTATACTATAAATTTCAGAAAAGTGGGAAATAAACCGGAGGAAAGTTATGAAATCAAATTTTTCAAAAGCGCTGACATTCCGTTCCTTTTTAATATCATATATTCTGGTTTGTGCCGTTTTGCTGGGAGTTACCGGGATAGGTTACGCAGGCTCACTGGTCAGCTTAAAACAGGAGCAGGAGAGGTTTGCCAGCCTGCAGGTAAGGGAGCTTTCACAGCATGTGGCAAATTATATTGAGCGGACTTATCAGACATTTGATATTTTAGAAGCAGAGCAGGAATTTCAGGAGATGGCGCAGCAAAAAGGGGAGGCAGGGCCAAAAGAAGTCCGGAAAGCGCTGGAATTAAAGGCAGTCATGGCGGGGATGGATGCCAAAAACGGACTGTATCAGAATCTGCATGTATATTTTCCAGGGAGTAATTCTGTTATTTCCGCAGAGACACAGCGGTGGGATAAGGAGCAGGGAATAACATTTTTCTGTAAGCAGTATGGATTGGAAAAAGAGGAATTTGACCGTATGATGCGCATGGAAGACGGCAGATATTATGCGGTTTTAGACGGCGCGGTAATCTGGTTTTTCCAGCCGGTGTATGATGGGAATGGAGATCTGCTGGCAGTGATGTTTGCGGAATACAGCGGCGAGAGACTGATTGGCGGCAGAGGTTACGAAAATGTTGTGCTGCTTCACACGCAGGACGGACAGAATCTTTTATGCGCGGGAAATTTGACGGATGACGCAGCGGCAGGATTTCTGTCAGGGGAAACCGGGGATGCGTCACAGGTGATAAGGACAGAGATTGCAGGCAGGCAGTATGTCGCAATTGGCGCACAGATGGATCTGTTTCATATGGAGCTTTATGTTTTGCTGCCGGAAAACGCTTATCTTAGCCAGACAAAGCGTGCATGCTTCGTCCTGCTTTTGGAATTTTCTTTTATGGTGTTATTGGCGGCGCTTCTCTCCTGGCATTTGTCTAAAAAGATGTATATTCCGGTCGGAAATCTGATTCAGGATAATCACAGAATGAGCGGGCATATTTTAAAAAACGATCGGATTTTAAACAGAATGAGCCTGGTGCGTTATCTGGAGGGCGTAGATAAGACGTTTCCGGCGGCCGGAGGCGACATTCGTAAAAAGCTGGCATCTGAGAATGGGGAAGAATATTACCAGCTGGCGGTGATTGTTCCGCAGGAGAAGGAGAACGGGTTCTGGCCGTTTGTCCAGGAAAAGGAAGGGGAAGAAAATCCGGCCTGGCTTGTGATTGGGGAAATGATTGAAGAACAGGTATTGGGTACATACCGGGGAGAGGTGTTGCCGGTTGGCAGGCAGTATGTGGTAATTCTCGGTTTGAACGGGCCGGAGGATGGAGAGAAAGAGTGCCTGAAGGCAGTTTTTGAAAAGGTTTCCGGGTTGTTCGGAGAGTTATTTGGAATACCGGTCTGCATTATGGTTGGTACAAGGGAAAACGGCTTCGACGGAATGAAGCAGGCGTATGATGTTCTTCTGGACGGACTGCAGTATCTGGATTTCTGGAATCCGGACGGCGAACGAAGCGCCGGCGTTTATATGTACGGCGATATCATTGAAAATGAGGGGAGTTTTCAGTTCTCTGACTATATTTATGGTAGCAGAAAGCTTTTAAACTGTCTGGAGAGCGGGGATTTCCGCAGAGCAAACCGTGAGCTTGATTTGTTGTTTGAAAAAACATTCCCTAAAAACCAGAAGTATTTAAAATACAATCTGTACCGGATGTATGGGCTGATTGGCATTTTGATTACAATGCTGAATGCTTCGGCAGACGAGGAGGAGCAGAAATTTTATGACTCCCTGCATTATGAGGAACGGCTGTTCCGTATTCAGTCGATGAATGCACTGGTGAATGAAAGCCATGAAATTTTTGGACAGATGATTCAGTATAAGGAAAGCAATGCCCAGGAGAAGAAGCCGGAGTGGTTAGAAGGGATGCTGGATTTTATCCGGGCACATGTCGCAGACTCGGATTTGAATGTTTCTACTCTGGCCGATCGGTTTCAGATTAGCATACAGCATTTGAGCAGGAGCTTTAAAACCTGGATGGGCATGGGGGCTTTAGAATATATTCACAGGGCAAAAATTGAACTGGCGAAGGAAATGTTAAAAAATGACTGCTCTGTAAAAAATGCCGCATCCGCTGCCGGATATTCGGATATGCAGGCGTTAACCCGCGCTTTTAAGCGGTATGAGGGGATTACGCCAACTCAGTATAAAGAGATGATGTTAAAAAATGAAGCATGATCGCAAAAGCTTACTCTTTTCTTTGGAACAGATGAATTGTTATAATTACTATATCAAAATAATCCAAGTTTAGAGGAGGAAAAGAATGATGCGAAAAGCAAAAAGCATTCTGGCGCTTGCATTGTCTGCAAGCATGGTGCTCCCTGCAGGGCAGGCGGCATTTGCAGCAACGACTTCCAATGAAGTGTCGGACAGAGAAAAACAAAGTGCGGCTCTTGCAAGAGAAGCCGGTGCAGAAAGTATGGTATTATTGGAAAATAATGGCGCGCTGCCGGTTGCAAAGAAAAAACTGGCATTGTTTGGCGGCGGAGCTGTCCGGACGGTAAGAGGCGGTACAGGCTCCGGCGATCCGTTTAACGGCGGTCTTTCCGGCGGCGGAGACGTTGCAGTAAACCAGAGTGAACGGTACAACATCAATATCCTTACTTCTTTTGAGAAGGCGGGCTATCAGATCACGACAGCAGATATATTGAAAAAATACGCCGAGGGCTACGACGCGGAATACCAAAAATCTTCTGTGAATCCAATGGCGACTTTTGCTTATCCGGAGCTGGAGTTTACAGATGACGAGCTGAAAGCAGCGTCTCAAGATACAGATACTGCAGTTTACGTTCTTTCCAGAAATGCAGGAGAAGGCGCAGACCGCGCTATGACACAGACAAAGCAGATGGACGGCCCGGACGGCCAGAAAATTACCTTTGAAATAGGCGACTATGAGCTTACCGATCTTGAGAAAGAGAATTTAAAGAAAGTATCGGCGGCATTTGACAAGACGATTGTCGTATTGAATGTCGGAGGCGTTGTGGATACGAAGTTCTTCCATGAGATCAAAGGACTGGATGCGCTTCTGTTAATGGGACAGGCGGGCCAGGAAGGCGGAAACGCCCTGATGGATGTCTTAAACGGTACGGTTACTCCGTCCGGCAAGCTGGTTGCGACCTGGGCAGAGGATTATGAAGATTATCCGGCGGCAGGAACGTTTGCGGGACAGGACGGCGACAGCAAGAACGAATTTTATAATGAAGGCATTTATGTCGGCTACCGTTATTTTGATACGTTTGGCATCGACCCGGCTTATGAGTTCGGATATGGAAAATCTTATACAGATTTTGACATTGACGTATTAGACGTTACTGCAGACGCCCAGACGGTTACCGTAAAGGCAATGGTAACAAATACAGGGAAAAAATACAGCGGCAAAGAGGTTGTGCAGGTTTATTTTTCGGCGCCTGATTCCAAAGAAGCAGAAAAAGAGTATCAGCAGCTTGCAGCTTATGGGAAAACAGACGAGTTAGCTCCTGGTGAATGCCAGACGCTTACACTTTCTTATGACGTATCGGAAATGGCATATTATAATGAAGCGCAGGCAGCTTATATCTTAGATGAAGGTACATATTATGTGCGCGTGGGCAATTCCTCCAGGAATACTGCGGTAGCTGCTGCATTGAATGTAAAAGGCACCAAGATGACAGAGCAGCTTTCAAACCAGATGGAAGTTCCGGAAAACAGGAATTTGGAAGAATGGTCCAAAGCGGGCGAGACACCGTATACCTATGCAAAAGAAGCAGAAGAAAAAGCGGCGGCAAAGGTCATTGAAATTGACAGCAGCGCAGTCAAAACAGAAAACAATGCGTCTCCTTATGAAGATGAAACCGTAACGACTTATACGACAGATACGGATTACAAGGCAATTCAGGATTATGAGACAGTAGAGTATGTAGAGGAAAAAGACGTTACTCTGTTGGACGTATACAATGGAGACGCCACCATGCAGGAACTGGTAGCGCAGATGAGCCTGGAAGAGCTTGCAAAATTAAACTGCGGCAGCGGCTGGGGCGTTGCAAATGAGTATGCGCCGATTGTAGGCTCCAATTCAGCGACAGTGCCGGGCGCAGCAGGCGAAACAGTTGCATACGAGCAGTATAAAATTCCGAGTATCGTATCTGCAGACGGCCCTGGCGGTATTCGTGTAAAACAGGAATACGAGGCTACCAATGTGGAAACGGGCGAGAAGGCAAAATATTATCAGTACGCAACCGCATGGCCGGTTCACTATATGCTGGCACAGAGCTGGGATATAGAACTGGTAGAACGTATTGGAGTTGCATTTGGTATAGAATGTGCCGAGTTAAATATCACGACGCTCTTAGGACCGTCACTGAATATCCACAGAGATCCGCTGTGCGGACGTAACTTTGAGTATTTTGGCGAAGATCCGACTGTTGCAGGTACTATGGCGTCCGCTGTTACCAAGGGCGCACAGAGCGTTGCAGGCGTAGGCGCATGCTTAAAGCATTATGCTGCAAACAGCCAGGAAACAGATCGTAACGGAACCGATTCCATTATCAGTGAAAGAGCGCTGCGTGAGATTTATTTAAAGGGATTTGAAATTGCTGTAAAAGAATCTCATCCGACGTCTATTATGACATCTTATAACCAGATCAACGGCGTACCGACAGCAGATTCCTATGATCTGTGTACAAATCTGGCACGCGGCGAGTGGGGCTTTACCGGACTGATTATGACAGACTGGAACGGCGGCGTATCCCATGCATCTTTGTCTATGCATGCAGGAAACGATTTGATTATGCCGGGCGGTAAATCCAAGGCCAACGAAATTATGAAGGGTGCAATGGATATTATTCCGAAATTTGATGAAAAAGGACAGGTTGGATTACAAGATGAGTCGATGATGATGTTTACATACAAGTCGGCTGCATGGGGCGATTTTGCCGTATCCGCGGAAGGTACGCAGACAGTAACAGCCAAAGTGGGCGACGGTCATACGGCAACTGTTGATGGAACAAGCGTTTTGGTTGACGGAGAGCCAATATACCTGGAATATGAAGCAAATCCCTGGACGGGAACAGGTCGGTATAAGACGCCTGTTACGACAGCTGTAGCGTCCGTAAGCGAAGACGGTAAGTCAATTACTTATAAAGGCGCTTATGCTGACAACAATAATATCTGCCTTGGCGATGTACAGAAGAGTGCGATTAACAACCTGAATATTATCATGCGCTCCAATGATATGGTAAGAATTTATGGCACAAAGAATATGCCTTACACAGAGGAATTCTCTGAGGGCTTAAAGGAATACCAGACAGTAGAAAAAACAGAAAAAGCTACTTTGAAAGACCTTATAAAAGATAAATTCGATCAGATCATCAACGATGCAAACGATAAAGTAGCGGATCTGGAGCAGAAGCTGGAAGATGCGAAGAATGAACTGAATGAGACAGTAGATCAGATTCTCGCAGATTCCAACGATAAAGTGTCAGGGCTTCAGAATGAGCTTGGGAATACGCAGGCTGCATTAGATGAAGCGAAAAAGCAGGCGGATGCGGCAAACAAGGACGCGGCAAATAAACTGAGCGCACTGGAAAAACAGATTGCAGAGCTGACATCCAGCTTAAATGCAGCAAAGCAGGAAGTACAGACATTAAAGGCTGCTGCGGCTGACAAAACGGTAAAAACACAAATTAAGACTAATAAGTCGAAATACCAGGTGAAAAAAGGCAAGAAGGTTACGATTAAGGTTACTGTTTCCAATGCTGACGGCAAAAAGGTGACTTATAAATCCAGCAATAAGAAGATTGCTACGGTTAGCAGCAAGGGCGTGGTAAAAGGCAAGAAGAAAGGAACGGCTACCATCACCATTAAGTGCAATGGCGTGAGCAAGAAAGTAAAAGTAACAGTAAAATAAGCGTGTAATCATATGAAAAGATTCTGCGCCGGCAGTACGTCCGAATGTCCTGTACGAAAAGACATTTGGAAGAGATACTGTCGGCGCAGTTTTTTCTTGTAACAGTTCAGCCTTCCGGCTTCACTGTTACGGAATCCGCCCATTTAAAGTTTGCCATACGGCAAAGGGGCGGATTCCACTCCAGTCTTTACGCATTCTCACGGACTTTGCAGCAGGTGCAAAGTCCTGGGCTGAACTGT
>JAAWDZ010000077.1 GCA_022794015.1 Eubacterium sp. | reverse complement strand
TTGGGTAACGGTCTTTTTATGTTTAATATTTGTGTGCTACCTCATGTGTGCTACCTGTGTGTTACTTGTGTGCTACGTGGCAAAATTCAGGGCTTCCGCTGACAATCCACATCAACGGAAACCCTTAAAAATACGCTATTTCTTAGAACTTCCCAGCCTTAGCAGCTTCTTCAATGGAAACTGCAACTGCAACTGTAGCTCCTACCATTGGGTTATTTCCCATGCCAATAAGTCCCATCATTTCAACATGAGCCGGAACGGAAGAAGAACCTGCAAACTGCGCATCGGAGTGCATGCGTCCCATCGTATCTGTCATACCATAGGAAGCCGGGCCTGCAGCCATGTTGTCCGGATGGAGCGTACGTCCTGTACCTCCGCCGGAAGCTACGGAGAAGTATTTCTTGCCCTGCTCGATACATTCTTTCTTGTATGTACCCGCAACCGGATGCTGGAAACGTGTCGGGTTCGTGGAGTTACCGGTAATGGAAACGCCTACGTTTTCCATATGCATAATAGCAACGCCTTCCTGTACATCGTCAACACCGTAACATTTTACGGTAGCGCGAATTCCGTCTGAATATGCTTTTTCATAGATTACATTGACCTTGTTCTCCGCATAGTCGAACTTAGTCTCTACAAATGTGAAGCCGTTAATACGGGAAATAATCTGTGCAGCGTCTTTGCCAAGTCCGTTTAAGATAACACGAAGCGGTTTCTGGCGGACTTTGTTCGCTTTTTCAGCGATACCGATTGCACCCTCTGCGGCAGCAAAGGATTCATGTCCTGCCAAAAAGCAGAAGCACTCGGTTTCTTCTTCAAGCAGCATCTTGCCAAGATTGCCGTGGCCTAAGCCTACCTTCCTGTGATCCGCAACGGATCCCGGAATACAGAATGCCTGAAGGCCTTCACCGATTGCAGCAGCAGCGTCAGCTGCCCTGGTAGCGCCTTTTTTGATTGCAATTGCAGCGCCTACCGTATAAGCCCAGCATGCATTTTCAAAACAGATCGGCTGGATTTTCTTTACCTGCTCATAAACGTCAAGCCCAGCGTCTTTTGTGATTTTCTCAGCTTCTTTGATGGAGCTGATGCCGTAGTTGTTTAATACAGCGTTAATCTGGTCAATTCTTCTTTCATAGGATTCAAATAAAGCCATTATCTTCGTCTCTCCTTTCCTTTACTCTACGCGTGGATCGATAATCTTGGCAGCGTCTGCCACACGACCATACTGTCCCTGGGCTTTTTCCCAGGCTGTGTTCGGATCGTCGCCTTTTTTGATGAAATCGGTCATCTTGCCAAGAGAAACGAACTTGTATCCGATTACTTCGTTATCAGCGTCGAGGGCGATGCCTGTTACATAGCCTTCTGCCATCTCTAAGTAACGAACGCCTTTTTCTTTGGTTGCATACATGGTACCAACCTGAGAACGAAGTCCCTTTCCCCGATCTTCCAGACCCGCACCGATTGCAAGGCCGTCATCTGAGAATGCACTCTGGGTACGTCCATAAACAATCTGTAAGAACAGTTCACGCATAGCGGTATTAATTGCGTCGCAGACAAGGTCTGTATTGAGCGCTTCCAAAATTGTCTTGCCCTGCAAAATTTCTGCAGCCATAGCTGCGGAATGGGTCATGCCTGAACATCCGATTGTTTCTACCAGTGCTTCTTCAATCACGCCGTTCTTTACGTTGAGTGACAGCTTACAGGCACCCTGCTGCGGTGCACACCAGCCGATACCATGGGTAAATCCTGAAACGTCTTCAATCTTTTTGGAGTGAACCCATTTCCCTTCTTCCGGAATGGGAGCTGGTTCATGTTTTGCGCCTTTTGCAACCGGACACATGTTTTCGACTTCCTTCGTGTAAATCATTATAAGACTCCTTTCAATTAAATCATTATACGGATGCAGATAACGACATATTCTGCATACTGCCTTTATTTTCGCATATTTTCTTTTATTCGTAAAGTGTATTTTCGTCATTTTTTTATTTTATTTTATTTTAATAAACGCCAGTTTATGATTATTTGAAGCTGTTTTTGGCAAAGCCAGAGTTTTTGGTGTGAAAAAATGACCTTGTAACGGCAGATGCAGGATATGGGACTGCAAATAATTATATTTATGTACAGGAACAGCAGGCAGATGCAGTTTTACATATCATACCAAAAAATTTCTGCCCTTATGATGCAGACGGAACTAAAATTTCTATAATAAACCTATGAAAAGAAGCAGAAAAAAACCAGGAAAAAATGGTGGATGTCTTTGGTTTTTGCAAATACAGCACAAAGACTGTCTTTGTACGTGCCATTGACGGTAAAATGACAGAAGGACAGGCAGAAAAAGTAAGGAAACGCCAGGAAATAACAGATGATACATTATTTGGTGCAGGGTGGGTTGTTGTAATTACATCTTTGGGAACAGAATACTGTGATGAAGAAATCCTGCATCTGTACAGAAGCCGCTGGCAGGTGGAACTCCTGTTTAAACGCTTTAAACAGAATTTTTCCATTGGTACTTTAAAGGCAGGAAATACAAAATATGCAGAAACAGAAGTCCTTTTATGGCTAATAATCTGGTCAATGTCAGAATGGCAGCAATTCCTGGCAGAATGTTTCCCTGCTGGAAAAAAGGGAACTGTAAACTGTCCTGTTTATGAAAAATGTAAAATTTTTTTTGCAGATAAAAGAAATTCTAAGTCTGCCATGGGGACAGTTTATTAATTTTACAGATAAAAAATATTTGCGTTGCCTGTCAAGAAAAAACAATACCGGAAAAATCAGAATGATGAGTTCCATACAGCAATTTTACCAGGATTGTTTACTTAAGTACGCACTTATGGGATGCCACTATACAAGCTACAGCTATACAGGTATATTGAAAGACAGCAGTCTGCGGCATCCATGTCGAGGAAAGGGAACTGCTGGGACAATGCCGCGCAGGAAAGCTTCTCTGGCTATATGAAAGACGAAATTGACATATCAGGATGCCAGACATTTGGCGAAGTAAAGGCTGTGATAGATGACGGGATGGATTATTATAATAACGGACGTTACCAGTAGCAGCCTGCCCGCCTGTCACCAAATGAGTATTATCGGTATATAATGACAGGCGAATATCCGCTTCCAGTGGAAAACATTCCGCCTATCCCGGAATTTAAAAAATCAGAAGACAACTGAATACCACACCTATGGACAGGGAATATAACTCCGTGTCCATGGGGGCAAAAAATTTGAGTCAGCCCCCCTGTTCAGAGTCTGACTCTATAGCTTAACTAACTGACATTGCCTGTGAATCGTAACCAGCCGTTACAATACTTATCTGAATCTTATCTGAATCTTTGAAAATATGATTGATTTCATAGGAAAATATGGTAAAATAATTTATGTGCAGGGTTTTTTAATGTACAATAAATGGCTGTCTCAAAGACAGGCCGTATGGAGCGCTTTGGGGCGAATAAGCAAATGATTTATTAGGAGGGTTAACATGGCAAACAAATGGGTTTATCTTTTTAGCGAAGGGAACGCTAGCATGAGAGAGCTCCTTGGAGGCAAAGGGGCAAATTTAGCAGAAATGACAGGTCTTGGTTTACCTGTACCGCAGGGTTTTACAATTACAACGGAGGCCTGTACGCAGTATTATGAAGACGGTCGCGAGATCAACGATGAAGTCCAGGGGCAGATTAACGAATATATCGTTAAAATGGAAGAGATTACCGGCAAGAAATTTGGAGACAGGGAGAATCCCCTTCTGGTATCTGTACGTTCCGGTGCAAGAGCATCTATGCCGGGTATGATGGACACAATTTTAAATCTCGGCTTAAACGAAGAAGTAGTGGAAGTCATTTCCGAGAAATCCGGCAATCCACGTTGGGCATGGGACTGCTACAGGAGGTTCATCCAAATGTATTCGGATGTTGTTATGGAAGTCGGCAAGAAATATTTTGAAGAGCTAATCGATAAGATGAAAGCTGAAAAAGGCGTAACTTTTGATGTAGATTTGACTGCTGAAGATTTAAAACAGCTTGCAGGACAGTTTAAAGCAGAATACAAAGCAAAAATCGGACAGGATTTCCCGGACGATCCAAAGGAACAGCTAATGGGTGCGGTAAAAGCCGTATTCCGTTCCTGGGACAACCCTCGTGCAAATGTATACCGCAGGGACAATGATATTCCTTATTCCTGGGGAACAGCAGTCAATGTTCAGAGCATGGCATTTGGAAATATGGGAGATAACTGCGGTACCGGTGTTGCATTTACAAGGGATCCTGCTACGGGCGAGAAGAAGCTGATGGGTGAATTTTTAGTAAATGCCCAGGGTGAAGACGTTGTTGCGGGCGTTCGTACGCCAATGCCAATTGCTCAGATGGAAGAAAAATTCCCGGAAGCATTTGCCCAGTTTAAAGATGTTTGCCAGACATTAGAAGATCATTATAAAGATATGCAGGATATGGAGTTTACGGTTGAAGACAAGAAGCTTTATATGCTGCAGACCAGAAACGGTAAGCGAACGGCGCAGGCTGCTTTAAAGATTGCCTGTGATTTGGTAGATGAAGGGATGCGGACTGAAGAAGAGGCGGTTACCATGATCGATCCCCGTAACTTAGACACATTACTGCATCCACAGTTTGACACAGATGCGCTTGCTGCCGCTACTCCTGTTGGAAAGGGACTTGGCGCTTCTCCTGGCGCTGCCTGCGGTAAAATCGTATTTTCTGCAGAAGATGCCCAGAACTGGAACGAAAGAGGAGAAAAGGTCGTACTGGTACGACTTGAAACATCTCCGGAGGATATCACGGGCATGAAGGCCGCACAGGGCGTATTGACCGTACGCGGCGGTATGACAAGCCACGCTGCCGTTGTTGCCCGAGGAATGGGCACCTGTTGTGTATCCGGATGCGGCGATATCAGTATGGACGAGGAAAACAAGAAATTTACATTGGCCGGAAAAGAGTATCATGAAGGGGATCCGATTTCTCTTGATGGTACGACTGGTAATATTTACGACGGCATTATTCCGACCGTAGACGCTACAATTGCAGGCGAATTCGGACGGATTATGGCTTGGGCGGACAAAACCCGCAAATTAAAGGTTCGCACGAATGCAGATACTCCGGCAGACGCAAAGAAGGCCCGTGAACTTGGTGCAGAAGGCATCGGCCTCTGCCGTACAGAGCATATGTTCTTCGAGGCAGACAGAATTGCGGCATTCCGTGAAATGATCTGTGCGGATACCGTAGAAGAAAGAGAAGCTGCGCTTGAGAAAATCCTGCCGTATCAGCAGGGTGACTTTGAGGCGTTATACGAAGCGCTGGAGGGATATCCGGTAACCATCCGTTTTCTGGATCCGCCTCTGCATGAGTTCGTACCGACAGAAGACGAGGATATTAAATTACTTGCAGAAGCTCAGGGCAAATCCGTAGACGATATCAAGGCGTTAATTTCTTCTCTACATGAATTTAATCCGATGATGGGCCACAGAGGCTGCCGTCTTGCCGTCACTTATCCGGAGATTGCAAAGATGCAGACCAAAGCAGTAATCCGTGCGGCGATTCGTATACAGAAGGCACATGCCGACTGGACGATGAAACCGGAAATCATGATTCCGCTGGTATGCGAGCAGAAGGAGTTAAAAAATATCAAGAAAGTTGTTGTGGAAACGGCAAATGCTGAAATTGCAGCAGCAGGTATTGACCTGAAATATGAGGTTGGCACGATGATCGAGATTCCGCGCGCGGCTCTTACGGCAGACGAGGTTGCACAGGATGCTGATTTCTTCTGCTTTGGAACGAACGATCTGACCCAGTTGACTTTCGGCTTCTCCCGCGACGATGCAGGCAAGTTCTTAGAGGCTTACTACGATGCGAAGATATTAGAGAGCGATCCGTTTGCAAAGCTTGATCAGAACGGTGTCGGCAAGCTGATGGAAATGGCGATCAAGCTTGGCAAGCCGGTAAATCCAAATCTGCATGTAGGAATCTGCGGAGAGCACGGCGGCGATCCTTCCTCTGTGGAATTCTGCCATAAAATCGGTCTGGATTACGTATCCTGCTCACCGTTCCGCGTACCTATTGCAAGGTTGGCGGCGGCGCAGGCGGCGATAAACAATGTAGGAAAGTAGATTACAAATATATGTACTTTACGGAGTATCTGATAACCAGAGCTGATGTGAATGATTTCATGGCACATCGTCCGGAGTACACAAAGGCGAACCGCTTTGAGGATTTCGTTT
>JAAWDZ010000076.1 GCA_022794015.1 Eubacterium sp. | reverse complement strand
CTTGCGCGGGTATATCTGTAAACCTCTTAATTACCAGAGTTGTATACCCCTCGTTTTCCAGGAGCAGCGTCAACTCTTCCCGAATGGCTGGGTCATCCTCGATTATCATAATTTTGGGCATACCATTCCTCCTGCTATTTTACTTACATTTTAGCATAGGAAAGGAAGATTATCAATTATGGACAGGAACAAAGCCATTTGCATTTTTGAAAACCTCCCTGGAAAATGATCTTTGCGGCAATGGGGGCTTCCAATGCGTTCCAGTTTCATGGGCAACTGCCGAAAGACAAGAAAAAGTTATTGGCATTTATCGATAAAATCATAGGAAATGTCAGTGAAGAAGAATTACAGCGGTATAGAAGAAGTGTCCACCATCTGTAAGAGCAACAGCATCTTCGGTCAGCCGCTGCTTTAGTCCGAGTTTCATGATTCGGTCAGGCAAGCCGGCGTGAGTGAAAAGTATGTTTTTTATAGAATAACAGAATCATCCACAGTTTTATTGTAATCATATATACAAATACCAAGAATGAAGCTGCCGTTTCACGAATATTTATTCGTAAAAGCGACAGCCCCTGTGAATTGTATCTTTTTATCGTTTACTTTTTTTAAAATATTCATCAATTTTCGCTTTGATTTCATTCGGGTCTAATGTTTTTAACAGATATCCGGTTGGTTTGAATGCCATAACTTTGGATACGCTCTCTTTATCTACCCGGCCAGTAAGGAAGATAACAGGAATATCAGCAAAATCTTCCTCGGAGCGGATCATTTCCAGAACCTGACTTCCGTCGCAGACCGGCATTTCATAATCCAGCAAAATGAGATCCGGTCGATCCAGTGTAATGCATCGAATCGCAGATAATCCGGATTTGGCTGTTGCAATCTGGTAATCTTTTTCAAATAATTTTGTCATTGCATAAAGTACAACATCGGAATCATCTACCAGAAGTATTTTTTTGTCAGAAGATTTCTTGTTATTCTTAAGATAGTTTTTAATTTCCTCTACGGCATTTTCTGGTTTGATTTCTACTACAGTATTTTCTGGTTTGGCAGAGGTTTGGGGTTCGTTTTGAAGCAGATGCGGAGCAAATGTACTGTATGCGAAATATCCTTCTCCTGTATTGAACAGAAGACTGCACTGCGGGTTTTCTTTTTCAAAAAACCGTTGAAACTGCTCATAAGACAGCAGGTTTTCATGTTTAAATTCGTATTCGTCTGCAGCAGGGAAATGCTCCCGGATGCAGTCTACAAACTGTCGGGCTGTGTAACGGGTGGCATTCATTAACATAACGTCTATTTTTTTCGATGAAGACCCCAGCAGTTTACCCATAGTACCTAAAATTAAATTTTCTTCAAAAGCCAGAATGCTTTCCCATTTTTCACCTTTTGAAGTTTCATAGGCCAGACGGTAATAAATACCTTTTCCAAATTTTTCTCCGCTGTAGCGGTCGCTGATTATTCGCGCGTCCAGACGAAACAGTTCATATAAAAGATCCAGGATTGTCTGGCGCATAGCAGTCAGTTGTTCTTCTGGCAGCAAATCAATCCATTGGCTTACTGCATTTCCCACTATTGCATGGTCCTCTGTTAAAGTGTGTCCAATTAGCCATCCGGTACATACGCCCAGAAAATGGTTGATGGCATCCGGTGAGAAATCAGTCTGTGCCAGTTCCTTTTCTAATTCCGGAAGTGTCTTTAAACGGAAATTATCATGTAAACGCCGATGTGTTTCGAATCCCGGATAGTGAATGGATGCCATATATACTTCTTCTTCTGCAAAATGCTTCATAGCATGGTCTTTGAAGTATTTAATACCTTCTTCGCACACCCACCGGCGCTTTGATTCCTGTTCACTGAATGTAAACAGGCGGTTTATGATATTAAAAAGCTTCCGGTGCTCTTTGTCAATAACTTCTACTCCAATATTAAATCTGTCCTGCCATATCAATTGATTGCCCATTATTCTCCTCCTTTTCTACAGTATATGGCATAATACTGTAGATATTTTTTAATATTCTGTTCTTTCAGGATAAATCATTCAACATTATATTAAAGTATAGCATAAATTTCCAAAGAGTAGGGATTTTTTTCGAAAAATTTTTTAGGATTTTTGATATTTTTTCATGAAACAGGAAGGATTTTGCAAAATGGACTATAGAAAGCATTTTTCAATCATAGCGTACATTCAAATATGGCCTTTCAACAGGGAGCCGGATTTCTCATGGTTGAATGTGCATCCTGTGTCGCTGTGCAGCAGAATATAAGGCGTGGATGTGGAATGTAACAGGATTCATATCAAACGACAGCAGGCGTGGAAAACATGGTTTACATTTTAAATGAAATCAAGTAGAATATACTACTATAAAAAGGAGGCAGGATAACTATGGAAAAATCTAAAGTATACTTTACGACGTTTAAGACAAGTTTTACAGAAAATCTTCTGCAAAAGCTGCGCAGGCTGATGATTACGGCCGGGATCAGAGACATTGATTTTGAAGATAAATACACGGCCATCAAGATTCATTTCGGAGAATTGGGGAATCTGGCATTTTTGCGTCCCAATTATGCAAAGGTAGTAGCGGATCTTGTAAAAGAAGGAGGCGGAAAGCCATTTCTGACAGACTGCAATACGCTTTATGTCGGCAGCAGGAAGAATGCAATTGATCATCTCGACACGGCATATGCAAATGGATTTTCACCGATGACAACCGGATGCCATGTAATTATTGCGGACGGATTAAAGGGAACGGATGAGGTTTTAGTGCCAATTAACGGAGAATACGTTAAGGAGGCAAAGGTGGGACGTGCGTTGATGGATGCAGATATCCTCATTTCCCTTACACATTTTAAGGGGCACGAGGCAACCAGCTTTGGCGGAGCGATTAAGAATATCGGCATGGGCGGCGGATCCCGCGCCGGCAAAATGGAGATGCACAGCGACGGCAAGCCGAGCGTAATGGCAGAGAAATGTATCGGATGTGCAAGCTGTATCAGAGTCTGTGCACATACAGGCGTTACGGTAACAGATAAAAAGGCGGTAATTGACCATAATAAATGCGTAGGCTGCGGGCGCTGTATCGGTGTCTGTCCCAAGGATGCGATTGAAGCGACCTTTGATGCTTCAAATAAGAGGCTGAACTGCAAAATGGCGGAATATACCAAAGCGATCTGTCAGGACAGGCCATGCTTCCACGTGGCGCTGGTATGCGACGTTTCACCGAACTGCGACTGCCATGCGGAAAACGATATTCCGATTATTCCAGATGTTGGCATGTTTGCTTCGTTTGATCCGGTTGCGCTGGATGTGGCGTGCGCAGATGCCTGCAACCGTCAGCCAGTGATTGCGGGAAGTGTTCTTGCGGAAAACCATGAAAAACATAAGGAATGTGAGCATGGTGATCATTTCCATATGACACATCCGGATACAGAATGGGAGAGTTGTATTGAACACAGTGTAAAGATTGGGATTGGGACGGATCAGTATGAGCTGATTGAGATATAATCTATAAGAAGTTCCGGAACAGAAATAAAAGGAGAAAGTAAATGACACTATATGACGAATTGGTCGCCAGGGGTTTAATCGCCCAGGTGACAGACGAAGAAGAAATCAAAGAACTGGTTAATCATGGAAAAGCCGTATTTTATATTGGTTTTGATCCTACGGCAGACAGCCTGCATGTGGGACATTTTATGGCTCTTTGCTTAATGAAGCGTCTGCAGATGGCCGGGAATAAGCCGATTGCCTTAATCGGCGGCGGGACAGCGATGATCGGCGATCCGTCCGGCCGTACCGATATGCGCCAGATGATGACACCGGAAACGATACAGCACAATTGTGACTGCTTCAAAGAGCAGATGAGTCGTTTTATTGATTTTTCAGATGATAAGGCACTGATGGTCAATAATGCAGACTGGCTGATGGATCTGAATTATATTGACGTGCTGCGGGAAGTAGGCGCACATTTTTCTGTAAACAGGATGCTGACGGCAGAATGTTACAAACAGCGTATGGAGAAAGGGCTGAGTTTTCTGGAGTTTAATTACATGATTATGCAAAGTTATGACTTTTATGTTTTGTACCAGAAATACGGCTGCAATATGCAGTTCGGGGGCGACGATCAGTGGAGTAATATGCTGGGCGGCACTGAGCTGATCCGTCGTAAGCTGGGCAAAGACGCATATGCTATGACGATTAATCTGCTGTTAAATTCTGAAGGTAAGAAAATGGGCAAGACCCAATCCGGAGCAGTATGGCTGGATGCAAAGAAGACGTCGCCTTATGAGTTTTACCAATACTGGAGAAATGTGGCGGATGCAGACGTCTTAAAATGTATCAAGATGCTCACTTTCCTTCCGTTAGAGGAGATCATAGCTATGGAATCCTGGGAAGGCAGCCAGCTAAATCGTGCAAAAGAGATTTTGGCTTACGAACTAACCAATCTGATTCATGGTGAAGAAGAAGCAAAGAAAGCAAAGGAAAGCGCAAAGGCGCTGTTTTCCGGAGGAAATGCAGCGGACATGCCGACTGCGGTGATTACAGAAGCAGACCTAAAGGACGGCAGTATTGATATTTTGGGATTATTGGTTGGCTCTTCGCTGGCGGCTTCCAGAGCAGAAGCACGCCGAAACGTTGAGCAGGGCGGTGTGACAGTTAACGGTGAGAAAATTACGGATATTCGAAAGGCCTATACACCAGAAGAAATTATGACAGAGGATTTCGTATTGAAACGCGGAAAGAAAAAGTTCTGCAAAGTGATTTTCCAGTAAAAGCAGCATGGGCGGGAAAAGCGCAGATTACAGCTCTGCGTTTTTCCGCAGCTCCATCATTTGTTTATCCATCCGGCTGATTTCCGTGGAGTAGTTTTTGAGAGCGAGCTCCGCGGTTTTTAATTTTGCCGGATTTTTTTTATAACAAATCTGATTGTCAACGCCGGCCCAGAAATCCATGGCTACGGTGCGGAGTTGAATTTCCACGCGCTGCGTTTCGGTTGCTTCCTTATAAATAAGAGGAACGTCAAAAATCAGATGAAGGCTTTGATAGCCGCTTTTTTTAGGATTTTTAATATAATCTTTTTCCTTGATTAATGTAAAGTCCTTTTGCTGTTTCAGTAAATCAGCAATGCTGTAAATGTCATCGCGGTACAGGCATACGACGCGAATACCAATTATATCATTCAGTTTTTCATCTGCGTTTTCAAATGTAATCTTATAACCTTTTTTTATAAGCTTTCGGGCGATGCTGGAAGCGTCTTTAATGCGGTGTTCTACCTTTTGCATAATGGTGCGGTTGTGTTTGGTGGACAATTCGAGATCAATCATCTTTAATTTAAATTCAATTTGTCGGATGATCCAGTCTTTTTTCAGGAGAAATTCCGGTTCAGACAGCTTATGGTTTAATAGTTCTGTATTCATAAATACCTTCCTTATTGTTATAATTTTCTGTTTGAGAAATGTGGCAATACTATTTTTAGTCTACGTGCAGCAAAGTACGTGGCCGGAGCAGACAGTTATGACCTTATTATCATATATATGCTAAATTTTTAAAAATATGATAAAAAATTGTAACAGTGAAGCCAAAAGGCTGGACTGTTACAAAAAATTTTTGATTGCCAGGATAAAAATATAGAAATAGTTCTTGTAATTTGCATCCTGAATGGATACACTGGAATTGTATGAAACTCAAAGTCAGCAAAAAAAGGATGGGTAAAAAATATGGATATCTTCGGTATACTGACATTAGTTGGCGGTCTGGCGCTGTTTTTGTACGGAATGAGTGTGATGGGCGGCGGGCTGGAGAAAATTTCGGGCGGCAGACTGGAGCTTTTGTTAGAGCGTCTGACATCAAATTCGCTGTTCGCGGTATTACTTGGAGCCGGCGTGACGGCAGTCATTCAGTCGTCCTCCGCGACTACTGTTATGGTGGTAGGATTTGTAAATTCCGGAATTATGAAGCTTTCTCAGGCGATCGGTATTATTATGGGCGCTAATGTCGGGACAACGGTTACTTCGTGGATTTTAAGCCTCACCGGGGTGCAGGGTGACAATGTGTTTGTACGTCTGCTAAAACCTTCATCTTTTTCGCCGGTTCTGGCATTGATTGGGATTATTTTGTATATGTCCGGCAAGAACAGTAAGAAAAAGGATGTGGGGGAAATTCTGTTAGGTTTTGCCGTTTTGATGTTTGGTATGGAATCTATGAGCGGTGCGGTAAAACCGCTTGCGGATGTACCGGAGTTTACGAATCTGCTTACCGTGTTTAAAAATCCGCTGCTCGGTGTGGTGACAGGCGCAGTGCTGACGGCAGTTATTCAGTCGTCTTCTGCTTCCGTGGGTATTTTGCAGGCATTGTCTTCAACAGGGGCATTTACGTATGCTTCCTGTATCCCAATTATTATGGGACAGAACATTGGAACCTGCGTTACGGCGATGCTTTCTTCAATTGGTGCAAATAAAAGCGCCAGGCGGACAGCTTTTGTGCATTTGTATTTTAATCTGATTGGCGCTGCGGTGTTTATGTTGTTTTATTTTGGTCTGGATATGTTTATTGATTTTGGATTTTCAAACAAAACGGTAGGTGCGGCGGGAATTGCGCTTATTCACAGTGTATTTAATATTGCGACGACTATTTTGCTTTTGCCGTTTATTCATGGGTTAGAAAAACTGGCATATCTGACGATTCCGCCTTCTGAAGATGAGAAGGCGTCTGAAGAGGATATGCAGTTTAAGATTTTGGACGACCGTTTTTTACAGACGCCAGGTTTTGCGATTGAGCAGTGCAGAAGTCTTGCTATTCAGATGGCCAGCCTGGCTCAGGAATGTTTTCTTAAGGCAGTAAGGGTGGTGTTCCATAATGATTCGAAGGAAACGGTAGAAGAAGTAATTGCATTAGAAAACCGGATTGATGTTTATGAGGATAAAATAGGCGTATATCTTACGAAACTAAGCAGTCAGAATCTGGCTTATCAGGACAGCCAGAATGTATCTACCCTGCTCCACTGTATTACGGATATTGAGCGAATTTCCGATCATGCTGTAAATATTGTGGAATCTGCAAGAGAGATGCATAAGCGTAAAATGCATTTTTCCAAAAAGGCAATGGAAGAAATCACCATCTATACAAATGCCGTAGAGGATATTCTGGAACGTGCGCTGGGAGCCTTTATCGTTGGGGATGAGGAGCAGGCGTTTACGGTAGAGCCTCTCGAAGAAGTGATTGACGTGTTGAATAAAAACGTGAAGAAACGGCATGTGAAACGCCTTAGAAAAGGAAAGTGTACAATTGAACTGGGGCTGATTTTGTCTGATATTGCGACCAATTATGAAAGAGTTGCGGATCATTGTTCAAATATTGCGCTTTATCTGATTCAGGAACAGGATACGGAGCTTGAGGCGCATAATTATGTGAACCGTCTGAGGGAAAAGGACGGTATGTCCTTTGAACATTGGCGGGAAATATTTGAGGAGAAGTATCATTTGGGGAAAAACAGGAGTGCGGATGATAAAGTTTTGTAGATTATTTGTTACTTTTTACACCTGCTATTAAGTTCATATACTTTTGTAAACTGAAATATTGTTGCAAAACATAAAAAATGAGGGAGGGATTGCAGCACATTTTTTGTTTTTCTGCTTTACTGGCTTCTAACTGCGCAGTTGCAGGCTGAATTATTACAGTAGAACTATCATTTATGGAAATTTAATTGATTTGAATATGAAATGTGGTATAATTTTAGATAAATATCTTAAAAAAGGAGGCATTATTATGGCATTTATAGAACGAATGGGTGATACGCTTTTGAATATGGGCAAGGATGTGTCACAGAAAGCAAAGGATATGTCGGGGATTGCAAAACTGAAACTGAATATCCGATCGAAAGAAGATTTCGTGAGAGAACAGTATATGGAGATTGGGAAGGCTTATTATGAGAGGCACAAGGGTGAAGATGTGCTGGAGCAGGAACGGTTTATCCAGATTGAAGAGGCGCTGGAGGATATTGCGCAGATGGAACATCAGATCCTGGAATTAAAGGGTGCAAAAAAATGTCCAGGCTGCGGTGCCGAGACAGCGGAAACAGCAGAGTACTGCAGTATATGCGGAACAAAGATTTCTGCTGTGGTGGAAGAAGAGCCGACAGAAGAAGAGTCAGTGGAAGAAAAGGATGTGGAGATTGAATTTGAAGTGAAGGATGAGCAGGATCCAAAAGCTTAAGGACAATTTTATATGACAGGATATAAAATACTAGTTGTAGAAGACGATGAAGCAATTGCACAGACTGAAAAAGAGCATTTGGAAAAGTGGGATTATCATGTTCATTGTGTGGAAAACTTTCGTAATATTTTGCCTGATGTTGAAAACTTTCAGCCGGATCTGATTCTGATGGATGTGAAGCTGCCATTTTACAATGGTTTTTACTGGTGCGCAGAGATTCGCAGGTTTTCTAAAATACCGATTGTGTTTGTATCTTCTGCAGATGATGATATGAATATTGTTATGGCGATGGATATGGGGGGCGATGATTTTATTTCCAAGCCGTTTGCGCTTCCGGTTCTGACTGCCAAGATTAACGCCATGCTGCGGCGTAGCTACAGCTTTAAGGGGCAGGTAAATATCCTGGAGCACAAAAACCTGCGTTTGAATTTATCGGATGGTGTTGCAATGTATGAAGATACTTCTGTTTCACTTACCCGGAATGAGCTTAAGATTTTACAGCTTTTAATGGAGAATGCCGGAGAAATGGTCACAAGAGATACAATTATGATGCAGCTTTGGGAAAGTGAAAGCTTTATCGACGACAATACGCTGACAGTAAATGTAGCGAGAATCCGGAAAAAATTAAAGGATATCGGGGCATACGATTATATTATTACGAAAAAAGGGATTGGGTATCTGGTATGATACGGCTCTATTTCAAAGAGAAAAAAAACAGGATTTTTTTAGACGGGGTCTTTGTGGGTGTTTTTGCCCTTTGCTTTGCCCTGACAGATGTGAGTCTGTCCCGGATTTGGTATCCGGCTGTTATTTGTCTGGTGTTTTTTCTGCTGTTTGTGGCATGGGATTTTTATCATTTTCACATTAAGCATCGGTTTCTATTGCAAATCTGTAATCATATTGATGAAACGGCGGAATATCTACCAGATGCATGCGGGCAGTTAGAGGAGGATTACCAGCAGTTAGTGCGCATTGTCCTGGAAACGTACCAAAAACGCCTTATAACAAATCAGCAAAAGCTTGTCGGAAGTAAGGAATATATTACACTTTGGGCACATCAGATAAAAACGCCTCTGACAGCACTGGGACTGATTACCCAGGAGCTTGGAGAAACAAATGCGTTGGAAAAGAAAAAAGAAATTGCGAATCGTTTGTTTGAAGTGGAACAGTATGTGGATACTTCTTTGCAGTATATGCGCTTAGATACTATGATATCAGATCTTGTACTGCAGGAGTATCCTGTTTTTAATATTGTGAAACAGGCAGTAAAATATTTTGCAAGAACATTTATATCCAAAGGGATTTCTTTGCGGATGCAGGAAGAGTATGTGGCTGTAGTAACGGATGAGAAGTGGCTGCTGTTTGTAATGAAGCAGATTTTATCCAATGCCTTAAAGTACACGAAAGCCGGCTCTGTTTCAATTTATATGCATCCTACAAAAAATCAGGTACTTGTGATTGAGGATACAGGGATTGGAATTGCAGCGGAGGATTTGCCGCGGATTTATGACAGAGGTTTTACCGGCTGCAACGGCAGGATACAGGAAAAATCTACAGGAATCGGGCTTTATTTGTCAAAGCAGGTATTGGAACGCCTGGGACATGAGATTTTGGTTTCATCCGAAGAAGGAAATGGGACGAAAGTAGAAGTAATTTTGGAAAGAGACGATATGGGATAGTGTAGTGTATGTATTGCAAAACAGGAAGGTATAGGGGTATATATGGAGAAAAAACAGAAAAAAAGAGTTACGAAGAAGGCGCTGTGCATACTTCTCTCTTTTGCGCTTTGTTTAAGCGGAATGGTTATTATGCCGGGAGGAAATGAAGAAGTAAAAGCCGCGTCAAATGTAATTTCAATTGCCAGCGCGGATGATTTGGCAAAAATCGGAACAGACGATAACTATCCGATGAATGGAGATTATGTGCTTACAACAGATATTGATTTGTCGGGCGTGGGCAACTGGACGCCGATTGGAGGCGCGTCCGGGCCAGAATATGGATTGGACAGCGGGGAACGTGTATTTTCCGGTACGTTTGACGGCGCAGGGCATATGATTGAAGGGCTTACCATTCAGTATGACGGAAAGGGCAGCAGTGACTTTGCAAATACTTCCGGGCTGTTTGCAATGATTGGAAGCAATTCGGCTTCGGATTATGCAGAAGTGAAAAATATCTGTTTTAGTGAAGTATCAATTACTCATGTGCTTGGAAGAGCAGATATGATAGGCACGCTGACCGGAGATGTAAACGGATATGCAAAAGTAGATAATATTGCAGTTCTTAGCGGAAACATTCACGTAAAAAGCAATGAAGGCGGAGATTTGATCGGCGTTGGAGGAATTGTTGGACAGACACGTAACAACAGCGCCGCCGTACGCATGACAAATTTATACAATGCGGCTTCCATAACGGTAGATTCTGCCGTACCGACAAACCCGGAACGCTGCGGAGGGATTCTTGGGAGGATTCATCAGCAGGGAAAAATAGGGTCTTTGACTGCGTGCGTAAACGTAGGGGGTGTTACATATAAGGGGGATGCCGGTTATGGCATTAACGGTACCAGTGATAGTATTAATGCGACGGCAAATACAGAAAATATATCCAATTGCTATTATATTTCCGGTCAGGCAAAGGATTTTGGAGCATCTGTTGCGGTTACGGAAGCAGAGCTTGCAAGCGAAGCTACGGTAAAGGCACTCGGAGAGGACAACTGGGCTATTTATAATGGAAAGCTCCTTCCTGTGATCAGTGAGGGAAAAATGGTTGTACCGATTCCTTCTCCTGAATTTGCCCAGGGTGATTCGGCAGCTTCAGTTACAAAGGATTTCACTCTTCCGCGTTCGTTTATATCGGAAGAGGGAGAGGAAGCAATTTTATGGACGAGCGGAGATACGTCTGTTATTTCGATTGATAATGAAGGTGGAATTGCAACTGTCAGCAAAGTCCTTTCGGATACGGTTGTGAAGCTTACAGCGGTTACATCTGTATCGAACCGGACAAAGACAGTGGAAGTGACAGTACGTTCCAATCTGAAGATTTCTGTGGACAAAGAGTATGCAAAACCGGGTGTACAGATGACGGCATCTGTGGAAAATGCGCCTGAGGATACTGTTTTTTCCTATGTCTGGAAGGTTGTCTGGAAGAGTGGAAAAGAACAACAGTCGAAGACGGTATCACAAGAGGCGTTCTATACGCCGGATCCGTCCGATATAAACCGGTTTATTACGGTTACAGCGTTTTTAAACGGCAGTTTTGTGGGGGAAAAAAGAATTTACTGCAGCAGGCTTCCGGTCGTATATATTGATACCAACGATGGGGCAAATATTACTGATAAGGAAAATTATAAAGGCGCGACGATGCGCGTACAGGGAAACGACACATTTAACAGCACGACAACGACGCTTTACGAAGGTGGTATTTCCATCCGGGGACGTGGAAATTCGACATGGAATCCCGGATATAGTAAACTTCCTTATAAGCTGAAGCTGGATACCAAAACAGATATGTTTGGATTTGGCGCGAGCAAACACTGGGTGCTTCTGGCAAATTATCTGGATGAATCTCTGTTACGGAATTCGACGTCATATGATCTGGCGGGCAGGATGGGGATTACGCCGTATCTGCCATCGACGCATGTGGAATTGATTTTAAACGGAGATTATGCCGGGAATTATCAGTTTGTGGGTAATGTCCGTGTGGATAAGAGCCGCGTTAATATTTACAACTGGGAAGATCTTGCGGAAGATGTGGCGAAAGCTATTGGAAAAAAAGAGGGAATTACAGGTGATGCACGGGATGCATTGGAGGACTATTTAAATGAGCATATGCAGTGGATCACCAGCGACAGTGTAACATATGGCGGTAAGACTTACAAAATATCGGATTATTTTACAGATATTCCGAAAAATGCGGATGGAAGTATCAATACATCCGGAGGTTTCCTCTTTGAATTGGATGAATACTTTGACGAGTATTCAAAGTTTTATACATCAAAAGGTCTTCCAATGATGTTTAAGAGCCCAGAATTTGTCCGTACCAATACAGAATTATTCCAATCGGCTCAGAATTATATACAGGCAGTCGAGAACAGTGTATGGGCATCTGATTTTTATACGACTTACAATGGTGAGAGAAAACACTATACGGAGCTTGTGGATATAGATTCTCTGGTCAATTATCTGATATTGAACGAGTTTTACTGGAATACGGAAACGATGAAAAAGAGTACATATATGTATAAGGATCTGGACAGTAAGCTTGTAATTGGGCCATTATGGGATATGGACTGGTCTTCAAACAGCAGGATCAGTGAATCAGAAACGAATTATCCGACCGAGTGGATGACGATAAGGCGCGGGAATTTTACATCTATCCAGGGAAATTCATGGTATCTTGCATTATATAAAGATCCTTATTTTGTACAGAAGATGTATGAATGCTATGTGAAAAACCGGCAGAATTTTGAGGATATCGTTAAGAATGGCGGTGTTATTGATCAGAATATTGAGTATCTGAGGGAATCCGGAAAAGCAAATTATGAGGCAGGCTTTTTGCAGGCCAAAGTGCCGTTTGAGAGCGAAGCAGAACGGCTGCGTACATTTTTAAAAGCCCGTCTGGAATGGATGGATCAGCAGTTTGTATCTCTGGATACGCTGCTTGGTTCTCTGGGGAAATATAGTGCATCTGGCCGGATTTCTGTAACGGCAGATACGGAAGGCAAACTGTCTACTGTATATACTGTATCTGTAACAGATACTTCTGCAAAAAAGGTTGGATTTTATATTAATGGTATTTTAGCAGGCTCAGCAGAGGTATCCGGCCAAAAGGCTGTTTTAACAGTATCAGATGATTATCTGGATAAGACGAAGGATGCAGTAAATATCGTACAGGTAAGGGCGATGGATGCATCTGGCGCTCTGTTATCAGGCGGCAGTATAAATAACTATGCGACATTTACAAAGGAAGTGGCAGTGGAACAGCTTACGGGTGTGGTAACAATCAGCGGCCAGGCTAAAGTCGGCTCTGTTTTAAGGGCAACCGTAACAGATTCCAATTTCACGGGAACTCTCTTTTACCAATGGAAAGCAGATGGAGAGGCCATTGACGGTGCGAATGCGGAAAGTTATCAGCTGACAGACGCAGAAGAAGGCAGACAGATTACTGTGGAGGTAACCTGTTCCGTTGAAATCGGCACTCTGCTTAGTGCAGCAACAGAACCAGTCGTCAAAGCAGTTGTAGAAAATGATCATATTATTATAAATCAGGTATATGGCGGCGGTGCAAATAATGAAACTCCTGTATCCCACAGTTTTATAGAGCTGCACAATCCAACGGATACCGAAATAAGTATAAAAGGATATACGTTAGGGTATCTCTCCGGTGGGAAAAATGGCGCGGCGCTAGAAGAAGTGAAACTGTCTTTGAATGATACGGTAATACCGGCACATGCTTCTTATCTGATCCGTTGTGAGGCACAGGATGATACGACGCCGAACCTTATTACGCTGCGTGTGGACGTATTTGATCAGGAGTGGACACAGAGTATTGACAATAAACGTTACAGACTGATTTTATATGACAAAGATAAAATAACAGACGGCGTATCGGTTAACGAAGGTGACGTAGAAGGTGCGGCGCTTGCAGACGGCACAGTCAGCAAGCAAAAGGCTATCCGACGTAAAGCATTTGCAGATACTGACAACAACACTGCTGATTTTGAAGTAATTGAATACAAGGGTGCAGATGCTGCCAAGGTAGAAATAAATCGTCCCAGAAGCCTTGCAGACGGCTCATGGGCAGCAGGAGGTAACACACCTGATCCTGGCCCCAAAGAGCTTTCCGGCACGGTTGCCATTCGCGGTAATGCGATATTGGGCGCAATTCTGTATGCAGATGAAGTTACAAATAACACAGGAGAACTTTTCTATCAGTGGAAAGCAGACGGATCTGATATTGCAGGAGAGACAGGGCAGTTTTATGAGGCCGATGATTCCTGCATTGGCAAACGGATTTCTGTAACTGTTACAAGCAGTGTGGAAACCGGAAGCTTAGAAGCATCTATGGAAGAAAACGTAAAAGCAGTGGAAGCGCAAAATGATCATCTTATCATTCACCAGGTGTATGGCGGCGGAGGGAAAGGCGGCACACCCATTTCCCACAGCTTTATAGAATTGTATAACCCGACACCCCGCGCAGTTAGCCTGACAGATTATCGTATCGAATATCTGTCGAATGGAAAGAGCGAATCTTTAGAGCTTTCCGGAACTGTTCCTTGCGGGACTTCTTATCTGATTCAATGTGCGGCAGAAGAAAACAGCGGCAGTGTACTGACAATTTCTGATTCGGATTGCACATGGGATTTGAGCATTGCAAATAAACGTTACTCTGTCATTTTGAAAAAAGGTGCAGATCAGGTGGATGGGGTATCCGTCAATGAAGAACCAGTAGAAGGTACTGCACTTGTAAATCCGCCAGACGACGAAATCATTTCCAAAAACAAAGCTGTCCGCAGAATCAGTTTTGTCGATACGGATGACAACGCCATGGATTTTGAAGTGCTCAATTACAGTAAACTGCCAAAACCGCTTCTTGCAAAAGTAGTTCCGAGAAGCAGCGCAGACGGCGCATGGGGACTTGAAATAGAGCCGGAACCAGAACCCGAAAAACCGGACGCGGAGCTTGTGAAAAAGCTTCAGGACAAAGTGCAGGAAGCAGAAAAGATAGATGGAAGCAGGTATACGGAAGAAACGTATGCAGAACTGGAGAGCGAACTGTCAGAGGCGAGAAAGAAGCTCGCGAGTGAAGCCGTAACGACGGAGGAACTGCAGGAAGCTTTGGCAAACCTGCAGCAGGCAATAGACGGGCTGCGGGAAAAAGAGCCTGAAGAACCGGAAAAGCCGGACGCGGAGCTTGTGAAAAAGCTTCAGGATAAAGTGCAGGAAGCAGAAAAGATAGATGGAAGTAAGTATACGGAAGAAACGTATGCAGAACTGGAGAGTGAACTGTCAGAGGCGAGAAAGAAGCTTACAAGTGAAGCCGTAACGACGGAGGAACTGCAGGAAGCATTGACAAACCTGCAGCAGGCAATAGACGGGCTGCTGGAAAAAGAGCCGGAAGAACCGGAGAAGCCGGATGCGGAGCTTGTGAAAAAGCTTTGGGACAAAGTGCAGGAAGCAGAGCAGATAGATGGAAGCAAGTATACGGAAGAAACGTATGCAAAGCTGGAGGGCGAACTGTCAGAGGCGAGAAAGAAGCTTACAAGTGAAGCTGTAACGAAGCAGGAAATTCAGGAAGCATTGACAAACCTGCAGCAAGCATTAGACGGTCTAAAGGAAAAGGTTATAAATCCTCCGATAGAACCGGAGAAGCCAGATGATAATCCTGTGGTTCAGGATCCGATAAAGGAACTTCCGAAAACAGGCAGCAAATTCCGCGTTGGAAAAGCGTGGTATAAAGTTACTAAGTCCTCTGCATCAGGCTGTACGGCAGTTTATTGGAAACCTGCTGCAAAAACATATCGGAAAGTAGTAATTCCGGCAAATGTAAAATGGAATAATATTACTTTTAAAGTAACATCCGTTTCAGCTCAGGCATTCAAAAATAATAAAAAGCTTACGTCCGTTACCATTGGGAAAAATGTAACGAGTATAGGATCATCTGCTTTTGCGGGCTGTAAAAAGCTTAAAGAAATTACCATTCAGTCTAAAGTGTTAAATAAGGTCGGTAAAAATGCATTAAAAGGGATTCATTCGAAATGCAAAATCAAAGTTCCAAATGGTATGATGAAAAAGTATAAGATAAAATTTAAAAAGAAAGGGCAGAAGTCAGGGGTTCAAGTTGTAAAATAGATAATGCTAAAGCGTGCTGCTCCTTCAGGAAGGTGGTGTTAATCCGCCTTCCTGATACGGGCAGCATGTTTTGCGTATTGGTTTTATTTAGGTAATTTATTTAATCGAATATAATGCGTGAGTTCTTTTTTAGTTTACGCGCCATGGGTGCGCTCTAACGGGCGTAAGTCTCTAACATGCCCAGATATTAGGAAGTGTATAGTAATACAGCAAGGGCGTTCATCCGTATGATTCAATGGTACAATATACGAATGGTATAAAGAATACGATAACATACTTTTTCCCAAACTGTAAGATAAGGAAAGCTGATATAACAGTTCATAAAAAAATGGGGAAATATTGAAATTAGTACTGGACAAACATAGAAATTTATGTTATTATAATTGAGCACGTTTGGAAAATGTATTATAACGATATGCACATTAGTTTGGCAGAGTACAGCGTTAGAGACAAAATCGTACAGATAAGAATTTAATATTTTCGGCGCGTGGCTCAGTTTGGTAGAGCGCAGCGTTCGGGACGCTGAGGTCGCAGGTTCAAATCCTGTCGCGCCGATTTTCCTTTGAAAACATGGTCTTTTTTGAAAGTCCATGTTTTTTTGTAGGTAATTTTCAGTTGGAGTTTAAGATGTGGGGAAATATCGTCTGGAGCGTTTGGAAGTGGTTTCAAGGTTATCGTTTACAGATATTTAAAACGGAAGATGTAAAAGGAATATAAGAAAAACAGGAGATGCAGGAAAGGAGAACACAAATATGCTGTATTTTGAAAATGATTATTGCGAAGGCGCTCATCCCGCCATTTTACAGAAACTGATGGATACCAATATGGAAAAGCTGCCCGGCTATGGTTTCGATCCATACTCGGATGCGGCAAAGGAGAAAATTCGAAAAGCGTGTAACTGTCCAGAGGCTGAAATTTATTTTCTGGCCGGCGGTACACAGGCAAATGCCGTTGTTATAAGCACTGTTTTAAATCGGTTTGAGGGCGTCATTGCGGCATTGACGGGCCATATCAATTTTCATGAGGCGGGGGCGATTGAATATACGGGGCATAAAGTTTTTGGCCTGCCCCATCAGGACGGTAAAATCCGTTCAGAAGATCTGCAGATGTACTTACAGGATTTTTATGCGGATAAAAACCATGAGCATATGGCATTTCCGGGCATGGTTTATATTTCCCACCCCACGGAATACGGAACCCTGTATACGAAGCAGGAGCTTACAGACATTTCTGCTCTGTGCGCCAGGTACAAGCTGCCGTTGTTTTTGGACGGAGCAAGGCTTGGCTACGGGCTGGTGAGCGAAGGAACAGATGTTACGCTGGCCGATATCGCCCATTATACAGATGTCTTTTATATTGGCGGGACTAAAGTCGGCGCACTGTGCGGAGAGGCTGTTGTGTTTCCAGAGAAAGCCCCGGCGCATTTTATGACCATGATCAAGCAGCAGGGGGCGCTTCCAGCTAAAGGCAGACTGATGGGGATACAGTTTGATACGCTCTTTACGGACAATTTATACCTGACAATCAGTCGAAATGCAATTACGACGGCAAATTTGCTGAAAAAAGCCCTGCAGGAAAAAGGTTACCGCCTCTTTCTGGATTCACCAACCAATCAGATATTTGTGGTTTTGGAAAACAGGCAGATGGAGCGGCTTGGCCGGTCTGTTAAATTTGGTTTCTGGGAAAAATACAACGAAGCGCATACCGTCGTGCGTTTTGCAACCAGCTGGGCGACTACAGAGGAGGAATTGCGGCAATTAATGGAACTATTATAAAAAAATTAAAAAAATGAGATTTTTCGGTCCGATCCCGTATCTAATGTATGTAGGATGAAACAAAGGAGCTCCGGAGTAATCCAAAATATCTGTGCGCATAGGAGGAATGCCTGATGCAGGACAAGGAAACAGAAAACTTGGTGAAAAAGGCAAAGCGGAGGGATCCCGATGCATTTACGGACTTGATGCAGCTTTGTTTAAAGGACATGTACCGGACGGCGCTTGCGATTCTTTTAAATGATGAGGACGCGGCGGATGCGGTGGGGGATACGATATTAGCCTGTTGGGAGAAACTTCATACACTTAAAAAACCGCAGTATTTTAAAACCTGGATGACCAGGATTTTAATTAATAACTGTTATCGCATCCGCAGGACTGCGGTCAATATGGGAACGCTGGAGGAGTATGAAGAGCCGGCGGTTTACGACGAGTATAACCTGGAGTTGAAGGAGGCGTTAGCATCTCTTGACGAAAAATATCGTATTGTAATGACGCTGTTTTACAGTGAAGGCTACCGCATTGAAGAAATTGCAAGCATTTTGAAGATACCGAAAAGTACGGTGCAGACGCGTTTGCAGAGAGGACGCAAAAAGCTGGCAAGGGATTATTACGGGATTCGGAAAGGAGTTCAGATCTTATGATAAGGGATGATATTTTTACAGAGGAGATAGAACTGCCGGAAATTGTGCAAAAGAAAGCAGACAGCGCCTTTTTGACCATCAGAGCAGAAAGAAAGGACAGGACAGAATATATGGCAAAAAGGAAGAGAAAAATGTATGCAGGAACTTTGGCTGCCGCGGCTGCCTGCACGGCAGTGGTGATTACAGCAGGCTTTTTGACAGGGCCGCTTCACAAAGCTTTGGGATTTACCGCAGCAGAAGACACAAATTCTGCCCAAACAGGAGCAGAAGATATGCTTACAGCCGCAGTGGATCGGATTGACAAAATGTTTACGCTGCAGGTAAAGGCAGAGGAAGCTGAAACGGGAGAGGCTGTTGCACTTATGCAGGGGAAACCCGTTCCGGTGACGATAAATACGGGCAGCAGCAACTCGTGGGTTTTAGGCGGCGACGACACGAATGGCGGCACTATAGACTACTGTATCGGTTTACCGCAGATTACCTGTGAGGGCGAGCAGATTGAGCGTATTACCTACAGCATCAATAACGGTGCGTTTCAGATTGTACAGCCGGAGAATGAAGAGAGCATTGTCGTTGACGGGCAGCCCTTTGAGGGCGAGCTGAATACCGGAAGCATCGGAGGGGATTACAGCGAGGAGCGGGACGGGGCGCCATCTAAGCCGTTTGAAACGCTTTTCTATAAATCTTTTACGCTCGACTATGAAAGACAGGCAGATGATGAAACATGGCTGAATTTCTGTAATGTACGTTCTGGCTGCCAGGATGTGATACAGTCCATTTGGAGTGAGGAATACGAGATAGAACAGTATAACAACGGGATACGTAAAATGCTGGACAATACCGTGATTACCTGTACGGTTGAGTATGCGGACCATACGTCTAAGTCTGCAGATATTCAGGTGGACAGCTGTATTATGACGCGCAGGGAAGCGGGAGAGCAGCTGGATCCGAATATGGATCCACAGATGCTCAATGAAGAGGTAGTTGTGATTACGTTTGAACTGCAGGAATAGAGGATGCAAAAAAGCACAGACAAGTGGTTTGCCTGTGCTTTTTTACATAGACGCAGCGGATAAAACCTCTTTTATGGCATAGCATATTCTGTCCTTATTATAAATAGTTACGGAATTCCATAGGTGAAACGCCGGTATGTTCACGGAATTTTTTTGAAAAATAGGAGAAATTTGTATAACCCAAATCTGCGGCGATTCTGCCGATATTTTGATGGGATTCTAAAAGCAGCCGTTTCGCGGTTTCCATCTTTGTGGCAGTTATATAGTCAGACAGCGTGGCTCCGGTTTGTTTGCGAAAAAGACGGGATAAATAATCTGGATTCAGATGCACAATTTCGGCCAGTTTTTCCCGGCTGGGATTTTCGGATGGATGATTTTTGATGTATTTTATGACTTTATCAATGGCTGTAGCCGCAGAATCCGGCCCGTTTTCAGCAGCTTTATTTACAGGGGAGAGATTCATTTTTTGAATCGCACGCTTTACAACACATTCGATTTCCACAGGATTGATCGGTTTTAACAGGTAATCAAAAGCCTGTGAATGAACTGCCTGTTTGGCATACGAAAAGTCGGCATGACAGGTAAAAAGGATACACACCACATGGGGACAGTTTTCCCGTGTCCATTTCAACAATTCAAGACCGGATCCGTGGGGCATTTCAATGTCAGAAATCATAAGATGAATGTCCTGAGTGGTCAGGATTTTTTTTGCTTCCTTTATGTTGTAGCTGTGAAAAATACAGGAAAACCCCATCTGTTTCCAGGGAATAGAAACTTCAAGAGCTTCTATTTCAATGACTTCATCGTCTACTAATAACAGGTTCATAAGGAAATGCCTCCTTTTTCTTCTGTTCTGCAGGCAGCAGAAGACGTACTTTTGCGCCAGGTGCAGTATTTTCGAAAGTAATTTCAGCTTCGTCCTGATAAATCAGGGCCAGTCTTTGTTTTACATTGGATATGCCGATGTGTTCTCTGTTATAAATGGTATCAGGGGGTAACGGCGCGTTAAGTTCAAACAGAGCCTGTGGGGAAAATCCACAGCCGTTATCACAGACTTCAACACAAAGATATTCTTTGTTATGGTTAAAAATTCTGGCAGTATGGATGCCCAGATACATATTCTGTCTGTGATCGTAAGCATGTTTTATTACATTTTCTACAAAGGTCTGAATGGTTAAAATGGGAATGTTTGCAAATTCTGTTGTTTCGTCAAGTAAAAATTCTGTTTCAAAATTGGAACGGTAACGAAGTTCCTGAATACGCAGATAATTTTTTACATGGGTAAGCTCTTCATTTACAGTTACAAGGCTTTCAGAAACCCGAAAGGCATAACGAAAATAGTTCATGAGACAGGAAGCCATTTCTTTGATTAAATCGTAATGTTTGGTTAATGCCAGACTGTGGATAACGCTTAAAGAATTCAGGAAAAAATGCGGTTTGATCTGAAGATTTAAGTACTGCAGTTCCGTATGGGCTTTCTGAAGTTTTTCTTCATAGATGGCAATTTTTAAATGCTGGATTTCCCGGCTCATCAAATTAAAAGTTTCGGTAACAAGTGTAAATTCGTTCTCTTTTTTGGCACATGGAAGCGTAATATTAAAATTGCCGTCTTTTAAGGACATCATACCGGCTGTCAGCTGTTTGACAGGAATTAAGAGCTGATGCCAGATAAAACCAAATAGCAGTGTTAAAAGCGCCAGGGCAAGCAGAAAGAAAAGTAAAAACAATATATTAAAAGAAGATGACTGACGCAGCACATCGCTTTTAGGAATAAATAAATGGAGACTGTAATTGCCTGCATGAGAGGAGGCTTTGGCGCTAAGATAAACGGGGGTGTCTACATCCTGGTAGGAAAGTTCTGTATTCAGAGGCAAAAGTGGAATGTGTGAAACACCGTGGTCGATCACATAGGATAAAAAAATCAGTCCATGTGTATTTTCTGAAAAATGATTCAAAGGATCTGAAAGAAAGCTTTCCGTACACCAGGCGCCTGCATAGACATCTTTGTACTGTGCAGTTTCAATTAAAAACGGTCTGCCTTTTAGTAAAACAGGCTGCCAGGAAGTGAGCTGAGGAAAAGAACGGTCCGGTTTCGTTTGAAATTTTGTTGTCAGATATGCTTTTAGTTCTGCGCGCTCAGAAAAAGAATCGTATCCCTGCGATACAATAAAAAACTGTTTTTCTGCAGCAGAATAGAAAAAAAGCCCGCCGATGCTTGAATATTCGTTTAAATGGGAGGAAAGGGCGGAGTTTATTTTTTGTATGGATTCATATTGCTCTTCCCTGGAGCAGGCATTTAGGTAACTCTGATAATTGTCCGTTTCTAAAAGAAAAGATATCAAATAAGAAGACGTGTGCTCTAAATCTTCGTCTATAAAATTCATATGCAAAGCCAGGGTGTCCTGGCTGGACGTAACGGCCTGACTCATCAGAAGATTCTGGGAGTAATTGTTCATCAGTAATGTTAAGAAAAATAAAGCGGCAAAGACGCAGCTGAATAATGTCAGGCATTGAAAACGAATGTTGCTGGGTATGGATAATTTTTTACTCGTGGACTGCATAATCAGATTCCCTCCCTCTGATGTATTATTTTCAGTATAGCACAAGGAATTTTTTTGTGCAAGATGAGCAAATGTCGCCGGAAATCACCTGCAGAAATGAACAATATGCGAAAAACATGTCAGAATAAGAATAATGTAAATCATAATCGTGGTAGAAGATCAAGAGGGGGGAAATTATAATGAACTGGAAAAACAACATTAAAAAAGGAGGGATTTTGATATGGGGCAGCGCTTCTGCTCATTTTGCTTTTATTGTTAGGCGGGTGCGGGACGGATACAGAGCCGCAGGTGCAGGCAGACGTTCCTGAGATTCGTATTTCGATGACGTGCACTACAAAAAAACCCAGGGATTTGAAACTGGTCAATGACAGGCTGTCGGAAATATCTATGGATAAAATTGGATGCCGCATGTCGTTGGTTTGGATGGAACATACTGTAAATAATGACTACCACTATTTTAAAGACGATGATGCCATTGATATTATGAGCCTTAGTTACAGCCGTTTTCTGGATTATCAGAAAAAAGGCTTTCTTATGAAGATGGATAATTATCTTGAGCATGAAGGCAGTCAGCTTTTGGAGGTCATGGGCAGTGGGGCAAAGGATTTTGCCATGCAGGATGGACATATTTACGGTATTCCAAAGCCAATGCCAGATATCAATTCCAATGGTTTGATGTTTTCAAAAAGTCTTCTGGATAAATATCATATTTCTGTGGATAATTTCAAAACCTTTGAAGATCTTGAGCCTGCGCTGGCAAAGATCCGCAGAGAGGAACCGGACGTCATACCGTTTGCCAGAAACATTCCGTCAGGGGGATTGATTCAGAGAAATCCGATTGGTGATGTTTTAGACGGAATGTTATCTATGGTGGAATATGGAGATGAAAGTCTGACAGTCAAAAATATTTATGAGACGCAGGAATATGAAAAGAGAATATTTTTAGCAAAGCGCTGGTATGATATGGGCTATTTGGGAGAGGAACCTGCGGCCGAAAATGAAATGGGAGAAGAACTTGTATTCGCAGGCAAAGCTTTTGCTACAGAATTTGTCATTCGGCCTGATGAAGTGGAGTATGCGAAAAATATTTATCAGGATGCAGTTGAAATAATTTCCTTTGATCACGGTCCTTATTTGTGTACGCAAAGTGACTGGGCTTATCTGTGGACAATTTCTGCGCACTGCGCTTATCCGAAAGAGGCAGTGAAAGCGTTGAATCTGCTCTATTCAGACAAAGATTGTATCAATACTGTTTTATATGGAATTTCAGATGTCCATTACGTAAAAAATGGGGATGGGACGATTTCTTATCCAAAAGGAGTGGACAGCAGGACCGTAGGATATTTTAATAACAGTAAGTGGCTTTTTAACAGAATGGATGCCAAACTGTGGGAGGGAATGCCCGCAGATATAATGGAAACGCTGAAAAATTTTAATCAGACGGCGGAGGTATCCCCGGCGTATGGATTCCGCTTTGATGCCAGCCAGCTTACTTTTGATTTGGAACCGTTGGAGCGTGTGCTGGAACAGTACAGAAACCGTCTTGAAATTGGTATGTTTGATTCAGAGGAAGAACTGTACGAATTTCAAGAACAGCTGCGTAAGGCCGGGGCAGATGAATTGACACAGGAAGTACAAAGGCAGCTGGATGAATGGAAACAGACAATGGAATGATTTGTGCCGCAGAAACTCGCGGCGACAGGAGGATAATATGAGAAGGAATTGGATAAAACGTATGACGGCAGCGGCTCTTAGCCTTGTAATGGCAATATCCGCACCGCTCGCAGGCATGGCTTCTACAGGCCCTGCCGCAACAACGCAGGAAGGAAAGGACAGAGAGGCTCTGGCTCTGGAAATGGAGCGGGAGAGTATTGTATTGGCGCAGAATGATTCTAAAATTCTGCCTTTGGATCAGAATAAAACAGTAGCGGTATTTGGACGCGGACAGATTAATCCGACAAAAGGCGGCAGCGGTTCCGGAGCTGCAAACGGGAACTATACAACGAATTTTCTGGATGGAATGGATCGTCTGGGTGTAAAGGCTTATGATGAACTTCGTAAATTTTATGAGGGAAAGGTAACAGAGAACAGCGTGGAGCATGGCTGGGATCAGAGTACGGAATATCCGGGAGAATGGGGAACGCCAGTGTATTCCGGAACAGGATTTTCCATGACAGCCGGAGTAAATACGCCGGATGTAAAACTGGATGATGGACTTGTAAAAGACGACGGTATCGTAGCCAGAGCAGCTGCAGCATGCGATACGGCAATCGTATTTATTACAAGAACAACCGGTTCAGAAGAGATGGACAGGATCAAACAGCCGGGCGACTGGTACTTAGATCCGTCAGAAAAAGTGCTTTTGGAGCAGGTGACAGATAAATTTGACAAAGTAGTGGTAATTATGTCTGTCAATGGATCGATTGATATGTCCTGGGTAGATACTTACAAGATCGATACCGTAATGATTTCTTACGGTTCTGGTTCACAGACAGGCTATGCAATGGCAGAGCTTGTTTACGGTGTGGTAAACCCAAGTGCAAAGCTCGCGGACACGATTGCTAAAACCTATGAGGATCATGCTACAGCGGAGAACTTTGGATATACGTCTTATAAAGATAAAGGATATGATGCGTCAAACGCAGTATTTGGCGACTGGGATCCGATCTCCGTGTATGCGGAAGGAATTTATGAAGGCCACCGCTATTTTGATACGTTTGGAAAAGATGTACTCTATCCGTTTGGAAGCGGTCATTCCTATTCTGATTTTTCCTTTACAGATCTGGGCGTGGAATTAAACAATGCAAAGAAATCTGTAACCGTAAAAGCTGCTGTGACCAATACGACGCAAGATGCTTCAATTGCAGCAGGAAAAGAAGTCATGGAAGTTTATGTAAGCGCACCGGAAGGAAAACTGGAACAGCCTTATCAGAAGCTTGTGGATTATGAGAAGACGAAAGCGCTTGCAAAAGGCGAAAGCCAGGAAATTGAGATTCAGGTTCCGTTAAAGGATCTGGCATCTTATGACGAAGCACAGGCGGCATATATATTAGAGCCGGGGTATTATTATATCCGCGTAGGTTCATCTTCCAGAGATACGCATATTGCAGGCGCAATTTCTATTGAAGAAGAAATTCTGGTAGAGCAGCTGACCAATAAGCTTTCTATGGCTAAAGAGCATGAGACAGATTATCAGAAAGAAGCGCTCAGTTCTAAAAACGCTACTCCGATTTCCTATACCGGTGAGGCAGAGGAAAAAGAAGCGGCAGAAGCAAATGCAGTCAAAGCAGATGCTTCCAATGTAGAGTGCAAAGACACAGCGCCTGCAGAAAAACCCGTTGTAATTCCAACATTGCCGGAAGAAGCGCCGGTTTACAAATTCAGTGCGGTACAAAATGGTGAGATTACCTTAGAACAGTTCGTGGCGCAGCTTTCACAGGATGAGCTGATTGCACTTGATTCCGGCGGTACTTCTGCGCGGGTCGAAATTTATTACCGTGACGATGAAAATATCCGTATTGATAACGTAAGTTCCAAGGTAAATCAGGCGACAAGCGGCGCAGGATCTTCCAGAACGGTGAAACGTCTGAATATTCCTTCTATTATTTATGCAGACGGTTCGGCAGGTATTTCTTATAATACGACAGAGACTGTTCTGGATAAAAATCCGGGCTGGTCAAGAGCGGCGGCAGTAGCATGTATCTGGAATAAAGACCTTATCCGCCGTTTTGGTGAATCAATTGGAACAGAGATGACAGAGATCAATGTAGATATCTGGCTGGCGCCAAGTATTAACTTACATCGTAATCCGTTAAACGGCAGGAATAATGAATATTATTCAGAAGATCCGATCTTAAGCGGAATTACGGCTGCAGTTGTAGCGGAAGGCGTACATAGCAAGGGCGTAACGGTCTGCTTAAAGCATTATGCCGGCAATGATCAGGAATATTACCGCAGAGGCGTGCAGAATGAGACAACTTTAGAAGATGGAAACAGCCTGGATGCTATCAATGTAATTTCTTCGGAACGCGCACTTCGCGAAATTACATTAAAACCGTTTGAAATTGCAGTAAAATCAGGCGCTGTTTATAATGTCATGGCTTCCTTTAATAAAATAAATGGTGAGTATGCAGCTACAAGCAAAGAGCTTTTGGTTGACGTTCTCCGTACAGAGTGGGGGTTTGAAGGCTTTGTAGTTACAGACTGGGGCGATCTGGATACGATTGCAGATCCGGATCTCGAAATGGCAGGCGGTGTCAACGCGATCATGTCCGGTACACATCAGATGTATTGGATTCCAAACAGGATTGCAGAGGGCCTGGAAAAAGGAACGGTCACCATTGCAGATTTACAGAGAAATGCTTACTGGCTGTTAAATGCAGTTTTGGAATCCTCTCTGTCCGCAGCGGAAAACATGCATGCGTATCCAACAGAACTTGCAATTGCAACAACGACTCTGCCAACTGCCAGGGTAAACCGGGAATACAGTAAAGTAAAAGTAAATCCGATCATTGCAGAAGGCGGTGTCGGTACTGCAAACACCATTCAGATCAGCACTTCCAGCAAGGATACTCTTCCGGCAGGTCTGACTCTGCTTCCAAACGGTACTTTGAAAGGAAGTCCGGCAGAAGGAAGCCAGGGAACTTATGAACTTACTTTTGTAGTAGAAGATGCACAGGGAAATACGGCAGAAAAGACGTTGCCTCTGGTCGTAGAAGGCGAGCTTATGATTGCACCCGAAACGCTTCCGGTGGCACGGATGGGCCAGACCTATGATGTAAAACTTACGGCATCGGACAAAGACGGGAATGTAGTCAATGCGAAATTCAGTACAACAGATACGCTTCCTGCGGGAATCACTTTGTCGGAAGATGGACGGTTAAGCGGAACATCACAGGAGACAGTAAAAGATTTTACGCTGCATATCCAGGTGGAATCCGACAGCAAAAACGGCGCAGGGGATTACGTCCTCCATTGTATTGAAAAAGATGTTGAAATTACAACTGAAAGCCTTACAAAGGCAGAATTAAATGAAAATTATTCCTGTACGCTGACTGCAGAAGGCGGTCTTGCGCCTTATACGTTTACTGCAAAGAACCTGCCTTCCGGATTTGCACTTCAGGGGGATACGATCCAGAGCGGAAATCTGTTGTTTGGAATTTTCTTTATTCCGGGAACGGTTCCTGCAGATGCAACTGGCAATTATGTGGTAACCGTAACGGTTACAGACAGTCTGGGCGGTACGATGACAAAACAGATTCCGATGCAGGTAGGCGATCCGAGCACAAGCACAGATCTTACGATTATTACAGGTTCTCTGCCAAACGGGAAAGCAAACGAAGCTTATGAGACCACGCAGCTGCAGGTAAATAATGCTTCCGGGACAGTCGTTTACAGTCTTGCAGAAGGCAGTGATGCATTGCCGGACGGGCTTAGCCTTACAGAAGATGGTATATTAAGGGGAACGGCGACTTCGGCAGCATCCGGGTTATATCATTTGAAGATCCGTGCAAAAGACGATGTATCTACAGCGGTTAAAGATCTGGTTCTTTATATTGCGGGACGTCTTGATTCCGATCCGATTGCATTTACAACGTTTCAGGCAAAAGAAGGAAATGCATTCAGTCAGAAGATCACGGCGTTAAATGGCCCGTTCAGTACAGATTATACTTATAAACTGGATACAGAAAAGGGCGATGCGCTTCCGGCAGGTCTTACGATGACAGTGAAAAATTATGTGGCAGAGATTTCCGGTACACCAGCTGCAAAGACAGCGGGGACATACCAGCTTTTGATTGTCATGGATACGGAAGTATTTGCAGGAAATCCGGTAACGACAGTTATTCCGTACACTCTGACCGTCACAGGAAACGGAAGTGGAGATGGCAGCGGAAATGGAGATGGCAGCGGAAATGGAAACGGGAGCGGAAATGGAACAGGCATAGTGCCGAATCCGCCTGGAAAACCGGCAGTGACAGAAGCGGCAGGAGTGACTTTGAGCCATACAAAAGCAGTACTTGGTGTAAAAGAAACATTTCGGTTAAATGCATCTGTAGCTCCGGCTGCAGCGGCGCAGAATGTTGTCTGGGCATCTTCCAACGAATCTGTTGCAAAGGTTTCGGCTTCCGGAAAAGTAACGGCCGTTAAGAAAGGCACAGCAAAGATTACTGCTACAGTATCCAATGGTGTAAAAGCAGTGTGTACGATTACGGTGAAAAAAGCGCCGAAGAAAATTACACTGAAAAAAACATCAGTAAAGTTAAAGAAAAATAAGACTTATAAGATTAAGGTGAAGCTTCCAAAAGGAACAGCCAGCAATAAAATCACATATAAGTCCAATAAGAAATCTGTGGCGACAGTATCTGCTTCGGGTAAAGTAAAAGCAAAGAAAAAAGGTAAGGCTGTAATTACAGTAAAAACTTACAATGGCAAAAAAGCGAAATTGAAGGTAACAGTTCGTTAAATAGTTTTTCTCAAAATTGATTCCTTTTTGTGGGTCGCCGGCAAAAAACTGTGCCGGCGGCCTGCATCAGTTTAATAAACGTAAATCTTACAAAATCGTAAGCTAAGGAAAAGAAATGTAAGCCAAAGTTAAGGCAGCACATTTCTTTTTTTGTTATAGTAATAACAGGAAAAGGAGGTAATACACATGGCATTATTAGAAGTGAGTCATTTGAAAAAAGTATATACAACCCGTTTTGGCGGTAATAAAGCAGTGGCTTTGCGGGACATTAACTTTTCGGTAGAAAAAGGTGAGTATGTGGCTATTATGGGAGAATCCGGTTCCGGCAAGACGACGCTGTTAAATCTGCTGGCGTCCGTAGATCGGCCTACAGACGGGGAAATTCTTTTAAACGGCAGGAATACAGTGTCGATCAAAGAAAGCGATCTGGCCAGATTTCGCAGGGAACATCTGGGGTTTGTCTTTCAGGATTTTAACCTGTTAGATACATTTTCTCTGGAAGAGAATATTTTCCTCCCGTTGGTTCTGGCAGGGAAAAAGTATCCGGAAATGGCGCAAAAGCTTACGACAATCGCAGAGAGGCTCGGCATTTCGGATTTGCTCAAAAAATACCCCTACGAGGCGTCCGGAGGCCAGAAGCAGCGGGTCGCAGTGGCACGGGCAATGATTACGGAGCCAGACATTATTCTGGCGGATGAACCGACTGGAGCGCTGGATTCACGCTCCTCATCAGAGCTGCTGCGGATTTTTGCAGACATTTACGCGGGCGGACAGACAATTCTGATGGTAACGCACAGTGTAAGGGCGGCAAGCCATGCCGGGCGCGTGCTGTTTATTAAGGACGGGGAAATCTATCATCAGCTGTACCGCGGAGAGTTGTCCAATGACGAAATGTATAAAAAAATTTCCGATACGTTGACCGTATTGTTGTCAGGCGGTGATCGGTATGAATAAAAAATTATATTGTTCGCTGGCACAAAATAATATACGAAAAAATAAAAGTACTTTTTATCCGTTTGCTTTATCGGCTATGACAATGATCACACTTTTTTTCATGATTTTTTCTATTCGGATGCAGGTATCGGAAAGCAATGGTTTTTACGGCATGAGGAGTATAGAGTGGGTTTTGCATATGGGCGTCTGGATTTGCGGTATTTTTGCGTCAGGCGTGATTTTCTATACGAACCGCTTTCTGATAAAACAGCGCTCGAAGGAGCTTGGGCTATACAGTATTTTGGGTATGGAGAAAAAGCATATTGCAAAGGTTGTATTCTGGGAGCTGGCAATACTGGGCATCTTTAGTATTGTCGCTGGGATGGGCTTTGGTATTTTGTTTTCGAGGCTGATGTTTTTACTGCTGGTTAAAATGCTAAAGATAAACGCCGCTATTTCTTTTGGGATTTCCTGGCGGGCCATAGGGAGTACGTTACTGTTGTTTGGACTGGTGTTTGCAGCAAATATTACAGGAAATGTCCTGTGTCTGCAATTTATGAAACCCATTGATCTGTTAAAAAGTGAAAATTATGGGGAGCGGGAGCCGAAGGCCAGATGGCTCCAGGCAATGCTGGCGCTTGTATGTCTGGGAACCGGTTATTATATTGCGGTTACCACGGAAAGTCCGCTGCAGGCGATTAATCTGTTCTTCATTGCGGTTATTCTGGTTATGGCGGGAACACATCTGCTGTTTCTGAGCGGCAGCGTGGCTCTTTTAAAGCTGTTAAAGAAAAACAAGCGGTATTATTTTCATAAAACGCATTTTATTACAGTTTCCGGCATGATGTACCGGATGAAGCGCAATGCGGCCGGACTGGCGAATATTTGCATATTAAGTACGGCGGTATTGATTATTGTTTCCACGACGATATCCCTGTATACCGGGGTGCAGGATGTCGTAGCCGGGATGTATCCACGGGATGTACAGGCGGAATTTCAATGCCTGACACAGATACAGCGCTATAAACTGGCAGAAGAGACGGGCACAGAAACAGAGGCCGCGCTGGACGAAGAAGCAATAGAGCGCACGATAGCCGGTCATGCAAAAAAGCACGCTGTTCAGATTTCAAATGTCTGCAGTAAGTTCAGTCTGTTTGCCATCGCAGAGGACGTAGGAAACAACGTATTTTTGGAAATGAAAGAGTTTCATCCGGATGAAATGATCCTGGTAAGTGTCGTAAGCCAGCAGGAATACAACAGCGGTACAGATATAAAAGAAAAAATGCCAAAGCTGTCAAAAGGAGAGGTATGGATCTGGGACAGTACGGAGCAGGTTTCGGACGGAGAGGAAATTACGCTCTGTGGGGCAAAGTTTCGTGCCAGAGTAATGCCGCGGGATTTATACGGTGATAAAGAGATGCAGATGAGCATAAAGAAGGAATATACCATACTCGGTTCCGGCACACGCGGTCTTTTGGTTTTCGTACCGTCGAGACAGGAGCTGGAGCAGCTTACGGATCAAATCAACGCCGCAACGGGCGATGGAAACGGAGGTCAGGAAATCGCATATGAATATCTGTTTGATGTGGACGGCGACGAGGCGAATGTGGAAAAGTTCTGCGGTTCACTCAGAGACTGTTTCAATCGTGAAGGGATACCGCATGTGACAGAGGTGGGAAACCGGTTTAAGGAACTGGATTATTTTGAAGGGATGTATGCGAGCGTATTTTTTATCGGGCTGTTTATCGGGACGATGTTTTTGTTGGCAACGGTTCTGATTATTTATTATAAGCAGGTTTCCGAAGGATTTGAAGACAGAGGACGGTTTGAAATACTGCAAAAGGTGGGCATGGATCAAAAAGAAGTGAAAAAGGTGATTACAACACAGATTTTACAGGTGTTTTTTTTGCCGATTTTGCTGGCAACGGTGCATATCGGGTTTGCCTTTCCGATTGTAAGGCGGATTTTAGCGATTATGGGATTTATCAATGTGAGGATGTTTGTGGGTTGTACAGTGGTGAGTATTCTGGTTTTTGCAGCGGTATATGGAATGGTTTATTATCTGACGGCCAGGGTTTATTATCGAATTGTGTATGGTAAGTGATGTAACTGCCAGGCAGGGGATTTCACAGAGAAAACTGTCCTTTGCCACAGGCAAACTTCAAATGGGGCGGATTCTGTGTTACTGTTCACGGCCAATGTCAGTTAGTTAAGCATTAGGTTGGATTCAGCTATAAGGGTCTAACCTAAATTTTTATAAAAATTACCAAAAGTGGTTGACAAAAATACGAAAATGTGCGGCCGCGCTCACTATGGATGAT
>JAAWDZ010000075.1 GCA_022794015.1 Eubacterium sp. | reverse complement strand
TTACATTATAACATGTAACGGAGAAGAGATGGTTGTCGTTAGCCATCTTTTTCTCTTTTTATAGAAAAGTTTCAGGGGCAGGTGTGATTCATGTGAATCACACCTGCCCCTGTGTAGAGCTATCTATTTCCCGACAGCCCCCTGTGTAGAGCTATCTATTTCCCGACAGCCCCTTTTTATACACCCACAAAAAAGTGGTATTTTTATATGCTGCCTGCAGAATTCATCTCTCCTCGTAGCCTTCCAGAAAAAAATGCTTTACCCCATCCTTCTTATAAGCAATGACCGTATCCAGATTTACATTCTCCACGCTTTTGAAAATATTCCCTTCCACAAACGGATTGGTCTGCTTCATCTGCCGAATCAGCTCCTTGACCTCTAACCGCTTCGATGAAGTTTCCTCATTACAATCTGCGCACTTTTCCGTAAATCTGCACGCACACTGCAGAAAATGCAGTCCGTTATACTTCGCCCATGCCCTGATATCGTCTTCCCGAATCAGATACATCGGCCGAATCAGTTCCATTCCAGCAAAATTTGTACTGTGCAGCTTGGGCATCATCGTCTGCATCTGGGCGCCGTAGAGCATCCCCATCAATATCGTTTCTATTACATCATCATAATGATGTCCCAATGCAATTTTATTGCAGCCCAATCCCTGTGCAAAATGGTAAAGATGACCTCTGCGCATCCTGGCGCACAGATAACAGGGAGACTTTTCAATCGTATAAACTGCATCAAAAATATCGGATTCAAATATTTTAACCGGAACGTGGAGTAACGCTGAGTTTTCTTCAATTCTGGCCCGGTTTTCCGGGCTATAGCCCGGATCCATAACCAGAAACTGAATTTCGAAATCAAATTTATTGTGGAGCTTTAATTCCTGAAACAGCTTTGCCATCAGCATGGAATCCTTACCGCCCGAAATGCATACCGCAATTTTGTCTCCTTTTTTCACCAGCTCATACTGATTGATAGCTTTTGTAAATTTACACCAGATATTTTTGCGAAATTTTTTACGTATACTCCGTTCGATTTCTTCATGCCTTTCCAGCGGTTTTTTTTCCATGAGTTCTCCTTTTACTTTTTCACTATCTGCATCTTTCGGGTAACGCCTTTCTTTTGTAACAGCTTTCGGTAAGCAGCCAGTTTTTTGGCAGGTACTTTTATCTTTGCCTGTTTGTGAATACCCGAAAACGCTTTTGCACCTACGCTTTTCGCTGTCAGACTGCCTGATTTTACAGTGATTTTTTTAAGTGCGCTGCATTTATAAAATGCTTTTGCGCCAATACTTTTTATGTTTTTACCAATCGTAACCGACTGTAATCTCTTACAGCCCGAAAATGCAGATTTGGCGATGGCTGTCACCTGATAGGAAATTCCGCCTATCTGAACTTTTTCCGGAATTTTGACCGATTTTACTTTTTTATTGGGAACTGCTGTATAGGTAACGGCTTTGCCGACTTTTGTCACAGTATAAGTTGTACCTTTGCTGTCTTTCAATTTACTTCCCTTTTTGGGAAGCGAAACCTGCGGCTTCTGCTCTACATTTCCGCCGGGAATATTTATACCCGAATTATTTGAAGCACCCGGATTTACAGTATTTCCCGGATTACTCGGATCTGTCGGTTTATCCGGATTTGTTGGTTTATCTGGATTCACTGGTTTATCTGGGTCCACCGGTTTATCTGGATCCACTGGTTTATCTGGATCCACCGGTTTCTTCACAGGAATCACCGTCCCGTGTGCAATTGTTTTTCTACAGTCCTGACAATAGGTATCTCCCGTATAGCCTTCCTCTGTTTCGGTAGCTTCCTTGGCATCTACAATAATTGTATTTATATGCTTTTCGGGATCTAACGGCAGTCTTTCTATACTGCCCGTTTCATTGTATTCCGTACCATCCACCACAACGCTTGCGATAATTTCTTTCCGGCCTTCTGCCGCACAGGTGGATTCGGTTATTATAGTATCTATTTCACACTCCTGCTGACTGATGGTATGTCCTGGCGTATCATCTGAGCACCCCTGTCTCGTGCAGGTAAGAGCCGCCGTACATGAAGTCTTATCGTCTGACCACTGAAACATTACAGTATAATCATGTCCGAGCGGTTCCGTTGTCACTGTCCTGGTGTTGGTCTGGGAAACGCCGTCTAATACGGCTGTTGCTGTATATAACTCCTGCCCCTGGACCACGCAGGTGGCTTCCGTAATTACTTTCTGTACTGTACAGCCAATCTTGTTGGTATGGCTGCTGTCATTTTTACAGATATAGGTTGCGGTACAGTTTCTGTTATCGGTTCCCCAGGCGAATACCGGAGCAAGCCAGGTGTGCCCTGTTTCGGCCGTGATAACGGCCTCTGTCGTATTACCGCACGCATCCGAAGCCACAATACTATGTCTCATTCCGTCCCCGGCGATACGATATTTGCCATTCGACGGAACAATCGCCTGTCCGTTATCTGTTACAGTCTGCAAAGACAAATCAGTTACTGTAAATTCTGCCTTACCACAATAAACCATACCGTCCGCAATGCCTTGCAGAACAGGCGGAGTCCGGTCGATTAAAATACCGTCCGTAGACGCATAGGAAACGTTGCCGGAGCGATCCTGCGCTTTTACGTAAACAATAAATTTACCATCCGGCTCCAGGCGCAGAGCCGTTTTATACTCTGTCCAGGACGCCGTCTTTAGCTGTGCTTCCTTTAACGCCTTGTCAGAAAGCAGATAATATACCTTATCCAGACGGTCTATCGTACTTCCGTCTATCTGTATTTCATAATCTCTGGCCGTTACTGTTACGTTCTGTGCCGTCTGAAAGCCCAATCCAAAGGATGGTTGGCTGACAATATCTGTCCAATGCTCTGTTCCCATAGAAATTTCAATCACTGGACTTTTCTGATCGATCAGCTTACTTCCGGTATCCTGTCTGGTGTCATTCTCACCGCAGCCGTTATCACATGCAGCGGTCTTAGTTCCATCTGCTTCATAAGTTGCATCCTGATTGGAAACATACTCTGTAAAACGATGTCCCGTGGCAGGAATTATATTCTGCGCCTCTATCACCGCCTGACAGACCTGGCAGTGTGAACCCTGCGTACGCCCGCTGACCGTACAGGTTGCAGGAACCTCTTCATCAGTGACAATTGTATGTCCCAGCGCATCCTTATAATCAATTACATAAGAGCTGTCGCAATACGCGCATTTGTACGTCGTATATCCCTGTTCCGTGCAGGTCGGCTCCGTCACCTTCTGCTCATATCTATGTTCATGCGCTTCCCACAGAAGCTTTCCGCCAAACTGGCTTCCAACATAGTCCGACCAGGTAGCGTCCGTGACCGGATAAAACACCGAAGCCTCCACCCCTGCAAATGCATTTTGAGCAATGGAAGACGGCGCAGTCCCGGAAAATGTAACTTCCTGCAATCCGGTGCAATTACAGAAAGCAAAGTTTCCGATCACATTTAAGTTAGCAGGCAGGACAATGCTTAGCAATCTGTTGCAGCCGTAAAACGTACCGTAATGCAGCTTTCCGCCCCTAATTTCCACGTATTTCAAAGAATCCGGTATAAAATAAGTGCTGCTGCTGGCAGAATAAAACTGCTTGACCGCTGTTGCTCCGTCATACCTTACTCCACCAAATACAAAGCCAAACAAGGTCCTTGCGGAAGCCTGCGTCTGATTGGCGCTAAACCCGGCAAACGGCAGGGAAATCCGCTCTATACTGCTGCATCCGGAAAATGCCGCGATATTAATTTCAGTTACGGAATCCGGCACACTGATACTTGTCATACTGCTGCAGTTCTGAAATGCATACGTTCCAATCGTCGTAATATGATCGGGAATAACAATATTACCAAGAGCAGTACAGCCACTGAAGATATACGGCTCAAGCGCAGTCATTTTTTCCGGGACAGAAAATGTCTCTAATTTTGAACAGCCGCGGAACGCATAAGTCCCGATGCGTTCCGTTTTATCCGAAACGTTAATCCTGACCAGATTCGTACATTCCATAAACGCATAGGACCCGATAGAGATTACACTGGACGGAATCGTCATTTCCGTTAAACCCTGACAACTTCGGAATGCATAACTTCCGATTTCCGTCATCCCCTCCGACAATGTAATCTGCTCTAAGTTACTGCAGTTGTAAAATGCGCCGTACTTCACTTCTCCTCCCGTAACAGACACCCTTTTTAAAGTGGAAGGAATATAATAAGTCGCTGAACTGTTTGAAAAATATTGTTTTGTAGAAACGCCGCCCGTATAAGCTGCCGTTCCGAAAATGTAACCAAATAAAGTCTGAGCCGAAGCCTGCGGCAGATCCACTTTAAAGCCAATAAAAGGCAGTGTCATGCTCTCTAACGCACCGCAGCCGCTAAATGCCGCAGCGCCAATTGTATGAACGGTATGCGGAATTTCCATGTTCTTTAAACTGCCACAGCCAGCAAATGCATTGCTTCCAATTTCCAAAAGTCCGTCCGCCAGAGAAACCTGGGCCAGATTGGAACAATTATTAAATGCATATGCTCCAATACGTTCGATTCCTTCCGGAAGCACAATATTGACAAACCCCGTACAGCCGTCAAATGCCTTTGCGCCAATTGTCTTCACACCCTGCGGTATTATAAATTCCTGCAGGCCCGAACAGCCCAAAAACGCACTCTCCGCAATTTCCGTCATCTGTTCATTCTGGGTCAGACGGATATTCTTAAGCTTCTGGCATCCATAAAATGTACCATAAAAAATCTTACCGCCTGTAATTTCTACCTCCGTCAGAGAATCCGGTATGTAATAAGTACTCACGTTTCCTGCGGAACAATACTGCCTTACAGCCGTTCCTCCCTTATATGCGGTTGTTCCGAAGATATAACCAAACAAAGTGCTGGCGGACGCCGCTTCCGCCTGTTTACTGCCTCCGGCAAAAGGCAGCTTCATGCGTAAAAGTCCGCTGCAGCCGCTAAATGCGCCTGCCCCAATCGAAGTCACACTGTCCGGTACCGTCACCGCCTGAATTTTATCGCAGCCCAAAAACGCGCCGCTTCCAATCGAAGTTACCCCGTCCGGAATTATCAATTCAGAAAGAGCCGTACAGCCTGAAAACGCATTGTCTCCAATCTTTTTAACTGTTTTCGGCAATTCCATTTTTTCTATAAGCACACAGCCCAAAAATGCATTGTTTCCAATCGTTTCCACGCTGTTGGAGAACGTGATATCTTTTAAAGCTGTACAACCGGAAAACAACTCATCACTCACTGCCGTTATCCCGCCCGGAAGTGTCACGGCCGCTATTTTGGTGCAGCCTTTAAAAGCGCCGTTTCCGATTTCTGTCATCGTTTCCGGAAGCGCCACACGTATAACTGACGTACATCCGGAAAACGCCTCCTGGCCAATCTTTACAATCTGATCCGGTAAGTCCACTTCCGTCAGCTTCGTGCATCCGGAAAATGCCTCGTTTTCAATTTGCGTAATCTTTTCAGGAAAAGTAATATCCTCCAAACCGGCACAACCGCTAAATGCACCTGCGCCGATACTCAAAAGCCCCTCCGGCAGAGTAACGCTGCCAAGCAGAGGACATCCCAAAAACGCCTTCGCACCAATAACTGTCACGCTGTCCGGAATGGCAATTTCCGCAAGCTTTGCACATCCGCTGAAAGTACCTGCACCAATGGATGTAAGTCCCTCTGGCAGCAAAACATCCGAAAGCTCCGCGCAGTCGCGGAATACGTTGCTGTTCATTGCGGTTACCCCTTCGGTAATCGTAATTTTCTTTAATTTTGCACAGTGATCAAAGGCGCCGTCATGCAGCACACCTCCGGTAACAACCACTTCGGTCAGCTTATCCGGCAGAACATAGCCGCAAAATCCTTTATCGGCAAAATACTGCGTTGCAACCGTTCCGCCTTCATAAGCGGTTGAACCAAATATATGCCCAAACAACGTTTCCTTAGAAGCAGTCTCATTTGTCTTACTGCTCCCCACAAAAGGCAGCGTAATCCGTTCCAACCCACTGCAGCCGCTAAACGCGCCGCTTTCGATACTTTCCACCGAATCCGGGATTACGATTTCCTTTAACCCCGTACAATTTTTAAAAGCCAGCGTTCCTATCGTTTCTATTTCCTGTGAAAACGTCATCTGCCCCAAACTGCTGCAGCCTGCAAATACACCCGTGCCAATCTTTGTCACCGAGTCCGGCAAAACAGCCTTTGTCATTTTGGTACAGTTCTGGAACATATACTCCGGCAGCTCCGTTATCCCTTCCGGAAACACCGCCTCTGTCAACGAAGTGCAGCCGTCAAACATATTTGCGCCCAATACTGTACAGTTCCCGCCAAATGAAACCGAAGACAGCGCCGTACATCCCGAAAACAAATGGCTTTCCATCTGCGAAATCTCCGCAAAAACAGAGGCCTCGGCCAGCTTCGTACAGCCTGTAAATACGGATTTTCCAAATTCAAACGGACCGCCTTCTATGTTCACACGTTTTAATTCCACACACTCCGAGAATGCAAATCCCCCTACGGATATGCTCTTGCTGCCAGAAAATATTACCTCCGTCAGCCCTGACTGGAAAAATGCGCGATCCGATATTTCCGTAATTGCCGTGCCAAAAGTAAACCTGGAAAGTCCCACACAGCCTTCAAACGCCGATTTACCGATACTTTTGACGCTGTTTGCAACTGCTGCAGTCCGAATCACCGTACAGCCCTTAAACGCAAAATCCCCAATCCTTGTCACACCATCTGTAATTTCCAGCTCCGTAATATCCCCGGCGCTGCTATACCAGGGCGCAGCTCCTGACGTATAATCCGCCATCGCACCGCTTCCGTATACCCGCAGCTTCCTGCCGCCCAAAAGCTCCCATTTCAGGTTTTCGCCGCAGCTTCCGCGCTTAAACGCAATACCGGAATCATCTACCCCGGAATTTTCAAACGCGCCTTTTCCAATACTGGTCACACTTTCGGGAATCACAATATTCCCCAAATTCCCGCATCCGCTAAATGCCGACGCCCCGATACTGGTAAGTCCGTCCGGCAGTGAAACTCTCGATAAACTGACGCAATTGCCAAACGCATATGCGCCTATCCCCGTCACCTGCGACGGAACATCAAATTCCGTCAGGCTGTTGCAGCCATAAAACGAATATGTCCCGATCCCCTTTACACTGTTCGGCAGCGTAACCTGACTAAGCTGCGTACAGTAATTAAACGCATAGGATCCCACGCTCGTCACACCACCGCCAAATGAAACGGAAGAAATCAATGACCGGTATTTAAACCACGGCACCGAACTCGCGTCCGAAAAATTCGTCATATCCCCTTCGCCCGTAATGGTAAGCGCACCGTTATTACTCAGCACATAAGTCAGATTTCCTCCACATTCTCCAACATCCAGATACTCCGCCGATTTTACTGCCATATGCGGCAAAATCAAAACCATTGCAAAAGCCGTAAGCCAAAGCAATATTTTCATTTTTCCCGTTTTCTCCATAATCCTTTCCTCCTGACATCTCTCAATTTCCAATACCGTAAGCCATCAGACCATGCGCCTGTTCTCCATCTGTTTTTATGTTGGCCGGCAAAAACGCTTCCCGCTCCTCCACCCAACAAAAAAACGCCCACCCCCAAAGAAACAACATAATCAATCCCTTGAGTTCAGACGCTATCCTTAGCTACCTTTCATTTATATCGGAACATTTCCACTCCGCCATGACAAAGTTCACACTTTTTTCACAATTTCCCTCCTGCAGCACTACCGTAGCTTCCTCCTGCTGTTTATGCGCCAGTACCAATCCCTTTTTTACAAATCCGCCCCCAAACTCCTGCCGTACCTGGTAAGCATAACGATTTTCCTGATCCGTAAACTTAGCTGTTTCAAAATCCAGAATTTCCAAAATCTCCTTCGGATAACCCGCATAAAACTCCTGCATCTCTAAAAGTACAGACAGTGCCGCATCAATCACCGAACAGACCTTTCCGTCCGGCATCACAATTTTCACCGTCTTCAAATCGTAATGAGCCGCATTCTTAAAATTCTGCAATGCCTGTACCTGTGCATATTTGGGAAAATCCTGTCTTGGCCTGCTGACCAGCCACACCAGAAAAAGCTGTGCAAAACCCACATCCCGCCAGTCTATGCCGACAGGTGTAAGCGGATTCAGATCAAACATCCTAAGCTCAATATGATCCACGCCCCCCTCCTGCAGCGCCAGAAGGTCATATTCCCCGGCAGGTTTTAACCGGATTGGATAATAAAGCTCCGCTGCCACCCGCAAAAGACCGTCATCTACATACTGTTTTATACTGTCCGCATAACGCGTAATATCCGTATAGTCCAGGATCGGCGTAAAATAATTCCAATATCCCAGCTCACTGCACCGGATAGACGCCAGTCCTGTAAAAGTATCCTCATCATACCGCTTCTTTTCCACAAAAGACCCGTCCAAAAGAGGACTTGCCGCCGTCACAGCCACCAAAAGCCAGCCATAAACAGCCGCCTGCTCCGCCAAAACTACATAAAGCTGGTTTTTATACTCTATAAAATTTTTTGTTTCGCTCAGCGCAAAATCGGCCAAAAGCAATTTTTCATCAAAGGAATAATTGACATGGATGCCTGAAAAAGTCATCTTGTACCTGCCGTACCGATCCGACAGATACTCCCGGTAATCCGTCTTTGCCGCCTGCTCCCCGAAAAATTGCGCAATCGGAATATCGTCCTCATTAATAATATAAGGCGGATTTGAAAAAGGCCAGAGATATTCCCTCTTGGGCAGCCCTTTCAAACCCGCCTGCAGCTTCCGGTAATATACGCCCAAAAGCTCTACTGCTTCTTTGGCGCTGTTTGCGATAGGAGTGTTAATCTCTGTCTGATTTTCGGAAAAATCGCGGACAATATGGGCATCTTTTGGAAACGGATGGCTGGTGTGCGCCAGATAACCGTCTCTTGTAATCCGCAGACTCTCCTTTTCAATGCCAAACCGCCCCTTTAAAAGCCTCGTACGAACATTTTCATTTTCTATATGCAGCATGACATGACACTCCTTTTCCTGTAAATTGTGCCAAAGACAACGGCACTTTTCGTCCGGTTCATTCTAAATCTTTTTGTATCTTTCCCGTCTGGCTGCGGTCCTGGCAAACCTGTTGCTTTGGCTTACAGATAGAGCAGTTTCTGCAATTCTTTTCCGTCAGAAACGCCAGAAGACAACCCTTTCAGATTTATGATATTATATACAATTTTTTTAATTTAATCAATAAAATCGTATTATTTTTGAAAAAAGTGAAGTAAAAGTTCCGCCTGCATGTGAAAAATGAAATAACCGTAAGGCTCGTCTGAGCTGCTGCCGATATCTTGCATTACTCCATAAAGTATTGTAAAATCAATACCATCAAAAAGAGAAGGGCTGTTGAAAAATTACAGTGATAAGAAACAACTTCGGTAACTTCACAATTTGAAAACAAAAAGGAGTATCTTATATGAGCGATTACCCCGCATATCAGGAAGATCCCTGGGAAGAAAACTTCTTTTTCCAGTTCAAGGTAAACGCTTTATGCTTTGCCATAATTTTACCTTTCACTTGCGTACCTTTTGGAATAATCTGAAATTTTTTTATTTTTTGCCCTGTATAATTGCCAATCCCGTCTATTTTGACAGAAGCTGTGCCGACCTTAGTATTATTTTGATAAGATATTCTATAATCCAAGCCATCTGTGAGTTTTCTGCCGTTCATAACAACTGTTACACCCGATTTCTTTTTTCTCCCGTTATATGTATACGATGTTTTTTCCAGCAGCACCTTTGTTTTTGAATTATCCGTTGATTGTAAAAACTTATCAGCCACACTTCCTCTCATGCCTTTCAAAACAGCATTTTTATCGACAAACTCTAAAGCATGGCCATATATACCGGCTATATTATCCGGAAGTGTTATCTCTGTAAACTGCGTATAACACATACAATTACCATATAACACTTACCAGAACCAATTTAACAGCCCACTTACAGCGCCTCCACATCTACCCCCTTCAAAAGCTGATTCTTATACAAATGCGCATCCCCCTCCTGCAGCAGGTAAACCCGGTAAAGCAGCACACGCATATGCTCCCCGACCTCTACCGGCCTCCTCTCCAACGAGCGGTTCGTCGTCAAAAATACTCCATTCACCTCAAGTGTCAGCTCCAGATAACTTCCCCGGAATGCTATTTCCGTAATGACTCCTTCCTCAGAAAACGGCATCAGGCTTTTAAATTTCTGATTATCACTCTTAAAGCTTTCCACAAATTCCGGCCGGATAATCACCTGACAATCCTTTGGCAGTTCTTCAAATCCGCCGAAACCGCCAAAATCATCCAATACTACAGACGTCCCGATAAACTGCGATACAAAAGAAGTCTTCGGCCTTTTGTATATCTCAATCGGCGTTCCCATCTGCTCTACTTTTCCCTCATTAATAATAATAATCTCATCCGCCACTTCCACAGCTTCATCCTGATCATGTGTAACAAAAATACTGGTAATCCCCACTTTTGCAATCATCTGCTTTAACCATGCGCGAAGCTCCTTGCGCACCTTCGCATCAATAGCCGCAAACGGCTCATCCAACAATAAAAGCTGCGGATTTGGCGCAAGCGCCCTGGCAAATGCCACCCTTTGCCGCTGTCCGCCGGATAATTGATCCGGATATCTCTTTTCCATACCTTCCAGTCCAACCAAACGAACCAGCTCTTCGACCCGTGTGGCAATTTCCTTTTTCGGCTTCTTTAGTACCTGGAGGCCAAACGCAATATTTTCCTGCACCGTCATATAACGGAACAGCGCATAATTCTGAAACACGAATCCAATCCCGCGTTTTCCTGCCGGAATATCATTTACCACACTTCCCTCAATCACCAGATCGCCACTGTCCTGCGTTTCAAGCCCTGCAATCATACGCAGAATCGTCGTCTTCCCACTTCCGCTGGGCCCCAACAGCGCGACCAATTTTCCCTTTTCAATGCCAAAATTAATATCTTTAGCAGCCTCAAAATCACCAAAATTCTTATTAATATGCTTCATTTCCACGTACATGGCTTACCCTCCGTTACATTTCCCGCTTCCCGCGGTATTCCACAATCTGCTTTACAACTAAAATCATAATAGACAACAGCACCAACAGAGAAGAAACTGCAAATGCCTGCGTAATTGATTCCGCGCTGCCCGCCATATAAAGTGCGTCAATTTCCAAAGGAAGCGTAAACGTCTTTCCTCTCGCCTTAGACACCGCATACACAGCGCCAAACTCCCCAAAAGCCCTCGCCGCACACAGAATCACACCATACAAAAGCGCCCACCTGACATGTGGAAACGTCACCTTCCGAAACACAGTAAACCCTTTAGCCCCCATCATCACCGCCGCCTCTTCCTCCGAGCTGCCCTGCGCCTGCATCACCGGTATCAGCTCGCGCGACACAAACGGAAACGTCACAAAAATCGTTGCCAATACAACCCCTGGCACTGAAAACACCAGTGAAATATCTGTCCCAAACAACCCATTTATTTTCTCTATCATTGGCGTAGCCCATCCCATCCGCCCAAACGTCATAATATAAGCCAGCCCCGCAATGACCGGAGAAATCGAAAACGGGATATCAATCAGCGTAGACAGCACCTGCTTTCCCCGAAAATCAAACTTTGTCAAAAGCCAGGACGCGCACAACCCGAAAAACGTATTTACCGCCACTGCAATCACCATAGCAATCAGCGTCACCTTTAAAGCCGACAACGTATTCTTAGCTGTAATAGCAGCCCCATATACTGCCATCCCCTCTTTCAGCGAACGGTAAATCACCTCCCCCAACGGGAATACCAACATAACAAAGAAAAACAGAATACCGCTCAGAAGCAGCAGAAATGGAATAATTCCATTCTGTTGTTTTTTCATATTTTTATTTCTTGATTTCATAACTTTCCTTTCCTTCATAGAATAGAAAAAAATACTTTTTATTCAACTCTGACAATTCCTGGCTTCAACCAGTTATTTCCACGGCCTTTCTACCATTTCCCCCACAAACTTCCTAACCCTTAAGCCCAAAACGCCTTACACCCCCAACACCCTTCCCCTTCAAGCAGCTTCCTAAACTATAAACCCGGAATACCCTACAGCCCAAGCACACTTTCCCTTCAAGGAGCTTCCTAAACTGTGAGCCCGGAATAACGTAGCCAGGGAGAGGATGCAGCAGAGGGTGGCGGAGGTGTTCCTTGTGACAGAATTTAGGGGTTCTTAGCTGTTCCATCCAACTCACAGGAATTGGCGGACAGGACGTCCGCCAAAGCCTCTTAGCGCCATGGATGGCGCATCAAGAGGCGGTTCCGTTCGTCCCGCACAACCTAACGGAACAGCTTAGAACCCCTTAATTCCGTAACACAGAACACCAACGTCACCCTCTGTTGCATCCTCTCCCTGGCGGCACCTATCCCCCTCCCCTCACACATTTACGAACTCCGCGTCCTCCTCCCCGCTGCAATCTGCACCACGCTAACCAGAAGCAGCAGCAGGAACGATACCAGAAGCAGCACCAGCGCAATTGCCGCCGCCCCTTCATAATCCACACTGCCTGAATTCAGCTTCTGCATAATAATATAAGACACAACCTGCGTCCCCTCTTTTTCGCTGTTTCCAGAAATATAAATTACACTTCCATATTCTCCGATACCCCTCGCCAACGCCAGACCAAATCCCGTCAAAAGAGCAGGTGTAAGCTCCGGCAAAATGACTCTTCGAAACGTATAAATACGCCCTGCCCCTAACATTTCGCTCGCTTCTTCCAGATTCTTGGGCAACTTCTCCAAAACCGGCTGCAAAGCTCTGACCACAAACGGAATACCGATAAATACCATAGCAATGACAATTCCCACTTTCGAATACGAAGCCTGTATTCCCAATTTTTGCAGCAACCTTCCCAAAACGCCCTGATCGGAATACATCCTAGAAAGGGTTATGCCTGCAACGGAAGTCGGCAGTGCAAACGGCAATTCAATCATAGCATCCATCAAACGCCGCCCCGGAAAATCATAGCGAACTAAAATCCACGCCAGATTCAATCCGAATACGCAGTTAATCACCGCTGCAATCAATGCACATCCTGTACTGGTAAGGAATGCCTGACGGACATTCGGGCGCGTGATTAACTCCACAAACTCGCCAAACGAAAGATGAAGTGAATATGTCAAAATGGATGCCAGCGGGATTAAAATCAACAGCGAGAGCATCGCCACCGTAATCCCCATTGTCAGCCCAAATCCGGGCAGCACTCTTTTATTTTGCTGCTTTTTTCCTGTCATATCAATCTCCACTCCATCCTGCTACTGATTGTAAATTTCATCAAATATCGTATCATCGGCAAAGAAATCCGCATATGCCTGATCCCATCCGCCAAAATCGTCAATCGTACACAATTCTACATCCAGATCAAATACATCGCTAAACTCCTGCAAAACCGCTTCATTGGAAGGACGGTAAAAGTTCTCTCCGGCCAGCCTCTGTGCTTCTTCCGTATAAAGGAAGGAAAGATATTCCTTTGCCGCCTCCTGTGTGGCGTTTTTATCAGCGTTTTCATCTACAATGGCAACCGAGGGCTCGGCTAAAATACTGATGCTTGGCGTCACAAGTTCAAATTCATCCGGGTACTCCTGCAATGCCAGAAGCGCTTCATTTTCCCATGCAATCAGTACATCCCCCTGTCCGTTTTCCACAAATGTCGTTGTTGAGCCCCTGGCGCCGGAATCCATCACCAGTACATTGTCATACAGACTGGCTGTAAAATCTTTCATTGCAGTTTCATCGCCGCCAAACTTCCTGTCTGCATAATACCATGCTGCCAGAAAGTTCCAACATGCACCGCCGGAAGACTTGGGATCAGGTGTAATCACCGATACGCCTTCCGTGATCAGATCATCCCAGTCAGAAATGTTTTTTTCATTTCCTTTACGTACCAGAAATACAATAGTTGAAGTATACGGCGCACTGTTTTCTTCAAATTCTTCCAGCCATCCGGGCTCAATCAGACCTGCTTCTTCAATTAAAGTAATATCGTGCGCCAGAGCCAAAGTTACTACATCCGCTTCATTTCCTTCTATCACCGATCTGGCCTGTGAACCGGAGCCGCCGTGCGATTGCGTAATTTCAATGGTTTTTCCTGTCTCTTCCTGATAATGCTCCGCAAAAATTTTATTGAACGCCTCATAAAACTCCCTGGTGGGATCATAAGAAACATTCGTCAGCGTAACTGTATCACTGTCCTGAGCCGCTCCCCCATCTTGGCATCCTGCCAAACTTCCGGCTAAAACCATCGCCGTCATTCCAATTGCAGTTAATTTTTTCAATAACCCTTTTTTCATCTCAAACTCCCTTTCTTGATAAAAGTATTTTTATGTATCAGTTAAATTGAAGTTTCTGTGTTCCGCTTCAGACAGCGCGTTACTATTCAGGGCCACATTCCGGGTTTTGTTTCACAAAAACCGTCCCTTATCTCTGCATCATGTTCTCACAGAACATACAGTCCGTACGCGTTTCTGACCCGCGAATAACAGCAACACGTGTTACTGTTCACGGCCTGGGAGGCCGCTCACAGTAACGGTTCGGGGCGATATTTAAAGTTTTGCTTCGCAAAAATCGCCCCGAACTTGTATCATATTCTCACGGAACACGCAGTAAATGCGCGTTCCTGACCCATGAACGG
>JAAWDZ010000074.1 GCA_022794015.1 Eubacterium sp. | reverse complement strand
TGTTCCGTTTCCGTCCTGCCTTCTGGCAGGTTACTGTGTTCAGGTTACAGCATTTGCTGCTGTCCGTTCTTTTTGAATTCTTCTCTTTGAATCTTTCAAGGTTATTCCACTGTTCAGTTATCAATGTGCTTTTTCTGTTTTTCTGTCGTTTTCCGCGACAGCTATATTAGATTACCACAGGCTTCCTGTTCTGTCAATAGTTTTTTTTAATTTTTTCCATTTTTTTGAATAGAAACAAAATTTCCCATATTTCATTGTATTATATCGCCGCTATCAACTTCATTATAATCCGAAACAGGAAATTATATTCATACAATCCTTTTAACCAGAAACTCTCCTCTATCCACTCTAAAAGAATGCCTCCGGCCGTCGTTACACTACATAGTTGAATAATCCCAAACAGTCCCCATACGATTACGAGTCCCTTTAACAATCCGACTACAGCTCCAAGTGTTTTATTGGCTCCTTCTATTACAGGCAGATGCGACGCCAGATCTAATATGTACCATAAAAGATGCATCAGAATTCCAACTGCGATCATAACCAGAAAGAAGGACGCTCCTTTCAAAATATATCCGGCAATTTCTGCCGCTATTCCTTCATATATTCCAGTTCCCTCCAAAAACTCGCCAAACACCGCAATTGTGGAATCTGTCGTTTCTTTTTGTGCCAATCTGGAAATATAACCGACGCACATTTCCTGAATTATGCTTTTTATGCCTGTATTCTGTTCCAGAAAAACTGCTACATGCGGCGCCGCCAGGCTCCCGAGGCCTAATGCAAACGTCCATGAAAAAAGAGAAAAAATCACCCGTATAAGGCCGCTGCGATAACCCATAAATGTGCAGAACACAATTGTTATAAGTACAAAGATTTCCAATATATTCATGTATGCCTCCCCTTTATTTTAATTTTACCTGTTCCATAACCCCATCCAAAATAAAGGTATATCTTCTGCCTGTGCTGCCTGAAATAATCCTATAAAGCGTGTTATCAAATTCATATGTAAACTTGCGGACACCGCGCAGCGTATAAATGACACATCTAAATTCATCCCGAATGCAAATTTCATGATTATCCAGAAACTCAATTGTCTGATACGACATATCAAACTCCTGCTCTAACTTCAGTCTGCCGCTCATGTCGTAGACTTCCATCTTATGGCTGTCCCCGGAACCTTCATTGCTGAATACCAGGCCAAAAAACTCCGAGTCATAAAATATACTTTTTACTTCTTTCTCCAGTTCATGAACCAACAATTCTTCCGGCTTTTGTGTTCCGCCAAAAAAAATCACCTTATTATCACCAAACGCAATCAACCTGTCACTTGCAGTAAATTCAATTTCCGGTACAACCGTATCTGCATAAGTATAACTTCCTACCATATTATCAATTTCATTTTGTCCTACGGATGTAAAATTATAAAAAGAAATGGTTGTCTGTGCTGTACCTTTACTGATATCCAGAATAGAAACTGCCAGTTTATTTGCATCACTGGTAAGAGCAATATCAAGAGGATAGCCGCTGTTTGAAACATGTATCTGCCCGCTGGCCAGATTATCACCGTTTTTGTTATAAAGCTCCAGATAGCTCACGCCGCCTTCTCTGGTTAACACAGCTATGGTTCCCTGGGCGGCAATACAGATAGACTCTATCGGTTTACTGGTTGTAATGGCTCCCTGCATACCTGCTGTGTCCATAATATAAATCTGGGTCCCGTGCAAGTCTGCAACTACCACATAGTTTTCACAGATATCCACTATCGGTTCCTGCATTTCAAACGTTTGATTCCATATCTTATTGTCTGATACATCCAGGTAAAATGCACCATCATTATTATAACGCAGAATATTTCCGGCAAAGCTTTCATACCTGGTAGCTTTGCTGTCGTTTCGCTCTATTTGCAAACGGACTTCATAGCCTTCATATTCTTTCAAATTATAATAAATACCCCCAATAGCTGCCACAACGGCAATCACTATGGCGACAACAGTTATACTGATAGCCACTCGTTTCCTGAACTTACGGATTCTCTCCTCATGTTCTCTGGGATCTGTTTTTATTGTATAAAATTTTTGTTTTCTTGTGTCTATCATTCATGTTTTCCTCTCGTAGCGTTATTACCTGCAGTTTTTTCATTATAACACATCTGCTCAGGCTTCGGCTACTGCTTCGTATTTTTTTATGGAAGAACTAATTTCTGACCTGCATAAATATAATCCTGATCCTCTATGACATTTGCTTCACATAACGGCCCCATCATAGAATAAGTCTGATAAATTTTATAACAGATTCCACGCAGGTTGTCCCCTTCCTGCACAATATAATATCCCTGCTCGCGATACAAATCGGCTTCTGACTGAACCGTCTGGTTTGCCGAAGTAGCTTCGTTGCTTTCGGATACCGGAGGTTCTGCAGATACAACAGGCTCTTCTGCCTGTGCTTCACCATCAGAAACCGTCGTTGTATCTGCTGCCTGTTCCTCATCTTCCGGCGTTTTTTTCTGAAGCGCCGCCTCTGTTTCTGCAGGTTCTCCCATTTCATCTGTTCCCTTTTCTTCATCTAACCGCGCCAGTGCATCCGCCGCATCCTCTTTAAGCTGTATGTCATCCGGCAGATCTCCTTCCGCTACAGCACCTGCTTGCGAATCCTCTAAAGGAAAAACACTTCCATTTATCGTTTCCACTGAAACCTGATTCCTGTCGTTTTGTTTTTCCTGTTCTGTAGATTCGATAACGTCTGACATCACCGATATGGTCTGCTCCATATGCTCCATTCGCCGAATATTGCCTAATAACATTACGCTGACTGTACATAATATAATAACCATAAGTAATGAACTCAAATACGAAAGTAAGCCTGTCCCCGTTTTACAGGTGTGTTCTTTTTTTTCCTGTATCATAGTTCTGTAATGTCTGGCTGCCCTGTCTTCAATGTATTCTGTCGGAGTTTTTTCCCCTAAAGCAGCCTCCCGTTTACTGATCATATATTCCTGCATTCCGGGATTTTTTTCATAATAAATAAAATAACCCTCTTTTCGTACCAGACAGCTGCCTTTCCAAATATAAAATGCCTCCTCCCTCTCTTTCGAATCCATCAGGAAAAAAAACTGATATGGACTGACAAAATTTTCTCTATGTACCTGTTCCATTTCTTCTGTCACTTGCAGTTCGTTCCCTGGTATATCAAGCACCCAGCCCACAACTTCACTGTTTCCGAAAAAATGCTGCAATTCTTTATGTACCCGCCGCCAGGTATCGTCGTTTAATACTGGAAGTTCTTCGGAAAGCACATTATTTTCCACCTGAATTGCCCCACAGATAAACGCACAGCTTCTGTTAGCAAAATGATTGATTTCCCCTACCAGAATCAATAACCTTGGAAGCAGTTCTTCCGCGTAAAAAAGCTGTGCCGGATGCAGATATGTATAAACATAATCCTCCATGTAGATCCGGAAATCTTTTTCAGGATTTCCAATCTGGCGTATATTTTTCGGAAGCTTCATTTCCTCGTTTTTTTCGGTCTGCTGAATGATTTCAATCATTTCTGTCCTCCTCTTTCAACATTTATTGCCACAAGATATCTTTCAGATACACTCTAACATATGTATTTTGAATTTTTTGCAAATCCTTGGTAGCAGTTCCAAAAAAATCTCGACAAAAAAGCACGCCGAATCTGAAAATCCGTCGTGCTTTTCTTTTTATTTTACAATTCCCGCCTGCCTTCTAAGGCGCGCAGAAGCGTTACTTCGTCAATATACTCCAAATCCCCGCCCACCGGAACTCCGCTGGCAATCCGTGTCACCTTAATTCCGGTCGGCTTCACAAGTTTGCTGATGTACATCGCCGTTGTTTCCCCTTCCAGACTTGAATTGGTAGCAATAATCAGTTCATCCGCATCCTTTTGTAATCGTACCAGAAGTTCTTTTAACCGAATATCTCCAGGGCCGATTCCAAGCATCGGAGAAATGGCGCCGTGTAAAACATGATAAACCCCTTCATATTTCCCTGTTTTTTCATATGCCGCCAAATCCCTGCTGTTTTCAACAACCATGATCGTACCATGATCCCTTCTGTCATTCTTGCAGATCGGACAGAACTCATCATCGGTTAATGTGCAACATTCCTTACAATAACGCACGTTATTTCTGGCTTCTGTAATTGCAGCGGCAAGGCTCTCCACATTTTCTTTCGGCATGTTTAAAATATGAAAGGCCAAACGCTGTGCGGATTTACTGCCAATCCCCGGCAGATGCGCCAGTTCTTCTACCAGGCGGTTAATCTGGCTGCTATAGTAGTCCATGTCTGTACCGTCCTAAAATGGCAGACCGCCTAAGCCGCCGCCAATCCCTCCTGTAATTTTGGACATGGAGGCAGACGAAAATTCGTCCAGCTGACGGAACGCTTCATTCGTTGCCGCCATAATTAAATCTTCTAACATTTCAACATCATCCGGATCAACAACTTCCTCAGATAATTTTATTTTTGTAATTTCCCGTTTACCGGATACGGTTACCTCTACCGCGCCGCCACCTGCCGTCGCCGTAATTTCTTTTTCCTCCAGCTCTTTTTGCGCCTCTTCCATCTGACGCTGCATCCGCTGTGCCTGCTTCATAAGATTATTCATATTTCCAGGCATCCCGCCGGGAAATCCGCCTCTTTTTGCCATTCCTGCTCCTTTCCTGCCATATGGCGCCATCTTATTCTTCGTAGGTAATCTCCATATTGATTACCTGTTCCAAATCTACATAACTTTCTTCAAAAGGACGGTTTGTGCCGTTTTCCCGAATCACAACCGTCACCCGGCTTCCAATCACTTCCGCTATTATCTTCTCTAACTGCCCAAACTCATCTTCTCTGGAACAATACCCTGCCGCCATCGGATCGTCAAATACCAATACCAGTTCACTGCCTGTTCCCAGAGATAATCTGGCTTTGCTCAGATAAGTCCTGGACAGCCCTGGCAGTCCGGATATAATATTCCTCCAGTTCTTTACTGCCCGTTCCACATCTTTTGGAACTGCTTTAGACAGCGCCGGAGCAGCTCCTGGTGGCTCCGAAATTTTAACCGGCGCTTCCCTGGGCGCTGCCGAAACCGCAAAACCATCCTCCAGTTTCTTTTCCAGCTGTTCTATCCTGCCCGTCAGTGAACCATAATCCTGCTCCATCTGCGGACGGCAAAGCCGAATTAATGCAACCTCCAAAAGCACACGTTTCTGAGATGCATACTTAATCTGACTGGATAGCTCTGAAAAAATACGGATGTAACGCATAAGTGTTTCTTCTCCAATTTGGTCCGCCTCCTGTCGCAGCCGCTCCATATTTTCCCCGGACATTTCGAGAGCCTCTATCATACCTTCCGAGCATTTTAACAATAACATATTCCGCAGATACCAGACAAAATCTGTCACGAACTGTCCAAGCTCCCGGCCATCGGCCACCAGACTTTCCGCTGTTTCCATTGTTCCTGCCACATCCTGCGCAAGCACTTTGCGCAGCAGGGCACTAAATACCTCTGTATCAACCGCTCCGAGTACCTCAAGAACCTTATCACAGGTCAGCCTTTGTCCCATATAAAATGCAATGCACTGATCTAAAAGGCTCAACGCATCACGCATTGCCCCATCTGCTGCCCTTGCAATATAACGAAGCGCATTCTCTTCAGTTTCCACCCGCTCGATCTGCATCAGCTCCTGCAGACGGCCATAAATGGTATCTACAGAGATGCGCTTAAAGTCATATCGCTGACACCGGGATAAAATCGTCACCGGTATTTTATGCGCTTCTGTTGTGGCCAGAATAAAAATCACATAGGACGGCGGTTCTTCCAACGTTTTGAGCAAAGCATTAAACGCCCCTATTGAGAGCATATGCACTTCATCTATAATATAAACCTTGTATCTCCCTTCGGCAGGACGATAAGTGACTTCCTCACGGATTTCACGGATGCTTTCCACGCCGTTATTTGATGCGGCATCTATTTCAATGACATTCATGGAATTGCCCATGGCAACAGCCCGGCAGGACGCACACTCTCCACATGGGCTGCCGTCCGCCGGGCTTTCGCAGTTGACCGCTTTTGCAAATATCTTGGCAATTGTGGTCTTTCCTGTTCCTCTTGTGCCGCAAAACAAATACGCATGTCCAATCCTGTCTGCCTTAATTTGATTCTTCAATGTAGTAACAATGTGATCCTGTCCCTTCACGTCCTCAAAACCAGACGGACGAAACTTTCTGTATAGCGCAGTATAAGACATGGTTTATCCTCTTTCTTGCCGCATGACATTTAAGTATACCCGCAGGGTGTTTCCTCACTACCAGTTAATCTCCAAAGCTGATTCCCATAAATTTGGCTTCTTTCACAATTGAAGCATCTTTGTCTACCATTTTCAGTTTGCCAGCCACTTTGCCCAACGGCACGCGTACTGTCTTGCTGCCCTTCATGGCAATCATATTACCATAGTCCCCTTCCATAATTGCTTCTGCCGCTGCTGCACCGAGCCGGCTGCAAAGTGCACGGTCATATGGACATGGACTTCCTCCTCTCTGTGTATGCCCCGGTACAGTAACTCTGGTATCCACGCCCAGCTTCTTCTGGATAAGCGCTGCCACTTCGTAGGATACGGACGGATATGGAGATTTCTCCAGCTTCTTCTGATATTCTTTCTTGCTTAGTTTCGCATCCTTCTTGGAAATAGCGCCTTCTGCAACCGCAAGAACCGTAAAACCTTTGCCCGCTTTCGTACGCTTCTGAATGGCATCGGCTACTTTGTCAATGTCATACGGTATTTCCGGAATCAGAATGATATCTGCACCTGCAGCAATTCCCGCATATAATGTCAACCATCCTACCTTATGGCCCATAACCTCCACAATGAATACACGGTTATGAGAAGCTGCGGTTGTATGGATACAGTCAATGGCATCGGCTGCAATATTAATCGCACTCTGGAATCCGAATGTCACATCCGTTCCATAAATGTCATTGTCAATCGTCTTGGGCAGATGAATAATATTGAGCCCTTCTTCCCGCAGCAAATTCGCGGTCTTCTGCGTACCGTTGCCTCCTAAGATAACCAGACAGTCCAGATTCAGCTTGTAATAGTTGTGCTTCATAGCTTCTACTTTGTCAAGCCCGTTTTCATCCGGCTGGCGCATCAGTTTAAACGGCTGCCTGGAGGAACCTAAGATCGTACCGCCCTTTGTTAAAATGCCGGAAAAGTCAGAAGAGGTTAAAAGACGATATCTTCCATAGATCAGGCCCTTATAACCTTCATAGAAACCATAAACCTCCAGTCCGTCCAAATTGTTGCTCAGACCCTTTACAACGCCTCGCATTGCAGCATTCAGTGCCTGGCAGTCCCCGCCACTTGTTAACAAACCAATTTTTTTCATAAATTTTGCCATCCTTTCTGTATTATTTTGTTCAAGAGGTTGTAAAATCTTGTTATAATCTATTATAATATATTTTCTTTTCATTCACAACACTTCTTGACTTGAACTTAAAGAAAAAATATGTTATAGTAGTCAGGAAAGTTATCCGAAAGATATTCATTCGGATAACGAAATGAATATTGGAGAGTTATCGAAGTGGTCATAACGAGCCGCACTCGAAATGCGGTTGTCCGGTTCCGGGCACGTGGGTTCGAATCCCACACTCTCCGCCAGAAAATCCAGTTCACAAGCGGGTTTACCGCTTGTGAACTTTTTTTATAAAAGCGGATGTGCGTACAGCAATTAGCGACATTGGAAGCCCACTTTTTTTAATATTTCCCTTAATAGACAGAAAAAATATGCCGATATATACTGAAAAGCTGTCTGGAAAATCAAAGGTCATTTTCATTCCCGGCAACTGTAGACAATGAAATACGAAAGGAGACTAGAAACATGATCAACTGTCTGCAAAATTTAAAGATTAGAGTAAAACTTTATATCCTCATAGGAGTCGCACTGCTTGGCATGTTTATAATCGGAGGTATGTCATTCTATCTTATGGGCGAGATGAATGAAATGACAAGCGATATTACAGCAAGCTGGCTTCCCAGTATTGATACGGCAAGGGACTTGAGCACTACCCTTTCCAATATCCGACTCAATGAATTAGGATATCTTACCGCAATTTCCGATGACGTAGAACAATCCAGCCTTCAATATCTGGAAAGCGAAAAAGAAGATATGAATACGCTCTTAGCCAAATATAAAGAATTAATTGATGAAGAAGAACGCGATTTCTATAATAATTCCATGAATCTTTGGACCCAGTACAGCGAAGCAGATGAAGAAATGATGACATTAGCCAAAGAGGGCCGCACACAAGAGGCCCGCGCTATTCTGGAAGGTGAGTGCGTAGAGCTTTACAATTCTTTAAACAGTGCCTTTAATGATATTATTACCTACAATACGCAGGGCAGCGACCATGCAACAGAAGAAAGCTCTTCCCTTTACAGAACAGCTACATACCTTATGACAGCAGTCATTATTGCCATACTCCTTGTAGGATTCGTCTTCTCCTTTGTGATTGTACGCTTGATCAAGATCCCTATTTCTGAGATCGAATATGCCGCTACAAAAATGGCGGAAGGCGATCTGGATGTGAAGATTTCTTATACCGCAAAGGATGAACTGGGTATTCTCGCCGCACAGGTACGCAGACTGATCCATAAACTTCAGGTCATTATTGATGATGAAAATAAATTTCTTGCAAAAATGGCGGAAGGAGATTTTACGGTGGATTCTATTTGTGAAGAGGAATATACCGGCGGATTCCATCCGTTGCTTGTTTCTTTTCGGGGCATTGCAGAAAAGCTCAACAGCACAATGCTGCAGATCAGCCAGAGCTCTTCTCAGGTTGCGAGCGAAGCGGAACAGGTATCAAACGGCGCCCAGGCTCTTGCACAGGGATCAACTGAGCAGGCCAGTTCCGTACAGGAACTCGCCGCCACCATTAATGATATCTCCAACAAGGTAAACCAGAATGCAGATAATGCACGGCAGGCCAATACAACGGCAGGCAGCGTCAGCACGAAAATGAATGTGAGCAACGAAAAAATGCAGCAGATGATGCAGGCAATGGGGGATATCAGCAGCTGCTCCAATGAAATCGGCAAAATTATTAAGACAATCGAAGATATTGCTTTCCAGACCAATATTCTTGCCCTTAACGCCGCCGTAGAAGCCGCGCGCGCAGGCAATGCAGGAAAAGGATTTGCCGTAGTCGCCGATGAGGTCCGCAGTCTGGCAAGCAAAAGCGCAGAAGCCTCTAAGAACACCTCTGTTTTGATTGAGAATTCACTAAAGGCTGTAAAAAACGGGACGCAGATTGCCGACGAAACAGCTCAGTCTCTGCTTCAGGCAGTAAATGACGTAAACGAAATGACTGATCTTATCGGACAGATTTCGGAGGCCAGCAGTAATCAGGCTTATTCCATTTCTCAGATTATTACGGGAATTGACCAGATTTCCAGCGTTGTACAGACAAATTCAGCAACTTCAGAAGAAAGTGCGGCTTCAAGCGAAGAAATGTCCAATCAGGCACAGCTCATGAAGGGTCTTGTAGCAAAGTTTAAGCTAAAAGGAAGTCCTTCCATACAGTAAGCCGGATGTACAGCCTGAAAATATAAATCAAAAAACTGCGGCCGGGTGTCGGAGGCTTTCCGAATATCCCGGTCGCTTTATTGTATAGAAAAGCTATAAAAAATCTGAATATGGCAGAGAAACAGACGCATGGAACAGCCAAACGCCACCACTGCCAAAAACTGCCTAATATCGCGCATATTCTCCCTCGTGCTCCCGCAGCCAGTTTCTGCACTCCTTATAGTTGGGCAGTATCTTCTCCACCTCGCTCCAAAAAGCTGCCGAATGGTTCATCTGCTTTCTGTGCGCCAGCTCATGCACAACGACATAATCCTGAATGTGCTGCGGCATAAGCACCAGCTTCCAATTAAAGTTCAAATTGCCCTTTGAGCTGCAGCTGCCCCAGCGGGTCTTTTGCTCCTTAATGGCAATCCGGTTGACAGTGACACGCATCTGTGCGCTGTAACTGCGCACTTTCTCTCCCAGCTGTACCCTCGCATATTCCCGCAGCCATCCGACAACTGCCAGACGATACATATCTGGCTCGTCCTCTATCGCAGATGCCATACACAAAACGCTTCCTCCGTTTTCCTCCTGCCTGCGGTAGACACGGATATGCCCGTCGTCGCGGTTTCTAAGACGCCGCAGGCGAATGAAGCCGTCGCCAAAAGGCAAGACGGTGCCGTCCGCATAAATGTAAGGTTTCATGATTTTTACTCCTGACGTATATCGGGTAGGAGGCTGCCCATTAATTGAGCAGCCGACCTCCCACACCACTGTACGTACCGTTCAGTATACTCTTTCTGTTCCGCAGATACCATTTGCAGATAGTCTTCCATATGAAGTTGTCTGTCCTTAAACCCATCTTTGGTTACATTTATTTACTCACATCTCCTAAAGTTCAGTCCTTCCCACTGCGGGACAGATTGGGGACTTTCACCCGTTAGAACGTGTGCCCCATTACAGCATCCGTATCATTTTACCGAAACGGTGCCAGTACAAAACCTGCTGCGCCAAATAAAAGCTTCCCAATTGGTATTCCGATCAGTGTAATGCAGAACAACACTCCAAACACACTAAGGCAAATCGCAACCGGCAGTCCAATACAGCACACATACAAAACCTTAAACAGCAGCGCGCCCAGCATCAGAAACAGTCCGATAAACAGGCACAAGAACACCAGCATAATAAAGGTAAATAACAACATGCCTATCCCTCCCTGCCAAAAACAATCCTTTAAAACCGCGGTTCATCCGGCATAATAAGCGCTGCAACAAAATAAATCGCCAGCCCGCTTCCTGCCCCAAATACCAGCAAAATGAAAAGCAGCCGGACTATCGTCGGATCAATATTAAAATATTCGCCGATTCCTCCGCAGACACCAAACAGCACGCGATTGGTTGATGATTTGTATAATCTTTTATCCATTATAATTCCTCCTCCAGTGTAATCTCAATTTCTCCCATACCACATTCTAACTCGATTTCATTTCCGGTACCGTTGTCAATTTCCCGGTCCGTGCCAAGAGCGGTAAAGTTTTCTCCGTTTATCCGCACAGTGCCCATGCCGCAGCTAATTGTATAATCATAGTCCTCTTCCCGACCAGTAAGCGCAAGCTCGATCCGCCCCATACCGCAGTCTGCTGACAAGCCTTCCAATGCCCGGCCGCCCAGCACCATTTCGCCCAGTCCGCAATTCGCCTCCAATGTTTCCGCTTCAAACTGCTCAACCTCCAGACGCCCTGCGTCGACCTTTGCCACAAATTCTCCTCCGGCCGTCACCCGATCTACTACAAGTTCTCCGGCATTGATTTCAAACTCCACCTCTTCTGCCCAAACCGCATGTGTAATTTCTATTTTACCAGCATTTGTGCAAAATGTCACTTCTTCAAATTTTTTTCCCTCTGGTACAGCAATGGTCACGTTGACTTTTTCATCTGCCAACAGACCGTTATTCCAGATATTATGTGGCGTCTCGTCGATAAGCTCTGCCTCACCGTCTTTCAGCCCGCACTGATAACGATAGCGCTTCGGCGCATCTACCGTAATTTCAATTTTATCCGAAGAGCTGTCTACGACAAAAACCTCAGCATATTTAATATCAATCGTAAGCTCCTGGACCGCATCGGCTGCAAACTGCTCCGAAACAATGCCGGACTGTGTCCTTGCCGCCTTTGCATCCGGCGTATCCGGCCCCCAGAAGAACCACCATTTGCCAATATGCAGATCTCCCACATCCAGTTCTCCATTATCTACCATCCGTCGTACTTCCTTAAAGCCGCTGCCAAGCGCAGCGCCTGCCCCCAGACAGATAATCGACAGACAAACAAAAGCCAGGCAGATGCACAGACAGATTTTCGTGAAATTTTTCATATGGAAGCACCCCCTCTTTGAAATGGTTTTTGACATAAGCTCACAATTCCGCGCAGCATCCATGGAAGCGCCCGGCCGATTGCCCATACTGTAAAGATCAGACCCAGTATGCCGAATGCCAGAAGCAAAAGCCCAATCCCGATCAAGACCAAACCGACTGCAGGAAAACCTGTGAATACCTTAATCATACCCGCACCTGCCAGTATCACACCCGCCAGAAAAAAGACTCCCACAAACGCCACAACGCATACCGCCAAACCCAGCAGGCAACCAAGCGCTCCCAGCAAAAGCCCAAACGCCGCCGCGACAATCGCAATCCAAAACGGAAATGTAACCACCAGAAGAACGGCAATTAAAACATTCCGCGCCGTCTTATCTCCTCCCCCCGCTGACTGCTCCGGTTTGACAAAATCCTCCGCCCGATAAGCATCCCCAAATAAATCCTTTTTGATGCTCTCTGCCACCTTCCAGGGGGAACCCAGCTCCTCTATAATCTTCTCTTCATTCTCCGGACCTGCATCGTCAAAGTAATTCCGGTAATATTCCATGGCATCCCGACGCTCATTGTCCGGTATGTCCCGAAGCAGTTCTTCCAGCTTCCTCAGAAATCCAATACGATTCATGTTATCTCCTCTCCCGAAAATAGTTTTGTGATTTTGGATGAATAATCTTCCCATTCTTTTCTGTACTCTTCCAGCTTAATTACGCCGATATCCGTAAGCTTGTAATATCTGCGATTCCTGCCGCCGCACTCCACGTCGTATACAATGAGATTTTCATTCTTCTGCAGACGTCTCAGGACAGGATATAAGGTAGATTCTGATACGCCAATGGCTTTGCGGACATCCTGCGTAATCTTGTAGCCATAGGTTCCTTCTTCTTTCTTGGAAACAACTGCAAGGACAATTGCGTCCAACAGAGCTGCTCCTGTGCCAAATGCCATTTCACCACCCCTTGTTTATATAGTATTATTTGTTTTGTAATATTATTTTATGCTCTATATTATATATCATATAATATTGTTTTGTCAACAAAAATTTTAGATATTGTAAAAATTCTCTGAAAATGGTATAATGACATGTCAATTTTGGCAATTACATATAAAGGAGGATGTTATGACTGGATCAACACTTGGAATTTTTATAGTTATCGTTGTTTATATTCTGGGAATGGTAGGCATCGGTATCTGGTTTTCCAAAAAAAACAATGATGTAAGTGATTTCTACCTGGGAGGCCGGAAATTAGGACCGTTAGTAACGGCTATGAGCGCGGAGGCTTCTGATATGAGCAGCTGGCTTCTGATGGGCCTGCCGGGTCTTGCGTATTTAAGCGGTATTGCAGATCCTGGCTGGACTGCAATCGGACTGGCTGTCGGTACATACTTTAACTGGCTGATTGTGGCAAAGCGGCTGCGCCGTTATACTGCCGCAGCAGGAAACGCAATTACGATTCCTGACTTTTTCTCAAATCGTTTCCGTGATAAGAGCCACGCACTGTTGGCAATTTCAGCACTGATTATCGTTATCTTCTTTATTCCTTATACCGCATCCGGCTTTGCAGCCTGTGGAAAATTATTTTCCAATCTGTTCGGCATTTCATATATTCCGGCAATGATTATAAGTGCAGTTGTAATTGTAGGATATACTGCCCTTGGCGGATTTCTGGCCGCAAGTACAACGGACTTTATACAGAGCATAGTAATGACTCTGGCTTTAATCATCGTTGTAATCTTTGGAATTCAGACAGCCGGAGGAATCAGCGTTATCATTGACAATGCGTCTGAACTGACAGGCTATCTTTCCATGACAAAAGTACATGATGCCGCTTCGAATACATCTGGCAATTACGGAATTATCAGTATTATTTCTACCTTTGCATGGGGACTTGGATATTTTGGTATGCCGCACGTACTGCTGCGTTTTATGGCAATTGAAGACGAGAAAAAGCTGTCGCTTTCGAGACGCGTAGCTACAGTATGGGTTACAATTTCCATGGCAGTTGCTATTTTCATCGGCATCATCGGATATAGTATGTCAAAAAACGGTGTCATTGCTGTTTTGAGCGGCGCAGATTCAGAAACACTGCTGATTCAGATATCGCAGTTTTTGAGCACGCATGGTTTCCTGGCAATAATTCCTGCAGGAATTATTTTGGCCGGAATTTTAGCCTGTACCATGTCTACGGCAGATTCCCAGCTTCTAGCTGCATCTTCCAGTATCTCCCAGAACATTTTAAAGGATGTGCTGCATCTTAAACTTTCCGAAAAAGGGACCATGCTGGCCGCAAGACTGACAGTTGTGGGCATTGCCATTTTGGCTGTTTTCCTTGCAAGAGACCCAAACAGTTCTGTTTTTGGGATCGTATCTTTTGCCTGGGCAGGTTTTGGGGCTTCTTTTGGGCCGGTAATGCTGTGTGCGTTATTCTGGCGAAGAACAAACCGTTTCGGTGCACTGGCCGGAATGATTTCCGGCGGGGCTATGGTATTTATCTGGAAATATCTGGTGCGCCCGATTGGCGGCGCCTGGAATGTATACGAACTGCTTCCGGCATTTTTGGTTGCCTGCCTGTTTATCGTAGCAGTCAGCCTTTTAACCAGAGCACCTGAACAGGAAATTTTAGACGAATTTGATTCTATATAATTCTATATATTTAAAAAGCTGCCGTACAGCAAATACGGCAGCTTTATTTCTCAATCTAATTCCGGGCATCCTGCTTTGAATCCTGACCCCAAACGTTACCTCCACAGTTAACTCAGCCCAGGCACCCTTGCGGCACACAAGAGTGTTTACTTAGGGCTGCTCCATCCCTGACCTGACCCGGTTCATAAATTCCTGTTGCGCAAGACCCAAGCGTCATCGCCACTTATGGAGGGCAGCTTCACAATCAAAAACCCGAGGCAGGATATCACCCCAGCTATAGCGGGTTGCTGGTACAGGGTACCGCTAACACCCCGGCTGCCCGGAGATTTAAGTATACCCTGTTTGAACTGCTTTGTCAATCTGCCAATTCGAATTATTTTGGGTAACTGTAACAGTTCATCCTACGGCTTCACTGTTACAGAATCCGCCCCATTTGAAGTTTGCCTATGGCAAAGGGGGCGGATTCCTGGCTTTTCTGCTTTACTGGCTGCTAACTGCGCAGCTGCAGGCTGAACTTTACGGGTAAATCGCCCAGAGGTTTTTCATCTGTGTACTGAGAGTATCATAATCCCATTGCTTTTCGCTGTTACTGTTCCGGTTGGGATCATTGACAAAAAATCCGTTTTCATCGTATCCACGCAACAGAATATAATGTCCCGTTGTTGTAAAATCTCCCGGAGCCATGCTGCATACCACTAACCCACCGTTATCTAATACCGCCTCCATGCTGTTCTGACTCAAAGAAAGCTGCTCTCCACAGAGTCCGATACCGGCCGCGCCATCTGTCCAAAAACTCCAGCTCGTCCCTTCCTCACTGTGATACCCATTGTCCTGCGCATATTCTGCCATTTTACGCGGGTTCATCTCCAAATCTCCTGTATAATACAAGTAAGCCATCGTCATGCAGGTTGGTCCGCATCCGGCAAGCCCAATCATAGAATCACCGTACAAATCATAGCCCCACCGCTTGTCCCACTGCATCAAAAGCGGTACATCTCCCTCTTTCACACTGTCAGAAAGATCAATTTCTCTGCCTTTGTATTCCTCACGCTTCGAATAGTTTTCCACAAAATCGTATGTTTCCACGTTTTGTTCCAACAATTCGAGCAACTCCTGTGGATAATCCTCCGGCTGCTCTTTGACTTTTTTCTCCAGAAATTCTATCTTTCCAGACTGAATGGCTGCTGAACGGAGCGCCGGTGGCTCGGTAAACCAATTTGTCCTGTAACAGACTACAAGAAGCAAAACAGCCCCAACGCTCAAAGCGCCTGCCAGCTGCATCTTACGTTTTTGCCGAAGCCGTCGTTTCCGCCTCCTTGCTGCAGAACTCTGCGGTGCAGAATACCTGTAAACATTTCCTTTGCCCCGTTCAATGGATATAAACCGTAACTCTTCTTTCTGTGTATACATAAATAAAAACCGCCTTTCCTGTCTCTTATTATACAGTGAAAACGGTTTTTTTGTTTTTATTTTTGCTTTTGGTTTGTTTAAAGTTTTATGAATTTTTGCGTTTTTTCCCACGCAGTTCCCGAAAAAAACTGCTGAGCATTTCAGCGCATTCCATTTCTAAAAGACCTCGTTCTATCTCTACCTGATGATTAAACTGTGCCATCTGAAGCAGGTTTAATACCGAACCGGCACAGCCTGCCTTGGGATTCATAGCGGCTATGACAACCTTTTGCATCCTTGACTGAACAATGGCTCCAGCGCACATCTGGCAGGGTTCTAACGTTACATACATCGTGCAATCCTCTAATCGCCAGTCTCCGCATTTTTTGCTGGCCCTGCGGATAGCAGTTAATTCTGCATGGGCAAGTGTATTCTTGTCCGTATTCCTCCGGTTATATCCCCGTGCAATAATTCTGCCTTCCCGTACGATGACACAACCGATCGGAACTTCGTCTAATGCATATGCCTTTTTTGCCTGCCGGATTGCTTCCCGCATAAATTTTTCCTCTGAACCCGCCATATTTTTTCCTTTCCAATCTTTTCTCCTTATAGTATACTGAATTATAACACATTTCTGATTTTTTGAGAAAGGATTTCAGATGAAGTTTCAATATGAAACCCGGCGTTTAGGCTTGACCGTATTAAAACCTTCCGCCCATTCCGCCCGGCAGGTTTTGGAATTTTACAACAGAAACCGCAGTATATTTGAGCGTTACGAAGCTGCCCGGCCAGCTGATTTTTATACGGAAACCTACCAGAAGGCCCTGTTAGAATTTGAATACAATCAGACAATTCACAATAAAAGTATCCGTTTCTGGATTTATCTCCGACGGGAACCTGCGCGTATCATTGGCACAATCTGTTTTTACGATATTGTCCGTCCAATTTTCAACCGTTGTGAAACCGGCTACAAATTCGATGCGCGATACTGGCACAGAGGATATGCCAGAGAAGCTATGGATTTCGGAATCTCCATGATCTTTGACGAGGCAAAATTTCATCGCATTGAAGCCTATGTTATGAAAGAAAATACCGCTTCTATCCGCCTGTTGGAGAACCTGGATTTTCAATATGAAGGAACCTGCCGCCAATACGCACGCATCCGCGGCAGATGGGAGGATCATTTATTATATTCACGCATCAGATAATCCGATACCAGTAGCCGAAATTACCCGTTTTATACGCAGCGGCTTTTGCTGTCCGGAATCCCGGAAAGCCGAACATAGAAGCCATCAGCCGTTCCTGATTCTGGAAGACGCCGGGAATCCCCAGAAAATATTCCTTCTTTCCGTTTTCCCGAATTGCACCAAACAAAATATGACGGTAATTAAAAAATCCATGTAATAGAAAACTGTTCTTGCTCAAATACCAGTATTTTTGCGGAAAATCGCGCAGATCATTTAAGTTCATGCGAATGCATTCGATTTCCTGCCCTTCGAACGGAAAGCAAATTTCTGATTTTAAGCGCAGCTTCCCAAAAATACGGTCCCATCCGGTTTCTTCCATAAAATCTTCTAACGGAAGCTCGGTTGCACGGACGTTAGTATCTTCCTGCGGCTGTATCTTTGTTTCCGGCATTTTCTGCGGTGCGGCAACTGATACTTTATTTTCTTTCTGCTGCACACTCCCGGCCTGGCTGGATGGCACATCTTTATTTATCACAAAGCCGTTTTTTACCGTCACCTCTTTTTCCTGCTGTCCATCCGGCTCAGGATCGGCTCGTTTTTGTTTCTGCCGGGCAATTTCTGCTGTACTCTGCTGCTGCGGCTGCACTTTGGGGATACTGCTTTCGTTTTGCTCTAAAACCTCTTCTGTTTCTGCTTGAACAATTACCTCTTCTGACTGCTGCTCTGACGCCCCATGTTTTTCTAAAACTTCAAAACTACCCTGAGATAAAATCCCCTCTTTCCACTGACTGGCAAGAAAAGAAGATTCTCCCAATGGAATAAAAATGCCCTGCATCTCCTCCATGGACACGCCAAATTCCTGTATCTCCTTCGTATCAAACGCATAACGCACATCACCGCAGCCCCTTGAAATTTCCATGCTCCCAACCGAAATTCCCTGCATATTTTTTTCTTTTCTGGTAAATAAATAGACAGTAGCTTCTGTTTCATTTACGCTTGTATTGCGTATATGAATCTCAACCCGACATAAGCTGCCCCGAATTTCAATTTTTGCAAATCCGGAATTGTCCATTTTTTCGTCATTTTCATATTTATTAATATAGGTTATAAAACGCTGCAAACCTGCCATAGTTCCCCTAAATAATTGGTTTTATTGCAGTTTATGCTCTGTATTTTTCAAATATGACTGCTGTTTTGTAACAGTTTGGCCTTCCGCCTGTCCGTCACAAAATCCTCTCCTGTCTATCGTTTTTCTAAGACAAAGAGAGGCGAATTCCTAACAGTTCTGATTTATAGGCTAAACTGCTTCACTGTTTTCTAAAATTTTTTCAGAAAATGCTTGACAAGCTGCTCCGCTTCGGTTATATTAATCTTGCAAACAGTAATTATTACTATTTTTAAAGAAGGTGGAATTGTACGATGCTAAAATATAGCCGACAGCGCGAATCCATCAAGCATTATCTGGATACACACCGTACACACCCGACGGCAGAAACTGTTTATCAGAATGTGAAGCAGCAATTTCCAAATATTAGCCTGGGTACGGTTTACCGGAATTTAAACCTGTTAGCTGACCGCGGCGACATTTTACGGATTTCTCCGGGAAACGGGCCGGATCATTATGATGCAGACTGTTCGCCGCATTATCATTTTATCTGTAAGCAGTGCGGAATCGTACTGGATATCGACATGGAGCATCAGGCACAGCTTGATGAGATTGCGACCAGACAGTTTGACGGCACAATTACAAATCATGTGACACATTTTTTCGGGCTTTGCCCGGAGTGTAATACTAAAAATTTTTAAAAGAAAAGGAGATTATAATTATGGCAAAATTTGTTTGTTCAGTATGTGGTTATGTTCATGAAGGAGATCAGCCGCCGGAGAAATGTCCACAGTGCGGCGTACCGGCTGAAAAATTTACGAAACAGGAAGAGGGCGCAAGGACCTGGGCTGCTGAGCACGTTGTAGGCGTTGCCAAAGGCGTAAGTGAAGATATCGTTGCAGATTTAAGAGCAAACTTCGAAGGCGAGTGCTCAGAGGTTGGTATGTATTTGGCTATGGCAAGGGTTGCTCACAGGGAAGGTTATCCGGAAATCGGCTTATACTGGGAAAAAGCTGCCTGGGAAGAAGCAGAACATGCTGCAAAGTTTGCTGAGCTGTTAGGTGAAGTTGTTACCGATAGTACGAAAAAGAATCTGCAAATGCGTGTTGATGCCGAGAACGGCGCTACAGCTGGTAAGATGGATCTCGCTAAGAGAGCTAAGGCACAGAACCTGGATGCTATCCATGATACTGTACACGAAATGGCAAGAGATGAGGCTAGACATGGAAAAGCGTTTGAGGGATTATTAAAAAGATATTTCGGATAAGTAAAAACCCGTAAAATTAAGGAAAAACGGCATTTTGAGGGGATCGGCTCTTTTGGGCGGATCTCCTTTTTTGCTTCAGCGGCTGTGTAAATAACTGTGTACGGTTCTGGATATTCCGGGTAAACTGTGTAAGAACTTTCCTTTAAAGAATGGATAAACTCTTCTGATGTGAATAACATTTCCACCGATATGGAATTATCTGTTTTCCTTCGACTTATATTTATTTTCCATTTAATTTACGCACGTATCCTCAGATTATTTAGATCATTCAGAAAAATCATTCACAAACTACTCTGCCAGCTTTTGTACTTAGGACAAACAAATCATATTTTTTACTTGATGTTCCGCAACCTATTTCTAACCACTCTATTGGTATAGTACATATCTCTATAAAGCAAATTCATATATAAATTTTGCATATCTGTTTCATCTTCATAAGGAGCAAAAAAGAATATTGTCTGAAAAAAGCAAAGACTGAAACCGTGATAAATGTAAATTATTGTTTTGCTGATCTATGGCAGTCTTTCTTTTTTCTATTCACCCTGTTACATTTTACTGTTCACTTTTCTTTTTGGATATGTCTGCACTGTTCTATCAGTTAACCTAAATAATTCATAAAATGTAATTGAGAAAATTTTGTTTTCTTTATGAAATCTTCAAAAACAGCCGCTATTCTTTTCTCATAATCAAAAGAAAGGACAATACAAAATATGGAAATGATTTTGAAAACAACAAACCTCTGCAAATCCTTCAGCGGACAAACGGCTGTAAACAACATATCGCTGAGCATTGAAAGAAATTCCGTCTATGGACTATTGGGACCGAATGGAGCCGGACAGTTTTCTCTTGGTATGAAACAGCGTCTTGGAATTGCGGTTGCATTACTAAACAACCCGAAACTGCTCATACTTGATGAACCAACCAACGGGCTTGACCCGATTGGGATTGAAGAACTTAG
>JAAWDZ010000073.1 GCA_022794015.1 Eubacterium sp. | reverse complement strand
TAGAAATCTTTCCCTCTACCTGTTCTTCCTGCTCTACCAATTCTTTTTCTGTTTTATCAACCAACTGTAGAATTTCCTCTGCCCGGCGCCGGAGCAGCAGACCTTCATTCGTCAGCCGAATCTTCCGTGTCCCCCTGTCAAACAACCGGACACCAATTTCTTCCTCCATCTGTGCAAGTTGGCGGAAAAGCGTCGGCTGTGTAATATGTAAAACTTGTGCGGCTTTTGTAATGCTTTCTTCCCTGGCTACGCTAAGAAAACAGCGAAGAAACCAGATTTCCATATGCAAACTCCTCTCAGCTTTATCCATGTTTTGCAGATTGTATTATAGCATTTTTATGCCTTTTAAGCAATATAACCATACCTTTTGGTTTTGCCTTTAGTGAGTTCAAATTTTCAGAAACAAAGGGTTCAAATCGGAAAAGGCAGTAAAAAACTGCGGCAGGCAGCGCCGCAGTTTTTTCTATGCTTTTATTTCCATCCCGTTCTTTTTCCCGTTTTGCCATCCGCTCCGCCTCCAGACCCGATATATCATAAAGCCGCTTTTTGACCGCCTCATAATCTTCCTGGATGCTCATGTATGGTAAAGAAGCAAGTAATTGAAAACAAGAAATAGACTGCCAGCACCACACTATTCCGAACCAAAGACCAAAAGACAAGCAATGTGGAAATGTGCATAACTGGCCATGATTATACATTGATTTCCATAGTATTTTTGTTTATTTTCATGTATAATTTGTTCTTGACTTTAATTTTATTTATGTTATACTTAATTTTATTAAAATCAATACAAAAGGAGAATTAAATTGGAGATTGACAAAATACCACCATGGATACTAGCCCTGGAACAAGAGGACGCTATGTTTCTAAAAAACTTTGTATTAAAATCGGGTTCTTTGAAAGAAATAGCAAAATTGTATGAAGTTTCATATCCAACTGTTCGATTACGGTTAGATAAGCTCATTCAAAAAATTGAATTGAATGACCAAAAAGAAGATGAACCGTTTTCGACTTTTATCAAAGGCTTAGCCGTTGACTCTCGAATTGACTTAGAAACTGCAAAAATTATTATCGAGAAATATAAGCAAGAAAAGGAGAAATAATTTTATGAAACATTGGATTATTGTTATAGTTGCAATTACGTTGATGATCTTGCATGAACGGTTAAGTGCAATTTTGGAGCGGGATTATTCCCATACTCATTCTGATTGGAACGATATTTATTTTTGCAAGTGGCAAAATCCCATTTACAGCAAAAAATCTGTTTCCCTTTGTAGTAGTGAATACACTGTTTTTTTGGAGATTGGGGAACAGGCAGGGATAAATACAAGAAATTACAGCAAGCAGAAATAAACAAGATGAAAGCTAAAGATATGTAGCGGATGTTTTCAAACAGATTGGAGATACCACCAGAATCCGAAAAAAATTCTGGCTTCTCTGCCACCAGGAGGAATGTGTCCTCAATATTTCAAATATGCTTCATAATAAATAGATATTGCATATTTCTTCACTATGTCTGCATTTTCCTCTCCATATCCATCCCATATATAACAGAATCCAGAAAATCATGATTATTTCTGTACTGTTTCATAACCTCTGTCTCAACTGATTCTAACAATGACTTTAACTCCAAACTATCTGTAGACTTACATAGAGCCGACAATCGTAATGTATGATTCCTTGCAATATTTAAAAATGTCTCGACCCCACAATAATGATATAATATTTTATATTCCATTAGTTATCGTTTCATTTATCAATCGCTCTGCTTAATAAGCATTTCCCATTCTTCCCCTTGTCCTTTAAAATACCATCACATTGACCTCCTACATCATATCAATAAAAAGCAGAGCAATGACCCCTTTTAGTCCGTTGCCCTGCCACAATCGCTATGCATTTGCTTTCTTCCTAAAATATCCCAATCAATTTTCCAACCCAGTACCCAAGCCCCAGAACCCAGCTGGTAAAGATCCCATACAAAATCACCGGCCCTGCGATAGTGAAAATCTTGCACCCAATCCCAAAGACCTGTCCTTCCTTCTTAAACTCAATACAGGGTGCCGCCACGGAATTTGCAAACCCGGTAATCGGCACCAGAGCGCCTGCTCCGCCGAAATTCGCAAACTTTGGATATATATTAAATCCGGTCAGCACAACGCTGAGCAACACCAATATCAGACTGCACCAGCTTCCCGCCGTATCCTTATCAAGCCCAAGGCTTCCGCAATACTGTAAAATTCCCTGACCAATGATACAAATCAGTCCGCCTGCCACAAATGCCTTTGCCATATTTTTCGGCAATGAATGTGTGGGAGTTATTTCTTTGACATATTCGTTATAAGCTTTCTGTTCTTCCGCTTTCTGCGGACTTATCTTCTTTTCCTTTGCCAATTTTTCCTTCCTCGCTTCCTTTACAGCAGTTTTCATATCTGCCCTGCCGCTTTAATTTACCTGCCAGATCCGCTCCTCTCCCAAACCCCAGCGCAAAAGCTCCTTCATCTGCTCTGTATATTCTTCCGACGGTTCGTATTTTAAAAGCATGTCCACCAGATATTGCTCCTTTGCATCTGCCGCCTGGTGCGCCTTTAATTCCGGCAGCAATTTTTCTCTGAACGCTGCAGGCCGTATATCCTCTTCCACAGCAATTCCCCGCAGTCTGCAAAAAAGCCCCGCCGCATAATAAAATTCATAATTTCCAAGCAGCGCCGAAGTCTGCATACTGCACTTTATAATAATACTTTGCCTTGCAACCAATGTAACCATACCATTTCCTCTCCTTTTCCTGCAAATTGAATACTTTGTTCTGCTATTTTAATCCGCTTTCTTTTGTGCGTCAACTGTAACGTCACACCCTGCAGGCAAAAACATTACCCGATCTGGCGGTAAAAATACCACAATCCACCCAGTACCTTTCCCACAGCCAGCGTCGTAATCACCCACGACAGACCGATTTTTAGTTTCACCCTGCGAAACACAATTGGAAATACATTCATAATTTCCGCCAACGCCATTACAAGGCATCCCACCTGAATCCCGCTGCCAAGTCCAAAAAGCACCAGCATCCACCGTCCGAACGGAATTGGAAGCTCTGGAAACACTGTAATGATATTTCCCAAAATCCCACCTGCCATAATCATCATTTCATAACCGTATACATGTCCTGCCGTCCGGCTCATGCCGATAGTCCTGGGCACTACGCTGATCGCCATAATCAGCGCAAATGTACCGCCGGCGGACGCAAAACCGCACATTAAGCCAAATAAACTTAAAAAAATGTGATTAGTCCACATCAATTTCTTTTCCCCCTCTTCCGGCATTCTGGATAAAGGTGGTGTCCACATCCTGCTCGTATTTGCGCAGCTGTACCTGGATAGGTGTTGGATCCGGCGTGATTTTATATTTCCCAAAGTGGTTGAAAAAGACTAAAATTCCGACAGCTAATCCGATACAATACGCAATTTCCAGTTCTGTCACGCCGCTTTCTTCCACGCCCATGACCTGATAATAAAATTTTCCGAACAGTTCCGTAATTCCGATATCGTTATTAAACGACATAATGGTAAATGCGCCCCCAAAAAACACAATCAGACATAAAAGAGCAATTTTCAGATAATCCAGCCAATTCTCTTTCCCCGAATCTTTCCGATATTCCACAATAAAATCCGCCTCTCCCTCGTTTTGGATTTCTGCATTCGGATAATCTTCGTGTATCAGCTCGATCACCTTTAAAACCGAAAAAACCTCCCGCTGTATTTTAGACTTTTTGTGGGGCGGGGACGGCTCCCCAAAAGCATAAAGCTTTTTTTGTTTGATCTGGCGCACCATCGTTTCATTGGAACTGGAAATAGCTGCAATGTCACCGATGGTTACATTCCGGTCAAATACCAGTACATTCTGCTCAATCTTGATATGCACCGTTTCATCGTTTGCACTCATACGCACCCACTCCCCGTCAGCTCTTCCCACACAAATACTCCCTCTTTTGGAATGTCTATCTTCTTTTTTAATACCCTATAATACAAAATACCGGAAACTACAGCAGCCATAATTACCATAACCAGGCACAAGCGATACATTTTTCGGTTCATTTTTGCTCACTTCCTTCTCTTTTTCTTTTGAGTAGTATGTATCTTTTTGAAAAACTTATGCAAAATGGATAGCAAAAAGCAGAAATAAACTCTATAATAAATCAGTATCCTATCATATGAGGAGGAATCAAAATGTCAAACACCAAAGAAATCCTTTCCCTGTCAGTGGAAATTGGCGATGTTCTGCTGCGCAGCGGCGGCGAAATTTACCGCGTCGAGGATACAATTCTGCACATTTTAAACGCATTTGGCATACATGACTATGATGTGTATGTACTCTCTAACGGCATCTTTGCCAGCGCCAATGAAGACAGAGAAGATGCCTGCAGCATCATACGCCATGTCCCGCTGGGTGATGTACACCTTGGCAAAATAGCTGCCATCAACCAGCTTTCCAGAGAAATCTGCGCGCATGAATGCGACGTGCAGGAAGCCTGGGTGCGTCTTGATGCATGTAAAAACCTGCCGTTCCAAAAACCCCTCATACAGAAAATCTGCTGCGGTATCGGCTGTGCCTGTTTTTGTTCCATTTTCGGCGGGAAACCGTTAGATGCTTTTTTTGCCCTGCTGCTGGGTTTTTTCCTGCAGCACATGCGGTTAACCCAACGGGCTCGGGGCGCTTCAAATTTTTTCATTGATATTATAGGAAGCGCATTTCTGACCGCTTCAAGCCTTATATTACTCAATATGAGACTGCCCGTTTTACAGGATAAAATCGTGATCGGAAGCATTGTGCCGCTTTTACCCGGAATCGCGCTTACCACTTCGATCCGTGATTTATTTAACGGTGATTATTTATCCGGCGCCATTCATTTGCTGGATGCTCTGCTGACCGCCATGTGCATTGCAATCGGCGTTGGCACTGTTATGATTCTGTACCGTAATATTCCAGGAGGTGTACCGCTGCCATGATACTTCAATTTATACTTGCCATGATCGCAACTTCTTCCTTTGCCGTATTATTCTGTGTTCCAAAGAAACAGTTTTTATTCAGTTCCCTGACCGGAGCGTTAGGATGGATCAGCTATCTTATCTTTTGTAAGCTGGGGTGCGGGATTGTTACGGCTTCTCTGCTGGCAACCTTCTTTCTGACTATTATCTCCCGTTTTTTTGCCGCACTCCGCAAAAATCCGGTCACATTATATCTTGTGACCGGAATATTTACACTGGTGCCTGGCGCCGGAATTTACTATGCATCCTATTATTTTATTATAGGCGACATGGCTTCCTTTGCCGCAAAAGGCACGGAAACTTTTAAAATCGCAGGAGCGATTACAATTGGAATCATATTTGGCTTCTCTATTCCGCAAAAGCTGTTCCATGCCCTTACAGCTTCATGCTGAGCGCAATCCTCTTTTTCTTTACATCTACCTCCAGCACCTTGACTTCTACAATATCTCCCACATGTACTGCTTCCAGCGGATGCTTAATATACCGATCCGACATCTGGGAGATATGTACCAGACCGTCCTGATGCACACCGATATCCACAAATGCCCCAAAGTCAATCACATTGCGCACAGTCCCTTTCAAAACCATCCCCGGCGTCAGATCCTTTAACTCAAGCACATCGCTCCGAAGAATCGGCTTTGGCATATCTTCTCTGGGATCACGCGCCGGTTTTTCCAGCTCTTTTACAATATCCGCCAGGGTCATCTCACCGATTCCCAGCTCTTCTGACAGACTTTTATAATCTGAAACCTGCTTTGAAATACCCTTTAAACTTCCTTCTTTTAACTCTGCTGCGGTATACCCCAGTTTCTCTATCAGTTTCTTTGCCGCCTGATAGCTTTCCGGATGGACGCTGGTCGCATCCAGAGGGTTTTTACCGCCCGTAATCCGAAGGAAACCCGCACACTGCTCATATGCCTTCGGTCCCAGTTTTGCTACCTTTAACAGCTGCGGACGGGAAACAAACCTTCCGTTTTCCTCCCGGTATGCCACAATATTTTTCGCCACCGCCTTACTGATTCCTGAAATATACTCTAACAGCGAGGCCGAAGCCGTATTTAAATCTACGCCCACTTTATTCACGCAGCCCTCCACCACGCCGCTTAAAGCTTCCCCCAGCTTCTTCTGATTCATGTCGTGCTGATACTGCCCTACACCGATAGATTTCGGATCAATTTTCACCAGCTCAGCCAGAGGATCCTGCAGACGCCTCGCAATCGAAGCAGCGCTCCGCTGCCCCACATCAAAATTTGGAAACTCTTCTGTTGCCAGCTTACTTGCCGAATACACCGAAGCTCCCGCCTCATTAACAATCACATACTGTACTTTTTGTGAAATTTCTTTCAGCAACTCCACGATCACTATTTCCGATTCTCTGGATGCCGTTCCGTTCCCTACGGAAATTAACGTAATCCCGTACTTTTCAATTAGTTTTTTTACTGTCCGTTTGGATTCTTCCACTTTATTCTGCGGCGCCGTCGGATAGATCACAACCGTATCCAGCACCTTTCCCGTAGCATCGACGACAGCCAGCTTACACCCTGTACGAAACGCCGGATCCCAGCCAAGCACTGTCTGCCCCATAATTGGCGGCTGCATCAGAAGCTGCTCCAAATTGCTGCCAAATACTTTAATTGCACCCTCCTGTGCTTTTTCTGTCAATGCGTTGCGGATTTCCCGCTCAATCGCCGGTGCAATCAGACGTTTGTAGCTGTCTGCAATTACCTCTGCAAGAATCGGCGTCGTATAAGGATTCTCCTTTTGAATCACCTTCCGCTGCAGATAACGCAGAATATCCTCTTCCGGCGCTTCTATTCTGACTGTAAGCACCTTCTCTGCTTCTCCCCTGTTTAAGGCAAGCACCCTGTGCCCCGCCAGTCTGGAAAGCGCTTCCTCAAATTCATAGTACATTTCATAAACGGACTCTGCTTCCTTATCCTTTGCCAGAGAAAGAATCCTGCCCTTTTTCATTGTCTGCCCGCGGATATAAATACGGTAATCCGCTTCGTCGGATATAAACTCTGCCAGAATATCTTTTGCTCCTGCAATCGCATCCTCTGCGGTCTGCACTTCCTTTTCCGGATTAATAAAACGCTTCGCTTCCTCCTCCACCGGCCTGTCTGTCATTTGCAGAAAAATAATATCTGCCAGAGGCTCCAATCCCTTTTCTTTGGCAACTGTAGCGCGTGTCCTGCGCTTCGGCCTGAAAGGCCGGTAAAGATCATCTACGACCACCATCGTTTCCGCCGCCAAAATCTGCGCACGCAGCTCTTCTGTCAGTTTCCCCTGCTCTTCAATACTTGCCAGTACCTGATTCTTCTTCTCTTCTAAGCCGCGCAGATAATTTAATCTGTCATACAGATCGCGCAGCACTTCATCATTTAACGCCCCGGTGGCTTCCTTGCGGTAACGGGCAATAAAGGGTATGGTATTGCCCTCGTCAATCAGCTTCACGGCAGCTTCTGCCTGATGCTTTTTGATGCCAAGCTCTCCTGCAAGTGCTGTGATAATTTCCATACTTTAATTCCTTTCTGTTGTAAATTTCTCATATGGATTTATCATACCATATTATTGGAGCGATTTCATCATCCCTTTTGCAGCAGATTACACAAACCGATAGATCACAATTTTCTCTGCTACAAACTCCTCTCCCTCATAATATCCCACAAGATCTACAGAAGAATCCTGCTCCAAATCCAAAAAGGATCCGCTTTTCTTCTCCACATCCGCATCACCGTTTACTCCGCCGTTTTTCACTGTTCTTACTTCGTATTGTGTTTGCTCCAACACGCGCGCCGTAATCTGAACCTGCTCCGGACTGCCGTCTATTGGAGTAACCAGAGTATCTTCTTCTTCCTCAAAAGACTGACTGAGCACAAAACTGTCCCCGCTGATGCTGCTGACATTCCCTTTCAGAGTTTCTGTTTTTTGCTCTTTTTGTGCAGTATTTGGTTCCGAATCCGCTTCGATGCTGTCATCCGGTGTATGGATAACCCCTTTAACATCCCCAGGATTTTCCGTATCCGCTGCTTCTGTCATCGGAGCAGAGAGTTTGTCATCGGCTTTTTGGCATCCCGCGGCAAGGGCAAATAAAGTGATTCCAAGATATGCTGCTATTTTTTTGTTTTTCATAATTTATCATCCTTTCTTTTTTGAATCTACTCTCCTGGTCCCCTCACCCCTGCCTTTGCGGCTGATTTTTCTCCAGATGCATACAAATTGAACCAACGTACGTCTTAAGCTGGTGCGCATCTGTTAAAAAATCATCTTACAAAATCAGACACAAAGAGATTTGGAGAGTACATTTTGATAAACAAAAAATAACAGATATTCCTCTAAAAAGTCTCTAATATCAAATCATATTTTATTATCAGGAAGAAAAATACCCATTCTATTTCCTGACAGACCTGCCGGTAACAAAAAGGAGTATAAAAGAACTGTCAGAAGCCGGAAAAAGAAGGTGGGCAATTGAGAATGAGGGGTTCAATACCCAGAAAAAACATGGATATAACCTGGAGCACCAGTTCAGCTACAACTACCAGGCATGGAAAAACCATTATTATCTGATACAGACAGGCTCTATGATCTCACAGAGCATAGAGGCGTGGGGGAGAAGCTGTGGGAAAAAGTGAAGCAGAGCAGGGAACAGAAGCACCGGAGGCTGCCGGAAGCCTGGAAGCAGGAGCATCTGAAAGAATGCATGACAGAAGAGAAGTTTCCGATCAGATTTGAATGGTGACGGCTGAAAGGAAGGGGTGAAGAGAGGAATAAAAGCGACAACAGAACAGTGGAATATGCAGGCAGGCTGGGAAACTATTGCATTTTTTTAAAGAGAGCGAAGGGCGACTGAAAAAGAATAGAAATTCTGGCTTAGATAACTATAAAAAAGTTTACTCGTCAAAACTGCGGCAAATACTCCTTACTTGAAAAACTCCAATAAAAATGATATTATGAATAAAATAAACTACAGAAAGGACCTCCAAACACTTATGGATCTTCAACAGGAAAACCACTCCGAATACATGGCCCTCGCATCCATGATCCTGGGTATTATAGCTATTGTCACTTCCGGCTGCATCTACCTTGCTATCATATGCGGCTCCCTCGCCATCATTCTCGCCCTTCTGTCAAGAGGCGGACGCATGGACTTCTGCACTCAGGCCAAAGCCGGTCTGATATCCGGCGTCGTCGGTCTGATTCTGACCATTATCATCTACGTCACAGCCTTCGCCTTCATCCTGCAGCAGTACGGCGGCATAGACGGCCTGATGCAGGAATACATGAACCTGTACAACGCGGACACCCTCGAAGAGCTGTACGACAAGATAGGAATTTATTAAAAATACCTGCTGTCCAGAATTTTCAGAATATCAACATCAAACGCTGCCAGGGCAATGTCCTTGACGGCTGTATTTAACACTACAATCGCCAGCGCAACCCAAAGATACAGATTCCGGTAACGCATACCAATCTTCCATCTGTGCCCGGTCATACGCTCCACTGTATGAGACGCCATAAACCACAGATAAACTGCCGCGCAGTATGGCACAATCGGATGATACAAAAAGGATATGCACATCTGTCCCCGAAGCAGCTCCGCCACCGCCCTTGTCCCGCCGCATCCCGGACAATAAAACCCGGTTACCGTATGAAACAGGCAGGGAATCATCCACCCAGCCGTCAAACCGGAAGTTATAAAATGCCACAGTAATAAAAATATCACGGCTATACACGGAAGACACATTCCAATCGTATAAAAATTTCGTTCCAAATGTTTCCGTTCCCTGTCATCCATCTTATTTCTCTTTCCTGCCTTTCCAAAACTTGTGTTTTTCTCCGATTCTGTTATAATATACTCATATGTGCAATTTGTAAAGGAGGACTGCCATATGGATTCAAATCCTGTTCCTGACAGCATCGGCCATGTGCCGTCCAAAGAACTGAAACGACGTGCGAGAGATACGCTGACGAGCCGCTATACAGTACCCATGACTGCCTATGTCTTATCGCAGATGATTGTCATGCTCATAAGCCTTCCCTTCGAATCGGCTTTGCAGAATCATCCTTCTGTATTCCAGCTGGTTACATCCGGTCTGGCAATGTTCATTATCTTGCTGCTTTCCAATGTTTTAACCGGGGGACTTGTCTACATCCATCTGAATCTGACACACGGGAAAGCTGCTGTATTAACAGATGTACTCCGTTACTTTAGCCGCAGTCCGGAACGCTTTGTCCTTTCTGACCTGCTGTTTACAGGGATTTCGCTGCTTCCCATGCTGCCGGCTATCGCGATAACCATAATCGCCGTTTTAAGGAATACTACAATCCTGTATACCATAACCGCAATTGCCTGGATCATCACGCTGATCCCTCTGTTCTCCATAACCCTGCGTTATGCCCTGACCAACTATCTTCTGGTTGAAGAACCGGAGGCCGGTATCACAGACGTCTTTTGCAAAAGCCGCCGTCTTATGGAAGGACACAAGATGGAACTGTTTTTCTTAAGCCTGAGCTTTATTGGCATGTATCTGCTTAGTATCCTTTCTGTTGGAATCGGTTTTTTATGGGTGATTCCTTACCGAAACCAGACTCTTGCAGAATTTTACCGGAATATCAGAAAAGAAACCTGATAAAAAGGGAGCTTAACATCCACAGTATTACGTACCCGATATCGTCCGTGTTCTGTGCTTATGATAAGCTCCCTGATTATATGCCGATTTATGGTAACAGTTCAGCCTTCCGGCTTCACTGTTACGGAATCCGCCCATTTAAAGTTTGCCATACGGCAAAGGGGCGGATTCCACTCCAGTCTTTACGCATTCTCACGGACTTTGCAGCAGGTGCAAAGTCCTGGGCTGAACTGT
>JAAWDZ010000072.1 GCA_022794015.1 Eubacterium sp. | reverse complement strand
TCACTACCTCTAAAAATCATCCATAGTGAGCGCGGCCGCACATTTTCGTATTTTTGTCAACCACTTTTGGTAATTTTTATAAAAATTTAGGTTAGACCCTTATAGCTGAATCCAACCTAATGCTTAACTAACTGACATTGGGAGTGAACAGTAACATTTAAGCGTTACAGCGTAGCCGTAGGATGAACTCACGGGTTTATGCGAATCTCAATCTGGACAAGGGCGTCCTTTGCCTGGTCAATTACATTTTCATTAATAATGACTTCATAGGAGAACCCGGATAATGCAAATCTGTTTTTTCTGGCAAAATCAAATATTTTCCGGTAGCAGGCTGTCGCATTTGGGGCGGATTCCCGATAGAAGGCCCTGATATATTTTCCGGCAGGCTGTACATGCAGTCCCCTTTTCCTGACAGGAAATGGGATCTCAATAAAAAGTCTGGAATAATCCTCGAAATTTCCTTGGCGCAGGCTTTCAACGGCGATCATGGTTCCGTAAGAGGCGTCATGCAGTCGGCGCAGCTGATATTTTTTTGTTTCTTCAATGATCATTTCCACCTGTTTGTCAAAAGTGGTATTTTTATCAATGTCGACCGTGACCAGACAGCGTTCTTTTTTCTCAATTATGCTGATTTCGGATAAATCCATGTTCTGCAATGTCTGCATATTTTGGCAGTGATAGGACATGGTTTTTCTGACGGCTTTCAAATGTGCTATTTCATGGTCCAAATCTTTTATTTTTCCCCGCAGGAGCTGTTCCATACTGCCAGCGGACCGGTTTTGCATAAATATCCGTATTTCATCCGTCGAAACATTTAATTCCCGCAAAAGCAGGATGGTTTCCAATACAGAGCTTTGATAATAACTGTAATACCGGTATCCATTTTCCGGATCGATAGCTGTTGGATGGAATAGTCCGATCTCATCATACCACATCAGAGTTTTTTTATTGATACCATGCAATGCCGCAAACTGGCCGATGGTAAGTAGTTTTCCTTTTTTCTCCATTTTTTATTTTCCCTATTGACCGTACAGTTACTGTATGGTTTATGATAGTGCATATAGTAAAAAAAAGCAAGACGATAAGGAGGATTTTCATGGATCATCAAAATGTTTACAGCAAACCGGTTACATTGCCAAATATCATGAAATTTGCCGTCCCCACAATCGCCATGTCAGTTTTTATGGCGTTTTATACAATGGTGGACGGTCTGTTTGTATCAAACCTGATCGGCACAGGCGCGCTGTCCGCGATAAACCTGACAGCTCCGGTCATCCAGCTTGTAACGGCGGTTTCCACGATGCTGGCAACCGGCGGCAGCGCAGTTGTCATGAAAAAGATGGGGGAACAAAAGACAGAAGAAGCCAGAGAGGATTTCACATTCCTGATTCTGGTGAATGTCCTGGTCGGAGCGGCTATGTGTGTCCTGGGGTATGTCCTGATGGAATCTGTGTTTGTCAGCATGGGGCTTTCGGCAGAGGTTATGGACTATTGTATGTCTTATCTTGACCGTTATCTTTTGTTTACGGTTCCCATTCTGCTGATGAATAATTTTACCCTTTATATGATTGCGGCTGAAAAAGCAGCCCTTTCCCTGATTTGTTCCGTAGCGGGCGGAGTATTGAACATGGTTCTTGATTATGTTTTTATTGCCTGTTTTGATATGGGGATTGGCGGTGCGGCCGTTGCGACAGGTCTGGGCTATTCTGTTACGGCAGTTATCGGACTGTTTGTGTTTGGACGTAAAAAAAGCCTGCTCCATTTTACGAAACCCGTTTTCCGGTTTCGGATGCTTGCAAATGCAGCCATCAATGGATGTTCGGAAATGGCGACAGCCCTTGTTGCCGGGATAATCACAATGATGTTTAACTGGACGATGCTGCGCTATGTCGGAGAGGACGGCGTTGCGGCTGTGACGATTATCATGTATGTACTGACATTTGCAGGTTCCATTTATTCCGGGTATTCCTATGGTGTTGCGCCTATGGCCAGTTACTATTATGGAGAGAAAAATCACAGGAAGTTAAGAAAGCTCGTTTCATCCAGCCTTAAAATAATTGCAGTGATTTCCATTGTGACAGCAGCGGCATTTTTTGCGGCGACAAAACCGCTGGTATCTATATTTATCAATTCAGGCCATCCGGTGTATGAACTGGCTGTGGCTGGAAACCGAATCTGTGTCCTGGCGCTGTTTTTTGTCGGCTTTAATATTTTTGCCAGCGGATTGTTTACGGCCCTGTCCAATGGGCCTGTTTCGGCGGTTCTTGCCTTTTCGCGCTCTTTTGTATTTATGATGATTTCCATGTTCGTATTGCCTGCAGCTCTTGGGATAAATGGCGTCTGGCTGGCTACGCCGGCGGCGGAGTTTATGGCATTTGCCCTGTCTGCAACCATGTTTTTAAAATATCGAAAGCAATATAGTCTGTGATATTGCAAGAAAGTCTTGACTTCTGTCTTATAGTGTATTATGATGTACTTGTTTGTGTAATACAGTATAGGGCGGGAAGGCGGTGATGGTTTGGAGATTGTTGTAAGCAATAAGGCAAGTCGTCCTCTATATGAGCAGATTGTGTCGCAGATAAAAATGCAGATTATGAACGGCGAACTGAAAGCCGGGGAAGCGCTTCCTTCTATTCGCTCCCTTGCAAAATCGCTTCAGATCAGTGTTCTTACCGTGCAGAAGGCGTACGACATTTTGCAGGAAAATGGTTTTATTGAAACAACAGCCGGAAAAGGCTGCTATGTATCTGTTAGGAATCAGGACTTCTATTTGGAGGAACAGCAAAAAAAGATAGAGTGTTGTTTTAGTGATGCAATAGAAACAGCCCGTATGAGCGGAATACCGCTTGATAAATTAGTCAGCTTATTAACATTATTGTATGAGGAGGATTAGTGATGTCAAATGCTTTCATGGTATCAGGGCTTACCAAAACGTATCATGATTTTGTTTTGGATCATGTTTCATTCACCGTTCCAAGCGGATCTATTGTAGGACTGATTGGAGAAAACGGCGCAGGAAAAAGTACAACGATCCATGCAGCTTTAGGGCTGGTTCAGAAGGAAGACGGTGTTGTTTCCATTTTAGACAGGGAGGAACTGGATAGGGATATTAAAGAACAGATAGGTGTCGTGTTTGATGGCAGCAATTTTCCGGAAATCCTTTCCCCGCGAAAATTAAACAGGGTCATGAGAAACATTTACAGAACCTGGGACGAACAGGTATATTTTGGCCTGCTGAAACAGTTTTCTCTGCCGTCCGACAGGCAGATCAAACAGTTTTCAAAAGGAATGAAGATGAAACTGGCTATCTCTGCTGCATTTTCGCATCATTGCAGGCTGTTAATCCTGGACGAAGCCACTAGTGGCTTAGATCCGGTTGTCAGGGATGATATTCTGGATATGCTGCTGGATTTCGTGCAGGACGAGGATCATTCTATACTGGTATCTTCCCACATTACCAGTGATCTGGAGAAGATTGCGGATTATATCGTATTTATCCATGAAGGGAAAGTTATTTTTGAGATGCCCAAAGACGAACTGACCGGGCGGTATGGCATTTTGAAGTGCGGTGCAGCACAGTTTGACACATTAGATAAATCCGATATCATCTCGTATCGTAAAATGGACTATGAATGGCAGATCCTGGTTTTGGACCGGGAGAGGATGCAGAAAAAATATCCGAAAGCCCTGGTGGTTCCGGCAACAATGGATGAAATTATGCTGCTTTATGTAAAGGGGGAAAAGTGATGAAGGGGGTTTTAGTGAAGGATCTCTATATTGCCAGAAGCAATGTTCTTGTAACCATAGTCAGCCTGATTGTTTTGGGTTTTGGGATATCCTTTTTGATGGAAACCGGCGCTCTTTTGGTGTTGGCCCCGGTCGTTGCAACAACAGCAGTCTTTATCAGTATTACCAGTGACGCAGCTTCCAAATGGAATAAAAATGTCATAACGATGCCGGTATCCAGGAACCAGATTATTGGCGGGAAGTTTTTGTTTTATATCCTGCTTGCCATATTAGGGATGCTTACAGCACTGATTCCCTGTGTCGTTCTTGTCTGTTGTGGTATGGATATAACGCTGTATTCTTTATGTCTGTATGGCTCTATCGGGATGAGCGCCACCCTTTTGGCAGGCGGCATCAGTCTGCCGTGCGCGTACTTATTTGACCCGGAAAAATCGCAGATTGTCTTTATGATGTCTTTTATGGCGGGGACGGGAATCATTGCGGGTCTGGTGATTTTTCTGAACTTAGTTTTTCCTGTGAAGGAACATATTCTTCTGGCTTTCAGTATTATATTTATGATTTCTGTTATCTGGTTTCTTATCTCGTACCGGATTGCGGTAAAGGTGTATTGGAAGAAGGATATTACCTGATGAAGATAGGATAAAAACAACGGGGGCTGGCAAGGCTAACGCTACGTAAGGAAGTTCAAAGGACGAATTACTCGGTATGCCACTGCAGGAAATAAAAACGCAAGCGCAATTGGAAATTGCAAAAAAAGTCAGGGAATCTTTTGCTTTACACAATCAATCCGAGCGCTTAGTAAATCTTGCTAAAGCTGTAGTAGAATATGCTATAGAAAAAGGCGAAGAAAATGCGATAAAATGGCTGAAAAAGAAAGGAGAGGAATGCTAATGCCGGCTATAAAGATTGGATACAAAAAATCAATACAGATATTGATTATTATTTGGCATTTAGTTGGATTTTTTCATTTCTTTTTTATCGCTGTTGCGGCTGGTGCAGCTTTGCCACGACATCATCAAACGGTTAGACAGCGCTGACAAGGGCAAAAATAACCTGCTGGGCGCTTTGTCAGTATAAAAGTAAAGAAGAATCCCTGAACTGTACTGCCATACAGTTTAGGGATTCGTTCTTTCGTCAACGTGGACTTTTCATTTCTTTTTACCTATAGGCATTATAGTATGTACAAAAATGTTTTTCAATATGCTTTTATGCAAAAATTTTATCCTTATATTGTATCGATCAAAACGCTTGTTCCGTAAGATTTCGATAGTCATGAAAAAAATCTGCCCGTTGTAACATTTTGCGGACATTTGTCTGTTAAACTGTAGTAAATATCCAGTGGGGTATAATATTGAAAGGAGAGTGGTTATGAAGAAAATTTTGCTGGTAGAGGACGATGCCCTTTTCAATAAAACGCTGACCTACAATCTGATTTCTGAGGGCTACGATACGGTATCAGTCCGGAATGCAGGTATGGCCGACGAAGCTTTAGCGCGGACGGAATATGACCTGGTGCTTTTAGACGTCAATTTGCCGGACGGAAACGGCTATGACCTGTGCAGGATTATAAAGCCGGAACATCCAGATACGCTGGTTATTTTTCTGACCGCCAATGACCAGGAGAGCGACCAGATACGGGGGTATGAGGTCGGGGCGGTAGATTATATTACTAAGCCCTTTTCCATTGGGGCGCTGCTGCGGAAAATACGCGCAATGTTTGCAATGCTGGAGCACCGGAGGTCCGCAAAGGAGCTTTATGATGACGGTCGGCTGTTTCTGGATTTTTCTGAACAGACCGCTGCGCTGAATGGAAGTTCCCTTACGCTTTCGCCCCTGGAGTATCGGATGCTGTACCTGTTTTACAAAAATCCAAAACAGGTTTTGACGAGGCAGCGGCTTTTGGAAAAGCTGTGGGATGCGGAGGAAAATTATGTAGACGAACACACGCTGACGACCTTAGTCAGCCGTATCCGGGGCAAGATTGAGGCAGAGGGTGATACTTATATCAAAACGATTTATGGCATGGGATATCAATGGATGGGAGGGGAGAGAAAATGAGGCTGGGACGTATCTCTGTAAAAATGCTGTTTTGGCTGGTGGGGGCCGGTACGGCTGGCTCTATGCTGGTCATCTCTGCCATTCTCTTTGCCATGATCGGCGAAATGTGGGCGCTGATTGGCGGCGCACTGCTGACCGTCTGTGCCCTTATCTGGCTGTTTATTCTGATGCTGTTTTTTCGTAAACGGCTTTCTGTGTTCACAGAAGATTTGTGTCAGACCATCGATCAGATGATAAGCGGAAGAGAAGAGCCGGTGCGCGCGTCTGACAGGGAAACGCTGTTTGCCCGCATTAGCTCACGTCTCTTCCGGCTGTACAGTATTATGCAGGAGAATCGGCGCAGGGTGGATGAGGAGCGACAGGAGCTGCAGACGCTGGTATCGGATGTTTCCCATCAGGTGAAAACACCGGTAAGTAATCTGAAAGTGGTGACAGACACGCTGCTGGAAAAGCCTGTTACAGCAGAAGAGCGTCGGGAGTTCCTGCAGGGCATCCGCAGCCAGATTGATAAGCTGGAATTCCTTTTTCAGGCCCTTGTGAGAACGTCCCGTCTGGAAATCGGAACGATCCGATTGGAGAAGAAAAACGGTCCTCTTATAGATACGCTGGCTTTTGCCTGCAGCGGTATTGTATATGCAGCGGAGAAAAAGGATATTTCTGTGACAGTGGACTGTCCGGATGACCTGTATATTTCCCATGACAGCAAATGGACGGCAGAGGCTTTGTTCAATCTGCTGGACAATGCAGTAAAATATACGCAGATGGGTGGCAGGGTCAGTGTGTCGGTAGAACAGTGGGAGATGTATGTCAAGCTGGATGTGGCGGATACCGGCAAGGGTATTCCGGAGAGGAATCAGGCAGCCGTCTTCCGGCGTTTTTACCGGGAAGAGGAAGTGCACGGCGAACAGGGAGTGGGTATTGGTCTTTATCTGGCGCGTGAAATTATTACACGGCAGGGCGGCTACATCAAGGTGGCTTCAGAAGCTGGCAGGGGATCGACGTTCTCTGTTTTTCTGCCCTGGAGGTAAGGTGCTGACACAATGAGATGCAAACAGTAGTTTTTTCGAAATGTCCATGTTTTGGAATATTTTTCCCCTGTTTTTGGCTTGTTTTTTTGCTGCCTCGGACGTTTCTGTGACATTTGGCTTTTATAATGCCCATATCACCAGGAAACACCACCTGTATGTCCTGAAATACAGGACAATGATATGGAAAGGAGTATTTAATTATGAAAGTATTACAAACCATCGACCTGAAAAAATATTATGGCAGCGGGGCTAACATCACCCGTGCTCTGGATGGCGTCAGCCTGTCTGTGGAACAGGGAGAATTTGTGGCGGTAGTAGGAACCTCCGGCAGCGGCAAGTCCACTCTGCTGAATATGATGGGCGGGCTGGATACGCCTACCTCTGGAAGCATACTTGTCCGCGGGGATGAGCCAACCGGAAATCTGGACAGCAGGACCAGTGCGGATGGAGCCGGAAAAGCTTCGTACAGATATTGAACGGTTCTTTGTGGAAATGGGAATTCCGGAGAATCACACCTTTTACAGCTCCAGTTATTTTGGAATGCTGGATCTTTATCTTGGAAACGGAATAGAAATTTATATTCGGACTACCGCCTATTCCATACAGCAGGGCCGTAGCGTTTCTGGACAGATTCACCGCCGCCTGACTATGACCCGCCTGGCCCGGATGAATTTTTCCCGGAACCGTAAAAAAGCTATTATAACAGCTCTTTCTTTAAGTTTGACTGGTATTCTGTTTCTTTGTATTTCCGCCTGTGCAAACTCGGTGGATGTAAATGAAATGGCCCAGTCCCAATTTGGGGACAGAAGCCAGTACCTGCTGAAATATGAGGATTATGCAGGCCCGAAATTTTATGGGATGCAAAAAGAAAATCCCCTGGGGCAGGCTTTGCAGGAGGAGCTTGCCGCCATTCCCGGCGTGGATTTTGTTACGGATTACAGCATGGCCTGTGTGGAAATCCCAGCTATCAGTGAGACTGAGGGCAACCGTGAGCATGAGGCTTTTGCCGTCAGAGGAATTATCTTGCCAACACGCTGATTACCAATTTTCTCAGCCGCAGACAGGAGTTCGGCATATTCCAGTCTGTTGGCATGAGTGGCCGGCAGCTGGCCCGCATGCTCTCTTTAGAGTGCCTGTATTATGTGGGAATTACATTACTTGCCACCCTGACAATTGGAACGGCGTGCAGTCTGGCTGTGTGCAGGGTTTTTGACCAGATTGGCATGTTCGGGAAGCTTACCTATCATTTCCCGGTGCTTCAGATGCTTTTGTTTGCAGCTGCGCTGCTTTTTGTACAGGCGATTTTTACGGTCTGTGCGGTTCGTTATACCAGAAAGCTTTCCCTGGTAGAACAGATACGCGCACTGGAGTGATTTATTGGTATCTGATACAGAAATTATGAGTTGGAAACGCGCTACGGTTACGCGCCCGGTGAGAACATGATGCAGAAATGAGGGGCGGTTTTTGCGAAGCAAAATTCGGAACGCCGCCCCGGGTTGTTATTATGAGCGGTCTTCCAGGTCATGAATAGGAACGAATTCCACGGTGTTCAGCAAGCATTTCACAGCAATTTTATTGTTTTGATGTTTTGGGCAGGCTATAATATACCTGTCTGTGAAACCGGCAAAAGCGAAGACTGCCTGCTTGTGCAAAAGGGATATGAAAGATGCATTATCCGGAAGGATGAGACTGTGTTCTGTGAGATCATAGACCGGAAAATATATCTGAACCTGGTGTTGGACGAGGTGACTGATTACTATGAGCGGATTGAAAATCTGGAAACGAACCTGGATGGAGGGATAAAATATGCATACGAAAACGATGGAAGGCCTTGCAGGGGCAAGCATGAATATGAAAATATTGAATACGCCGTTCCGTGTCTATAAAGAAGCAGAACGGAGAGGAGATACAGCTGTCATGGAACGGGCAATGGGATATGTCAGCGATTTTGCAGCTAAAGCGAAGGATTACCAGAAGGAAGCTGAAAAAGGTATGGAAGAGGACAGAGAGGAGGCGAGGGAAAAAGCGAAAGAAGCGCAGGAAGATGCCATCAGAAAGCGCAGGGAAGAACGTGAGGAGATGGAAAAGCGGATAGAAGAAAGTCGCAGTGAGGATACGGATACTGTCAATATCAGAAAAAGCGAAAAGGCAGTTTTGGATGAGAAATCTGATTCAAAACAGAACGGTACATACGACGGCAAATCTGTAGAAGAAAAAACGGATGCTATTAAGATGGCGTCTGTAATGTATACCAAAACCGGAGAGGCAGCCAGACCGGAATCCGGTATGAAAATTTCCATTTCTGTATAGAAAAAACATATGTGGATGTCAGTAATAACCGCCCTCCCCTGTGGGAGGCGTTACTCTGGCCGGGAAATCACATAGCTGGGGAGAGACTGTGGCGGATTCCGTAACAGCGAAGCCGCAGGCAAAACTGTTACGGGCTGCAGGATCGGAATTGCGCTATCCACTTGACAACATCAAAAATACATCTTATACTAAAAACCAATCGAATTCTAAATTGTCTTTTTCATTTTATCAAATACAATCCCCAAATTTCAAAAAGAATCATTTTGTTATTGACTTTTATATAAAAGTATACTACTATTATAACTATAAAAACGAACATAAGTTTGCATTTGGCCTATATGAAAAATAATAGAAAAGGAGATTATAATAATGGCAAGGGAAGATAAGAAATCGGATAAGAAATCAGACAAAAAGGCAGCAGATAGAAAAGAAGAGAAGCTGAAAGCGCTGGAAGCCGCGGTTGCCCAGATTGAGAAGCAATACGGCAAGGGTTCGATTATGAAGCTTGGAGAGTCTGCGAAGACGATGAATGTAGATGCAGTTGGGACCGGCTGTCTGAGCCTGGATCTGGCGCTTGGAATTGGAGGACTTCCAAAAGGACGTGTGATTGAAATCTACGGGCCAGAGTCAAGCGGTAAGACGACCGTGGCACTGCATGTGGTTGCAGAAGTGCAGAAGATGGGCGGAATCGCCGGTTTTATTGATGCAGAGCATGCTTTGGATCCGGTATATGCGAAGCATATCGGAGTGGATGTGGATAATCTTTATATCTCTCAGCCGGACTGCGGAGAGCAGGCGCTTGAGATTACAGAAACGATGGTGCGTTCCGGAGCAGTAGATATCGTGATCGTGGATTCGGTAGCAGCACTTGTTCCCAAAGCGGAGATCGATGGAGATATGGGAGATTCCCATGTGGGCCTGCAGGCCAGACTGATGTCGCAGGCGCTTCGGAAGCTGACTTCGGTCATCAGCAAGTCAAACTGTATTGTGCTGTTTATCAATCAGCTCCGTGAGAAGGTGGGCGTGATGTTCGGCAATCCGGAAACGACGACTGGCGGACGCGCATTGAAATTTTACTCTTCGGTACGTCTGGATGTCAGAAGAATTGAGTCTCTGAAACAGGCAGGAGAAGTGATCGGGAACCGTACCCGCATTAAGGTGGTGAAGAATAAAGTGGCGCCTCCGTTCCGTGAGGCGGAATTTGATATTATGTTCGGCCAGGGGATTTCCCGTGAAGGAGATATTCTGGATTTGGCGGCCGACTGCAATGTGGTAAACAAATCCGGTGCGTGGTATGCATATAACGGTGAGAAGATTGGCCAGGGACGTGAAAATGCCAAGCAGTATTTACGGGAGCGTCCTGAAGTGAGAAATGAGATTGAGCGGCAGGTTCGTGCCCATTATGAGCCGGCAGATTCAGAGAATGAGGATACTGTTTCAGAAGGAGAAGGGGCGGCAGGAGTACAGAGAGAAGAACAAAGCTCAAATTCTGGACTGCAGGGTTCTGCCGGACAGCCGGATAAGGCGACAGAAGTATAATGGGGTATACAATTACACAATACAAAAAGATAGGCAAAGGCCGTGTGGAAATCTGTCTGGACAAAAGTACTACATTCTGGCTTTATACCAGTGAAGCCAGACAGTTTTCACTGGAAGAGGACATGGAATTGCCAGAAGAGCAGTACCGGCAGATACTTTATGATATCATCGGTAAGCGTGCGATAAAAAGGGCGATGCATCTTTTGGAACAGCAGGAGCGAACAGAGCATCAGCTTCGGGAGAAGCTGATGCAGAACGCATATCCGGCGGAAGCGGTTGAAGCAGCCATTTCTTATGTGAAGAGTTATCATTATCTGGATGATATGCGTTATGCCAGAACATTTATTCAGTTCCATCAGGAAGAACGAAGCAGAAAGCGACTGGAAATGGATCTTTTGCGCCGCGGTGTTCCAAAAGACATCATAGTTAAAAGTATAGAAGAAGAGTTTTCTTCCGATGAAAAGAAACAGATCCGAAGACTGTTGGAAAAAAAGCATTTTTCGCCCGATTTGGCAGATCAGAAGGAAATCCGGAAAATGTATGGATTCTTGATGAGAAGGGGATTTAAAAGTTCTGATATTGCTTCTGTTATGCGTACGGGTTACACAGATGGTTATGATTAGACAGATAATTGGTTTTCACCTTTCTTCCCAGACGTTAATATATTAGTATATGGGAGGAAGGAAAAATGAATGATATTATTTTTATGGCATTGCTGGCAACGCTTGGAACCTGGTCTGTAACTGCATTAGGCGCGGCAACGGTGATTTTTTTCAAAACACCAAATCCCAGATTTTTAAATCTGATGCTGGGATTTGCAGCAGGGGTGATGGTGGCTGCCAGTTTCTGGTCTTTGCTCCAACCGGCAATTGAACGTGCGGAAGCCACCTCGAATGTGCCGGCTTATCTGACAGCGACAGTCGGTTTTCTGTTCGGTGCCCTTTTCATGTGGGCTTCCGACAAAATTGTCTCTTATGCCAGGCGAAGGGTATACAGTACACAGTGTGAGCCTGACATGCGTCTGAACAGGATCGTTATGCTGATCCTTTCCATCACGATTCACAATATTCCCGAAGGTCTTGCCGTTGGCGTTGCATTTGGCACCTTACAGGAAGGGCATTATTCTATGGAAGCCCTGATGGGGGCAATTACAATTGCTATCGGGATCGGTTTGCAGAATTTTCCGGAGGGAGCGGCTGTTTCTCTGCCGCTGCGCAGGGAAGGGTACTCCAGAAGAAAAAGCTTCTTGCTGGGGCAGGCGTCCGGTATGGTAGAACCGGTTGCGGGTGTGCTGGGGGTACTGTTGGTTGTATATGTAGAAGCCATACTGCCGTTAGCGCTTTCTTTTGCGGCCGGGGCGATGATTCTGGTTGCTGTTCATGAACTGATTCCGGAATGTCAGAAGAATCAAAGTATGCAGCCTTATTTTGCAACAATGGGGATTATACTGGGATTTGCGGTAATGATGCTGTTAGATGTTATGCTGGGATAGAAAATGGGTAATCGTTCAGACAGCTGATATATGGTAACAGTTCAGCCCCTTTGCCGTAGGCAAGCTTCAAATGGGGCAGATTCTGTAACAGCGAAGCCGCAGGCTGAACTGTTACGATATATGTTTAAATTATTTAAATATGTCTTGTTCCCTGCACTAAAATTTGATATGATAAAAAATATGCGAATTTTTCTGAATCAAAACAGAGTGGGTTTTAACAGGAAACAGACAGGGAGCAGTAATATGAACAGCACAAATGATTTGAGCAACCGTATCAACAGAATGTACAAAGGCATGAGCAAAGGTCAGAAGCTTCTGGCAGCATATATCACGGATAATTACGACAAAGCGGTTTTTTTAACGGCGGCAAAGCTTGGAGCCGTTGTAGGTGTCAGTGAATCTACAGTCGTTCGTTTTGCGGCAAACTTAGGCTATAAAGGATATCCCGAATTTCAGAAAGCATTGGAGGAGTTGGTGCGCAATAAGCTCAATTCCATTCAGCGGATGGAAGTTACCTACGGACGTATCAGTCAGCCGAAGATTTTGGAAACGGTGCTGCAGTCCGATGCGGAGAATCTGAAAGGAACTTTGGAGCATATTGATCAGGCGGCATTTGAACTGGCGGTGGATACCATATTAAATGCCAGGAATATTTATGTAGTCGGTATCCGAAGCTGTGCTTCACTGGCAAGCTTTCTGGCGTATTATCTGAATCTGATGTTTGGGCAGGTGCATCTGCTGCATACGAACAGTTCAAGTGAGCTTTTCGAGCAGATGGTACGGATTGGCAGCGGGGATGTTTTAATCGGTATTAGTTTTCCCAGATATTCTATGCAGACATTAAAGGCAGTTGAATTTGCCAGTAACAGGAATGCAAAGGTGATTACGCTGACAGATAGTGAACATTCGCCGATGAATCTGTATTCCTCCTGTAAGCTGATTGCAGGGAGCGATATGGCATCCATTGTGGATTCGCTGGTAGCGCCGCTCAGCGTGATCAATGCCCTGATAGTGGCGCTTTGTATGAAAAAACAAAAAGAAGTAGCAGGTACTCTGGAGATGCTTGAGAAAATCTGGGACGAGTATCAGGTATATGACAACAGTGAATACCATTAAGCGGAGATTTATATGAAAAAAGTAATTGTGGTTGGCGGCGGCCCGGCTGGAATGTTTGCGTCGCTTGCGGCGGCAGAAGCGGGAATTGCCGTTATATTAATAGAAAAAAATGAAAAGCTCGGCAAGAAGCTTTTTATTACGGGCAAGGGCAGATGCAACATTACCAATGCCGGAGATATGGAGGATTTATTTGACCATGTGGTCACGAACCGGAAGTTTTTGTACAGTGCGTTTTATGCGTGTGATAACTTTCGGGTGATTGATTTTTTTGAACAGCATGGCGTAAAAACTAAAACAGAGCGAGGCAACCGCGTATTTCCAGAATCAGATCATTCCTCAGATGTTATCGCGGCGTTGAAACGCGCGCTGCAGGAGAAGGGAGTAAAGATTCGTCTGTTTACCAGAGCAGAAAGGCTTGCGGTGGCGGATGGCAGATGCAGGGGAGTATATCTGGCGGGCGGAGAATATCTGCAGGCGGATGCGGTAATACTGGCTACTGGGGGAATTTCGTATCCGAGTACCGGTTCTACCGGAGACGGGTATATTTTTGCAAAAAATAGCGGACATACGGTAAAGGAGCAGGAGCCTTCTTTAGTGCCTCTTGTGACGGAAGAAACTTATGTAACAGAGATGCAGGGACTTTCACTGAAAAATGTCCGTGTTACAATAAAAAAGGGAAAGCAGAAGGTTTTTGAGGGCTTTGGAGAAATGCTTTTTACGCATTTTGGGGTAAGCGGGCCGCTTTGCCTGAGTGCAAGCAGCCTGATAGGAAAAGAGTTAAAAAAGCAGAAGCTTTTGATGGAAATTGATCTGAAGCCGGCTTTGACTGCAGAGCAGCTAAACCGCCGCCTGCTAAGGGATTTTGAGGCGAATCTTAACAAGCAGTTTAAAAATGCCGTTCAGGGACTTTTGCCTCAGAAGATGCAGCCGGTAATGATAGCTCTTTCCGGTATCTCTGCCGAGAAAAAAGTAAATGAGATCACAAAAGAGGAGCGGGCACATCTTTTGTCACTTTTAAAAGCATTTCCATTGACATTAACCGGACTTCGGGGCTTTGAGGAAGCCATTATCACAAGGGGAGGTGTTTCTGTAAAAGAAGTAAATCCCTCCACGATGGAATCCAGGTTAGTATCCGGGCTGTATTTTGCCGGGGAAGTGCTGGATTTGGATGCCATGACAGGCGGATATAACCTGCAGATTGCCTGGTCCACAGGATATCTGGCAGGAAGCAGTATCTGAAACAGTTCAGAGAGAAATTGTTATGAAAATTAAGAAAGAGGAGCAGCAAATGAATATTGCAATTGACGGGCCGGCAGGCGCAGGAAAAAGCACGATTGCTAAAACACTGGCAAAGAAACTGGGTTACATTTATGTGGATACCGGGGCAATGTACCGGGCGATGGCGCTGTATTTTCTGGAACAGGGTATTTCACCGGAGAATGAACCGGCAATTATGGATGCTGCAGACAGGGCAGATATTTCTATCTGCTATCACAAAGGACAGCAGCAGGTGATTTTGAACAAAGAAGATGTCAATGGGAAAATCCGAAAAGAGGAAGTCGGAAATATGGCTTCCGCTATCAGTATCTATCCAGCAGTACGCACAAAGTTAGTTGCGTTACAGCAAAAACTGGCAAAAACAGCGGACGTTATTATGGACGGCAGGGATATCGGCACTTGCGTGCTGCCGGATGCGGAGGTTAAGGTTTATCTGACTGCAAGTCCCTGTACCCGTGCAAAACGCCGTTTTGATGAGCTGCAGGAAAAAGGCGTAGAGTGTGATTTGGAGGCAATCCAGAAGGACATTGAGGAACGGGATTACCGGGATATGCACCGAAAAACTTCGCCGTTAAGACAGGCGGAGGATGCGGTTTTGATTGATTCTTCCGAATTAAACATTGATGAAGTTGTGGAAGCAGTTTATAACATTTGGAAAAAGAGGCAGTAATTATGCGGGTGACACTGGCAAAGAGCGCCGGATTTTGTTTCGGCGTAAAACGGGCGGTAGAAAAAGTATACGAAGTAGCGGAGAAAAATGACATTCCCGTATATACCTTCGGGCCGATTATCCACAACGATGCAGTAGTCGGTGATCTGGAGAAAAAGGGCGTGCACGCAGTATGCGGCATTTCTGAGCTGGAGCGTATTCCAAAAGGCATTATGGTAATCCGTTCACATGGGATTTCAAAGGCTGTATATGAAAAAATACAATCGGAAGGTTTTTCTATTGTAGATGCTACCTGTCCGTTTGTATTAAAAATCCACCGATACGTGGAGGAATATGCCAAAAAGGGATATCATATCATAATTATTGGCGATGCATCCCATCCGGAGGTTGAAGGCATATACGGATGGTCCGTTCCGGAACGGACAACCATCCTGCAGACAAGGGAAGAAGCAGAAAATCTGAGCCTTAATCCAGACAAAAAACTCTGTATCGTGTCTCAAACGACATTTAATTACAACAAATTTCAAGAATTAGTTGAAATTATTGAAAAAAAAGGTTATGATATAATTGTTTTAAATACTATCTGCAATGCGACAGAAGAACGGCAGAAGGAAGCTGCCGATATTGCCGCACGTGCAGGAGCCATGATTGTAATCGGCGGCAGTCATAGCTCCAACACACAGAAGTTATTTGAAATATGTAAAAAAGCATGTGAAAATACTTACTACATACAGACACTTGATGACTTGGACATAAGGCAGTTTGGGTCCATTGATAACGTAGGTATTACCGCAGGGGCTTCGACCCCAAACAATATTATTGAGGAGG
>JAAWDZ010000071.1 GCA_022794015.1 Eubacterium sp. | reverse complement strand
CCGCTTGTTCCAATATTGGGGTTTTTCCGTAATACCTGCCGTTGTCTGTCGGGCATTGCGGATATTCATAGATTTCATAGTGCAGAATCGTGTAATCTCCCATAACTACATTCCTCCTTTCGTCCTGCTTGTTTTTAGGCAACAAAAAAAGACAGTTTAACGACTTGTCCAGGTCGTTGTTGGTTGCAATGACAAAGGGTGGGGGTCATAACAAAAAGCCTTATTTTAAGCCATTTAACCAACCCTCCCCCAAAATTTTATAACATTTTTTACCCTAAAAAGGCGTTTTTTTAACAAAAAAAAGCACTTTCAGCTTTTTACAGCCAAAAGTGCCATTTATCCCATAAAATCAACGTTTTCGGACATATCCACCACGACCAGTTCGATTCCTGCGCTCACTGGAATTTCCTTTTTCAACTCCTTTTCGGGCACATTTTCCCCGTTTGGAGTAAAAACGAAATGGTCGAAAAACAGCGTAAAATCAAGGATTTCTAGGTATCTGTCCTCGTTAGCAACACGGCAACTTCGACGTGTACCGTCTGCCCAAACTGATCCACCCCCCGTATTCTCTTCACCTCATATCCCCCGCCACACAATCGCCGCAAATCCCGTGCCAGTGTTGCAGAGTCGCAGCTCACATATACAATCCGATCCGCCTGCATCCGAAGCATTGTTTCAATACATTTTCCGTCGCATCCCTTCCGTGGCGGATCCACTACAATCACATCCGGATGCTTCATTTCTTCTCCCCATTCCTTCGATTCATAAAATTCCGGCAGCACTTCCTCCACTTTCCCCAACATAAACTCTGCATTAGCGATTCTATTTAACCGGGCATTTCTTTTTGCATCTTCAACGGCCTCAGGCACAACCTCCACACCATATACCTGCTTTGCGCTTCTGGCCAGGAACAGAGAAATGGTTCCGATTCCGCAATACAGATCCCATACCGTTTCCTTTCCGGTCAGACCAGCGTATTCCAGTGCCAGGGAATACAGTTTTTCGGTTTGAACCGGATTTACCTGATAAAAAGACTGCGGAGAGATCCGATATACCGTTTTTTCGCCAATCCTGCCAAAATTCGATGTATCGCGCAGATATAGCGCATCCGTAATAGTGGGTGTGCCCCAGAGCACCCTGGTGTTCTCTCCCAGAATCACATTTGTATTTTCCCGGTTCGTATTCAGTGAAATACTTTTCATCCTTTCAATAGCGCCCAGCCGCTCTGTCAAAACCGATTCTTTCGGCAGCTGCTTCCCATTCACCACAATACATACCATAACTTCCCCGGAATCAAACCCATATCGAATTAAAACATGGCGTACCAGGCCTTTGCGCGTCTTTTCATCATAAGCTTTCACCCCAAATTCTTCCATGTAGCTTAGCACCGCTTCCAATACCTGCTCATTTACCGGTACGCCCAGTGCACACTGTGTATTTGCAATAATGCTGTGTGTCCTGCCTGCATAAAAACCCGCTATGGGCTTCCCCTGGGCATTCGTTCCAATTGGAAACTGTGCCTTGTTCCGATAACCGAACGGTACATCCATGCCAACAATCGGTTCCATTATGCGCTCCACAAATGCTTCCTCAAATCCGCCCAGCCTTACGATATGTTCCCTTATCTTTTTCTGCTTAAACACCAGCTGGCTCTCATAATTTATCTGCTGGAGCTGACAGCCGCCGCAGGCCCTGGCATAAATACAACGGGGCTCCACCCGATTGGGTGAAGCCTCCTTAATTTCTGTCAGACGTGCATATCCATAATTTTTCTTTAACTTCATAATCCTTGCAGTTATTGTATCGCCTATAACCGCATCCTTAACAAAAAACGCCATGCCCTGATACCTGCCGACTCCTGTGCCGTCAGCAGCCAAATCTTCTATTGTAAGTTCAATCAAATCATTCTTCTGCATATTTTACCTACCTGCCAGTTTTACGGATATTAGTCTCTAAGAGCCTGTTATATCCCAACCATTCTGTATTTCCTTCCGGAACATTTGCAAATGCTTCTTTTAATGTTTCCATTTTGGCATCCATATTATCGGCAAAATTAAGTGCAACTGCTTCAACCAACGCCGGCTTCTTAGGCGATCCAAATTCCAGTTCTCCGTGATGAGCCAGTATACAGTGCTTTAATTCATTTCCCAGTTTCATTGGAAAATCCGGAATCTGACGCATATGTTCGCTAATCAGTTCTGTGCCGATTACAATATGTCCCAAAAGCTGTCCTGCATCCGTATAATCATTTGCCGGAAAAGCTGACAGTTCTTCTAACTTGCCTATATCGTGAAACATTGCAGACGTTAAAAGCATATCGCGATTTAAAATCGGATATTGCCTGCAAAATGCCTCACAAAGCGCTGTTACTCCCAGTGTATGCTCCAACAATCCTCCCACAAAACCATGGTGAACTGTTTTTGCGGCTGAATGAAATTTAAATCGTTTCTGAAAGTCTTCATCCTCCAGGAAAAATCCTGCCAGCAGCTTCTTTAGATAAGGATTCCCAATCGTCTTGATATAACCCTTCAATTCCTCATACATCTGATCAATGTCTCTCTCGCTGACAGGAAGATAGTCTGCCGGATCGTATTCACCCGACTGTGCTCTGCGGACCCGTTTCACGTTCAGTTGCAGCGCTCCCTGAAAACTGGTAAGATCACCGACAACGCAAATATAATCCAATGCTCCAAAATCGTCAATTCCATTGGAATCCGGCTCCCAAATTTTGGCATCAAGCATACCGGTTTTATCCTGCAGAATTACATTCTCATACGGTTTTCCGTTTTTGGTGAGTGCAGACTGCTTATGTTTGCAAAGAAAAATCTGATTAATTCTTTCACCTTCCCGAAACGTTTCAATATATTTCATAACATTGTCGCTGCTTTTGCAGCTTCTCCTTCCCGTTCTATGTACCATTTTAATAGAGTATGCCGGCTGACACACCGCATACAACTTCAAGATATTCTCCCATCCCCTGCCGTTTTACTACAACCTCTACCGCCTGTCCGGGTGTCAGCGAAAGAACTTTCTCTTCATAATTTTTCACCGAAGAAATTTCTTCGCCATCCATTTTTACAATCACATCTCCGCCCTGCAGCCCGGCAACAAGCGCCGGCGAATCCAGCATTACTTCCTTGATATAAACCCCTCGTGGTATATCGTATTCTTGCGCAATCTGTTCTGTAACAGTCACTACATTAAGCCCCAGATAAGGAATATCCTTACCGTTTGACAGCATTTCAATTATTTTCTTCAGCTCGGAAACAGAAATTGCTGTCAACGTATTATCGTCTCCGCTTCCTCTGTAGTCCTGCATCACCAGACCAATAATCTCACCCTCCAGATTCAGCAGTACACCGCTGCTGCTGCTGCTTCCGATAATATCCGTCGTAAATACAGTATATGTCATATCTGCAGTTTGAATTACATTGCCGACAGAAGTAATATTCCCTACTCCAATAGAGTAATTCGTCCCCAGGGGGCTGCCAATCGCAATCGCAACATTTCCCTGCGATACCATCAGAGAATTCCCCAGCGCCGCATAAGAAATCCGGGCTTTCGTACTTTCTTCAAGCAGCCCCAGACCTACGGCTAAAATTGCAATCCCTGTATTCCCATCATACTTTTTCAAAGAAGCCTCAACGGTAGTTTCATCCATAAATGTTACCCAAAGCTCATGGGCAGCCTGTACTACTTTATGCTCAGTTAAAATGAGCAACTCACTTCCATTGTCTCCGATAATAATTCCAGATGCCTGCCCATTGCTCTCATAGGCATTATTATACCAATCCGTATCACTAATCACACTGGTCACCGTAACAACGGAATGATTCGCTTCTTTTCCAATTGCATAAAGCTTATCCTGTAGCATTTGATAATCAGAAAGTTCCAGCTCCTTTGTCTCAACGGGCGCTGTTTGCGGTAGCTTCTGCTCTGTTTCCAATTCCTCTTCTGTTTCTGTAGGTTCTTCCGTTTCTAACACAATCGCTTCCGTCTGCCATTCATCTTCAGGAATAGAGATCGTGGGATCTTCTTTTGGATGGAGCCAGTTCTCCATAATCGGACGCATGACTGTAAATACAAAACAGGCTACCACCCCAAATATAACAGCAAACCCAACTGTATAAACCCCATGCCGAAACAGCCGTTTTTTATTCACCGGCTTCTCAATAATCTTTTCTTTGATAAATGCAAACTCTTCCTTATTCTCTTCAGCCATACCATTACTTCTCCTTAACTATTCGGTATGAATCGCCGTCACCCGGTGGTGGAAGCGGCGATGAATCACTTGCTTTTCTCTTATTATACGAGGAATAGAGAATGTATGCAAGAATTTATTTTCATGCAGTTCTCAAAACAAAATTTTTAGTTATATTTTACACCAGATAATATGATATATTTACGGCATGGACGCGAGATATAACAAATTTCCAGCCTTGTAACAATCGCCCGTATATGCTATTGTTTAAATGGTACTATACATTCAGGCCGCCATAGAATTGAGGACAAAAATTTATGAACAAAAAAGCATTACACACATTAGAATACGATAAAATTATCGAAACATTAACTGAATTTGCATACAGCGCTGCCGCAAAGGAACAGTGCAGAAACCTGCTTCCCATGACGGATCTTTCTGCCATCAACGAAGCGCAGCGACAAACCGAAGACGCTCTGACACGTATTTTTAAAAAAGGAAGCCTCTCTTTTGCAGGTATCCACCCCTTTGGCGCCTCCTTAAAACGTCTTGAAATCGGTGGAAGCTTAAGTATTCCGGAATTCTTACAGCTTAGCTCCCTTTTAGAGGTGACAAAACGGGCCAAAAGCTTTGGCCGCACAGAACGGGACGATCAGGAAGCCGATTCACTGGACCCATTTTTTCAGGAGCTGGAACCCCTGACACCGTTAAACGACGAAATCAAACGCTGCATCCTGTCGGAAGACGAGATAAGCGATGATGCCAGCCCAACCTTAAAATCCATCCGCCGCTCCATTGGGGGCATGAATGAGCGCATTCGCAACCAGATGAACAAGGTTATGAACCAGGCAAACAGCAGCGGTTATCTGCAGGATGCCGTTATCACTATGCGCGGCGGCCGGTATTGCCTTCCTGTGAAAGCAGAAGCCAAAAACCAGGTTTCAGGCATGATCCATGATCAGTCTTCCAGCGGCTCTACGTTGTTTATAGAACCCTCTTCGGTTGTGAATTTAAACAATGAGCTCAAAGAGCTTTTCCTGAAAGAAGCCAAAGAAATTGAAGTCATTCTGGCTAACTTAAGTATCCGGGTTTCTGAATATTCTGCTTTTATCTCAGAAAATTACCGACTGCTGACAACGCTTGACTTTATATTTGCCAAAGCCCAGTTAGCGAAGCTGCACAACGGCGTTGCCCCACTTTTTAATACACAGGGCCGTATCCGTATCCGTAAAGGACGGCATCCTCTCTTAAATCCCAAAAAGGTCGTTCCGATTGATGTCATGCTTGGAGACGCCTTTGATCTGCTGGTCATTACCGGGCCGAATACCGGCGGAAAAACAGTTTCCCTTAAAACGGTCGGCCTGCTGTCTCTGATGGGACAGGCAGGACTTCACATTCCTGCAAATGACCGTTCCGAGCTTGCTATATTTGAGGATGTATTTGCTGACATCGGAGATGAGCAAAGCATCGAACAGAGCCTGAGCACGTTTTCTTCCCATATGACCAATATTGTATCCATTCTGGCAAATGCCAGCGAAAACTCTCTGGTGCTTTTCGATGAGCTGTGCGCCGGAACCGATCCTGCGGAGGGCGCTGCACTTGCAATTTCCATTTTATCCAGACTGCATGCACAGGGCATCCGCACCATGGCTACCACACATTACAGCGAAATCAAAGTGTTTGCGCTTTCCACCGAAGGCGTAGAAAATGCCTGCTGTGAATTTTCCATAGAAACCTTAAGCCCCACCTACCGCCTTTTAATCGGCATTCCCGGTAAAAGTAATGCCTTTGCCATTTCCGGCAAAATCGGACTGGATCCGGCGTTAATTGAAGATGCTAAAGGCCGGATTACGGAATCGGAAGCCAGCTTCGAGGATCTGATTGCTGATTTGGAAAACAGCCGGCTAACTATTGAACGCGAACAAAATGAAATCAATGCCCACAAAAGAGAAATCGCCGCATTAAAACAAAAGCTAGAGCAAAAACAGGAACGTATAGAAAACAACCGCGATAAAATCTTAAAGGAAGCCAATGAACAGGCTTATGCCATTTTAAAAGAGGCCAAGAACTTTGCCGATGAAACCATCCGCAATTTCAACAAATTCGGCCAATCTCACGCTTCCGCCAGTGAAATGGAAAAAGAGCGTACCCGGTTACGCACCAAAATGTCTAATACCGAAAAACAGCTTTCCCCGAAAAAAAGCGCTGCCACATCAAACCAAAAGCCTCCAAAGAAGCTTCGGATTGGTGATTCGGTAAAAGTCCTTTCCATGAACTTGAAAGGCACCGTACATTCACTGCCAAACGCAAAGGGAGACTTATATGTCCGGATGGGAATTTTAAATTCTCTGGTCAATATCAACGATCTGATACTGTTGGAAGAGGAGTCATCTTATTTGGGCAAGCCGCAAAAAACAGGCACAGGTAAACTGCAGATGAATAAGTCCGCCACTGTGTCTGCCGAAATCAACCTGATCGGCAAAACGACGGATGAAGCGATTGCTCTGCTGGACAAATATTTAGATGACGCCTACATTGCCCATTTGCCCTCTGTAAGGATTGTCCATGGCAAAGGCACCGGCGCCCTGCGCAGCGCAGTACAGAAACACTTGCGGCGGCTTCGTTATATCAAATCTTTCCGACTGGGCGAACATGGAGAAGGAGATGCCGGCGTCACCATTGCAGAATTCAAGGATGAATAGTTTTAAGGGAGGTTTTTATGGCCACTAAACAGAAAATTTTAATTGTAGATGATGATGTAAATATTGCTGAACTGATATCACTGTATCTGACCAAAGAATGTTTCGAAACCCGGATCGTAAATGACGGAGAGGAAGCGCTGACTGTTTTTGAGCAGTATATGCCCAACCTGATTCTATTAGATCTGATGCTTCCCGGTATCGACGGTTATCAGGTCTGCCGGGAAATCCGCGCAAAGCATGACATCCCAATTATTATGCTTTCTGCTAAGGGTGAAATATTCGACAAGGTTTTAGGATTAGAGCTGGGTGCAGATGATTACATTATGAAGCCATTTGACTCCAAGGAGCTAGTTGCGCGGGTCAAAGCCGTCCTGCGGCGCTATCATCCGGCTGCCAAAAATGAAAAAACAAAAAGAAATATCAAATGTGTAGAATATCCCGGATTGGAAGTCAATCTTTCCAACTACTCTGTCGTTTATAATGGGCATGCCGTTGATATGCCTCCAAAGGAATTAGAACTTTTATATTTTCTTGCTGCTTCCCCAAACCAGGTGTTCACCAGAGAACAGCTTTTGGATCACATCTGGGGTTACGAATATATCGGAGACACCCGCACAGTAGATGTACATGTCAAACGCCTGCGTGAAAAAATAAAGGACAATGATTCCTGGAGCCTTGCAACGGTCTGGGGAATCGGTTACAAATTTGAATTAAACGGGTGATACCATGAAAAATACAATTTATCCTAAGCTGTTTGTAGGTTATCTGTTGTTTGGCATTTTAGGATTCGTAGTCGTTTCTACGATTACCTATCATCTTTTCTCCCGTTATACCACAGAACTTGAGGCCGCCAGGCTTTATAAAGAAGCCACCCTCATCTCCGCCGATTATGCCGTCAGCTATTACAACAAAACGATTACACTGGAAGAATTTGAAGAACGCTTAGAAGCTCTGGGCCGTTATCTGACGGCTCAGATTTGGATTGTCGGTTCCAACGGGGATATTCTTGTAAATTCCAATCAGAAGGCGGATCTATCAAATATCCAAACGATTGAAGGATTTAATATCAGTAATTTTGGCAACCAATATTATCAGACAGGCCATTTTTTTAACTGTTTCAAAGATGAACAGCTCAGCATTTACGCCCCTATTACCGTCGACTACCGCGTCAGGGGATATGTTTTTATACACAAACCGATACATTCAATGATTTCCTATAATAACGTCCTTCTGCGTATTTCTTATTTTACACTGGCCATTTTGATTATCTGTGCTTTTGTACTGCTTGCTATATTTACCTGGACTATCATACTGCCCATTAAGAAAATCACCAATGCCGCCAGTAAATATGCTTCGGGTAAATTTGACCAGCCCATTGATGTCCATACAAATGATGAAATCGGTTATCTCGCCGCAGCCTTTACTTATATGGCAAACGAACTGAACACCTTAGAGGACGACCAACGTAAATTCGTTTCTAACGTATCACACGATTTCCGTTCCCCACTGACCTCTGTCAAAGGATACGTTGAGGCCATGTTAGACGGTACAATACCTGCTGAAAATCAGGAGAAATATTTAAATATCATCTTGTTTGAAACGGAACGGTTAAACAAACTCACCGAAAGCCTTCTGGAGCTTAACCAATACGGCAAACGCGGGGTCATACTGGACATTTCCAAATTTGACATCAACCATACTATAAAAATGACGGCACAGACCTTTGAGGGAATCTGCAAGGACAAACGAATCTCCATTGAGCTTATCCTGACCGGGCAGACTTTGTACACAAAAGCAGACATGAGTAAAATCCAACGCGTTATCTACAACCTGATTGATAATGCCATCAAGTTTTCCCCGCCCGAATCCACTATAACAGTGGAAACTACTATCAAAAATGAAAAGATATTTGTTTCTGTAAATGACAGAGGGATCGGAATTCCAAAAGAGAGCCTGGGCAAAATTTGGGAGCGTTTTTATAAAACCGATCTTTCCCGCGGAAAAGACAAAAAAGGAACCGGATTAGGACTCGCTATCGTCCGCGAAATCATCCAGTCCCATAAAGAAAATATTAACGTCATCAGTACCGAAGGTGTCGGTACCAAATTTATTTTTTCTCTGCCGTTATGCCATCCGGAAGACGAATAAGCCATGCTTTTCCCGTCTTTCCGGATTCCAAACAGCTCAGATTGCATCACTGCTGCTGGATTTTTGCCTGAAAAACAGCATCACAATTCCAATCAGCAGCGTAAATATTGCAATAAACTGCGATGTAGATAACACTCCCACCGTACCGCGTTCTAAATCTCCCCGGAAAAATTCCAGGAAAAACCTTCCCACGCTATAAGTTATAATGTAGAAAGCTCCTACCATACCGCTTTTTAACTTTGCCCTTCTCCATAAGAAGAACAAAAATACAAAATTCAGAAAATCCAGTCCGGACGAAACCAACTGAACCGGAAACAATTTTACTCCTGTGGGTGCATAAGACGAGGCATGGAATACAACCCCGAATACACTTTCTGTTTCCCGTCCATAACAACAGCCTGCCAGAAAGCAGCCAATCCTTCCAATACACTGCGCCAGAGCCACAGCCGGAGCGGCAAGGTCAAATGTCTTCCAGAAATCCGTATTTTTCTTTCTGCAATATAAGTAAGCGGTCAGCACACCGCCAATCAGTCCACCAAATACAACAAATCCATTTGATAAATAATTCAGAATAATTTCCGGATTATCTATAATCTGCGGCAAAATTGTAATCCAGAAAAGCAGCTTGGAAGCCACATATCCCCCGACGACTGCCGCTACGCCCAGACCCAAAATATAGCCATCCTCTCCCACACCGCTTCTCTTTGCCTCGTGTTCCCCTACTGTAATTGCCGCAACAATGCCCAGCGCTGTCATCAATCCATAGCTGTATACCGTAAATGGACCAATTGAAAATAATTCCGGTAACATAGATCCACTCCTTTCATATAGAAAAACCCCGGTCGTAACCATACAACCGGAGTCTCTTTTATATACCTTAATCTTATACCAACTCTAAAAGAACTTCTAAAGCACCGTCACCTTTACGCTGGCCAATTTTCACAATTCTGGTATAACCACCATTACGGCTGACGTATTTAGGAGCAATCTCATCAAATAACTTTGCAACCAGATCCACTTCCTTGGTATTCCGCTTTTTGCCGGCAGCCTCCTTCGGAACATATGTTACCGGATAGAGAACCTTTAACATCTGACGCCTTGCATGCAGGCGGGACGGTTTATCCTTTTTGATTGTCTTATCAACCTCATCGAAGATAGTAACACGTTTGCCGTCTACTACTTCTTTTACCCTCTTACCATCCTTGTCCTTACGCGGAACCTTTGCTTTAATAGTAACTTCTTCAAAATTATCTTTTTCCTTCACCGCCATGGCAATCAGGCCTTCAGCAATTTTACGCACTTCCTTTGCCCTTGCTTCCGTAGTAACAATTTTTCCGTTATAAATCAACGCTGTTACCTGGTTTCTCAGCATTGCCTTTCTCTGGGATGAGTTTCTGCCTAACTTTCTATACTTTGACATTTTTGACCTCCGTTTTGTGGAACATCCGACACGCGCTTTGGCCTTACTTATCGAATGCTGTTTCCTGTTAGTTGCCTCCACTTTACTCTAAGGAGCCGACCGATTCTCTGCCGTTTGGTCTTATGAAACCGGCCATGTATGTGGATTATTTACAGGTCTTCACTCTGATTCAGCTGAAGCCCTAATTCTTTTAATTTTGCCAGCACTTCTTCCAGGGATTTTCTACCAAGGTTACGAACTTTCATCATATCTTCCGGCGTACGATTCGTCAGTTCTTCAACCGTATTGATGCCTGCCCGCTTTAAGCAATTGTAAGAACGGACAGATAATTCCAATTCGTCAATATTCATCTCTAAAACTTTACCCTTGGCATCATCTTCTTTCTCAACCATGACCTCTGCGGACATTGCCGTTTCAGAAAGATTAATAAAGAGATTCAAATGCTCGCTTAAAACCTTGGCAGCCAGACTGACTGCTTCATCCGGTTCCAATGTTCCATTGGTATATACATCTAAAGTGAGTTTATCGTAATCTGTAATCTGGCCTACACGCGTATTCTCAACGGTTAAATTTACACGTTCTACTGGTGTATAAATGGAATCAACTGCAATAACACCGATTGGTACATCTTCTGACTTATTCTTCTCGGCGCTGACATACCCTCTGCCTTTTGTAATGGTAAGCTCCATATACAGCTTGCAATCTGCTCCACCGTTTAAATTCGCAATCACTAAATCCGGATTTAAAATCTGAATATCAGGATCTGCCTGGATATCAGATGCTGTAACAATGCCTTCACCCTCAAATTCAATGTAAGCAACTTTTGGCTCATCTGTCGGACACGTATTCTTAAGTGCAAGATTCTTGATGTTCATGATAATCTCAGTCACATCTTCTTTTACGCCTGGGATAGAACTGAACTCATGTAATACACCGTCAATTTTTATCTGGCTTACCGCTGCACCTGGTAAGGAAGAAAGCATAATTCTCCTTAAAGAATTGCCCAATGTCGTACCATAGCCTCTCTCCAAAGGCTCTACAACAAATCTTCCATACTTTTTGTCTTCTGAAATTTCAGCGATTTCAATTTTTGGTTTTTCAAAATCGAACAATACAAAGCCCTCCTTATTATTGCCCACGCGGTATAGCATACTCATAAACTCATTGCCGAATCCCGGCATGGAGTTTAAATTACTTACTGTATAACTCGACAATGAGCATCTCGTCAACAGGTACATCGATCTGCTCTCTGGCAGGCAGTTCTTTGATTGTCCCGCCCAAACCGTCTTCATTCATGTCGATCCATTCCGGAACCAGCCTTCCGCCTGTTACTTCAAGGATATCCTTAAACCTCTGAAGGCCTCTGCTCTTCTCCCTGACTTCAATTACATCGCCTGCTTTGATCAAATAAGAAGGAACACTGACGCATTTCCCGTTGACCGTGACAAATTTGTGATTGACAATCTGCCTGGATTCTCTTCTGGTCCTTGCAAGTCCCATGCGGAAAATAACACTGTCTAACCTTCTCTCCAACATGATCATCAGGTTTTCACCTGTCATGCCTTTCATCTTATCGGCTTTTTCATAATAATTATGGAATGGTTTCTCCAATACGCCATAGATGAATTTTGCTTTCTGTTTCTCTCTTAACTGAAGGCCATATTCAGAAATCTTCCTGTTGGCCCTTTTCAACTCTCTGTTTGATTTTTTATCTACTCCTAAATAAACCGGATCTAAACCCAGCGATCTACACCTTTTAAGAATAGGAACTCTATTAATTGCCATCTTAGACTATCCCTCCTGAATAAATTAGACTCTTCTGCGTTTTGGTGGACGACATCCATTGTGAGGAACTGGTGTTACGTCTCTGATACTCGTTACTTCCAGACCGTTTGCAGAAAGTGCACGGATTGCGGCTTCCCTTCCTGATCCCGGTCCTTTTACCATAACATCTACTGATTTTAAGCCATGAATTGCAGCTGCTTTGGTAGCTGTCTCAGCCGCCATCTGCGCAGCATATGGAGTAGATTTCCTTGAACCTCTGAAACCAAGACCACCAGCACTTGCCCATGAAAGAGCGTTTCCTTCAGCATCTGTGATAGTTACAATCGTATTGTTGAAAGATGACTGAATATGTGCCTGTCCGCGTTCAACGTTTTTCTTAACACGCTTTTTTGTCACTTTTTTTGTAACTTTAGCCATAATAAAACTAACCTACTTTCTTCTATTCTATATTGATTTGTTCCACTAAGTTGCTGTTGAAGATCTGTTCGCTAAGCCAGCCTACTTCTTCTTGTTCGCAACAGTTCTCTTCGGTCCTTTTCTGGTCCTTGCATTTGTCTTCGTGTTCTGACCACGAACCGGAAGCCCTTTCCTGTGACGGATTCCACGGTAGCATCCGATTTCCTGAAGACGCTTGATATTAAGCGCGATTTCCCTTCTCAAATCACCTTCTACCATCTGGGTTTTGTCAATCACTTCACTGATTCTCTTTACTTCTTCGTCTGTCAAATCACGACAACGTGTATCCGGATTTACATTTGCCTCGGCAAGAATGCGGTTAGAGCTGGATCTGCCGATTCCGTAAATGTAAGTTAAACCGATTTCAACACGCTTTTCTCTTGGTAAATCTACACCTGCGATACGAGCCATTCGTCGTTGCACCTCCATAAAAATTCTTTTGCCTCCCAAGCCGTTTCTCTCTCAGGATGCTGATACTTTCTCTGCGACAATAGCTTTTGCAGCTCCGGTTCCCCGGCCTGAAATGATGTGCATACGCTCATTGCCGTTCCATAACTTAAAATCAAAAGACGCCTGTTTCGGATTCCGGTATGATAAATCCCGGGCCAGGCTACAGCTTCGCTGCGCCCCTGCAGTTATTATGAACAGCGATAACAACCGTACCTGGTGTTTCGCTGCAGCCGCACATAATAAACCTGATAGGCCGGATTAACCCTGCCTCTGTTTGTGTTTTGGATTCTCACAGATAATCCTGATACTTCCTTTACGCTTAATTACCTTGCATTTTTCGCACATAGGTTTAACTGATGATCTTACTTTCACAGCAAATCCTCCTTTCCTACAAGCACTTTCTGGCAGGTATTGCCAAAACACCTGTAAAATCCCAGAAACATACATATAACACTATATCATAACTGTCAAACTAAGTCAACAGATTATTTGTCCCTCCAAATGATCCTTCCCTTTGTCAGATCATACGGCGACATTTCAATTGTAACTTTATCTCCCGGCAAAATCCGGATAAAATTCATTCTCAGCTTTCCGCTGATATGGGCTAAAATCTGATGCCCGTTTTCAAGCTCCACCTGAAACATTGCATTTGGAAGTTTTTCCACAACCTTACCTTCTACTTCGATAACATCTGCTTTTGACATTCCTATTGCCTCCTACTTATTGATTGATCGTTCATATGTCCTGACCGCCCATCGTATGACGTCGTCGGTTAACACTTCATTTTCCTCAAGCCGCACCCGGATTTCGTCCGGTATCTTTTTTATCACCTGAAAATGCTTTTTGTTCTTTTTCTTGGGATGTTCCACAGTGTGGGTTTTCCCGTCTGACAAATATGCATAACGCTCTTCTTTTGCTATAATCAGGTAAACGCGGTCCCTGTCATGTCCGGACAGGGATTTTGCAAATTCAAAATTCATATCATGCTTCTCCCTCCGGCGTCCAGATTCCGCTTGAAACCTCATCTTCCGTAATGGAGAGAATTTCCGGTTTCCCTTTTGTAATCAGGATGGTGTTCTCATAATGAGCAGACAGCCTGTGATCACAGGTCACAACGGTCCATCCGTTTTTACGCCATCTAACCCGTCCTGTCCCTTCATTAATCATGGGTTCTACCGCAAACGTCATTCCGGGGCATAGCCTGACGCCTCTGGTACGCTTTCGAAAATTAGGTACCTCCGGCTCTTCGTGCAAATGTGACCCGATTCCATGTCCAACCAAATCGCGTACCACACCGTATCCATAACCTCTTGCACAATCGTAAACTGCGGCAGATATCTGATGCAGATGCCTGCCTGCAACAGCATAGTACATTCCGGCAAAAAAACATTCCCTGGTATGCAAAATCAGTCTCCTGGCATTTGAGGATATTTCTCCGATTCCATGTGTCCTTGCCGCATCAGAATGGTATCCCTTGTATATCACTCCAATATCAAGGCTTACGATATCGCCTTCCCTGATTACGCGTTTCTGGGATGGAATCCCATGTACTACCTCGTCATTCACCGAAACACACACCGATGCCGGATACCCCTGATAATTTTTAAAAGACGGAATACAGCCATAACTTCGGATCATTTCTTCCCCTATGCGGTCAATCTCTAATGTAGTCATTCCCGGCTTTAACGCTTTTCCTAAATCCTGGTGTACTTTCCCCAGAATCTTACCGGCTGCCCTCATAAGTTCTATTTCTCTGGCAGATTTTATTGTCACTGGCATAAATTAAGCTCCTAAAATCGCAATAATATCTGCAAATACATCATCCATCGGACGTGTTCCGTCAACGGATTTCAGAATTCCACGACTGTTGTAATAATCAATCAGCGGCTGGGTCTGTTCGTGATATACGCTCAGACGCTTCTGTACTGTTTCCGGCTGATCGTCGTCGCGCAAAACAACTGCATTGCCGCACTTATCGCAGATACCCTCTACCTTAGTAGGAATATTTACAATATGATAGGTTGCGCCGCAGCTTAAGCATGCACGCCTGCCGCCCATACGGCTGACAATATTTTCGTCCGGAACATCCACATCAATGGCATAGTCCATTTTCTGATTCATTTTTGCCAGCGCTTCATCAAGCGCCTCGGCCTGCGGTATTGTCCTTGGAAATCCATCTAAAACAAAGCCGTTTTTGCAGTCATCTTTTACAATTCTGTCAGCTACCAGCTCCACCACCAGCTCATCCGGCACCAGTAAGCCCTGATCCATATAGGATTTCGCTTTTGTTCCAAGCTCTGTACCTTCTTTGATATTGGCGCGGAATATATCACCCGTTGAGATATGCGGAATCTGATACTTATCCGCAATCTGTTTTGCCTGTGTACCTTTTCCTGCTCCGGGTGCTCCCAGCATAATAATTTTCATAGAATACCACCCTCCTGTTAACACGATTGGAGATACGGCAAAAGCCAGTATCTCCAAAAGTATATTAATCGTTTAAAAATCCTTTATAGTAACGTACCAACATCTGCGATTCGATCTGCTTGATTGTTTCAATCACAACACCTACGATAATGATGATAGATGTTCCACCGAAGGATATATTTGCATTAAATACACCGCTGAAGAAAATCGGCAGAAATGCAACAAATGCCAGGCCTGCTGCCCCTATAAATACAATATATGTCAGAATCTTGTTTAAATACTCACTTGTTGGTTTGCCCGGACGGATACCTGGAATAAAGCCGCCCTGTTTTTTCATGTTATTTGCAATCTCTAACGGATTAAAGGTAATAGATGTGTAAAAATATGCAAATGCAATGATAAGCGCAATATAAATCACAAGTCCGATGGAATATATCGGTTCACTGGGATTGCACCAGTTCGACTGGGACAAGCCCTTTAAAATTTTGCTCCCAATCCCTGTTCCGTTGCCTTTACCTGCCAGGGAAGCGATAATCACCGGTGTCTGCATCAGTGACTGCGCAAAAATAACAGGGATAACGCCGCCGGTATTTACTTTTAATGGAATATGCGTAGACTGTCCGCCCACCTGCTTTCTGCCCTGCAGCTTTCTGGAATACTGTACCGGAATCTTTCTTTCCGCATCCTGTAAAACAATAACAAATACTACCATTGCTACAATAATCGCAAGGATAATAACCGCTGCCAGTACAGCTTTGGCCGGAACGCTCTGTCCGGCGATAAACTGCTGATATAATGTGCTCAAATCTTCCGGCAGACGGGAGATAATATTGATTACAAGTACAATAGAAATACCGTTGCCAATTCCTTTTTCTGTAATCCGTTCACCCAGCCACATCAGTACGGCCGAGCCTGCAGTTAAGGTTACAACAACTGTAATAACACTTAACGCATTGTAATTTGTCAGATAGCCGCTTCTGCCAAATCCGATTGCCATTGCAACGGACTCGATCAGAGCGAGACCTATCGTTACATAACGGGTAAATTCAGCAATCTTTTTCCTGCCTTCTTCCCCATCCTTCTGCATCTCCTCCAGTTTTGGAATTGCAATTGTCAAAAGCTGCATAATGATGGATGATGTGATGTAAGGCGTGATATTCAGAGCGAATATGGACATCTGCTCAAAAGAACCGCCGGTTACCGCATCGAAAAAACTAAATGCATCGTTGCTCTGTGTTGCAAACCAGTTTGCAAATACATCCCGATCCACCCCTGGAACAGGGAGCTGGCTTCCAATCCTGATTATAATCAGCATCAAAAACGTAAATATGATTCGATTCCGTATATCTTTTATCTTAAATGCATTACGGAGCGTCTTTAACATTAGATCACCTCTGCTTTTCCACGAAGAGCTTTTGCCTCATCACGAAGAGCTTTTCTCTGTACTCTTCCGCCAAGATCCTTTACTTCTGCTTTTCCGCCAACGGCTTCAATCTTTTCTTTTGCACTTGCACTGAATGCATCCACCTGAACGGTCAGCTTTTTGGTAAGCTCTCCTTCACCAAGAATTTTAACACCATCTCTCGGATTCTTTACAATTCCCTTTACGATTAATTCTTTTACTGTAACAACAGCGTTATTGTCAAAAACCTCCAGAGCTGACACATTGATTCCTACAATATCTTTAGAATTGATGCAGGTAAATCCTCTTTTAGGAAGCCTTCTGTATAAAGGCATCTGTCCGCCTTCAAATCCAGGCCTCGGAGCCCCTGAACGGGCTTTCTGTCCCTTATGCCCTTTACCGGCAGTTTTACCGTTTCCTGAAGCGTGTCCGCGTCCTCTTCTAAATTTATTATGCACAGATCCACGTGCAGGACTTAAATTTGATAAATCCATTCTGGCACCTCCTTATCTTTGCAACTAGATTTCTTCTACTTTTACTAAATGCCGTACATTCTGGATCATTCCGCGAACTGACTTATTATCCGGCATAATGACTGTCTTGCCGATTTTATTCAGACCTAAAGCCACGACTGTCTTTTTGTTCTTTGGAACTGCACCGATTGTAGACTTTACCAGTGTAATTTTTAATTTCTCTGCCATCTTAAATACCCTCCTTAACCGACGATTTCTTCCACAGATTTGCCGCGGAGCCTCGCTACTTCTTCCGGGGATTTTAACTGGCTTAAAGCATTGATTGTGGCAAGCACAACATTCTGCTTGTTGTTGGAGCCAAGAGATTTGGTACGGATGTTACTGATACCTGCAAGCTCGCACACGCTACGTGCCGGGCCGCCTGCGATAACACCGGTACCTTCCGGAGCTCTCTTTAATAAAACGGATGCGCCAGTATGTTTTCCTGCAATATCATGTGTGATACTCTTGTTATCATCTAACTTAACTTCAATCAATTTCTTCATAGCATCTTCTTTTCCCTTGCGGATTGCTTCAGGAATTTCAGTTGCTTTTCCCAAACCGGCACCGACATGGCCGTTACCGTCGCCGACAACTACCAAAGCGGTAAAACGGAAGTTACGTCCACCTTTAACAACCTTTGTTACACGTTTGATTGATACCACTTTTTCATTTAATTCAAATTGACTAGCATCAATAATTGTACGTTTCATGTATTCGCGTCCTCCTTCTAAAACTCTAAGCCAGCTTCACGGGCCGCATCGGCTAAAGCTTTCACTTTACCCTGGTAAATATATCCGCCCCTGTCAAATACGACTTTGGTGATACCTTTATCTAATGCCCTCTTCGCGATTACTGTCCCAAGGTGTGCTGCTGCTTCTACATTATTGGTTTTCTCAAGTTCTGCGCTTACTTCCTTCTCTACGGTAGAAGCAGACGCAAGTGTATGACCGACTGTATCATCAATTACCTGAACGTACATATGATTGTTGCTTCGAAAAACAGCCAGACGCGGCCGCTCTGTTGTTCCGGCAAGACGATTGCGAAGTCTTCTGTGCTTTTTTTGACGAACTTCTGCTCTTGATTTCTTTCTTATCATTCTTTGTCCACTCCTTTACCTATTTCTTGCCAGTCTTACCAACTTTACGCCGGATAACTTCATCAGCATATTTAATACCTTTGCCCTTATAAGGTTCAGGTCTTCTCTTATCCCTGATTTCGGCAGCAAACTGGCCAACCTTTTCTTTGTCAATTCCTTTAACGGTGATTTTATTGCCATCTACGGCAGACTCTATTCCTTCCGGATCCACCATCTCTACCGGATGGGAATAACCCAGGTTTAAAGTCAGCTTATTACCGGATTTGGCTGCCCTGTAACCGACGCCGTTTACTTCAAGTACTTTTGTATAACCTTCGGTTACGCCAACTACCATATTATTGATCAAAGTTCTGGTTAAGCCATGTAAGGATTTCATCCTCTTTAAATCATTTGGCCTTGTAACGGTAATTACCGAATCCTCTAACTGAATACTCATTTCTTCCGGGAGCGTTCTCTCCAGAGTCCCTTTTGGACCTTTTACAGTCACATGATTATTTTCTGCAATATCCACAGTAACACCTGCGGGAACTGCGATTGGCATTCTTCCTATTCGTGACATGCCCGTACCTCCTGTTATAATTAAATTCTTTTTAAGTTTGTATAACGACACTTTCCAGTGAGAAACAAGTTCCGCTCCACTAACGCGCCGCTCTCGCCTTTGACCTGACGCCGCTTAAATGTCGGGAACGGCTTTCACACTAACCTCAATCTGCGCCTGCGGGTTGATTTCGCAAAGTGTTCAATGCCTACCACACAAACGCAAGCACTTCGCCGCCAACTTCAAGCTTTCTGGCCTGTTTGTCTGTGATAATACCCTGATTGGTGGAAAGGATTGCAATACCCAGCCCTCCCAGTACATACGGAATCTTATCTTTTCCGGCATATACGCGAAGCCCTGGTTTGGAAATCCTTTTAAGACCAGAAATGATCTTCTCATTTTTGTCTGCACCATATTTTAAGGTGACATGAATTGTCTTGAAATTGTTCTCTTCAATGATGTCATATTTTGCAACATATCCTTCATCCACTAAGATGTCAGCGATTGCAATTTTCATCTTAGAGGCAGGAATGTCTACTGTATCATGTTTAGCAGTATTTGCATTACGGATTCTTGTAAGCATATCTGCAATTGGATCGCTCATTGTCATGATGAATTTCCTCCCTTACCAGCTTGCTTTTTTCACGCCCGGAATCTGTCCTTTGTATGCTAACTCACGAAAACATATCCTGCAGATACCGTATTTTCTCAAATATGCATGTGGACGTCCACAGATCCTGCAACGGTTGTATTCTCTGGTAGAGAATTTCTGTTTCCGCTGCTGTTTTACCTTCATAGATGTTTTAGCCATTCAAATTCCCTCCTATTGTTTTGCAAATGGCATGCCGAATTGGGTCAAAAGCTCGCGGCCCTCTTCGTCGGTCTTTGCTGTAGTCACGACAATTACGTCCATACCCCTGATCTTGTCAATCTTATCATATTCGATTTCAGGGAAAATCAGCTGCTCCTTGATACCAAGTGCATAATTTCCTCTGCCGTCAAATGAATTAGGGTTGATACCACGGAAGTCACGTACACGCGGCAGTGCAAGGTTCACAAGGCGATCGAGGAATTCATACATTTTCTCTCCCCTTAAAGTAACTTTGCATCCAATTGACATACCTTCTCTGATTTTGAAGTTTGCAATTGAATGTTTTGCCTTTGTAATTATGGGCTTCTGACCTGTGATAGTTTCCATGTCCTTTGCCGCAGCCTCTAATACTTTTGCATTTTCCTTTGCTTCACCGACACCCATATTGACTACAATTTTGTCAATCTTGGGTACTTCCATTATATTTTTATATCCGAACTTTTTCATCATAGCGTCTACGATCTGGCTCTGATACTGTTCTTTTAGTCTACTCACCTGTTTTGTCCTCCTCTCTGCGATTAATCAATGATCTCACCAGTTGATTTGGCAAAACGGACTTTCTTATCTCCATCCATTTTAAAGCCCACACGGGTAGGTTTGCCTTTGTGAAGATACATTACGTTTGACGCATCAATTGGCCCTTCCTGATGGATGATACCGCCCTGCTGGTTTGTCATGCTTGGTTTTGCATGTTTGGTTACCATGTTGATACCTTCTACAAGAAGCCTGTTCTTTTTCCTGTCAACAGAAATGACTTTTCCTTCTTTATCTTTGTCTCTGCCGGTAATTACTCTTACCATATCACCTTTTTTAATTTTACTTGTAGCCATCACGCACCTCCTACAATACTTCCGGAGCCAGGGAAACAATCTTCATAAACTGTTTCTCACGCAGCTCCCTGGCTACTGGTCCAAAGATACGGGTTCCCCTTGGGGTTTTGTCTTCTTTGATAATAACAGCAGCGTTCTCATCAAATTTTATATAAGAACCATCTTTACGACGGGCACCTTTTTTTGTACGAACAACTACAGCTTTTACGACATCGCCCTTTTTAACAACGCCGCCTGGTGTTGCATCTTTAACCGTAGCAGTAATTATATCGCCGATATTTGCATACCTTCTGGTCGAACCGCCCATAACACGGATACACAAAATTTCTTTTGCGCCTGTATTATCGGCCACTCTCAGTCTGCTCTCCTGTTGTATCATGCTTGCAGCCTCCTTCTTTCTCACCCGCATTGTGCAGCCATACCTGCCTGCGGGTTACTTCTTCTATTATTTCGCTCTTTCTACGATTTCTACAAGCCTCCACCTTTTATCCTTAGATAAAGGCCTTGTTTCCATTACTTTCACCGTATCGCCCATTTTGCAGTCGTTCTTTTCGTCATGGGCTTTTAATTTATACGTTTTCTTTACGATTTTCTTATAGAGCGGATGTCTTACGTTATCTCTGACCGCAACGACGATTGTTTTGTCCATCTTGTCGCTGACAACAACGCCTATACGTGTTTTTCTAAGATTTCTTTCTTCCACAGCCTTCACTCTCCTTCCCGTCCTACTCTGCTACGTTTGACTTCTCAGTGATAATGGTCTGAATCCTGGCAATATTCTTCCTTACTTCCCTGATTCTGTTCGTGTTGGTTAACTGATTGGTCGCATTTTGGAACCTCAAATTGAAAAGCTCTTTTTTCGCCTCAATTAACTGTGCATTTAAATCTGCAACAGACTGTGACCTTAATTCTTCTAAATATTTACTAGTTTTCATTTGATTCACCGCCTTCTAAGTCTGCACGCGAAACTATCTTACATTTACAGGGCAACTTGTGCGTAGCAAGACGTAATGCTTCCTTCGCAACTTCTTCCGGCACTCCGGCAATCTCAAATAATACACGGCCTGGCTTTACAACAGCTACCCAGTACTCTAAAGTTCCTTTACCGGAACCCATTCGGGTTTCTGCAGGTTTCGCGGTTACCGGTTTGTCCGGGAATATTTTGATCCAGACTTTACCTCCACGTTTTACGTAACGTGTCATGGCAATACGGGCTGCTTCTATCTGATTCGATTTAATCCAACACGGCTCCATTGCAATAATACCGTACTCTCCATATACAATTTTATTTCCTCTGGATGCTTTTCCGCGCATACTTCCACGGAACTGCTTACGACGTTTCACTCTTTTTGGCATTAACATAATTACTGAGCTCCTCCTTCCTTATTTCCCTTCTTAGGAAGTACTTCTCCTTTGTAGACCCAAACCTTAACACCAACTTTTCCATAAGTAGTATCTGCCTCTGCAAATCCATAGTCGATGTCTGCGCGCAGCGTCTGAAGCGGAATCGTTCCTTCACTGTAGAACTCGGTACGGGCCATATCAGCTCCGCCAAGACGTCCGGAACAGGATGTCTTGATTCCCTTTGCGCCTGCCTTTAAGCAACGGCCCATACAGGACTTCATTGCCCGGCGGAAGGAAACACGGTTCTCCAGCTGCAGCGCAATATTCTCAGCTACTAACTGGGCGTCTTTATCCGGCCTCTTCACTTCTTTGATGTCTACAACCAGCTTCTTTTCTGTCAGCTTCTGGACTTCAGCTTTGATTTTCTCAATTTCTGCGCCGCCTTTACCAATTACCACACCGGGCTTTGCTGTATAAATAATAACTTTTACGCGATCAGATGCACGTTCAATTTCAATCCTGGAAATGCCTGCTGCGTATAATTTTTTCTTAAGGAATGTCCTGATATTGTAATCTTCTACCAGGAAATCTGCAAAATCCGCTTCCGCATACCATCTGGAATCCCAATCTTTAATAATTCCAACTCTTAAGCCATGAGGATTTACTTTCTGTCCCATGTTCGCCCTCCTTATTCTTGCCCACGCAGGGTGGCATATATTATGCCCTGCGGGTACTCCTTATTTCTCATCCAGCACAATTGTGATGTGGCTCATTCTCTTTTCAATTCTGTAAGCCCTTCCCTGTGCCCTTGGTCTGATTCTCTTCATTGTCGGTCCTTTATTTGCATAGCACTCTGCAATGTAAAGGTTTTCCGCTTTCATGCCGTTGTTGTTCTCTGCATTGGCAATCGCAGATTTCAGCAGCTTTAAAAGCAGGCTTGAAGCATACCTCGGATTATAAGCCAAAATAGCAAGTGCCGTTTCAACGTCTTTGCCTCGGATAGCATCTAACACAAAACAAGCCTTCTGTACGGATACTCTGGCATACGATAATTTTGCGGAAGGCCTTGTATCTTTCTTTTCATTTCTTTCTCTCTTTATTTGGGATCTATGTCCTTTTGCCATGGATAAAACCTCCTTTCAAATTACCTTACGCCTGATTTCTTTTCGTCTTTTCCATGTCCCCTGTAGGTTCTGGTAGCTACGAACTCACCGAGTTTGTGCCCAACCATATCCTCCGTAACGTATACCGGAACATGCTTTCTTCCATCATGAACTGCAAATGTATGTCCAACGAACGACGGGAAAATTGTAGAACGGCGGGACCAGGTCTTAATGACACCCTTGTCACCGGAAGCGTTCATTGCGTCAACTTTCTTTAATAAACTTTCGTCCGCGAATGGCCCTTTCTTTAATGAACGAGACATATTAACCCTCCTTATTTCATCGCTTTACCGTCTCTTCTTCTTACGATAAGCTTATTAGATTGTTTGTGTATCTTCCTGGTCTTTAAGCCGAGCGCCGGTTTACCCCAGGGTGTAGATGGGCCGGGACGTCCGATCGGAGCCCTTCCCTCACCACCACCATGTGGATGGTCATTCGGGTTCATGACAGAACCGCGGACAGTAGGACGGATTCCCATATGTCTCTTACGGCCTGCTTTACCAATATTAACAAGGTTGTGGTCACCATTGCCGATTACACCAACTGTCGCACGGCAGAGGATCGGTACCATACGCATTTCTCCGGATGGAAGGCGGAGCGTAGCATATTTGCCTTCTTTCGCCATAAGCTGTGCAGCGTTTCCTGCGGCGCGAACCATCTGTCCGCCCTTGCCCGGATAAAGCTCAATATTGTGCACCTGTGTACCAACAGGAATTTTCTCAAGCGGCAGGCAGTTGCCAATCCTGACTTCTGCATCCGGCCCGTTCATAATCTTCATACCGTCTGTAAGTCCTGCCGGCGCTAAAATATATGCTTTCTGTCCGTCTGCATAACGAATTAACGCAATATTAGCTGTCCTGTTCGGATCATACTCAATTCCGATTACCGTAGCAGGCACTCCGTCTTTTCTTCTCTTAAAATCGATAATTCTGTATTTTTTCTTATTTCCGCCGCCACGATGTCTGACTGTAATCTTACCCTGATTGTTACGTCCGGCATGTTTCTTCAATGAAACACACAGGGATTTCTCAGGTGACTTCTTGGTGATTTCAGAAAAATCCGAACCAGTCATGTTTCTCCTGGAAGGCGTATATGGGTTATATGTCTTAATTCCCATTGTAGTTCTCCTTTCTTTTACATGGCATGCTTCTCATGCCGCAAAGGTATCGCAAAGCTGCGTATCATCTTACTTCTCAATTCTTGCGCAAAGTCAGTTACGACCTGTGACACAGTTATATTTCAGTGTATGAATCTTACAGTCCGCTGAAAATTTCAATATCCTCACTTTCCTCTGAAAGTTTTACAATTGCTTTTTTCTGAGCAGCTGTTCTGCCGACAACCATACCGCGACGTTTTAACTTACCCGGAATGTTCATCGTGTTGACGCGTTCTACCTTTGTGCCCTCAAACATTTTTTCAACGGCATTTTTAATCATTGTCTTATTTGCATCCGGATGAACATAGAATACATATTCTTTATTCGCCATCAAATTCATGCTTTTCTCAGTAACCACCGGTTTGAGGATTACGTCATAATACTGAATATTTGCCATTATGCATACACCTCCTCAATCAATTCAACTGCTGCTTTCGTAATTACGAGATTGTTGTATTTCAAAATATCATATACGTTCAGTGTAGAAGATAAAAGCTCTTTCTCTTCGCCCGTCTTCTTATCCGTCGTATTTACCTTTGTAATAAACCCGGTTTTTACATTCGGGATATTCCTTGCGGAACAGAATACATTTTTGTCTACGTCATTTGTAACAATAAACGCCTTCTGGACGCCAAGTCCTTTTAACACGTCAGCCATTTTCTTCGTCTTAATCTCTCCAAACGCAAGTTCATCCATAACATAAATCTTGCCATCCTGTACCCTGGAGGTTAATGCAGATTTTAATGCTGCGATTTTTTCTTTTTTATTTAATTTGAAAGAATAATCCCTTGGAGTCGGAGCAAATACTACACCGCCGCCCTTCCACTGCGGAGCCCTGATTGAACCCTGCCTTGCATGGCCGGTCCCTTTCTGCCGCCACGGTTTTCTGCCGCCGCCGCTGACTTCCGAACGGGTCTTTGCTTTCTGCGTTCCCTGACGCTTGTTCGCAAGGTACTGAACCACTGACATGTGTACTAAGTGCTCATTAATTTTTGCACCAAATACGGCGTCGTTTAATTCCATGGTTCCGACTTTGCTGCCTTCCATATTATAAACAGATACTGTTGCCATCTGTGTGTCCTCCTTTCCTGTAAGCGCTATTTCGTTGCTTTAACTGATTCCTTAACTGTAATTAATGACTTCTTGGGTCCTGGTACGGAGCCTTTGATTAAGAGCAGGTTGTTCTCTGCGTCCACACGGACAACCTCAAGGTTCTGTACGGTAGCTTTTACATGCCCCATATGTCCCGGCATCCCTTTTCCCTTGAACACACGGCTCGGTGATGAGCAGGCGCCGTTGGAACCCTGATGACGATGGAATTTGGAACCATGCGTCATAGGCCCTCTGTGCTGGCCAAACCTCTTAATGGTACCCTGGAATCCTTTTCCTTTGGTGATTGCGGTAGCATCAACCTTATCGCCTGCAGAAAAGATATCTGCTTTAATTTCATCTGCCAGTTTATAATCTGACGCATTGTCAAACTTGAACTCTCTGACATATCTTTTGCCGGAAACTCCCGCTTTTGCAAAATGGCCTTTCTCAGCTTTGGTTACGCCATTCCTGTTGCGGATTTCCTTTTTGCCGTTCGCATCTTTGGTTACAACTCTGTCTTTTTTGTCTACATATCCGACCTGCACTGCGCTGTAACCGTCATTTTCCACGGTCTTAATCTGAGTTACGACACATGGACCGGCCTTAAGTACCGTTACCGGTATCAAAACGCCGCCGTCGCCGAAAATCTGTGTCATTCCGACTTTTGTGCCTAAAATTGCTTTTTTCATTCCTTTACCTCCTGTTTTCCTACAGCGGAACGCATCCAGTGCGTTCATCCTAGAACAGTCAATATAAGTGGATGCTATGCATAGCTTCTATATTAAACTTTCGAGGATTGTGTTGACAATTATTTGTTCTTCATCTTGATATCAATGTAAACACCAGCCGGCATCTCCAAACGAGATAATGCATCTACCGTTTTCTGGGTCGGTGTAATGATATCGATCAGTCTCTTGTGTGTTCTCTGCTCGAACTGCTCTCTGGAATCTTTGTACTTGTGTACCGCACGAAGGATAGTAACTACTTCCTTCTTGGTCGGAAGCGGAACCGGGCCGCTCACCTGTGATCCGTTTTTCTTTACAGTTTCGATGATTTTCTTTGCAGATGCATCCACAAGCTCGTGATCATACGCTTTTAATGTGATCCTCATTACCTGACTTGCCATAAAAAAAGTCGCCTCCTTTTCGCACTTTAACTCAGTACGACAAGCGGTGACTGTACACTTTGCCGGGCGTGTCATGTGGTCTTATGAACTCACCCGTTATTTCTACATTTCTGCTTATCCTGTAGACTTCTTGTGATACAGTGACTTGTCGCCAGTTTCTTAACTTGACATTCGCTCCACGGAAAACCTGCCATTTACGGACAGCAACCTCACGCTTCATCGCTATCAATGCCACAGCGGTTATAGTATACAAGATTGTTTTGAGAAATGCAAGTGTTTTTTTCAGAAAAGTCAATGAATCGTAACAGTTCAGCCTTCCGGCTTCACTGTTACGGAATCCGCCCATTTAAAGTTTGCCATACGGCAAAGGGGCGGATTCCACTTAAGCCTTTACGCATTCTCACGGACTTTGCAGCAGGTGCAAAGTCCTGGGCTGAACTGT
>JAAWDZ010000070.1 GCA_022794015.1 Eubacterium sp. | reverse complement strand
TTGATAGGAGATGAGAGCATGTATGAAACATTGATGGAGATGATGGAGCCCAGACTGCAGGTGATATTCCAGGAACGGGAAAATGCCGGGATACAGAAAGGGATGCGGCAGGGGATGCAGCAGGGGATACAGCAGGGGATGCAGCAGGGGATGCGGCAGGGGATAAAAGGAACAGTGGACATACTGCGGGAACTGGGGCATGGGGATGAGGAGATAAAAATAAGGATTATGGAGAAGTACGATCTGAAAGAAGAGGCGGCAGAGGAGTATCTCTGATAAAACTTCAAAACCCTTTCCACCCATAAAAAGGGCATCCTGCAAAGAGCAGCTTTTTACGTGCATGTTCTCTGCAGGATGTTCTTGTTTTGTCTGTTGTATCCATTTGAAAATACTAAAAGAATGCATAATGCAAGCTACATCTATAAATTAATTTCAAAGAAAAAAAGCGGTAAGATATAAAATCCGTTATTGATTAAAATTTACTATATTTTTCATACACACTTCCTTTTATATAAACATTATAATACTATCTGATAAAATTTGAAAATGTTTTTCTTCAAACCTCTTTAATTTTCCTTATAAGATCCGATATAAATACAAGAAATATCCAGAAAATCAAAATTATAAATATAACTCATGGCCTGCATCCGCACGCATCCGACAGCAGAGGAGCCGTTTTTGCGGCAGCACGGCCAGTCACCTGCGTTCCCTCCGGCAAATGACGGAATACATCTGGCAGAAAGCTATATATAATAGAAATATTAGGAAACTGGAAAAATTCAGAAAGCAAAGCTGCCGAAATAAAAGTTGCTATTTTTTGAATATGGTGCTACTCTAGTATATAGAAAACATCATTGGGGAGAAGAATTTATGGTAAGGAGGGTGAACGATGACAGAAAAAGAATTTCGTAAACTGCGTGCAAAGGATCTTGTGCAGCTTCTGATGATGCAGGGTACAGAAGCATCTCAGCTGCAGGAGCAGATAGATAATAAAGAACAGGAACTAGTTGTCCTCTTAGAGAATAACGATCTACTAAAAAGAAAGCTAGACGAGCGTGACGAATATATTGAAAATCTAAAGAAAGATCTTGACTTCCGCGACGGACATATTCAGGAGCTTGAGACTGAGATGGAAGTGCTTCGCAATGATTTGTGGATTGACATACAGGAGATGGGAACTCTCACTGATGTGGGAAATCAGGTTACTAAAATATTTAAAATAGCACAGCGGGAAGCTGACCAGCATATAAGATTTGCCAGAGAACAGGGCGTAGATCCAGACAAAGTAAGGATTGCAAAACCGGCCACACCTGTGACAGCTATGCCGACATCAGTGCCCCGTGAGTCAAACGTTGCAGTATTGAAGTCGAAGCATACCTCTGCCGCAGCTCCAACCAGGGCCACCGCAGTAGCCCCTCCGGTAAAATCCCATAAAAAAACGGCCGCCGCAGCCATTCCGACAGAATCCCCAAAAACAGCTGCTACAGCAAAAGATATGAAAAAGGAACCATCCGCCATATCCCGATTCGCAGCCGAGTCTAAATCTGCATTCGAATCGAATCAGGAAGTATCCGCACTAGAAAGACTGACATCATCCGCCAGGGCCGAAGTAAAAGTGGAATCTGAGGTTCAGGCTGAGGCTGAAGTTCAGGCTGAAGCTGCCGCTGAGACATCCGACAGGCTGCTCAAAGCTGCTCAGGCCGCAGCAGTAGCTATAGGCGAGGTGCAATCACCAGGTACGGTCGGCACAGCCGATTCGGAAGTATCTGAAATTACCGCTGAACCCCTCATAGCTTCGGCAGCAGAAAATATATCCGAAACAGAAATATCTCAGAATACTCAGGTTTTACATAACACAGAGACAGCACAAAGTACAGAGGAATCACAAAGCGCTCAGGCGGTTCAAAGTACACAGACAGAAACATCATCCGACATCGCGGAGCCGGAATCGGACGCAAAGGAACACAAACGGAAAGGAATATTTGGGTTTCTTAAGTCCGGGAAACAGAAATTCAAGCAGGGCACAGATTCGTATGAATCCAACCCCGTGGTTGCAAGGATGAAGAATTAGAAATCAAAAAAGTTTAAAAACAACCTCTTTTTTGGAAAAATTTTGACGCATCTTTTGACGATACATCTGTTATACTGAATGCAACATAAGAAAACAGATTAACGTTCAGCAATCCGCCCAGCCTTGGATTTGGTAAAAATACCTGTTAATACACATGCGGGAGCATAGTATAATAGGCAGAGTTTTGACAATAGCTTCAATTCATACTGTGAATTTGGGGTATCCGAAAAGAGGGTTTAAATGACTGGAAAAGAATTACAGAAATTAAAGCGGGAAGAGCTACTTCAGTTATTGTTGGAACAGAGCAGGGAGATTGCCCGACTGCAGACAGTACGTGACGATAAGGACGGTGAACTGCTCCGGCTTGGGCAAAACAATGACCGTCTTCAGGCAAAGCTTGAGGAAAAGGAAGTCCTGATCCGTAAACTGGAAAAACGGCGGAGCCACAAAGACGACCGTATTCGCAGCCTCACAGCCGAAATGGCGAAATGGCGGGCGGAGAGGAAAGCGGAACTGGAACAGGCAGGATCTGTTGCCGGGGCAGCATTAAGGCTGAATGGAATCTTAAAAGCAGCACAGTTGGCGGCCGACCAGTATTTATATAACATCAGGCTCAGATGTATGGGCGAAGCCCGGATGGAGCCGGACGATATAGGGAGGTCTGGAAAATAATGGCACAGGAAGAAACAAACAGCGCAGAAGAGATGACAGTCCCCAGCATGGAGCTGTTGGAAGCAGAGCTTAAGAAAGAACAGTACAGGAGCAATTACAGCCGGGTACTCAAAAGCACGGTATTTTCCCTTTTGGTAGTTGCGGCGATTGCGGTTTTGATAGCGGTATTGCTGCTTCCGGTACTGCAGATTAGCGGAACATCTATGACAGAGACTTTACAGGACAAGGATATCGTAGTCGCTGTCAACAGTTCCAAGTACAAGACGAAGGATATCATCGCATTTTACTATAACAATAACATCTTGATTAAACGGGTGATTGCAACTGCGGGACAGTGGGTGGATATCGACGAAGAAGGCAATGTATACGTCGACGAACAGCTGATAGAGGAACCTTATATCAATGAAAAAGCCTTTGGAGAGTGCAACATAGAGTTGCCGTACCAGGTGCCCGACGGAAAGTGTTTCGTAATGGGAGATCACCGGGCGACCAGCATAGACAGCCGGAATACGGCAGTCGGCTGTGTGAGCAACGATATGGTAGTAGGAAGGATATTATTCCGCGTCTGGCCGATGTCAGACATCGGAGTTATTAAATAAAAGCAATACAGTTACAAGGAGGGAGGCTGCAGAATGGATTCTCCGATTTTTAAACAAATTTCAAAATTTTTGCAGGACAGAAAAAGTCATAAGCACTGGACAGTGGTTTTCACCTGTCTGGCAATTCTGGTATGTCTTGGGACAGTTGGGGCGCTAAAGCTGATGGGGCAGGCCATGACGCGCAAGGAAAAGGTGCTCGTCTGCAACATGGAGGTGCATGCGCATACGGTAGAATGCCAGGATGAAGCAGGCAACCTGATTTGCGGTTTTGCGGATTATGTAGTGCATGTGCACAATGACGACTGTTACAATTCGGAAGGAAATCTGGCCTGTACACTGCCGGAAATTGCGGCGCACATCCATTCCGAAGCATGTTACGCAGAGGAAAAGGTTTTGATTTGCGGGACTGAGGAAGTGGAAGGCCATGTACATGAGGAAGCCTGCTATGGGCAGCAGGTAACCGGCTTGCAGTGTCAGACATTCGAACACCAGCATGGTACAGGATGTTATGATGAAGCGGGCAATCTGGTATGTACCGCGCCGGAGCATCAGCATGCAAACGAATGTTATGATGCACAGGGCAACCTGATTTGCGGGCAGGCGGCGCATACCCATATGGTAAGCTGCTTTGATGCAGAAAACAATCTGGTATGTACGGCGGCAGAGCATCAGCACGCAGCCGAATGCCTGAGTTCAGAAAACATACTGGTCTGCGGACTGGAAGAAGGGGCAGACGGTCATGCACATGCGGATGAGTGTTATGAGACACAGAAGGTACTGACATGCGGACAGTTAGAGCTGCATACCCATTCGGCAGAAGCAGGATGTTTCGAGGAAGTCCCGCCGGCAGAAGAAGGCGGCGAACCTGCTTATAATCTGATTTGCAAGACCCCGGTTCTCGAAGAACATGTGCACAGCGAAGAAGCAGGATGCTTTGAAATCATGGAGGCTGTCGTTGCGGATGCAGTGGTACCAGAAGGCACAGAAGCAGTACAGGGTACTGAAACAGTACAGTCTACTGAATTGCCTGAACAGGGAGAAACAGTAGATGGTACGGAAGCAGAAGAATTTATCAAAGCCTGTGAGGGAGAAGGATATATTGTAACTGCTACTTACGGTGTGGAAGCTGAGATTCCGGAAGAAGCAGAATTTGTAGCAGAACTGATTACTCCTGAAAGCAATCCGCAGCATTATGCAGAGCGCGAAACACAGTATCGAGAGCAGACGGGCGATGCAAAAGCAACCATGAGTGCACTGCTTAAGATGGGCTTCTATATTAATGGAGATGAGATTGAACCGAAAGCAGCTGTGCAAATCAGTGTGCAGATGGTAGATGAAAACGGATTGCCGGAAGGTATACCGATGACAGTCGTACATTTTGCAGAAGAAGGTAATGAGGTATTAGACGGAAGCCATGTAAAAGAAGGAAAAACCAGCTTTGAAATGAATAGTTTTTCTGAGGTGGCAATCGGTTATAAGCGCAATGCAAAGCCAGGAGTATATATTTCGGATTCTTTTGAATATGAGAGTGATTCTTTCAATATTACATTTCACGTAGAAGGTGAGGCAACATTTACTTCGAATGGAGAAAATGAAGGCGCTGGAAACAGCGAGAATTCAGCTGGAAGTGAAGATGTAGAAGCAGAGGCAGATGAAAGTTCAGAAGAAGATACAACTTCGCCGGAGACGGAAGGCTCCGGCGAAGAAAGTGCAGATGCTGCGGCAGAAAAAGATTTGCCGCAGCCATCATCAAATGAAAAGGGAAATGCATACGGACAGGAGCCTACAGAAGAGGAAACTATGGATTCGGCAGATGGAGGATCGGATGGGAATACTTCCACTGAAAATGGATCTGGGAGTGTGGAAGGGAAAGATAATTCTACTGGGGGTGAAAACCGACAGGAAGAAAGTTCGGAAGAGACATCCGGCGGAAGCGAAGAGTCATTAGAGACTAAAGGCGGAATAAAAGAGTCACAGACAGAGAATGACGATTCGGCACAGAATTTGGATTTTGAATTTCATGTTGTAGCTTTAGATGAAAATTCTACGGAGTATAAAGCTGTTATAGAACGTGTAGAAGAAGATTTGGATAAAGAAGAAGAAATATTTCTGATATCACCTATGACTTATTCTGTGAAATATAAAGGAAACGAGTTGGATTTATCAGAATGTAAAATCACAGCAGAAATTGTACCAGGTGCGGAACTGAATGAACAGTTAAATGATATTATATTAAATAAAGACGCACAGGTAGATATAATGATGCAAGCAGTTGAAGTGCTGGATGAGGGGGGAATAAATGAACTTGGTTCAGTAGTGGCAACTGCAGGTGTAAAAAAAATATCAGCTGATTTAAGCAGTAATACGATTGTGCCATTTACTGCAGGTGCAAGTCAAGACAACCCGGAGTTTACGGTACAGTATTATGCATATGTGGACGTTATAGATACAGACGGTACTAAGCAGCGTGGAAGCGATGAAGTGGCAATTCCATTAATTGATACAACTAAAGATGTTGAAGGGAAAATAGTAGGACATTTGCCTCGAAATGATGGTGCTAATATAAGTGCTGATGGTAATTTGCCAGGTACTTTACCTATTTTAAATATCTATGCGAAAAAAACAAATGATAAATCACCTATAGTTAAAGAGGATAATAAGAATACTTATGATAAAAGTAAAGAAGGTGTATACCAACCGATTTATATCAGTAAGTTGATGGAGATTTTTGAATCATGTAAATATAATTTCGCTAATTATCCACAGCTAAACAATTTTAATAAATTTGATGTTAGTAAAATTGGTGATGAGGAAATAAAATCGAATTATGATCTGGAAGAGGTTTGGATATTAAAGAAGGGAAAAAGTGCGAGTAGTATAGAAGAAGCTGATTGGACACGTTATACAGAAATTGAAAATCTTGCTTTTACGAATAATCCAGAAAATATAGATGATAACACTATTGTCATTACAAGTGATTCAGTAGTGCGTTTGGTGGCAAGGAGTAATGTAGGAGGGTATAATAATGATGTGCTGTTTCATGATATTGACGTGACAGACGGTGAGGTATATACGAAGTATACTTCTGCAACGGATTCTTCGCCGCAGAGTGTTTCAGAACCACTTGCTAAGGGCGAAAGAGAAACATATACTGGTGTTATGTATGGGAATGTAAATCGGCAAGGCATTAACAGTAATTGTACAACTGGACTTGGGTTTGGTAATGCGGACGTTGGTAATTCTGGAACTGGCTTACATGAGGAAAAGCTGAATAATACGTATAATATAAACCAAGGAAATGCTTTGGGATATGGAAATTGTACATTCGGTATAGTTAGCAACAGATTGGGTTCTGATGGATATCCTGTATTTAATGTAACTGCACCTGATATCTTTGGAACATCAACTGTAAATGGAAAAACAAAAGTAGCCGGTTATTCTCTGGATTTTAATCGTAATGGTGATACTTATAGTTTAGTTGCTGTAAATGATGGAAAAATTGAAGAGGAAAAATTGAGTTTAGATAAGTTTTTCTATGGAGGCAAAAGATGGGGGAAACAGATAAGTATGTGGCAGAACTCGTTTTGGCCTATGGACTCTTCTGAAACATTTGGTGCGGATGGTCATGATTTAAAGTTTGGTGATAAAAATAAGCTTAGTAATCGAAAAACGGTTGGTTCAAAAAATATATATGATTTTATGGCTTCTGATGATGGAAAAGATCATAATAGTTATTTTACTATGAATTTTTCGCTGGAATTTAAGCTGACATCAGACTATGTTGGTCCGTTAAATTATTACTTTTTCGGTGATGATGACATGTGGGTATTCTTAGATGATGAATTAATCTGTGATATTGGTGGAGTTCATCAAGCAGCTGGCGAATATGTTGACCTTTGGAATTGGATTGATAAGGGTGATAATAGTGTGCATACGTTGCGATTTTTTTATACAGAGCGCGGAGCTTCTGGTTCTACCTGCTGGATGCAGTTTACATTGCCAGCTGTAGCTTCTGTTCCAGTTGATTATGATGATGGTAGTTGTAAAAATACTCTAAAAGTTGGAAAAACAGTAAGTGGCGCAGATACAGATGAATCATTTGAATTTGATATAGCGTTTTATGATAAGACAGGTACAATAGAAAATAAAAACTATTACGCATATGAAATTCAGAATAAAGATGGTTCACGTTTTACCTCAGGAACTATAAAGACAGGAGATACTTTTTCTTTAAAAGATGAGCAGTGTATTATAGTACGTAATTTGCCAGATGGTACAAAATATGTTATCAGAGAAAAGAATTATTCCAATTACCAATCACAGATAAATGGAACAATTGAAGTTGACAGAGAGGCAGAAGGAAATATAGATTGGACAAAAGATGACATTGTAAATTATATCAATGTATACAGCTACGAACTCCCCGAAACAGGCGGCACTGGCAAAAAACCATATACAATGGCAGGCGTTATAGTAATGTTTGGCGCAGGTCTTCTGTATAGAAGAAAATTCAGGGAAAGGAGGGTATAAAGTTCCTCTTGAAACTGAATGGAACATTGAAACAATGTAAACAAATGGCGAAGGGCCATAGTTTAAAAACAAAAATTTTCAAAGAAAAGGAGAATGAATTATGAAAAAAATGAAGAAACTTGCTAGTTTATTAGTAGCACTCGTAATGACATTGGTAATGGCTATGCCGGTATTCGCAACAGCAGTAGCGCCAACACCAGGTAATAACCCTGAAAATACGCCAGCAAATAGCGGCAATTTTACAATTGAACTTACTGCTCCAGACGATGGAAATGCAGCACAGTACAGTTATGATGCATATCAGATTTTCTCAGGCGATCTTGCTGATGATCAGGCTGGAAAGATAACATTATCAAATATTAAATGGGGTTCTGGCGTTGATGAGACCAAACTTGAGACTGCATTAGCAGGAACATCTTTTGAAGGTAAAGATGCGAAAACGATTGCAGAAACATTAAGTGGAAAAGCGTTTGATAGTAGCGAAGCAAAAGAGTTTGCCAGCGCTATCGCAAAGGCTTTATCAACTACTAGTACTACAAAATCTCAGCCGAAAACAGAAGGAGAAGGCGAAGCGGCTAAAGTTGTAGGATATACAATTAGTGGGTTAGCAGCTGGCTACTATTTAGTAAAGAGCGATAATGTACCAAATGTAGACGGTGCAGCAACACGTTATATGATGGAAGTTGTTGGCAATGTTACAGCAACCCCGAAGAGTGATGTTCCAACATCTGACAAGAAGATTGTTGAGGGAAATGACAGGGTTGATGTAAATGATGCAGCGATTGGTGATACAGTAACCTATGAAATTACAGGTACATTGCCATCAAACTTTGCTGATTATAAATCATATCATTATATTTTTAAAGATACTTTGAGCAAAGGATTAACCGTAGATTTAGTAGATCCATCTGTTGATTATGCATCTGGTGCCAAAAAAATTGCTGCTAAAGTTGAGATTGTTAATGGCAATCAGAGAACAGATGTAACAAAGTATTTCTACATGGGCGCTAAAGAAAATGATGATAAAACAACTTCCATTGTAATCGGTATGGAAAATATCAAAGACCTTACAGTTGCACCGGTTTCTGCAACATTGACAAAAGATTCCTCTATCGTAGTTACTTATACAGCTGTAGTAAATAGTGATGCAGAAATTGGAAAACTTCCGAATACCAATGATGTAGTATTAGATTTCTCAAATGATCCAAATTATGAGGGTGATGGACCTACAACTCCTCCTGAAAATCCGGATGAGCCCAAACCAGTTGATCCTAGTGGAGAGACACCAAAGGTAACAGTTGAAACATATGTAACAGAGCTTTCTATTTTAAAAGTTGATGCAGAAGGCAAGCCTCTTGCAGGCGTTGAATTTGAATTAATCGGAGAAAATGGTGAAAAAATCACTCTGGTTGAAGGAGAAGAGTTTGTATCAGATGAGAATGGAGATTATTGGAAATTAAAGAATGGTTCTTATACTACAATGGCGCCTATTACTGAAACTACTGAAGCTGTGGAGGCAAATATAGATAAGTATGATATGGAAGCAGGTAAGTTTAAGTTAACGAAGGTTTTAAAAACTACAACAACATCAACAGGAAAAACAAGTGTTAAAGGTACAGTAGATCCAGTGACAGGCCGTGTAACATTTACAGGATTAGGTGCTGGAGATTATACGCTTAAAGAGTCTAAAACACCTGCTGGTTACAACACAATTTCTGATATTAAGTTTACAATTTCTTTCGATAGCACTAAAAAAGAGTTTTCATCTAACAATACAGAAATCTCTTTAGGAACAAATAATACTTTAGAGACTACGATTGTAAATAACAAAGGTTCCTTATTACCAAGCACCGGTGGTATCGGTACAACAATCTTCTACGTAGTAGGTACAATCTTAGTTCTTGGCGCTGGCATCCTCTTAGTTACAAAGAGACGCATGAAAGCACAGTAAGAAACACATACGGATAAAAGATGCTCAGTCATCTTAGTACATGAATGATTCCGGGGTGGGGTTCATCCCCATCCCCGGTTATGCCGCACAGGCTGACACCTTCCCGTGGTGTGCGGCGAGCAACAGACAATAAGTCTGGCCGACGTCAGCGAATAGATGGCATCCAATCAGATTGTGGGGAAACCTATGAATGAGGAAAGAAATCAAAATGAAGAAATTCATACGGACGAGGAGGTATCTGCAGACGAAACTTCAGTAATGGAAGAAGCTTCGGAGGCGGATGCGTCACAGGAAAAGAAGCGCAGAAAAAAGGAAAAGAAGCAGAAGAAACAGAAAAAGTTTTCTTTTTCCACATTCCTGTTAGTGCTGATCCTGCTGGCTGGCGTAGGCGTACTGCTGTATCCGACCATCAGCGACTGGTGGAACTCCATGCATGCCACTCAGGCGATTGCAGGGTACGTATCCGCAGTGGAGACGCTGACAAAGGAAGAGAAAGAAGCGATTATCGACGCAGCCAGGGAGTATAACGAAGAGCTGCCGGACGGCGTTAATTTTGGATTGGAAGGGGCGGAATACGAGCGGTATGCGAAGATTTTAGATATCACCGGAACCGGAATTATGGGATACATCCAGATCCCTGCGATTGACGTCAATCTTCCGATTTACCATGGCACAGATGAATCTGTCTTACAGATTGCAGTCGGCCATGTGGCGGGGTCTTCGTTTCCGGTAGGGGGCGAGCGGACGCACGGCGTGCTGTCCGGGCACAGAGGGCTTCCCAGCGCCAAGCTTTTTTCAGATCTTGATAAATTGAAAGAAGGAGATACTTTTACCGTCACGGTGTTAGACGAGACGCTCACATATGAAATCGACCAGATCCGGATTGTACTTCCGGAGGAAACGGATGATTTGGCTATCGTGCCGGAAAAAGATTATAATACATTGGTAACATGTACGCCTTACGGAGTGAATACGCACCGGATGTTAATGCGGGGACACAGAATTGAGAACATGGACAGTGTAGCCATCTTTTCAGAGGCAGTGAAGATTCCGACCTACATAGTAGTTCCGGCGGTTGGGATACCGATTTTGTTTATCGTGTTGGTAATTATGCTGATTTATTACCGTAGGAAGGCGCCGAAGAGGTCCACGCAGGATGTGCTGGATCAGATTAAAAATAATGATTCTCACAAGAACCAGAACTAAAAGGAGGAGAGGCTTATGGAAATAAAAAAATGGAGCCAGAACCGGCTCGCAAGGTATGCGGTTTGTCCGCTGCTGGTATTTGCAATGGCGTTTGCGGCGGTTGTGGCGATGCCGGCCTTAAACGGTACGGCGGAAGCGGTTGATTTTGACAAGTCCTGTTCCCTGACGGTGAATGCGGCAGGCGGCGAGTTTGCCGAAGATGCAGCGACGGCGGATGTGGTGATTGACCTGTATAAGGTGGCGGATGCGAAGCCGGTCAGCGGGTATGATACGTATACGTATGAGTTTACAGGAGATTATACGGATCTTGCCATTTCCGACGATCCGGACGAGGAGGCCTGGAAGGAGCTGACGCAGGAGGCGGCGCAGATTGCGCTGGATGGGAAAACGCCGGTGATAAACGGCGCTCCGGCAGGCGAGGCGATAGGCGATTTGAGCTGCGGTCTGTATCTGGTGATTGCCAGAGGAAAAGATGTAGCGGATTATAAGGTGACAGTTACTGGAGAGGATGGAAAAGAGAGCATTGCAACGATTGCGATGTCTGATGAATATATTTATGAGTTTTCTCCGTCGCTCGTATCGCTTCCGGGCAAGGAAGCAGATGCAGACGGGTCGATCAATACGTCGGGACCTGGCGACTGGCTGTATGATTTTACGGTAACGATGAAGTGCGCGCGTGAGCTGCGGTATGGCTCTCTGGAGATTGTGAAGACGTTAAGCAGTTATGAGACGAAGGATCCGGCTACGTTCGTATTTGATGTGACGGCGGTTCTGGGGGATAAAGTGGTATACAGTGATGTGGTATCCTTAACTTTTACCGAACCGGGGCAGAAGAATACGTTAATTGATAAGATTCCGGTGGGAGCGCAGGTGACGGTGACGGAGATTTACTCCGGATCGGTTTACCGGCCAACGTCGGAGGTGACGAGGAATACGGTGATTGAAGCGGATGAGGTAGTGTCGGTGACATTTACCAATACCTATGATGATGAAAACAGGGGCGGCGGCTCCATAACGAACCATTTTGAATATGACTCAGAAAGCGGATGGGGCTGGACACAGATTCCCGACAGTGAATAAGGAGGGCGATTGAGAAATGAAGAGAAAAACAGCTTTTCTGACTGCCGTTGCCGTACTTTTGGTGATGGTGTCGGCAATTGACAGCGCCTGGGCTTATTTTACCACGTATGCAGAAGCAAAGGGCGGTTATACCCTTTCACTGGGGGATAAGACGACAGTCACCGAAGAATTTTCCGCCTGGACGAAGCATGTGGCAATTACGAGCACAGAGGATTCCGAACCGGTTTACATCCGTGTGAAGGCATTCTGCGGAAGTGAGTATTCGCTTGTGTTCAGCGATGAAAGCGGCAAGTGGACGCCGGGTGAGGATGGCTATTATTACTACAGTGATATTGTAAACGGCGGCGGTACTACGGATGAGCTGCTGGTAAAAATTGAAAATGTCCCGGAGGATGTGACGGATGCAGACAGCTTTAATGTGGTCGTTGTGTATGAATCAACGCCGGTGCTGTACCGTGAGGACGGCACGCCGTATGCAGACTGGAACAGCAAAGTGAATACCGGTACAGTGGAAGGAGGCGCGAACTGATGAACAGATTCAAGAAATTTATCGCTTCCCCGAAGGTTTCTCTGACAGCGTTTGTACTGGCCGTTGTATTGCTGCTGTTTTCCTCGGTAGGGGGCGCCAGGGCGGCGCTGACCTATTATTCCGAGACATATGCGTCGCGGGTACAGATGTACAATATCGGCGTTACGCTTTTGGAAAACGGCAACAAGGTTTCCTGGCGCGATTATAACAGCGCGGCGGACGGAACCTGGAACGAGGCAACAGGGACACTGCTTGCAAATATGATTCCCGAAGGCGAGCAGTTTAAAATCGGAAAAAAATACCAGGAGGAATTGAGTGTTCAAAACAGCGGTTCGATTAATCAGTTTGTCCGCGTGACGCTGTATCGCTACTGGCTGGATAAAGACGGCAACAAGATGCGGGATTTGTCTCCGAATCTGATGAACTTGAACCTGGTAAATTTAAACACAGACTGGCTGGTAGACGCGGAGGCTTCCACAATGGAGCGTACCGTACTCTATTACAATAAAGTTTTAAATATCGGCATGACGACGCCGAATTTTACCGACAGCCTGATGATTGATAATATGGTTGCAACGAAGGTCACACAGACCTCTGAAACAAAGAACGGCTATACGACGATTACAACGGTTTACGATTATGACGGCGTAAGTTTCTGTGTAGATGCAAAAGTGGACGCGGTACAGGAACACAATGCGGAGGATGCAATCTGGAGCGCCTGGGGGCGCAGGGTAACGATCAATAACGGCGTCCTGAGCCTGAATTAAAGAGGAGGTAGGACAATGAAAAAGAAAATATGCGGTTTTCTCTTATTTGGCGCCCTGCTTCTTACGCAGGTGGCGGGCGTTTTTGCGGAAACTCTGCATGGAAGTTCAGACTGGAGTGTTTCTTTTACCGACGAAGAGAAGATGGTTTCCAGCTTTAAGACAAATGATCTGGACGATACGATATACGGCCTGCAGCCGGGTGACAATGCGATTATTAAAATTAACTTAAAGAACCAGAATAAGGCTTCTACAGACTGGTATATGACGAACGAGGTGCTTTACTCTTTAGAGGACCGGAGCGCAAATGCGGCAACCGGAGGCGGTGCTTATACCTATCGTCTGACCTATACGGATAAAAAGGGCCAGGAGACGGTGCTCTTTTCCAGTGATACGATTGGCGGGGATAATGTCAGCGAAGCAGGCGAAGGTCTGCATGCGGCAACCGACGCATTGGAGGATTATTTATATTTAGATACCCTTGCAAAGGGCGATATGGGTTATGTAACGCTTGAGGTTGCCCTAGACGGCGAAACACAGGGCAACGATTATCAGAATACCTTAGCTGACCTGCAGATGAATTTTGCAGTGGAAATGGCGGCGGCATCCCGTACTACCAGAACGGATCCAGAACAGCCGCTGCACCGGGACAATGCCCCGACACCGCAGCGTCAGCCCGCCAGGCCGACGAATGTGGTTCGGACCGGGGATGAATTGAACCTTACTCCGTTTATTACGGCGGCCTGTGTCAGCGGCGTACTGCTCTTTGTATTTGCAGTTTACTGCCGCAGGGAATCCGTAAAGCAGAAGAAAGGAGCGCAGTGATATGATACGGTTTCAGAAAGTTTTTATGGCGCTGCTGCTTTTTTCCTTCCTTGCCGTACCGGTACAGGGAGTGAAGGCGGCGGAGTCGGAATACACCTATAAGGTGCGCTTTTTCTCCGGCGCACAGGGCACGATCAACGGAAATGAAGTTGCGGTCCTTGATGGTATCAAATACGGACAGCGTGTTACTTTCAATCAGAGGGACGTGACGTTAAAGGACAACAGTAAGTATTACATCAAAGGCATCCGTGAGAGCGGAAAGGATAATAATACGGCTGGCAGCATGTCTTCTTTTACCGTAACGGGCGATATGGATTACGTGGTCGTATATGGTATTTTAGGCAACGCGGTAGCCTATACAGTTAATTATGTGGATGAAGACGGCAATACATTGGCGCCAAGCGAGACATATTATGGCAATGTCGGCGACCAGCCGGTTGTGGCCTATCTGTACATTGACGGTTATCAGCCGCAGGCATATAACATGACAGCAACCTTAAAGCAAAATGCGGCGGACAATGTATTCACATTTACTTATACGCCGTTGACGATTGGAACGACAGCAACTCCTCCGGAAGGTACAGCGCCTAATACGCCTCCCGGAACAACGCCGACGCAGACCGCGCCGACAGGTGGCACAGCTCAGACGACAACGCCGACGGCGCCGGCCGCGGGAGGCGGCGGAGCGGCGGCAGGAGGCGGTGGAGCGGCGGCAGGAGGCGGTGGAGCGGCGGCAGACGCCGGAACAACGCCGCCGGCGACGCCGGATGCAGGGCCAGTCGTAGAGCCTATACCAGATACGCCAGTTCCGGAAGCAGAGGCTCCGGATAATCTGGAAAACCTGGATGATGGTGATGTACCGCTTGCCAATACCGATATTGGCGAAAAGGCAAATGATGTGGTGGTAGGCGCAACTGACTTTGCGACACGTCTTTTAAACCTGCCGTTGGCAGCAAAAGCCGGTATTTGTTCCGCACTGGTACTGCTTGGCGGAGTCGGTGCACTGACGGTGAGAAACTTTAAGAAGAGGAAAATAAAAAATGACTAATCAAGCGTTGCCGACAGGACAGCGATCAAAAGCAAAGGGAGGGAAAATTATTCCCGCCCTTTGCAATATTGTTGGGACCCTGATTTTATTAAGTGTAATCGGCGTGTGCCTGTTGATGGCAGCGCCGCGTATGATGGATTTTGAAATTTACAACATCGTCAGCGGCAGTATGGAGCCCAAGATCCCGATCGGTAGCGTCATTTATGTCGAGCCCACGGAACCTGAGACCATACAGACGGGCGATGTTATTGCATTTTGGAGCGGTGATTCTGTTATCGCGCACCGCGTCGTCGAAAACCAGACAGTAGAAGGTAAATTCACCACCAAGGGCGACGCCAATGCCGGAGAGGATATGAACGATGTGGAGTACGACGCTTTAATCGGCCGTGTATCCCGCCATTATCCTTACATAGGAGTTTATCTGGAAATTCTGACCAGTAATATTGGTAAGATCTATATTATCTGTTTTGCAGCCTGCGGTGCGATGCTGAATATCCTGGCGGGCAGAATGCGTGAGCGCAGGAGGAACCGGGCATGAATAAATGGGTAAAACGTGCAATTTTTATTGTTTTATTGGTCGTATTCTTCGGCTCGACCGGTTACATCGGCTATTCCATGTGGCAGTACAGGGCGAATGAACAGTTTTATATACAGATGGCGGATCAGTATACGCAGCCGTCGTCTGTCCCGGAACCAAAAGAGAACGGCGTTTATGCGCCGATTACTGTGGACTTTGAGGCGCTAAAGCAGAAGAATCCGGATGTAACAGGCTGGATATACTGTGAGGACAGTGTAATCAACTATCCGATCCTTAAGGGGGAGGATAATGATTTTTATCTGCATCACAATATAGACGGCGAGTACAGCAAGGCCGGATCTATTTTTATGGATACGGAGAATACATCCGGTTTTGGCGATCCCAATACTGTGCTATACGGGCACCATATGAAGGATAAGTCGATGTTTGCATCCATTGAATACTGGGCCGAACAGGCGTATTATGAGGGGCATCCGGTTATGTGGATACTGACGCCGGAACAGGATTACCGGGTCGATCTGTTTTCGGGATATACGATATCGGCATTTTCGGATACTTACCGTATTTTTCCGGAAGCGGGAGAGGAGTTTAACGCGTATTTGACGGATATGGCCTCACGGTCAGATTTTCAGGCGGAGGTAAGTCTGGAAGGAGATGCGCATTATGTATTGCTGTCCACCTGCGCTTATTCATTTGAAGATGCGCGGTATGTGCTGCATGGTAAGCTGGTGCCGGTGGACAGTGCGGGAGGGAGAGCGCTGCAGTAAGTAAACGCGTAGCATTGGTACGAGGGCTTTGCAGAAAATATATGGTAACTGAGATAATTGCTTTACCTCAAATAAAAGAAGTGTATGCTTTAAAAGAACAAAAAACAACAGATTAAGAGTAGAGGATATCAATCATGGAAAAAAGTGGGGAAAATAGCACATTATATGTGCAGATGTTCGGAAACTTTTCTATGATCTGGAACGGCAGGCAGCTGATCGGCGGAACCAAGTCTGCTGAAACACAGTTTGCCTGGCTGATGCAACTTTTGCTGCACAACCGGGAGAACGGGATCAGTCGTAACCGGTTAGAAGAGATTCTGTTCGAAGGCAGGGACATTGCCGATCTGCATCATGCAGCCAGAAGCGTCATTTACAATGCAAAGAAAAAATTACGGGCCGCAGGCCTCCCCGATGTAAACTACATCGTGCAGCGTGAAGGCGTTTATTACTGGACCAGAGAAATTCCTGTCATAGAAGATGCCGCCGAGCTGGAACGGCTTTACAGGGAGGCGGAAAACGAAGAAGATCCCGAAAGGCAGCAGCAGCTTTATCTGGAAGCCTGTTACACCTATACCGGGGAATTCCTGGAGGTACAGACAGGAGTAGTATGGGCAGCGCAGGAGGCCAGACGTTACAGAGGTCTGTTTTGTGCCTGCGTAGAAAAAGCCGTTGAGCTTTTACGCATAAACCAGGATTATATACAGATGCAGGAGCTTGGGCTTTATGCTGCAAGAATCAATCCTCTGGCGGACTGGGAGACTGTTACGATGGAAGCGCTGATTTCTTTGGGCCGTGACGAGGAAGCCAGGAAGTTTTATGATGATACCGTAGAGCTTTACTTTCAGGAACAGGGGCTTCGTCCCTCCGGCCAATTGATGGAGCTTTTAAATAAATTAGGTGCGCAGATAGGACATCACTATGCTGTGCTCGACGATATACAGGCCAGACTCGCCGAAGAGGGGGAAGGTTCCGGCGGCTACATATGCTCGTATCCGGTATTTCAGGGTATTTACCGTATGATAGAACGCATTATGGAGCGCGGCGGCCAGTCTGTCTATCTGATGTTGTGCACCGTAGTAGACAGCAAAGGAAACCCCATGAAAGACGGCGCGATGCTAGAGGAGTTGTCAGAGCGTCTGGGAGAAGCCATCCAGCAGTCTGTGCGCCGCGGCGATGCTATTAATAAATACGGAAAAGGACAGTATCTGGTTCTGATGTTAAATACCACGCGTGAGAACTGTAAAATTCTTCAAAGAAGGATTAACTACCACTTTATCGTAGGCCGGCAGCGGACCGGCATCCAGTATTATGTAAACAGCGTGATTTGCACACCGGACAGAGAGAGGATTGTGTAAGGAGATACGGACATGAAAAAATCTCAATGGTATATAGGAACACCCAGCGGTGTAGTATTATGCGTAGATCATGTAGAAAGCAGGAACAGCCAGTTTACAGCCAGGGTATACCATGGTTACAGTACGCAGGCCGTTTATATAGAAGGCGTGTCGCAGCTCTTATTTGAATTAGAACGCTTTTACGATTCTATTAATTTTCCGCATCTGTCCACAAATGAGCGTACGTTTCAGGACAAGGTACCAAATACTTATTGCAAAGAAGAAAGGGCAAAGATTATGAGCGATGAAGAATTATTACGCAAACATGGCGATTTGGGAACTTTTATTATCCGCGTCCAGCACAGGCAGAACAGCAGCTGGCAGGGCAAGATTACATGGATGGATAAAGACAAAACGATTTATTTCCGCTCAGTCTGGGAGATGATAAAATTGATTGCGGGCGCTTTGGACACTGTGAGCGACGAAGGGGACAGTTCTCAGAGTATCACATGGGAGGAATGAAAACGGGAAGGCCATAGAAGCTGCTCTGCCCCGTAACATGAAGCAAATATTTCTGGTTATAGGCCAGCCGTCACGATTGGTAGTGACGGCTATTTCTATTTCCGGCGGATAATACTTCCGCCGCATCACCAGGTTATCATATATACTTATAAATAAGATAAAATTTATTAATTATACTAATTGATAAAATGATGTTATGATAAACAAAATCAAACGAAAAACGGAGGGATCATCAATGGGCAGTGTTAGAAGAGTCTATGTGGAAAAGAAGCCGGCCTTTGCAGTGCAGGCGAAAGAACTGAAGTCGGAAATCACAGGCTATCTGGGTATTACGGGTGTAGAGGATGTACGTGTTTTAATCCGTTATGATATGGAGCATATTTCGGATGAAACATATGAAAAAGCAGTCCGCACCGTATTTTCCGAGCCTCCGGTAGACGAGGTGTACGAAGAAACCTTTGATACGAAAGGGGCGAACGTATTCAGCGTGGAATATCTGCCGGGCCAGTTTGATCAGAGGGCGGATTCCGCCGAACAGTGTGTCAGGCTGTTAAATGAAAATGAAGAACCGGTTATCCGGTCTGCGGTCACATATGTTATTTCCGGAGAGCTGACAAAAGAGCAGTCTGACGCAATCAAAGCGCACTGCATCAATCCGGTGGATTCCCGCGAGGCGGCGTTGTCAAAGCCGGATACGCTGGCTTCTGATTATGAAGAACCGGAGGATGTGGCTTTTTTAAATGGTTTTTGCAGCATGGAAAAAACGGCGTTGCACGATTTGTACCTGTCGTTGACTCTGGCCATGACTTTTTCGGATTTCCTGCATATCCAGGCTTATTTCAGGGATGAGGAAAAGCGGGATCCTTCTATGACAGAAATCCGCGTGCTGGATACCTACTGGTCGGATCATTGCCGTCATACGACGTTTTCCACGGAATTAAAAGACGTTGCGTTTGGAGAGGGCGATTACAGGGAACCGATTCAAAAAACCTACGAGGACTATCTGACCGCACACAGGGATATGTATGCGGGGCGCAGGGATAAGTTTGTCTGTCTGATGGATATCGCCCTGATGGCGATGAAGCAGCTGAAAAAAGAGGGAAAGCTTGACGATCAGGAAGAGTCTGACGAGATCAATGCCTGCTCGATTGTGGTGCCGGTAGAGGTAGACGGGCAGACAGAAGAATGGCTTGTAAATTTTAAAAATGAAACACACAATCATCCGACCGAAATTGAGCCGTTTGGCGGTGCGGCGACCTGTCTGGGCGGCGCAATCCGGGATCCGCTTTCGGGACGTACGTATGTATATCAGGCAATGCGTGTAACCGGCGCTTCTGATCCGACCGTGTCGGTAAAAGATACGATGGAGGGCAAGCTGCCGCAGAAGAAAATTGTAAGAGAGGCGGCGCACGGTTACAGCTCTTACGGCAATCAGATAGGACTGGCGACTGGTTTCGTCAAAGAAGTTTATCATCCGGATTATGTCGCAAAGCGTATGGAAATCGGCGCGGTGATGGGAGCTGCGCCCCGACGTGCGGTACGGCGGCTTATGTCCGATCCAGGCGATGTGATTATTCTGCTTGGCGGGCGCACGGGACGTGACGGCTGCGGCGGCGCAACCGGTTCTTCGAAAGCGCATAATACGGCTTCGATTGATACCTGCGGAGCCGAGGTTCAGAAGGGTAATCCGCCGACAGAACGCAAAATCCAGAGACTGTTTCGCAGGGAAGAGGTCAGCTATCTCATTAAAAAATGCAACGATTTCGGCGCAGGCGGCGTTTCGGTTGCGATTGGAGAGCTTGCAGCGGGCCTTAAGGTGGATTTGGATCTCGTTCCCAAAAAATACGCCGGGCTGGACGGTACGGAGATCGCAATTTCCGAGTCACAGGAGCGTATGGCTGTTGTGGTTGCACCGGAGGACGCAGAGCAGTTTCTGGCTTATGCAAAAGAGGAAAATTTAGAGGCGGTGGCAGTTGCCGTAGTTACGGAGGAACCGCGCCTGGTTTTAAGCTGGAGAGGCAAAGAGATTGTCAATATTTCCCGTGCATTTCTGGATACGAACGGAGCGCACCAGGAAACGTCTGTTGCAGTGGACATTCCTTCCCGGTCGGATTGTTATTTTGAAAGTATTTCCATGCCGAAGGTAAAAGAGGCTGTGGAGAAACAGGACATGAAAGCCGCATGGCAGGCAATGCTTTCCGATTTGAACGTATGCTCTCAAAAGGGACTTGTGGAGATGTTTGACGGTTCTATCGGTGCAGGCAGCGTATATATGCCTTATGGCGGACGTTACCAGCTCACCGAAACACAGAGCATGGTAGCAAAGCTTCCGGTAGTAAAGGGAAACACCGACGTCGTGACGATGATGAGCTACGGCTTTGACCCGTATCTGTCCTCCTGGAGCCCGTATCACGGCGCGGTATATGCCGTACTGGAATCGGTGGCGCGCATTGTGGCTGCCGGAGGAGATTTCCATAAAATCCGTTTCTCCTTCCAGGAGTATTTTCGCAGAATGTCCGGGGAACCTTCGCGCTGGAGCCAGCCGTTTGCCGCACTGCTTGGCGCTTATCAGGCGCAGATGGGCTTTGGTCTTGCTTCAATTGGCGGCAAGGACAGTATGTCCGGCAGCTTCAATGAAATTGACGTACCTCCGACCCTGGTTTCCTTTGCTGTGGACGTGGCGAAGGAGCGGGATATTCTGACGCCGGAATTAAAGACGGCTGGCAGTCGGCTGCTGTTGTTTACCGTGCAGAAGGACGAGTATGATCTTCCGGTATATTCGCAGGTGATGAAGCTTTACGATACCATACATGGACTTACCTCTTCGGGGGCGGTAGTGTCGGCCTATGTATTGGATGCAAAGGGGCTTGCGGCAGCGGCCTGTAAAATGGCATTTGGCAATAAGCTTGGCGTCACGATTGATAAGGCGCTTGGAGCGGACGAGCTGTTTGCACCGGGTATTGGAAATATCCTGGCGGAAGTTCCGGCAGGAAAAGAAACAGAAGTATATGCTGCAATGGAAAAAGCAGGTATTACAGAGTTTGTAAGAACGGTGGGCGAGGTTCATAGTGCGCAGACCTTTGTCTGTGGCGATATGGAGCTTTCTATGGAAGAAGCGCTTCTGGCCTGGACTAAAACGCTGGAAGCAGTATTCCCCACGCGTGTGTCCGAGGCGAAGGATACCGTGGATACAGATGTATACCAGGCGGGAAAGGTATATGTCTGCAAACATAAAGTGGCTAAGCCGACGGTATTTATTCCGGTGTTCCCAGGGACCAACTGCGAATATGACAGCGCAAAGGCATTTGAAGCAGCAGGGGCGCATGTCATAACCAGAGTATTCCGGAACTTAAACGCGACGGATATCCGCGAGTCGGTGGACGCATTTGCGGATTGTATTAACCAGGCGCAGATTATTATGTTTCCGGGCGGATTTTCAGCCGGGGATGAACCGGAGGGTTCCGCAAAGTTTTTTGCGACGGCATTCCGTAATGCAAAGCTTTCGGAAGCGGTAAACAGGCTGTTACAGGAACGGGACGGGCTGATGCTTGGTATCTGCAACGGCTTTCAGGCGTTGATCAAGCTCGGACTGGTGCCATATGGGGAGATCACCGGGCAGAAAGAGGATTCCCCGACGCTGACGTATAATACAATTGGACGGCATATCAGTAAGATGGTTTATACCAAAGTAGTAACGGACAAATCCCCATGGCTTATAGGTGCGTCTTTAGGCCAGACCTATTGTAATCCGGCTTCCCATGGCGAGGGACGTTTTGTGGCGCAGAAAGCGTGGCTGGATAAGCTGTTTGCAAATGGACAGGTAGCGACGCAGTATGTCAATGAAGCCGGACAGCCTACGATGGACGAAGAGTGGAATGTGAATGGCTCTTATGCGGCGATTGAAGGAATTATAAGCCCCGACGGACGCGTGCTCGGAAAGATGGCGCATGTAGAACGGCGCGGACAGTCTGTTGCCGTAAATATCTATGGAGAGCAGGATATGAAGCTGTTTGAATCCGGTGTGAAGTATTTTCAGTAGAATATGGATGCCCGTCTATATAAAGTAGCCTTATAAAGGCAGATTTTTTAAAAAATCAGAAGCCGTCGGAAAATGACGCTTATTTGCAATACATTCTTAAAAATAGCAGATAGCCATTTTCCGACGGCTTCTTTATATGTATGAAAAAAGTTATGCCTTGCAGCGTTCCAGGTAAATGGACAAAGCGTCTGCGTCCGCTACAACGGTAACATCCGGATGCAGCTGTAAAATCGAAGCGGGAACTTCCGGCTTCACTGGTCCTAAAAAGGCGTCTGCTACAATCTGCGCTTTGTTTGCGCCGCTGACGACAACAAGGATTTTCTTTGCCAGCATAATGTTCTGAATACCCATCGTGTAGGCCTGGGTCGGGACATCGTCAATGGAAGCAAAGAATCTGGAGTTCGCTTCGATAGTGCTCTGTGTCAAATCCACGCAGTGCGTGCCCTTTGGAAATTCCGAAGCTGGTTCATTAAATCCAATGTGGCCGTTTAAGCCCATTCCCAGCAGCTGCAAATCAATACCGCCGAGTTTTTCGATTATGGTATCGTGGTTCCTGCAGGCTTTGTCGGCGTCTGGCTCTGTGCCGTCCGGAACGTAGGTGTTTTCTTTGTCAATATTGATATGATCAAAAAGATTCGTATTCATAAAGTACCGATAGCTCTGATCGTTGTCTGCCGTAAGTCCGCGGTATTCGTCCAGGTTCACGGAAGATACTCTGGAAAAATCCAGATCTCCTTTCTGATACCATTTGACGAGGTTGGCGTAGGTGCTTAACGGCGAGGAGCCTGTTGCAAGGCCGAGCACGCAGTCTGGCTTCATAATAATCTGTGCAGAAATTATATTTGCCGCTTTGCGTCCCAGGTCCTCGTAATCCTTTGCCTGAATCAGTTGCATAGATATTCCTCCTGATAATGAAATTTATATATTTGGCAATAGCCATTCTGATATTGTTATACACCAATAAAATGTTGATTGTCAATCATTTGTTATGTTTCAGATGGTGCAGCGTAACTTTACTTTCGGGTTGGGAACAAATGAGGTGTTTGCTTAAACTCCAATCACAGGGGCAAAGGCAACGCGGATACCCATGAAATGTAACATATTATTAACTTTTTCGTGAAATTTTGTGATTGGGTTGTATAATTCAGCGGGATTTGGTATAGTATGAATGGAATTTGTGTTTACAAATTTACAGGAAAACCAGTGAAACGGGTAAAATTTTAAGGAGGTATTTACAAATGGCAAGATTTACGTTACCGCGTGATTTATATCATGGAAAAGGCTCTTTGGAGGCGCTGAAATCCTTTACCGGGAAGAAGGCAATCATCTGCGTTGGCGGAGGTTCCATGAAGCGTTTTGGATTTTTGGACCGCGCGGTAGAATATTTAAATGAAGCAGGTATGGAAGTAGAGATTTTTGAGGGAATTGAGCCGGATCCGTCTGTTGAGACTGTTATGAAGGGTGCAGAGGCAATGGCGAAGTTTGAACCTGACTGGATTATTGCAATGGGCGGCGGTTCTCCGATTGATGCGGCCAAAGCAATGTGGATCAAATATGAATATCCGGACATTACATTTGAAGAAATGTGCAAGGTATTTGGTATTCCGGCATTACGCAAGAAAGCGCATTTCTGTGCTATTTCCTCTACATCTGGAACGGCAACTGAGGTTACGGCATTTTCTATCATCACAGATTACCAGAAGGGTATCAAATACCCGATCGCTGATTTTGAGATTACACCGGACGTAGCAATTGTAGATCCGGATTTGGCAGAAACGATGCCGCAGAAATTGGTAGCGCATACCGGTATGGATGCAATGACACATGCGGTAGAGGCTTATGTATCGACCGCAAACTGCGACTATACGGATCCGTTGGCGCTGCATGCTATTAAGATGATTCAGCATGATCTGGTAGATTCCTACAACGGCGATATGGCCAAAAGAGATTCTATGCACAATGCACAGTGTCTGGCCGGAATGGCATTTTCCAATGCACTTCTTGGTATCGTACATTCTATGGCGCACAAGACAGGCGCAGTTTTTGCAGATTACGGCGCGCACATCATTCACGGTGCAGCTAATGCAATGTACCTGCCGAAGGTTATCGCATTCAACGCCAAAGATGAGACGGCGAAGAAACGTTATGGTGATATCGCTGATTTCATGGGCTTAGGAGGAACTACCTTAGACGAGAAGGTGGAGCTTCTGATTACATATCTGCGGAAGATGAACGACGATCTGAACATTCCGCACTGCATCAGGAATTACGGCGCAGACAGCTATCCGTGTGAGCAGGGCTTTGTACCGGAAGAGGTATTCCTGGAGAGACTTTCAGATATCGCGGCAAACGCACTCTTAGACGCCTGCACAGGCTCCAACCCACGTCAGCCAAGCCAGGAAGAGATGGAGAAGCTGCTGAAATGCTGCTATTATGATACGGAAGTGGATTTCTAATTGTTATTTATCTTTGTCTACATTCAGAGGGAAAGAAATTTTCAAATACGCGCCAGGAGTTATAAAATATAAAGGACTACTTAATCAAAATAAATACAAAAGAGCCACAGCATAGCATTTATGCGGTACTGGCGGAAAGAAGTGAATGGATACGGCGAAAAAACAGTATCCTCAACCAAGCAGAAGAAATCGTTTCTTTCGTTGTTGTTTTGGCTTTCAATCCCCCAAGCAGCGTTTGAAACAACTGGTTTTCATTTGAAACAACCGCTTTATGTAATTTTCTTGAATCCGCTGCTCTGCCGCTCCATATATCCCAAACGGGCTATGGAGTGGTTAAGGGGGAACAAAGTTCCCCCATTGCATAAAAAATGCCAATGGAGGTATTCTGAAAAAATCAAAATTGGGGATTGACAGGAATTAAAAAATAGCTTATTATTGAGAATAAGGAATGGGTTTTCACCGTACATTTTGCTACGGCTTGCTCGTTTCTTTTTTTATTGCCAAAATATCATACAGATATTTCATGCCATTTTCAGCATGGTTAATCAGAAGCCGGGCATGGAAAATATTGTATCTTACAAGCGTATTTTCCTCATAGACCGGGAGGGCAAAACGGACATCATACCTGTACCATCCGTATTTTGCGCTTTTATTGTGTTTTTTCTTGCGGTTTTCTTCAAAAGCCGGGTTAGATGCTATCTGGATCAGTTCCGGTAT
>JAAWDZ010000012.1 GCA_022794015.1 Eubacterium sp. | reverse complement strand
TTCAGGAAGGAATTCATGCTCTGGCAGCGTGCCATATTTTCGGTAGGATTGTGCATTCACAGACAGCACTGCGCAGTCAATTGGATAAAGGTTGGAAAAATAATTCGTCATTTGCGTCTCCCTCAATTCGCCGTCCGACACCCCTCGCCGTCAGGTGACTTTTCAATGGGCTGGATGCGTTACAGTTCGCGGTCGGCTAGGCCGTGAATTGTAACCGCTCCACACCAGACAGAGAGCATATTTTACATTTTTACTTGTAAAATTGTGTAAACTCATGTATCTTAAAATGCAGGAGATTAATTATTATGGATTTATTTGACTATATGAGAGAACAGAATCAGGAAAAGGAAGCGCCGTTAGCTTCCAGGCTGCGTCCCGTCACATTAGAGGAAGTGGTAGGGCAGCAGCATATTATAGGCAAAGGCAAGCTCTTATACCGCGCCATCAAAGCGGATACGCTTTCGTCCGTCCTGTTTTACGGCCCGCCCGGAACCGGCAAGACGACGCTTGCAAAAGTTGTGGCCAACACCACAAGCGCTTCCTTTACCCAGATCAATGCGACTGCCGCCGGCAAAAAAGATATGGAAGAGGTAGTTCGCCAGGCAAAGGATACGGCCGGCATGTACGGGAAGAAAACGATCCTCTTCATCGACGAGATCCACCGTTTTAATAAAGGGCAGCAGGATTATCTGCTCCCATTTGTAGAAGACGGTACGGTAGTCCTCATTGGTGCAACGACGGAAAACCCTTATTTCGAGGTGAATGGGGCGCTGCTTTCGCGCTCTGTGATTTTTGAGTTAAAACCTCTTTCCAGCGAGGATATCAAGGTACTTTTGCTTCGGGCAGTATCTGACGAGGAAAAGGGCATGGGCGCGTATGGCGCAGTGCTTTTGCCGGATGCGCTTGAATTTTTGGCAGACGCGTCAAATGGCGACGCGCGGTCGGCATTAAATGCCCTTGAACTTGGAATTCTGACAACAGAGCGCGGCAAAGACGGTAAAATTTATATTTCTCTGCCCGTAGCGGAGGAATGTATCCAGAAGCGGGCGATAAAATATGACAAAAGCGGAGATAACCATTATGATGTGATATCTGCGTTTATTAAAAGCATGCGAGGATCGGATCCGGATGCAGCCGTATATTACCTTGCAAGAATGCTTGCTGCCGGCGAAGATATCCGGTTTATTGCAAGGCGTATTATGATTTGCGCATCGGAGGACGTGGGCATGGCAGATTCCAATGCGCTGAATGTAGCGGTATCGGCCTGTCTTGCCATTGAGAGGGTAGGGATGCCGGAGGCGCAGATTATCCTGTCACACGCGGTGATTTATGTGGCGACGGCGCCCAAAAGCAATGCTTCCTGCCTGGCGATAGGACGGGCGGCCAAAAAGGTATCCAATACCAGAACAGCCCAGGTGCCTGCGCATCTGCGGGATTCGCATTATCCGGGAGCAGGCAGATTGGAGCGCGGCATTGGATATCAGTATGCGCACGACTATCCGGGGCACTATGTGGCTCAGCAGTATCTGCCGGATGAGCTTTTAGACGAGCATTTTTACGAGCCGACGGAAAACGGCTGTGAAAAGCAGGTGTTATCTTATCTGGAAAGCCTGAAACAATATAAAAATAATTAGGAGGAATCAACATGAAATCATTTCTGGAAATGACAGAAGAAGAATTACTGCAGGAAAAAAAAGAACTGGAAAAAGAATACAGGAAATATCAGATGCGCGGGCTTCAGCTTGACATGTCGAGAGGAAAGCCGTCTGCGGAACAGTTAGACCTTTCTATGGGATTGATGGATGTGCTGCACAGCGGTGTGGACCTTGCCTGTGACGATGGGACAGACTGCCGTAATTACGGTGTGGTAGACGGTATCCATGAGGCAAAGGTGCTGCTTGGCGATATGATTGAGTGCAATCCGGACAATATTATGATTTACGGAAATTCCAGTTTAAATATTATGTACGATACCGTGTCCCGATCCATGACTCACGGGGTAATGGGAAGTACGCCATGGTGCAAGCTGGATAAGGTGAAGTTTTTGTGTCCGGTGCCTGGATATGACAGGCATTTTACGATTACCGAGCATTTTGGGATAGAGATGATTAATGTCCCGATGCTTGCTACCGGCCCGGATATGAATATGGTAGAAGAGCTGGTGTCGGGCGACGATGCGATTAAAGGCATCTGGTGTGTGCCGAAGTATTCCAATCCGCAGGGAATTACGTATTCTGACGAGACTGTGCGCCGCTTTGCGAGGCTGAAACCGGCGGCAAAGGACTTCCGTATTTATTGGGACAACGCTTATGGGGTACATCATCTGTATGATATCGATCACGATAATCTGATAGAAATTTTTGCAGAATGTAAACGGGCGGGTAATCCGGATATGGTTTATAAATTCTGTTCGACCTCCAAAATCAGCTTTCCCGGTTCCGGCGTGGCTGCCATAGCAGCTTCCGCGAACAATCTGGAGGATATTAAAAAGCAGCTCTGTGTACAGACGATTGGCTATGACAAGGTAAACCAGCTCCGCCATGTACGTTTCTTTAAAGACATCCATGGCATTACCGAGCATATGAAAAAGCATGCAGAAATTCTGCGTCCGAAATTTGAATTGGTTTTGAATCTGTTAAAACAGGAGCTGGCGGACAGAGGCGTTGGAAGCTGGCACTGTCCGAAAGGCGGTTATTTCATCTGCTACAATGCAATGGAAGGCTGTGCAAAGGAAATTGTGGCCAGGGCCAAGAAGGCAGGCGTGGTTATGACCCCGGCAGGAGCGCCATTCCCGTACGGCGATGATCCTATGGACTCTGTAATTCGAATTGCGCCGACCTATCCGAGCCTGGAGGATCTGGAAACAGCGACGAATATTTTTATAGTCTGCGTCAAGCTGGCAAGTGTGGATAAACTGTTGGAAGGAAAAGATTTGCAGTAACAGTTGCATTTTATGGCATTTGGTGTCAAAATAGAGTGAGGGGATTATTTGACCGGAGTGGGCAAAAAACAGATACAGGAGGTTTTGCATGGAATACAAGAACATAACGGATGTAAATAAACCGGTTTCGCGTATCGTGTTTGGAACGGCTACTCCGGCAATGATGCGGGGAGAAAATGTATTTAAGCTGCTGGATGAGATATTTGCGGCGGGAGTGAATACATTTGATACGGCAAGAAGCTATGGCATGGCGGAGAAGTCGCTGGGCTCGTGGATTGCGGCGAGGGACAACCGGGATGCGGTTGTACTTCTGGCAAAAGGAGCGCACCCTGCGGCGGGCTCACAGGAAATGCGTGTGACATCGGAAGCAATCCGGGAGGATGTGGAGAAATCTCTTGAGACGCTTAAGACATCCTATCTGGATATTTATATGCTTCACAGAGATAATCCGAAAGTGCCGGTCGGTCCGTTAGTGGAGACTTTAAACGAGCTGCGGGAAGAGGGGAAAATCGGTGTGTTCGGCGGTTCGAACTGGAGCTATGAGCGTATTGACGAAGCGAATGAATACGCATATGCCCATGATATGTTTGGTTTTGACGTGTCAAGCCCTGCATACAGCCTTGCAGAACAAAAGGAAGATCCCTGGGGAGGCGGATGCGTGGATATTTCAGGTGAAAAACACAGCGCGGAACGGGACTGGTACCAGGATAAGGGTGTGGAGGTCTTTGCATATGCAGGTCTGGCGCACGGTTTTCTGTCCGGAAAATTCCGTTCGGATGAGGAGAAGCGCGCAGTAAAGCTGCTGGATGAATATGCCGTGAAAGGCTATTGCTGTCCCAGGAATTTTAAGAAGCTTGCAAAGGCGGAACAGCTGGCGGCAAAAAAGCATGCCACAGTACCGCAGATTGCGCTCGCCTGGCTGTTACAGCAGCCGTTAAACCCAATGGCAATCTGTTCTGCGTCTGCTGCCAGGAAAATGCTTGCCAATTTAAAAGCATTGGATCTGGAACTTGACGCAGAAGAGCTTCGCTGGCTAAGCAGCGGGGATAATGAGTAAAACAGAAAGAGAGGAAAGGTGGAAGGATATGATTCAGGAGAGGATTTTAGATTTAACGGAGTATGGGCTGGCAACCGGATTGATTGAACCGGCAGATAAGGATTTTACGGTTAATCGTTTGTTAGAGCTGTTTGGCTTAGATGAGCTGGAGGATGAAGTGGCTGCTGCCCACGCGAAGAAGGGCGGTATGACAAGGGAAGCGGCAGAAGAATCCTTAGAGGGCATTTTAAAAGATATGCTTGATTATGCGTATGAAAACGGTATTACCAAAGAAAACAGCGTAGTATACCGCGATTTATTTGATACCAAAATCATGAGTCTTCTGGTGCCCAGGCCAAGTGAAGTGATTGCAAAATTTGGAAGCCTCTATGAAAAAGATCCGAAAGAGGCGACGGATTATTTTTATACATTAAGCAGAGATACGGATTATATCCGCAGATACCGTATCAAAAAGGATTTAAAATGGACGGCAGATACTGAATATGGTACGCTTGATATTACCATTAATTTATCAAAACCGGAGAAAGATCCAAAGGCCATTGCGGCAGCCAAGCTTGCGAAACAGAGCGGCTATCCCAAATGTCTGCTCTGCAGGGAAAACGAAGGTTATGCAGGCCGCGTAAACCATCCTGCTAGGCAAAACCACAGGATTATCCCGGTGACGATCAACAACAGTGACTGGTTTTTCCAGTATTCACCGTATGTTTATTATAACGAGCACTGTATTGTATTCAATTCCAAACATACGCCGATGAAGATTGAACGTGCGACATTTGGCAAGCTTTTGGATTTCGTAGCGTGCTTCCCACATTATTTTGTCGGATCAAACGCGGATCTGCCGATTGTAGGCGGGTCGATTTTAAGTCACGACCATTTCCAGGGAGGACACTATGAATTTGCGATGGCAAGGGCGGCAGTAGAACAGGAAATTTCCTTTGCAGGGTTTGAAGACGTTAAAGCCGGCATTGTAAAATGGCCGATGTCCGTGATCCGCTTAGACTGTGCCGACAGGGATCGCCTGATTGAGCTGGCTGACAGAATCCTGCTGGCATGGAGGGGATACACCGACGAGGCGGCGTTTATCTTTGCAGAAACGGATGGCGAACCGCACAACACGATTACACCGATCGCAAGAAAGCGTGACGGACTGTTTGAACTGGATCTGGTACTGCGCAACAATATTACAACAGAAGAGCATCCGCTTGGCGTTTATCATCCGCATGCCAAACTGCACCACATCAAGAAAGAAAATATCGGTTTGATTGAGGTTATGGGGCTTGCAGTACTTCCGGCCAGGTTAAAGGATGAAATGGCAGAGCTTAAGAAGGCTATTTTGAGCGGAGCAGATCTCAGGGCAGATGAAGCGCTTGCAAAGCATGCGGACTGGGTGGAGGAATTTACTCCGAAATACGACAGCTTTACGGAAGAGAATATCGAAGGAATTGTTCAAAAAGAAATTGGACTTGTTTTCTCCGAGGTGCTTGAGGATGCCGGAGTGTATAAATGCACGCCGGAAGGAAGAACAGCATTCTTAAAGTTTGTAGAGAGTGTAAAATAAACGTGTTTTTGCAAAAAAGGATTCTGTAAAAGGATCCTTTTTTATGATTTGGGCGCGCCATGCGGCGCGCTGCAGAAAATACGTAACAGTTCAGCCTTCCGGCTTCACTGTTACGAAAATACCGGACAAAAAAGAGGGAAACCAGAATGGACAAAAAGAAAAAGCGAAGAAAAAAATACAGAGTGATAAGAAACAGGATAGTTGTCTGTATTTTTATGGCAGGCGTGGTTTCCGTCTTAGGATGGGCCTTCCTGAGGATCATAAAAACAGATCGGAAATCAGAAACCAGAATGACAGGGGCAGGAATAGCTTTTGTGATTCCCGACGGGCCTGACAGTCAAATCGAAGAAACAGAACAGGAGGCTGTTGTCTGGCGGCAGGAAACGGTTGCAAGGGCAGAACGTTTAGCGGCTTCCTATGATTATGACGGCGCAATCGGCATATTACAGAGTATTGATGGGTACGAATCCGATCCCGCTATCACGGAGCAAATCGGCTCTTACGAAGAGGCAAAAGCAGCCTGCGTACCGGTAAACATGGATGAAGTTACGCATGTATTTTACCATACGTTAGTTGTAGATCAAAACCGGGCCTTTGCGAATCAGGACACGGATCCTCAGGCAGTAGGCAACAACCAATGGATGACAACAATCAGTGAATTTGAAAAAATTACACAGGAAATGTACGACAGAGGATACGTTATCGTAGGTATCCACGATTTGATCGATACCGTGACGGATGAAAACGGTGTCACAACATATCAGCCTGCACAGATTATGCTCCCGCCGGGAAAACGGGCGTATGTGCTGTCGCAGGATGATTTGTGCTATTACCACAGCTATGATAACTATGGATACGCCGCGAGGATGTTAGTGGGACCGGATGGAAAGCCTACCTGCGAATATATTCAGGAGGACGGGACGCATGTAAAAGGAGCTTATGATGTGGTGCCGCTTCTGGATGCGTTTATTGAAGAGCATCCGGATGCTTCTTACCGTGGGGCAAAGGGTATTATCGCTTTAACCGGATACAATGGAATTTTAGGGTATCGTACGGATAACAGTTATCTGGATATAAATGGAAACTTAAATGACGACAAGAAAAACTGGCTTAAGGAGCATCCGGATTTTGACATAGAGCAGGAGAGGGCAGGCGCAAAGCAGGTGGCGGATGCCCTGAAAGAAGACGGATGGGAATTTGCCAGCCATACCTGGGGGCATCTCCGTATCGGGGACGTCAGCCTGGAACGCCTGATGAGTGATACGCAGAAATGGCGTGAAAATGTGGAACCTCTGGTCGGTGCGGTAGATACGATCATCTTTGCGCATGGGCAGGATCTCGGAGCGTGGGGAGATTATGACGAAGGGAATGCGAAGTACAGATATCTGCGGGAGCAGGGATATCAAATTTTTTGTAATGTAGATTCCAATTTGTACCGAACCTGGTTTGGGAAGGATTATCTGCGGCAGGGGAGAAGAAATTTGGACGGGCTCAGGATTTATTTTAATGCGATTGGGGAGCAGGATAATGTGGGGGATTTGTTTGATGCGAAGGAGGTGATAGATCCGCTTAGGCCGCCGGTGAAGAAGGCGCATTAGAGAGAGGGGCGTGGATTTTTTGGAAGTATACGTCGGACAGAGGGCAGGCCATTGCTGAGGGTTTGGGGATGCTTAAGAACTCCTAAAATTTTGTCACAATGCCCCGGCTGCATACCCTGCCCTCTGTCCGACTACGTTTTCCAGGAATTTACGGTTTTTCTCCGGATGCTGGGGGAGGTGGAGAAAGAGGATTATACTGGGGGTTTGAGGAACGGCCCGCATAATCGCTGGGGTACTTAATGCCCAAACAGTACGGGGAAACATATGCAGCTGTATAATACTTAAAGACTGTACGTCAAAAAATACAATTTGAGTGTCCAATTTTTGTTGACCAGTGCATCTTGATTAATTACTGCTATTTGGTTACAATAAAAGGGAAAGGATTAAAAGATGTGAAAAAGGAGGTGCCTTCTTATGGCAGAGAGAGAAGTACAGATTTATGGACAGGCAGGGCAAATTCACATAAAACCCTATGAGCATCATGCGAAATATTATGAAACGGATCAGATGGGGATTATTCATCATTCCAATTATATCAGATGGATGGAAGAAGCGCGGATGGATTTGATGGAACAGATCGGGTTGTCCTATAAGGGAATGGAAAAGATGGAGATTATCAGCCCGGTGCTGGCTGTGACTTGTGAATATAAAAGTATGGTGCATTTTGACGATACGATTGTGATTGAGACGAAGATTGCGGAGTATGACGGAATACGGATGCGGGTAGAATATCGGATGACGGACAGGGAAACGGGGGAGCTTCGTACGCTGGCTTCGAGTGAGCATTGTTTTTTGAACCGGAGCGGCAAGCCGATTTCGCTGAAACGTTCTTACCCGGAGCTGGATACGAAGTTTTTTGAATTTTATGAGGAGAATGAAAATGGGTAATCAGGCGGCAGATAGGCTGAGGCGGCTTCGGGAGGAGATGGAAAGGCACGGAGTGGATTTGTATGTCATTCCGACTTCGGATTTTCATGGATCGGAGTATGTAGGCGAGCATTTTAAGACAAGGGAATATGTGACTGGATTTACGGGATCGGCCGGGACGGCGGTTGTGTTGAAGGAGGAAGCGGGACTTTGGACAGATGGGAGATACTTTATCCAGGCAAAAGCACAACTGGACGGGAGTGGAGTGACGCTTTACAGGATGGAAGAAGAGGGCGTGCCTTCTGTAAAAGAGTTTATAGAAGAGAAATTAAGGCCCGGCGGATGTCTGGGGTTTGATGGACGGACGGTTTCGGCGAAGGAGGGGGAAGCGTATCGGAGGATTGCAGAGGAGAAGAAGGCCAGTCTTTGTACGAAAGAGGACCTGGTCGGCAATATTTGGGAAGGACGGCCGCCTGTACCAAAAGAGCCGTTTTTTATTTTAGAGGAAGCTTATTCGGGGTGTGGCACGAAGGAGAAGCTTTCTGCGGTGCGCCAAAAAATGAAAGAGGCGAAAGCAGATGCGCATATTCTGGCGTCGCTTTATGATATTGCGTGGCTGTTAAATGTGCGCGGCGGTGATATTTCCCATGTACCGGTGGTGCTGTCTTTTCTTGTGATTACGGAGCAGGAATGCATTTGGTTTGTGAGGGAGCAGAGCATTACAGAGGCGCAGAGGGCATATCTGGAGGAAAATCATGTTTCGACTATGCCGTACGGGGAAATTTATTCTTATGTATCTTCTATGAGATCAAAGGCTGTGCTGTATGATGAAAAAAGCGTTAATTTCCGTATTTTGAAGAGCCTGGCGGATTCGGTGAAGAAAATAAAGCGCGAAAATCCTTCTGGGCTGTTAAAAGCGGTTAAGAACCCGGTGGAAATCGAAAATACCATAGCGGCGCATATAAAAGACGGCGTGGCATTTACGAAATTTATGTTCTGGCTGAAAACAAATATTGGGAAGATACCGATGACAGAGATTTCGGCTTCTGATTATCTGGAAAAACAGAGACGTGCGCAGGAGAATTTTCTGGATTTAAGCTTTGATACGATTTGTGCGTATGGTGCAAATGCAGCTATGATGCACTATGCGGCCACACCGGAAAGTAATGCCAGGTTAGAGCCGGAAGGTTTTCTTTTGGTGGATTCCGGCGGACATTATCTGGAGGGGACGACGGATATTACAAGAACGATAGCTCTTGGATTGGTTTCGGAAGAAATGCGTAAGCATTTTACAGCCGTGCTGCGGGCAAATCTGAACCTTTCAGCTGCAAAGTTTTTGTATGGCTGCAGTGGGCTGAATTTGGATATTCTTGCCAGGGAGCCGCTCTGGGAGATGGGTATTGACTATAAATGTGGGACGGGTCATGGGGTAGGGCATATTTTAAATGTGCACGAAGGGCCAAATTCCTTCCGATGGAAGCAGCGGGAGGACGGAGAGGATCTTGCGGTACTGGAGGAAGGTATGGTTACAACTGACGAGCCGGGCGTCTATATCGAAGGGGCATATGGGATTCGTATTGAAAATGAGCTGGTCTGCCGCAGAGCAGAGAAGAATGAATATGGTCAGTTTATGTGTTTTGAAACCATTACTTATGCGCCGGTTGATCTGGATGCAGTGGATGCGGATGGGATGACAGGACGTGAAAGAGAGCTTTTGAACCGTTACCATAAAAAAGTATACGAAACGCTTTCTCCTTATTTGGATGAAGAGGAAAATGACTGGTTAAAAGAATATACGAGGGCAATATGAGTGAAAAAATAGTATTGATTGACGGGCACAGTATTTTAAACCGTGCATTTTTCGGGATTCCGGATTTGACCAATGCCGAAGGAATTCATACGAATGCGGTGTACGGGTTTTTAAATATTTTATTTAAGATATTAGATGAAGAGCAGCCGGATTATCTGACGGTTGCTTTTGACGTACACGCGCCGACCTTCCGGCATAAGATGTATGCGGAATATAAGGGTACGAGAAAACCGATGGCGGAGGAGCTTCGCCAGCAGGTGCCGCTGATGAAGGAAATGCTGACGGCAATGGGCGTGCGGATTGTGGAAAAAGAAGGTTATGAAGCAGACGATATTTTGGGGACGATTTCCAGGCAGGCGGAAGAAGCGGGACTGGAGGTATCTGTCGTATCCGGCGATCGCGATTTACTGCAGCTTGCAACGGAGCATGTCAAGATCCGGATTCCAAAAACCAAACGTACCGGAACGGAAATCGAAGATTATTATGCAAAAGACGTTTTGGAGCGTTACCAGGTAACGCCGGCGCAGTTTATTGATGTAAAGGCTTTGATGGGGGATACTTCCGACAATATTCCGGGTGTGCCGGGGATTGGGGAAAAGACCGCCACGAACCTGATCGTTACCTACGGCAGTATGGAAAATGCGCATGACCATGTGGAAGAAATAAAGCCAAACCGCGCGAAAGAAAATTTACGGGAGCATTACGATTTGGCAGAGCTTTCAAAGACGTTGGCGACGATTGATGTACATGCTGAGCTTGACTATGATTTCAAGGAAGCCAGGCTGCATGGACTGTATACCGAAGAAGCTTATTTACTCTGTAAAAAACTGGAATTTAAAAATATGCTGAGCCGTTTTGAACTGGATGCGCCTGCAAACCGGATGGAGGATTTTTTCAGCAGGGTCGGGGAGTTTGGCGAGGCAGAGGAATTTCTTTCACATGCAAAGAGGAGCGGCTGTTTTGGCCTTGTGCCGGTTGTAAAAGGGGAGCGGTTGTATGGAGCAGCTATATGCTTTGGAGAGGAAAAGACGTCGTACATTCCGGTGATGGGGTTTTTGACGGAGGATTATTTAAAGACGAAACTTCAGGAACTGCTGACGGGCGGCACGGATGTATCTGTTCTGGACTTAAAGGAACAGGTGAAGTTTTTTAATCTTCCCAAAAGCGATATGGATCTGCGAAAGCATCTTTTTGACTGCAGCCTTGCGGCATATCTGCTCAATCCGCTGCAGAATGAATACGCATATGAGGACATTGCCAAAAACGAATTGGGTCTTTTGGTTCCGTCCCAAACGGACTTGCTTGGAAAAATATCGCTTGCGGACGCCATGGAAGAAAATGAAGATTCTGCCGAAGCTTTAAAATGCGTCTGTTATATGGCGTATACCGCCTGGAAAGCAAAAGGCATATTGACGGCAAAGCTAACAGAAACAGGCATGGATTCGTTATACAAAGAAATAGAGCTCCCACTGGTCTATGTGCTGGCGGATATGGAGGAGTCCGGTATCGCGGCGGACAAGGAAGCCCTGGCATTGTACGGGGCAAGCCTGATAAGCCGGATTACGGAGCTGGAAAAAAGCATCTATGAAAAAGCCGGAGAAGCGTTTAACATCAACTCTCCCAAACAGCTTGGCGTGATTCTTTTTGAAAAATTAAAAATGCCCTACGGCAAAAAAACCAAAACGGGTTATTCCACGGCGGCAGACGTACTGGATAAGCTCGCACCCCAATATCCTCTGGTTGCAGAGATATTGGAGTACCGTCAGCTGACAAAGCTAAAATCGACATATGCGGACGGGCTTGCAAATTTTATCGACGAAAACGGGAGGATCCACAGTACGTTCCATCAGACGATTACTGCAACCGGACGAATCAGCAGCACCGATCCCAACCTGCAGAATATTCCAATCCGTATGGAGCTTGGCCGCTCGATCCGCAAAGTATTTTCTCCGGACAGGGGGTATATTTTTGTAGATGCGGATTATTCTCAGATTGAGCTTCGCGTACTGGCGCATATGTCCGGCGACGAGCAGCTCATACAGGCATACCGGGAAGCCAAAGATATCCACCGGACAACCGCGTCGCAGGTATTTCACATTCCATTTGACGAAGTTACCGATCTGCAGCGGCGCAATGCAAAAGCCGTCAATTTCGGAATTGTATACGGTATCAGTTCATTTGGCTTAAGCCAGGATTTGAGCATCAGTAAGAAAGAGGCCGCAGATTATATTGAGCGCTATTTTGAAACCTATCCAAAGATAAAATCCTTTTTAGACGGCCTGGTAACCGACGCAAAAGAAAAAGGTTATTCCATGACTCTGTTTGGCAGAAGACGTCCCGTACCAGAGCTTTCTTCCAGCAATTTCATGCAGCGTTCCTTCGGAGAGCGCGTGGCAATGAACGCGCCAATTCAGGGAACTGCAGCCGACATTATCAAAATTGCTATGATCCGCGTACACGACCGCCTGGCACAAGAAGGGCTTTCTTCCAGACTGATCCTGCAGGTGCATGATGAACTACTGATAGAAACAAAGAATGAAGAGCTTGCAGAAGTAGAGCAGATTTTAGAAGAAGAAATGCGTCGCGCGGCAAGTCTGTCAGTATCATTGGAAATAGATATGCATACCGGAAAAAACTGGTATGAAGCGAAATAGCAAAAAGGACAGCAGACAGGCGGGAAGGTGACAGTATGAAATTGATAGGAATAACAGGGGGTGTGGGAGCCGGCAAGTCCGAGCTCCTGCATTACATAGAACGGGAATTTTCTGCAAAAATAGTGTTGGCAGATGAGCTGGCGCATGAACTGATGCGTCCGGGAACGGACTGTTTTGCAGAGATCGAGAGGGCGTTTGCGGAGGAGGATTTGTATGCAGAGGACGGCGGTTTTGATAAGATGAAGCTGGCGGAGGTGATTTTTTCGGATCCTAAGAAGAGGGAGAGGCTAAATTCGATTGTGCATCCCGCGGTGAAGCGGGAGATACTGCGGCTGGTGGCAAACGAGCGGGAAGCGGGGCGTTATGCATATTTTATTTTAGAAGCGGCGCTTTTGATTGAAGACGGGTATGATAAGATATGCGATGAATTGTGGTATGTTGATGCGAAGGAAGAGGTGCGCCGGAAGAGGCTGAAAGAAAATCGCGGGTATTCCGATGAGAAGATAGACGGGATTTTGAGAAGTCAGCTTTTGGCGAGTGAATACAAAAAGAGCTGTAGCAGGGTGATTGAAAATAACGGAGCGCTAACGGAGGCGTTTGGGCAGATTCGGGAGGCAATGCGGTAGATATAGGAGTGGCACAGACAGGCGGGCAGCAGGCATTATCGCCTGTTGTCCGCGCTTTCATGCGTTAATTTCCTTCTGCTTTCGAAATAAACAAAATTGTCAATCGCGTCCAGGATATCGGCAAATTCACTCTGGGGCGCCAGATCAATATAAGCCTGCAGCACTTCTGTTTCCTGTCTGCGGTATCTTCCGTAGAAGGTATCAAAGAGATTATGTCCTCTGACATAACGCTTAATGTCTTCCATATGCAGTTTGACATCTTCTGTCGTCTGCAAATCGTGTCCGATGACTTCAGTCAGATGACGTCCGCTGCTCAGCCTGTAAAAATAAGCTTTCCATTTTTCCAGAAGAATTTCATAAAAAGCTTCTTCGGATTCTACAATGCCAAGCTGTGCCATAATGTTCGGATTCAAAAAATAATTTTCAAAAGAGTAATATTTAAGAATCAGTACGTTTTTTTTCGTTACCCGCGGCAATGTGTCTACGTCCTGTAAATTCCGTTCTTTGTAATATTTACAAAGCTGGCGTTTTAACTTTTTTGGGTTTTTTCCATCGCCGTCGCGGATCATCATAAACTGATTTTTCAGATAAATCTGATTCATGTATTTTAAATTGGCATAGGTTCGGATATTCGTGCAGCTGTTCGTAGTTAAAATTGCGATTCGGAAAAGGTTTCCATCCTCGTCCAGGGTTTCTGAATAGTATTTTTCCAATAAAAGCGGAAGTCTGGATTTATCCTGTTTTCCTTCTACGATAAATACAAAGTTCACATGCATCAGATCGCTGGCGGTATAGCCCAGATCATTTAAGATTACACTGATATCTGTTTTTTCCCGGACCGTGGAATAGCCTTTTTCATCCAGAGCGACCTGGCGGATCTGCCGGGTGGTAAAGTTCGCGAGCAGATTTGGTGAGTGCGTGGAAAAGATGACCTGATTTTTTTTGGAAAGCTGGTATAAAATGTCGCCGGAGATCTTCTGTTGGGTCGGATGCAGGAAAATTTCCGGTTCTTCTTCAATGATGATACAGGGAACGGAGTCTTCTGATTTGGTATACGTTTCAAGCAGGGAGAGCATATAGATGCTGCGCATTCCCTTTCCAAGGCGGCCAATCGGGCGCGTGATTAGCTGCAGAGGGTGGTAGATTTCTGTGGTCACATGCAGCATACGTTCCATGTCCCGGTTCATGGAATAGCGGATTTCCTCTAAGCCGCCATTTTTTTTGAAGTTTTCATTTACTTTTCTGGCGAAGGAATCCAGGTTAAGCTGGTATAGTTTGTAATCTAAGAGCCTGGCGGCTTCAAAAGCATTTAATTCTGCTGGCTTTTTCCGTTCGATAAGTCCCATGCAGGAAAAACAGCGCTGGCATTTTTTGGAGGGTTCAAACAGACAGCAGTCGGAGCGCATCTGTTTGATCAGTTCATCTTCCTGCAGGAGAATCAGGTTTTCTTCCAACTGTTTTAAATCCCGTTCTGTGTCCAGGTTGTAGATTTTTGGGAGGATCTCCGGAATGTAGCCGTTCTGTTTTGAAAACATATCCTGATACCGAATTTTTCCGCTGCAATTGGCCACGAAGGTAAATGTTAAGACGCCGTCCTGGTAAGAGGGAAGCTTTCTGCAAAAGTCGTCCCGCCATGCGTCAAATCTGTGATAGCTGCTGACCAGGCCGGTTTTTTGCAAAAGCTTTAAATCGTCCTCTGTATATGCGATCGACATGGTGATTTCTATATTGGAGCCTTCTTCGTTAAAATCCTCCGGGCGGATGGTATAAACGCCTCCGACTGCCCGTACGGCATCTAGGACCGTTGTTTTTCCGGTATTATTCTGGCCTACTAAAATCAATGCATTTTCGATATCCAAAATCTGCATTTTCCGGATTGATTTGAAATTTTGAATTTCAAGACTTTTTATCTGCATGGCTGCCTCCTTTCTGTTGTGGATAAGTTTGCCCTGATTTATAGGGGCGAACGCCTTATTTGGCAGACAGTAATGGTAAGCAGAGGGTGGATTTGAGTAGAAAATTTGGCTCGCGGGGAAGTGGGTTTTCCGGAGTAATTTTACACGATGCACCAATCTGCACCACAAAGATGCATCTGTAACTTTATTAAATATCTCAAATTCTGTCGCTATATGGTAAGGATTTTATATATTTTTCCATGTACATAAAGTCAGGGGTTTTGTCTGCTTGACTTGGTAACTTTATTACAGTTGCTTTCATTTTTTCTATTGTCCATTTTCTGCCATATCCGAAACGATATTTGTTTGCTTTAATTACGGTTATGAGAAACATCGCAATATACTTGTTCATTTCCCAGAAATCTTTGGCATATAAAACATTTACATCATCAGATGCCCAAAATGGCTTTGATTGATAAAATGCCTCGCCTACACTTCCGTTATAATTAACAGTGATACAATTAGGCTCCCAGCAATAGCTGGTTTCAATTTTTTCTCTGACACCATTATTGTCACTGACTGCTCCTAAAAAATTTATGTCTCCCGGAATCATATCTTCTTTTATTAAACGTCTTCCTTTTACAAATCGAAATAAAGAGTCCATTGTGTAATCTTTCCATTCTGAAGTGTCAGTGATGTCAAAATGGGTGATTTTTGTGGTAAATGGAACGATTTTAGTTGATGTAACCCATGCCGGTACTGTATCCGGCAGCATAATATCTTTTAATGTTTTATTTGCCTGCCTTCCATAATTAAAACGATATGCATTCGCTCTAATCATCATACACCAATAAAGTTTTTCGTTTATGGACATTTTTCTTTTGGGTGTTAATACATATAAATCACGTCCACTGTAATAGGGCTGTGTTTGTAGAAATGTAGACAAAACACTTCCGCCTGCTGCACAGCTCAATGTGCCTGCCGCCTGTGGTTCAATGCCTTCTATTTTGGCAACTTTGGCCACGATACCGTTATTGATTGAAGTTCTGGCAACAAAATTAACGCCGCTTCTATCTTTTAGATCCGTTTGTTCACAGCTGGCTAATTCAAGATTAACACCATACTTTACTTCGAATAAATCACTGATCTTCATGAATTTCACCACTCTTTATTAAATATGCCAAATAATCATTTACAGTTTGTTGAAAATCATCCTGCGTCAGTTTTGAATAGTCAGTCTGCATATACGCTTCACACAGCCATTCATCATGATATCCAACACAGTGTCTTGCGGACAAACCATCTACAATGTCTTTGTTTCTGTATAGTTTCAACCATTCCTTTTTGATGCATTCCCACTTTCCGAAAGCATCAATTCTTCCTAATTTTTTGCGCTTTACAAATCCGTCGTTTTTACAGTAACCAAAAAAGGTTTCCAGCGTGCTGTCATGGGGTGTATGCGCTGTCCAGACCATGACGCACACATTCGTCCCAGTAGGGTAAAAAATATCATCAGGCATTGAAAATACAGCTCTTAATGTGTTTTTCTTCATTAAACGCTCTCTGACATCCTTAAACTTCGTGCCAATTGCACAGCTCATTGGCACGACAACGACACCTGTGCCGCCTACATTAAGAACCTCAAGCAGATGTTCAACAAATTCAAGTTCGACAACATCTTTTTGTGAATACGGTGGGTTAATCAGACCTATGCTGATATTTTTACTTTTAAGCTCATTGGTAATCCTTTGATTAAAACAATCGCCTTTATAAATATTTGATTTGCCGTCTTTACGGATAATCATATTTGCAATTGCTAATGTATAGAGCCCGTCATCAAATTCAACGCCATATAATCCATTTTTGCGAATATTTTCAATTTCGTCCGGGTTGGCGTTCTGAAACATTTTGCTCATGGCAGTCACCAGAAAAGAGCCCGATCCACAGCATATGTCAACTACCCGGCTGTTTTTATTTACGTCAGCCAAGTCACACATAAATTCTGTCAAATGCTGGGGCGTTAAGACAATCCCTAACCCACTGCCATCGCCGCCTGAGTATTTTATAAATTCATGGTAAAATACCCCCAAGGCATCCACCGTACTGTCGGCATAATCCATCATGGGCTTAATTTTCATTTCCAGCTGTTCAATATACCAGGTAATAGATTTTGAATATCCCAGTGGAATCTCCGCAAACTTTGTATTGTCTAAAAGGGTACTGAAAACCTGTTTTATGTAACATATCCTGCTGCTTTTAATATCACTGTCTTTAAGGACATTTTCAATGGCGTTTTGAATATTCTGCATCACTGATTTATATGATGTCAGCATAGAATAGCTTTTTGAAAAATCCTCATCATTTAATGCAATCAATATCCCTGCAATAAATACTGGTTTATGCGTTTCAGTTACTTTTATCTCTCTTAAAGAGTTGTGCATATCTATGGCAGTGTTTCTGATCTCATCCAGAGAATACGCTTTCTTTAATTTGTTTCCTTTTATTAATTCAAGATAATTTTGCGGTTCTAAAATAATATCTTTTGCTTTTTCTAACATCGTATAGTTATTTTGCCCATGCACCCAATAAAATGTATCCACTTTTATATTCTGGATTGTCGTTCCGCTCACGGCAATTGCCACGACATTATATTCATTTTTCAAAAATTTTGCGTAGTATAAAACACCATCTACTGCAAAGGCATTTGGTTTATTTCGTTTTTCACTGCAATGTTTTTTGCTGCTATTTTTACACTCTACAACAATTATTGTGTGGATATCGTCATGAAAGGTTATAATATATTCTGGTTTTGCTTTTCCTTTTCCACCTGCCTGCTTCAATATCTTTTCAATTTTATCCGCACCAGAAACATCGCCTTGTGGAAGAACATAGCCAAACGGGTTTTTCCCTATTACACACTTCATTTCTTTTAATGTCAGACTCTCTGTGTACTGTTCAGTTGCCATTTCATACATCTCCTTTTCGTATGGTTTTCTACTGTCGATGATACCTTTTTACAATTACGTTCTGGTGTGCTGACACATTTACTTTCAGACAAATGACGCAGAATGGATTTTCAGACTGCAAGGCGGCTGAACGAGGCGATGCGGTGGCTGCGCCGAGTAAAGCCAACGCTGCAGATGGAAATCCCGGCAAGTCATTTGGGGAAATGTAAATGTGTCAGTACATTAGCAGCAGATAAATACAAAATGAACCGAACTCAAAGACTGATACATTACCGTTTCTCCAATCGTCTGACTTTTCGCAAAACCTCTCTGAGCATCAATATTCTAAATTATATCATATATTGTGGAAATAACAATATATGACCAATAATTAAGAGAGCGTCAGGTAACAGTGAAGCCGGAAGGCTGAACTGTTACAGCGTCAGTATGCCAGATTTCTTTTGATAAGTACAAACATTGGACATAGCTTTTGCTATGCTATATAATTACTAATTATATAGTCAGGCAGAATGTGTAACCTGCCTTCTGTCCGGCGCATGCTTTACCACAGTGAATTAATAAATCAACGAGGTGACAAGATTGAAAATGAAAAGTAGAGGGTATCCATTATCTTAAGCACACAACAAACAAGCCATCTTTCGGTGGCTGCTTTAAAAATTGAATATTGAGATTGTTAAGGTTATGCAGTTGCTGACTTAATCTTATAACCTTGATTC
>JAAWDZ010000069.1 GCA_022794015.1 Eubacterium sp. | reverse complement strand
TCAGACAGCAAGAATAATCGCATTCAAACAACTGTTATCAATTTGTTATCAAAAGACCTTTCCAAAGCCCGCAAACCCGCATAAATACTGGATTCACTAAACATTTTTGTTTATTCGAACTCAATCGTAGCCGGCGGCTTACTAGTCAAATCATAGAACACCCGGTTCACTCCGCCGACCTCATTGATAATCCTCCCCATCACCTTCTGCAGCACCCCAAAAGGAATCTCCGCTGCCTCTGCAGTCATAAAATCCACCGTATTCACAGCCCGCAATGCCACTGCATAATCATAAGTCCTTTCATCCCCCATCACACCTACAGATCGCATATCTGTCAGTGCCGCAAAATATTGCCCGATTGCCGGCTCCAGTCCTGCTTTTGCTACCTCCTCCCGGAAAATAGCATCTGCATCCTGTACGATCCGCACTTTATCTGCTGTAACATCTCCCACAATACGAACGCCAAGTCCGGGGCCAGGAAATGGTTGGCGGAACACAAGGTACTCTGGAATTCCAAGTTCTAATCCAGCTTTTCGCACCTCATCCTTAAATAAATTGCGAAGCGGCTCAATAATCTCCTTAAAATCCACATAATCCGGCAAACCTCCGACATTATGATGAGATTTGATCACCGCAGATTCACCGCCTAATCCGCTTTCCACCACATCCGGATAAATCGTTCCCTGTACCAGAAAATCCACGGTGCCAATCTTTTTTGCTTCCTCTTCAAATACGCGGATAAATTCCTCTCCGATGATCTTACGCTTCCGTTCCGGCTCCTTCACACCTGCCAGTTTTACATAAAATCTCTCCTGTGCATTGACACGGATAAAATTGAGCTCGTAATTCCCCTGTGGACCAAATACAGCCTCTACTTCATCGCCTTCGTTCTTGCGAAGCAGACCATGATCTACAAACACACAGGTTAGCTGGTTTCCAATTGCTTTTGATAGCATGACGGCTGCTACAGACGAATCTACACCGCCGGAAAGTGCACAGAGCACCTTGCCGGTTCCAACCTTCTTGCGAATTTCCTCAATAGATTTTTCTACAAACCGTTCCATCTGCCAGTCCCCTGTACAACCGCAGACGCCTTTTACAAAATTATATAGCATCTTTATCCCTTCTTTGGTGTGCAGCACTTCCGGATGGAACTGAATCGCATACAGATTCCTGTCTCTGTCCTCTGCTGCGGCAACCGGGCAATCGGCGGTGTGCGCTGTAACGGTAAATCCAGGTGCCGGCCGGGAAATATAATCAAAGTGGCTCATCCAGCATACGGTTGTCTTTGATACATTTTTAAATAAAGGAGAATCCTCATCAATAAGAACTTTTGTCTTCCCATATTCACGAACAGGAGCACTTTCTACCTGACCGCCCAAAATAAGCGTCATCAACTGCGCGCCATAGCAAAGACCCAGGATGGGAATTCCCAGTTTGAATAATTCTTTTTGGTACGTCGGCGCGTCTGCCTCATAGCAGCTGTTTGGTCCGCCAGTCAAAATAATCCCCTTCGGCTTCATCGCTTTGATCTCTTCCAAATCAGTGCGGTAAGAATAGATTTCACAGTATACATTACATTCCCGCACCCTTCTGGCGACAAGCTGGTTATACTGTCCGCCAAAATCTATCACAATCACTTTTTCCTGATCCATGCATCCTTTCCTCCTTCATTTTAAACGGGACAATCCCGTCAATTTCTATCCCTATTATAAGTAAGGAGTTCTGGAAAAACAAGTTCTATTTTTGATTGTTACTGTCCGCCTCTGCGCGTTTGCAATTCTTTTGCATTTTCTTCTACCCGCCGTTTTGATAAAGGGTACACCACAATAAATACAACTGTCACCGCCGTATAGATCACCGCTGGAAACAGTGTGGAGAGAGCATAGATACCACTACGGACAGAATCCGTCTGCGCCAGAGCCAGCGAATCATATCCGATTGCAGAAAGTGCAAAACCACCCAGTCCGCCGGCCAGAGCCTGCCCTAATTTTCTGGCAAAGGAATATACACCGTAAATTGTACCGTCATCTCTTTGCATCGTGTGAACCTCCTTATCGTCAATGACGTCTGTAATCATCGCCCACACCGTCATATTAAACAGGTACATTCCTCCGACGCTTGCAATAAAATTGACTATAATAAAAACCCATACATTTGTCAGCTTCAAAAAATACATAGCAAAAAACAGCACCGCTGCCACTACGCATCCTGCGCTGGACAGTTCCTTCCTTCCAAACCGTTCCACCAGTTTTCCGGAAATAGCTGCCAGAATAATAGCTGCCGGAAGCCCCAGGAGGTTATTAAATGAAAGCGCTTTTGTATTTTTAAAATAATCTGCAAATAAAAACGTGCTGATTGACTGCCCCATAATGGACGCGCAAAGGGTCAATATAGATATGAGAATCATGGCAAGAAGCGCGCGGCTTGAAAAAACCTGTCCTAAGGTTTTCCATATGGACATATGTTTTTTTTCTGCAACATTCTTTTCCAATTTGACGCGTTCTGTTACGAGAAAATAGCAGAAAAGATAGCATACAACCGCTAAAACAGAAAATGCTGCGGCAGCAAGTGTAAACCTGCCTCCTATGACTACCTGGTTGCCTTCTGCATCGGTTTCATAGATAAAAAGCGGCGTCACAACACTAATCGCTACTGCCGCAAACGTAGAGCCCAGCGAGCGGTACACAGAAAGCGACTGCCTGTCCTTTGGCTTTTCCGATATGACAGATGCCATAGAACCATATGGAATATTAATAGAAGTATAAAAAATAGAACCCCACAGCAGATACGTCACAAACATATAAATAATTTTGAACGTCATAGACATCCCTGCTATCGCGCTCTGGTACATAAAAAAACTGGAAACTGCCACTGGAATACACATTCGAAGAATCCAGATCCGGAATTTGCCTTTCGTGTTTTGTGGCGAAGAATCAACGATACGTCCCATTCCTATGTCAGTAAACGCATCTACGCACCTTGCGACCAAAAACAGTACACCAACCATGGCCGCATCAATTCCCAATACCTTTGTGTAAAATATCATCAGATACGTACTTGCAAAAATAAATGTAAAATCATTACCAAAATCACCAAACATATACCCGATTTTGTCTTTGAAGCCAAACGGGTTTAATTTTGAATTTTCCATTCTGATAGCCTCCAAATTGAATATGGCATTAGGTTTTCCAACTTATTAAAAAATATGTAATTTGGGCAAAAAAATACAGCGCCGACAGAAAGCCGTTCTGTTAGCGCCGGATATTTAAATATGCTGATGCAGATATTTTTCCTTGGTAGCCATCCCTCCCCGGATATGGCGTTCTGATTTGTTGACATCTAAAACCTTCCTGGCACAGTTTGCAAGGCCTGGGTTAATCTGCGGAAGGCGTTCTGTTACATCTTTATGTACCGTACTCTTGCTGATTCCAAACTGCTTTGCCGTCTGGCGCACTGTCGCATTGTTTTCGATAATATATTTGGCTATTTCCATAGCTCTTTCCTCAATATAGCTTTTCAAAGAGATTCCCCTGCGATACTTGTTTTTACATTGTATGAAGCATCACAGGAGAATATGACAGAACGTGTGCTTTTGCCGTTTTGCGGCGCTGTTCCTAAAAATTATCTGCAAAAGTATAAAGGGATTGAATCTGAGATTGTTTCATTGTATAATAGCAAAAAGCAAAAGATTCCAAAAGGAGAAAGGAAAAGGGTGAAAGAAAAAGTGGATTTCTGGGCGCACTTCACTAAGGAGTCAAAAAACTCCTTCGAAAGCAAATATATGTTCTGATTTGGGATTAGTTATCGTTGCATTTAACTAATTGAGAGGTATCATAGCCTTGGGCGGCAAGAAATGCCAAAGCATTTTCTTCGTTTAAAACAACCCGCTTTTTCTGTTCATGGCTATCCATTAATGCTTCATAGTCTGTTGGTGCAAATGGTTTCTTTTCAGAGATCATTTGGTAAATACAGACCATCATCATGCGGGCTATGGCAATAATAGCTTTTTTATGTCCACGGCGCTTTTTGACTGCATTATATTTAACTGCAAAATAAGGCTGTTTCCTGCTCATCAAGTCCACAGCAGATGGAGTATTTTAACTTCATCATAAGTATCACCACCTTAAAAATGGATAGCAACATTGACTGTCATCCTGTGACTGAATAAATATGATTTATTACCAATGATAAGGGTCCGGGCTCAAAGTCCCATTTGTTTGTGCTTGAAAGGATGACGGCACATATAACCATGCGGGGTCGGAAATGCATCCGCCACTCACCTTCCCGTGCTCTGTAGTGTATTGCTATCCTGAATTCATTATAAACTAAACAATAACATGGCACAACTAGCTCTTTCATAACTTGTTTGTGCCTTGAGCGAAGCGAAAGGAATGATGAAAACCATGATTGATTTAAAATTTTTAAGGGAAAATCCCGAAATTGTAAAACAGAATATCCGGAACAAATTTCAGGAGCATAAGCTTCCACTGGTAGATGAAGTAATTGACCTTGACGCTTTGTCCAGGAAAGCTAAGCAGGAAGCAGACGCTCTGCGTGCAAACCGCAATACAGTATCCAAGCAAATCGGCGCACTGATGGGGCAGGGCAAAAAAGACGAAGCGCTCGCCTTAAAAGAACAGGTACAAAAAGACGCCCAGCGTCTGGCTGAATTAGAGCAGCAGGAAAGGGAACTGCAGGAAAAAGTTACGAAGATTATGATGGTGATTCCCAATATTATCGATCCTTCTGTTCCGATTGGCGAAGATGACAGTTGTAATGTGGAAATTCAAAAATATGGAGAACCCGTTGTTATGGATTTTGAAATCCCATATCATACAGAAATTATGGAACGTTTTGGCGGAATAGATTTGGATGCGGCAGGTAAAGTGGCGGGCAATGGTTTTTATTACCTGATGGGGGATATTGCAAGATTACATTCGGCGGTGCTTTCCTATGCAAGGGATTTTATGATTGACCGGGGGTTCACGTATTGTGTTCCGCCGTTTATGATTCGCAGCAGCGTAGTGACAGGTGTCATGAGCTTTGATGAAATGGAAGCTATGATGTACAAAATTGAAGGAGAGGATTTGTATCTGATCGGTACATCCGAACACTCTATGATTGGTAAATTTATAGATACCATTCAGGAAGAGGACAGGCTGCCGTACACTCTGACCAGCTATTCGCCGTGTTTTAGGAAAGAGAAAGGTGCACATGGCATTGAAGAGCGCGGCGTTTACCGTATTCACCAGTTTGAAAAGCAGGAGATGGTTGTTGTATGCAAGCCGGAGGAATCCAGAATCTGGTACGACAAGCTGTGGCAGAATACGGTAGATTTGTTTCGCAGCCTGGATATTCCAGTGCGTACTTTAGAGTGCTGTTCTGGCGATCTTGCGGATTTAAAGGTGAAATCCTGCGACGTGGAGGCGTGGTCTCCCAGGCAGCAGAAATATTTTGAAGTAGGAAGCTGTTCAAATCTCGGTGATGCACAGGCAAGACGTTTGAAGATACGCGTGAAGGGAAAAGACGGAGGCAAATATTTTGCGCACACGCTGAATAATACAGTAGCCGCGCCTCCACGTATGCTGATTGCATTTCTGGAGAATAATTTAAATGCGGACGGAAGCGTAAATATTCCGAAGGCATTGCAGCCTTATATGGGTGGAAAGACAAAAATAGAATAATCCTGACGGTAAAGTTACGGAAAAGGAACTGCCGTACCAAAGGTGCTGTAATGGTATCTGTGGTACGGCAGTTTTTTGAAACCTTTTCATCCTTTCATTCGTATTATTAACGGAGGGGAACAAAGAGATGATCCAGGGTCAGTTGGAAGTGTTTTTTCAAAAATATTATCATGTCTGCTTGCGTGTAGCATTTACGATGGTAAAAAATCAGGCGGATGCAGAAGATATTGCGCAGGAGGTGCTTCTGCGCCTGTTGTTATACCAGCCGGAATTTAAAAATGCGGAGCATGAAAAAGCATGGATGATACGAACGGCAATGAATCTGAGCAAGGATTTACTTAAAAGCAAATGGCATACTTCAACAGTTGGGATGGAGGCGATGCCGAAAACAGGAGAACCATATCTGCAGGGAGTGGGTTTGGAAATTGACGATACACTGGAAGCGGTCCTGGAGCTTTCAGAGCGGTATCGGGATTGCCTGTATTTGTTTTATTATGAGGATTATTCCATCCGGGAAATTGCCCGGATCCTGGAAGTGCCGCAAAATACGGTAAAAACGAATTTGAAACGCGGAAGGGAAGCGCTCAGGCAAAAACTTTTGGAAAGGAGATAAGATTATGGTAACAGGAAATGTGGCAGGAAAAGAATTTTATGAAAAAATGAGATATGGACAGGGATATAAGCCGCAAGGATGCAGCAATGAGAATTTTTCCGGCGGTGTGGAGGAAACAGAGAATCCTTTGACAGATACATCAAAAAACCAGACTTCGGTACAGATGGATTACCGTTTTGGCAGAATTGTTACAGAATTGTTTATGCAGGAGACAGGACGGGTCAGTATGACGGCGGTGATGGAGTGTGCGGTGCGTCATATTACATATGAAGAGTGTGATTTTACAAGGGCATATCCCGCGGAAGGGTATACGTTAAAGGCAAAAGTGGATGTAGATGCCCATATGGTATATATTGAGCAGAAAAATGAAGACGGGACTTATCAGGCCTATGAGGTAAACCCTCTGCAGGCATCAGAGGATGCCAAAAGCCCAATTGTGCAGACGGCGCTCTGTGCATGGAAGGCGGCAAGAGAGCTTTTCGCAGGAGGAATATTTACAGAAGCCAGGTTCGATGCATCCGGGCAAAAGGAAAGCGCCATGTCGGAATTTGAAAAGCAGCTTCTGGAATTCCAGGAATATGTCAGGAAGAGAATCAAAGAAGGACCGCCGAAAATCGCGACTGGCGGATCTGAATTTTCGGAGGAGGAGTGGGAAAAGCTGATTCAGAAAATCGATCGGGATATTGACGCGTACAAAGAGGAGCTGCGGGAACGTATACGAAAGCAGAAAGAAGCAGATGATATAAAGAAGGTATCCGGCGGTATCACAGATACGGCTGATGACGCAGAAGAAGCAGTAAACGGAACTGGGCATATGAGTGGCGGAATCACAGGTGAAAAAGCCGGGGAAGGATTAGAGTTGTCAGAAAATGAAGCTCTGGAGGGGATAGAAAATAATGCACCTCGCGGAAGCAGCCTGTTAGCCAGGTTTTCAAAAACAAAAAAAGCACCCTATTCCTATCTGGCGGATGCATCGGGAAAAATTGTATACAAGGGTGTTACGTTTTATTGTGACGATAAAAAGAATCAGATTTGCCTGGGAAATATGGATGATGTAAAAAATGTGATCAATATTCCACTTTCAAAAGGCGGGTGTCTGCGTGTCAACCGTGAGAATATCGGTGATCTTGCACGGGCGATCAGTATGTTCTCGGCAGAGGATATCGGCAGAATTATGCGCGCCATTGCCCAGGATAATAAAGCAAAAGAAGTGGAATGGGAGCTTGAGGCATCAAGAGGAGAGGTTGGCGAAGCCGAAAGCTAAAAGGATGAATTTAAATAAGATTCCAACCATTGATCCAGTGCCATTTCTGCAAACAGGGAAGGATTCTCCTTGGCAAACTGAACAGCCCATGCGTAGACTTCGGGCGAATCGGAAATGGGAAGTATAAAATTTTCAAAGCTTAAGCGAAGTGTGGTATGGCTGTTTAAGATGATGTCTACGGAATCTGTTTCCTCATTGTAGAACGATAGGCCATTTGACATGGTGGCGCTCCTTTCAATTACAATTGCAGGTTTTGTTCTGATAACGTTTAAAATAACTGAAAATAGCTTTAAATGAAATTGATTTGTCACTTTTTATTGACGCACTAACAAATATTGACGATAGTATAGCACATAATGTGTGTAAAAACAATGTTTTTCTTGCAGATAGGATGAAGTACTGCTAATATGATAATAGCAAATTTAAAGGAGCAGGAAATATGGTTTGGAAAAGAAAATCTTTGTGTGCATTGCTATTGTTATCGGCTGCCACCCTGTTTACAGGCTGCGCTTCGAATCAGGCGAGGCTGGAAAAAGAAGAAGCATACCGCAAAATTGGCATCAATGCAATGGAATCTGAAAATTATGCGGCAGCAATTGAAGCGTTTACCAATGCCTTAGAGCAGGCCGGCGATGTCGGGGCGAATGAAGTTGACATTTGTTATTATAAAGCAGCGGCGCAGTTTGCGGCCGGCAGCCTTACAGATGCTGTTGAAACTTATGAAACACTGTTGGAATATGACAAAGAAAATTCAGATGCGTATTTTTTGAGAGGCTGTGTATATCTGAATATGAAGGAAAGTGATCTGGCGCAGGAGGATTTTACAAAAGCCGTAAAGCACGCGGATAACCATGAGGTTTATCTTGCCATATATAACAGCTTAAGCGGCGTTGGGTATGAAGCGGAGGGCAGGAAATACCTGGAACAGGCGTTGGAGAAGAAACCCGGCAAAAAAGCGAAAAATTATACGGTGAAAGGCAGAATATATTTTCTGGAGGGAAATTACAGCGAGGCTGTAGAAAATCTGGCGACTGCTGTAGAAAAGGGAGACGTGGAAGCGAATCTGTATCTGGCACAGGCTTATGAGGCCCAGGGTGATTCGGTCAATGCAGACGCGTGTATCAATGCTTATATTGAAGTATATCCGGACAGCAGCGTAGCCTGCAATCAGCTGGGCTGTAAAGCGTTAGAAGCGGGAGAATACGAAACGGCGATTGCTCATTTTGAAGAAGGGCTTGCGCTTGAGGAAGTGACAAACGAGCAGGAGCTGCGGAGCAATCTGATTGCGGCGTATGAATACAGCGGTAATTTTGAACGTGCAGAAGAATATATAAAAGAGTATATCAAAGACTATCCGGGTGATGAAGCAGCGGTACGGGAATATCGTTTCCTGACCAGGAATAAGAATGAGGAGATACAGGCAGAATGATTCAGACAGCAGAAGAAAAGGAAAAACTCCTGTTAGTGGGTGTGAGCGCCCATGATGGAGATGATGCAGAGGATTCCCTGGCAGAACTGGCAGACCTGGTAGAAACGGCAGGAGCTATTTCAGCAGGAGGGGTTCTCCAGAAGCGTGAGAGGATACATCCGGCTACTTATATTGGGAAAGGAAAAACGGAAGAGTTAAAAGAGTTAATTTGGGAAACACAGGCGGATGGAATTGTGTGCGATGATGAGCTGACACCGGCGCAGCTGCGCAATCTTTCGGAGCTGCTGGATGTCAAAGTGATGGATCGGACGCTTATCATATTAGACATTTTTGCAATGCGTGCTTCCACCAGTGAAGGGAAAATCCAGGTCGAACTGGCGCAGTTAAAATACCGTGCCAGCCGTTTGACGGGTCTTGGGAAATCGCTTTCCAGACAGGGCGGCGGTATTGGTACGAGAGGGCCGGGTGAAAAAAAACTGGAAATGGACAGGCGTCTGATTGGCAGTCGGATTTCACAGCTGAAAAAGGAGCTGGAGGAGATACGGCGACACCGGGAGGTAACCAGAGTACAGCGTGCGAAGGGGAATATGCCGGTGGCGGCGATTGTCGGCTATACCAATGCGGGGAAATCTACTCTTCTTAATATGCTGACGGATGCAGATGTGCTTGAAGAGGATATGCTGTTTGCAACTTTGGATCCGACTACGCGGCTGCTTTCACTTTCTAAGGATCAGCAGATTTTACTTACAGATACGGTTGGGTTTATCCGAAAGCTGCCGCATCATCTGATTGAGGCGTTTAAAAGTACGCTTGAGGAAGCCAAATATGCGGATTATATCATCCATGTAGTAGACGCCGCGAATCCACAGGCGGATAAGCAGATGCATATTGTGTACGAGACGCTGCGCAGTCTGGGAATTGAAGATAAGAAAATTGTGACTTTGTTTAATAAGCAGGATAAAAGGACAGAAGATGAGCCCCTGCATGATTTTATGGCGGATTATGCATTGCAGATTTCGGCGAAGTACGGCACGGGCCTGGATGAAGTGAAACAGGTGCTTGAGGAGCTTTTGCGGGAGGATAAAATATTGATTGAGCGGCTGATTCCGTATCAGGAGGCCGGTATTTTACAGCTGGTGAGGAAAAACGGAGAACTGCTGGAGGAAGAATATCAGCCGGATGGGATCTTTATTCGGGCGTATGTGCCGATGGAGGTTTATGGGAGAATGAATTTTTAGAATGGAAGATTTAATGTGGCGCAGGATTTGGCATTTTGTATGGATGCCAAATCTTTTTTCTATTACTTGAAAAAACAGGCTTACTGCCGATATAATAAACTTAACAGCTTCTGCCGCTTTTGATTGTGTATACAGGCGGTGACGCGGCAGCAGGCAAGCACAGCGGCGTAATTGGTGCGATTGCGGCAATTGGTGTAATCACAAGGAGGAAGAAATCATGTTTTTTAATACCGAAAAGAAAGAAGAAAAAAAAGTTCTTTTGTTACATGAAAACATTCGCGTAGGCTGTGTATCCGAGTCAAAGGAAGCAGTTATTCGCAAAGTGGGACAGATGTTAGTGGACAGCGGCTATGTAGATTGGCCCTATGTGGAAGCGATGTTAGAGCGTGAAAAAACGTTCTCTACATTTATGGGCAATGGCCTGGCTTTGCCGCACGGTGTGGAGGAAGCCAAGAAAGAAATTAAGGCATCCGGGATTGCGGTCATGACATTTCCGGACGGTGTGGACTGGGATGGAAATCAGGTTCATGTTGTAATCGGCATTGCCGGAGTCGGAGAGGAGCATTTGGAAATCCTTTCTGTCATTGCAGACAAAATGTTGGACGAAGCTGCGGCCAGGTGTCTGGCAGAAGGAGATGTGAATACCGTATACCAGATATTGGCTGGAGAGGAGTAAGGGATGGTTGTAACAGTTTCGATGAACCCCGCAATTGATAAAACCGTAGAGATTCCGTGTTTACAGCCGGGGGGCCTGAACCGGATTACGCGGGTAGAATATGATGCCGGAGGCAAGGGCATCAATGTTTCCAAAACGATCCGGGAATTGGGCGGAGAGAGCATTGCAGCAGGCTTTTTGGGCGGAAATGCCGGAAAGATGATTGAAAATGTCTTAAATGAAAAACAGATACGCCATGATTTTATCTGGGTTGAAGGTGAAACCAGAACAAATACCAAGGTATTTGAAATAAACGGGGCAGTTACAGAGTTAAATGAACCAGGTCCTGTTATAATTCCGGAACAGATAGAGGGCCTTCTGGAAAAGCTGTCTGGTTATGCGGACAAAAACACACTGTTCATTTTGGCGGGGAGTATACCAAACAGTGTGGACAAGGATATCTACGCCAGAATTATCCGTCTTGTGCACAAAAAGGGCGCGAAAGTTTTAATGGATGCGGATGGAGAATTGTTCCGCTGCGCATTGGCGGCAGGTCCGGACATGATTAAGCCAAACCGTGTGGAGTTAGAAGAATATGCCGGATTTGATTATCGGACATCGGACAGGGAATTATTTGGCACGGCAAAAGGGCTGGCGGACAAAGGAATAGGAACGGTAGCTGTATCTATGGGAAAAAGCGGAGCGATATTTGTACGCCCTGGCTATGCGGCGAAATGCCCTGCCCTTTCGGTAAAAGCACATTCTACAGTTGGAGCAGGAGACGCAATGGTCGCTGCACTGGCTTATGCATGGGATTTAAAACTGGGAAACGAAGAAACCGTACGCCTTTGTATGGCAGCATCTGCAGGGGCTGTAACAACAGTAGGCACAAAGCCTCCTGCAAGGGAGATTGTGGATATGTTAAAGGAACGGGTTATCATAGAAAAAATGGAAGATAATTAATTTATGAAGACAAAAGCTGTGAGAATGTATGGAATAAGAGATCTGCGGCATCCAAACGGCAAACAATACTCGTAACAGTTCAGCCTGCGGCTTTGTTGTTCGCAATACTCCTCAAAATTCTTAAAATGCATTGACGTACCTCTCTCTTCTAAAGTATAATGTTTCTGATTGCTATCAGGTTAAGGAAGATGAAAACAGAAGGGAGGAGGTAGCATGAAGCAGTTTTTTGGCATGAGCCAGAGGGGAAATTTGGAGGAGGCGGTTTCAGGACTTGGACGTCCGCAGCTTCTTATGCTGTTATCCAATAATAACCAGTTTGAGGCGCATGTAAAGCTATTGGAAAAACTTTATCCAGGGATTCCCAGCATTGGTTGTATAGGAATGGGGTATGACACAAGGGTCGTGGAACAGGGAGTATGCGTAATTGCATTTTCGGACGGCGTCAGTGCAGCGGCAAATGTATTGGAACAGGTATCCTGTATGCCTGTAAAATATATCCGCAGATTAGAGGATGATATCCGCAGGGTAAACGGATCGAAACAGGATACGGTATGCATTGATTTCTGTTCCGGGAATGATGCCTGTGTGCTCACAACGATCAATACGGTTTTAAAACACACCGGTATTTCTCTGGTAGGTGGTACCGGAGATGCAGGAAAAGTATCAGCTAACGGGAAAATCTACCAGGATGCGGTAGCATACGCAGTGATCCGCAACCAGAACGGCAGAGTCAAGACTTATAAGGAGAATATCTACCATCCATACAAAAACTATCGGTTTATTGCATCTGACACGGACAAAGCGAATTACATAATTGGGAAATTAAACGGCAAACCCTCCAAGCAGGTTTATAAAAGTATCCTGAATGTAACGGATCAGCAGATTTTGACACAGACTTTCCAAAACCCATTTGGAAAAGTCAATGGGAATGATATCTGCATCATATCCATCAAGGAGGTCAACGGCGATTCTTTGGAATGTTTTCGTCAGGTCAACGATTCTGACGTTTTGATCCTGCTGGAATTGGGAGATTATCAGGCGATTACCAGGCAGACGATTCAAACCATTTGCCGGGAGTTTCCGAGGCGTTCCGCCGTATTTTCTATTAACTGTCTGTTTCGGTATAAGCTTTTTAGTGAACGCGGCTATATGCAGCAGTATCTGCAGGACATGGCGTCTTTAGGAAGCCACGCCGGGCTGGTCGGCTATGGAGAGCATTATAATAACCGCTTTGTCAACCAGTCTATGACATGTGTGGTATTTGAGTAAAGGGGGATGTCAAAATGATATTTTCGGAGAGAAGCAAAAAGAAGCAGGGAAAGGTACAGCATACGGAAGAAACCCTGTATCCGGTACTGCATGTTACAGACTGTTTAAAGGATTACAAAACGGAGCTGATTGGCAAGGAAGTAGAATCCCTGTGGGAATTAAGTATGGTTGGAAGTTCCTTTTCCGGCGTGCTGAAAACAGCGGATCACTTTCATGAACGGCTGCAGGAGTTCGGAGATTCCTTTTCTAATATAAACGATACTGCCGGACAGTTTGCACAGGTACGGGAAGCGATTGCACAGACGGTATCAGAGACAAAGGGGAAGGTAGAAGAGTTAAAAGAAACTTCTTTGAAGGTAGAAAAGACTTATGGCGCAATGGAGCAGACTTTTACGCAGTTACAGGCTGCTGTGACAGGTATTCAGCGGTGTATGGTTAAAATTGTATCTATTGCGGACGAGACGAATATCCTGGCTATTAATGCTTCAATTGAGGCGTCAAGAGCGGGAGAGCAGGGTAAGGGATTTGCAGTTGTTGCAGCGAAGGTAAGGGAGCTGGCAGAAGAAATCAAGGGGCTGGCGAACGAGGTGGATACCGGTATCCATGACGTAGAAACGGGAACCAAGCAGTTAAATGGAAGTATCCATAATTCGAAAAAGGCCCTGAATACAAATCTTGATACAGTAAAAAGTACGGATGATTCATTTCAGAATATCATTACAACTGCAGAGGGTGCAGCATCTGTGCAGATGGAGATTTCCGGTGTGATTGATCAGTCGAAGAAAGAGCTGCAGGAGATTTGCACATTTTTTGATGAGATAAAACGGCAGTATCAGGAAGTGGTGAAGCATATTGAGCGGGCGAGCGAGTTGGGAACGACGAAGAGCGCTATGTTTGAGGATATTGATAATATGCTGTCACAGATTCCGCCGATGATTAAGGATACGGAGGTATAGTCAGATAAGAGTTTGCTAATTTAGGGTATTTTCGAGAGTGTCCTATAATCTGTGTAAATTGTTCGAACTGCAATTTTGATTTTTTGAATTGTCAAAATCCTGTAAAGACGAAAACCCTTGTCCTGACAGGATTTTGGCAATTCGAGTTATGATAATTAAGCATTAATGTGAATATGCAGATAATGTATATATACAGTTTAACTGACAAAATCCCATTTAAGCTTTTCTGCCTAAAGTTTCAATCCCGGCCCGGTTAATTGCTGTGGTTAATGCGTTAATAGATGCCTTAATAATATCCTCATCCATTCCCACGCCCCAGACAAGTTTATCATGCGCTGTAATTCCAACATAAGCTAAAGCCTTGGAAGACGATCCTCTTGAAAGCGCATGTTCTGTATATTCTGTCAACTCATACGTAATATTAAAATGCTTCTTAATTGCAATGCTGACTGCATCCAGACGTCCGTTTCCGTTTGCCACAACGACGTCGGCATGTTCCGGTGTGGTGATAGTTACGGTCGCTTCAATTCCGTCATGCTGCCGGAAATGACATTCTGAAATATGAAAATCACTGGTAATATCGCGGTAAGTTTCTTTGAAGATCCCGTAAATCCGATCTGCATTCAGTTCGCAGTGTTCTTTATCCGAAACATCCTTAATCAGATATCCGAATTCTTCTTTCATCCGATCCGGAAGTATAATACCATATGCCTGTTTTAAGACATAGCTTACACCGCCTTTACCGGACTGGCTGTTAATTCGAATCACATCTGAGTCATAAGTGCGCCCCAGATCTTTTGGATCAATTGGCAGGTAGGGGACTGTCCAGAAAGGATCTTCGCCTGAAGCATGACAGGCCATACCCTTTGAAATTGCATCCTGGTGGGAGCCGGAAAATGCTGTAAACACCAGATCTCCCGCATAAGGCTGACGCATGGAAACCTCCATATTCGTCAGATTTTCATATGTTTTGCGGATTGCTTTCATATTGTGGAAATTAAGTCCCGGATCGATACCCAGTGAGTACATATTCATGCAAAGCGTTACTATGTCTACATTTCCAGTGCGTTCTCCGTTGCCGAATAAAGTTCCTTCAATCCGATCTGCGCCCGCCAGTAAGCCAAGCTCCGCGTCGCTTATGCCGCTTCCTCTGTCGTTGTGCGGATGCAGAGAAATCAGTACGCTGTCGCGGTAATTTAAGTTCTTGTCAAAATATTCAATCTGGCTGGCAAAAACATGGGGCATGGAATATTGTACCGTAGAAGGCAGATTGATAATCGCTTTGTGCGCAGGCGCAGGCTGCCATACATCCAATACGGCATTGCAGACCTCAAGCGCATAGTCCATTTCTGTCCCGGTAAAGCTTTCCGGAGAATACTCAAAGGAAATATTGCCTTTTTCATTTTTGGATAAATCATATACCAGCTTTGCACCGTCTATGGCGATCTGTTTGATTTCTTCCTTTGTTTTTTTGAAAACCTGTTCACGCTGCGCAACAGAAGTGGAGTTATATACGTGCACAATGACATTTGGCGCTCCGTCAATCGCTTCAAAAGTACGTTTGATGATATGCTCCCTCGCTTGTGTCAGAACCTGTACAGTTACATCGTCGGGAATCATATTTCGTTCAATAATAGTGCGTAAAAACTGGTATTCCGTTTCCGATGCCGCAGGAAAGCCGACTTCAATGTGCTTAAAGCCAATATCCACCAGCATCTGGTAAAATTTTACTTTTTCTTCCAGGTTCATGGGCTCAATCAAAGCCTGGTTGCCATCGCGCAAATCAACACTGCACCAGATAGGCGCTTTGTCTGCTGCATCCTTTTTCACCCAGTCGTAACAGTCCGCCGGCGGCATAAAATACATTTTCCGATACTTTTCGAATCCTTTCATGATTAAATATCCTCTCTTTCAGAATTTTGGTTTGGATGAGGCTTTCAGGCAAAAAATACAATAAAAAAGCCCTGCGCCTCTATGAAATACTTAGAGACGTAAGACATACTTACGCGGTACCACTCTAATTCATGATTGCTCATGCACTCAATCGGTACGGGACGAATGTGTCCTTATACCGTTCCCGGATAACGGAGGGGATACCGTCTGCAGCTACTCTCCGGTTACAGTGGATAACTGGGGTTCACGCAGCAACTCCAAGGCGAGTTCTCTGTCCGTCGTCTGCTGTTTCACAGCAACCAACAGCTCTCTGAAATCCAACAGGACAGGTACTATTCCTTTTCTTCGTCTTATCATTCCACATCATATCATATTTTGTTCAGAAGGTAAAGAGGTGATTTCTTGCTTTTTTTTAAAAGTATTTTATAATGGAAGGGCGCAAAATCAAAAACTGCAGAGGAATGCAGTTGGCAATGTGATAGCGATAAGGAGGGCTAAACATGATTCAGAAAAAGGATTTGCTTGCATTTGATTTTTATAAAAAAGAAAAATTTACGGGCAGTTTCTGCGGAATGAGATATCTGATTGAAAAGGAAGAGGAAGGGGATGCCGGACAATTTGCGGTTTATACATGGCCTGGGCCATACAGCTTTGGTGCGACACAGGAGAAAAAAGACAAGCAGGTATTTCCGTTTGCCGAAGAGTCTCTGGATAAAATTGCCGATTATTTAAACCAGATGTATGCAAAGGGGAAAGATACGCTGTATTCTGCGGTTCGTGAGAATTTATATCACTAAATTCATAAAATTAGTATATTTTTGAAAGCTGCCCTCATTGGACAAGAGGGCACACGGTTTTGCACTACAGATTTGCGATTCTGCCGCGTTACTTTGGCCGGAGAATCACGTAGCCGGGGAGAAATTGTGGCGGATACATCATTTATCCCCAACCCGAAAGTAAAGTTACACAATCAAATCCGGTAAAATCTGTTTACATTTCTGAATATATATTGTAAATTATACATTGTGAAAGGCCGAATGGCCAAAAGGGATACCCGGAGGGTATACATTGTGAAAGGCCGAATGGCCAAATAAAAACAGAAAGAAGGATATATAAATGCTTTCAAAAAAGATACAGACTGCTTTGGCAGGCAGCTCTGCAATTCGTGCGATGTTTATTGAGGGAAAAGAGCTGGCGGCAAAAGTAGGGGAAGAAAATGTTTTTGACTTTAGTCTTGGAAATCCGGCGATACCTGCACCGGAATCTTTAAAACAGGTTGTGACGGATTTGCTGGAAAAAGAAGATCCTCTGGTATTGCATGGCTATATGTCTAATTCCGGTTACGAGGATGTTCGTCAGACAATTGCGGAAAATTTAAACCGCAGGTTTGGGACAGATTTTACATGGAAAAATATTGTTATGACAGTTGGTGCAGCAGGTGGACTTAATATTGTGTTTAAGGCAATTTTGGATCCGGGAGATGAAGTGATTGTATTTGCGCCGTTTTTTGGGGAGTATCGGAATTATACAGCGAATTTTGATGCTACAGTAGTACCGGTTGCACCGGATTATACGACGTTCCAACCAGATATGAAAGCATTTGAGGCAGCGTTTACTGAAAAGACAAAGGCAGTGCTTATTAATACGCCCAATAATCCGACCGGTGTCATTTACTCGGATGAAACGATGAAGCGGATAGCGGAAATCCTTTGCAAAAAAGAAGAAGAGTACAAAAGGGAAATTTACCTGATTTCGGATGAGCCGTACCGCGAGCTGGTTTATGATGGAGAAAAAGAAAATTTCCTGACGAAATATTACCGTGATACGATTGTGGGATATTCATTCAGTAAATCTTTATCTCTGCCGGGAGAGCGGATTGGTTATATTGCTGTGCCGGATGAAGCAGCGGATGCCAAAAACCTGCTGGCAGGAATAGAAGTGGCAAACCGTACGCTGGGATATGTCAACGCGCCGTCTCTGATTCAGAAAGCTGTGGCAGGATGTATCAACGAAACGACGAATCTGGAATTTTATGATAAAAACCGTAAAGATTTATATGAAGGCTTAACAAGGCTTGGTTTTACCTGCATTAAACCGCAGGGAGCATTTTATCTGTGGCTGAAATCTCCGGTAAAAGATGAAGCGGAATTTGTGGCTGCCGCAAAGAAATACAATCTGCTTCTGGTAAAGGGAAGTGCGTTTGGCTGCGGAGGATATGTTCGTCTGGCATACTGTATTTCCAATGATAAAATCAATCGTTCCTTAAAAGAATTTGCAAAGCTGGCAGCAGATTACGGTTTGTCTGAGAACGTGGCACAGGAGAATACAAAGGCATGAGTACGTGGGAAAAGAATATCCGGAGGGTCACTCCTTATGTGCCGGGAGAACAGCCAAAGAATACGTCTGTGATCAAATTAAATACAAATGAAAATCCCTATCCGCCTTCCCCTAAAGTGGAGGAAGCGCTGAAAAATATGAATCCAGAGAAGCTTCGCCTGTATCCAGATCCGACAGCGTCGGAACTGGTAGAGGCCGTTGCAGAGGTGTACGGACTGGAAAAAGAGCAGGTTTTTGCAGGCGTTGGATCGGATGATGCGTTGGCAATGGCATTTTTGACATGTTTTCAGACTCCAAAGCCGATTCTGTTTCCAGATATTACATATTCGTTTTATGATGTCTGGGCGGATTTGTTTCGGATTCCATATGAGGTACAGCCGTTAGACGATTCATTTCTGATTCGCCTGGAGGATTATAAGAAGGAAAATGGAGGCATTGTTTTTCCAAATCCCAACGCACCGACCGGGCTTTTAATGTCTGTCGAGCAGGTAGAAGAAATTGTGCGTGCGAATCAGGATGTCATTGTAATTGTGGATGAAGCATATATTGACTTTGGAGGAATTTCCGCACTGCCCCTCATAAAAAAATACGATAATCTGCTCATTGCCCAGACGGGCAGCAAGTCGCGTTCTCTGGCGGGAATGCGGATAGGATTTTTATTTGGCAGTCCAAAGCTAATTGGTTATATCAACGACTGCAAGTATTCCTTTAACTCTTATACAATGAACTGTCCGGCGATTGCAGCCGGTACAGCAGCCATAAGGGATCAGGAATATTTTCAGCAGTGCACGCAGAAAATAATAGAAACTCGTGAATGGGCAAAGCGCAGGTTTCGTGAGCTTGGGTTTTTGTGTGGAGATTCCATGAGCAACTTTGTTTTTGTAACACATCCGAAGGCTGCGGCAGAGGAGCTTTTTACTGCTTTGAAGAGCGCAGGAATTTATGTACGTCATTTTAAGACGCCGGAGCGTATCCGGAATTATCTTCGGATTACCATTGGGACAAAAGAAGAAATGGACGCTTTGTTTATGTTTTTGGAACAGTATATATCAACGGATAGGAGTGTTTGATGTTAAAAAAATATATTTACGTTTTTCTGATTTCCATGGTTCCGATTGTAGAGCTGCGCGGGGCGATTCCAATTTCCCAGCTGCAGGGACTTCCAATTGTGCCGTCGTATATCGTCTGTATTATCGGCAATATGCTGCCGGTTCCCATTATTTACCTGTTTGCCAGGAAGGTGCTTGAATGGGGGGCGGATAAGCCTTTGATCGGCAGCTTTTTTAGCTTCTGCCTGGAAAAAGGAGAAAAGGGCGGCAGGAAGCTGCAAGAAAAAGCGGGCAGGGGATTGTTTCTGGCGCTGCTTTTGTTTGTCGGAATTCCGGTGCCTGGCACAGGCGCATGGACAGGAACTTTAGCGGCAAGTATTCTGGATATGGATTTTAAATCAAGTGTTGCGGCAGTGATGCTTGGCGTATTGCTGGCAGGTATTCTGATGGGTGTTGCAAGTGTGACCGCTGTGGGAATATTTATGTAATCAGTGTACTGACACATTATATTCAGCTGAACTGTACAGAATATTTTTATGAATTCAAAAGTAAGAAATTGACAGGAGCTGTTCTGGATGAACTGAACTACCAGTTTTTACGCCGTCTAAAGAATGAGGGGCTTATTACCATCAAAGAACTGTATATCGATGGCACAAAAATAGAAGCCAATGCAAAACGCTGTACCTTTGTCTGGCACGGGACCCTCAACTACCATCTTGTCGGGCTGCTGGATACAATAGATGAAATTTATAAAACGTATAATGCCTTTTTAGACGAACACGGAGTTTGTTACGAAAAGAAAAGCTGTAGTCATGGCGGGAATTTACAACAAAATTCTTGTTATGTCATCTTATATCCTGCCCAACAGATTCGTTGATTATCTTAGCAAGATGATGTTAGGAAAACAATGCCGGGCAGACTAAATGAAAAACAACATTTAGCGGACAGTTTGTTAGAGCAAAAAATAAATACGAGAGATTATCTGACGAAATCAAATGTGCCAGCAAGTGATTATGTGATAAATCCGTATGTTGGCTGTACTCATGCTTGTAGATGCAGATTGCCAACTTATAATTTCAACAAAATCAACGCTTATTTTACGGGATTTCCAATCTCAAAGTAGCATTTTCAATCAACACTTTAGATGACGATTTTAGGGCAGATATGGACAAAGGCAGTTCCATAAAGGACAGGCTTCATGCGACAGAGAAATTACATTTGGAAATCCCCAGCCCTGCTAAATGGGCAGTTACAGTTTTAAGCTATATTACAAAAGATGATAACTGTGTCCATCTTTGCGGTCTGTTTTAGGTACTGAAGAAATCACTGTAAAACCTGATGACTTTGCTAATCGACTGTAAGTCCTGTTTTCCTCTCCTGTTGAATAAATAAACTCTTTTGCACTAAATTCTTCTTTGCAGTATTGTATCAAGCCTTGAAGAATCTGCTTGCCAAACCCTTTTCCTACATAATACGGCCCCGGACATATCCCAGCTTCCTGATAGATGTAAGGTTCGATTTTTTCTACACCAGCAAATCCAATCGCATTACCCCAATGGCATTACCGCTTGATTTTTCATAAACCAGACAGGTATCATGTTCTTTCTGAAATGCAATGGTTTTTATAATTCTTATTTTGGCGCCTTCTTCGCTTGTAGTAATATTCCATGCCATGTATTTTGCACTTTCTGACTGTGACCAGACATTATAATACATTTCCTTCCAATCTGAAAACTTTGCTTTATCAAGAAAACGAAAGAAATAATCACCAGAGCAGAAGCAAGGAAACACCTGGACCGGTTTCATCTTTCGTGTGAACTGTTAAAGATGCCCAACATTTACCAGTGCCAGGTTCTGTTGATGACAAGGTTTCCCATAACGAACTTTTTACTGGTTCCAATTCAAGATGTTCAGTGATTCTGTCTTTTAAATCGTTTAAAGCATAATTTCTATTTTCAGGATCATCCAGTTTAAAGCAGATATCTCTGGGATCAATAGTACCCTGAATATCGGGGAAATTGAATCCGGGTAATTGGATACTTTGATATTGTGACTTTTTATCCATGCTGCACCCATTTCATTTAAACACATATAGCTGTCAAAGTAATTTTGGGAAAGCATCATGATGACAAACAGATTATCATCGCAGGTTTCGCAGCTTTCCGATATTATTTCATTATTAAGAGCCAACAATGCAAGTATAGGTGGAACAGAAAGCTATTTGCGGACAGTAAGTTCCAATTTATCTTCCTTACTGCAAGGCGCGACAGCCCTACAGGAGAGTTATGGAACTTTTGATCGAAAAATCGAAGGTCTGGCGTATCAGATGTCAGAGTTTTCATCTGCCATAAATACATTAGTTTCTGAATATGGGAAACTGGATCAGGGAATTAACGGTTACACAGAGGCGGTTGCTAAGATTGTCGCAAGCTATTCACAGATCACAGATGGAGCTGCCCGGCTTGTTACCGAAAGCAGCGCATTAAAAACAGGCAGTGAAAGTTTATACAGCGGAACAGGCGAACTGCTTTCCGGCATTGTGGAAATAAATGATGGGACGGGAACATTGAAGGACGGAACCGGAACATTGGATGATGGCGTTGCAGGGCTTTTATCCGGCATTGCACAGCTTTATGACGGTGCAGGAGAATTAAAGGACGGCATTTTCACAATGAGGGAGGAAACCGCAGGCATTTAAAGAAGGCCAGCGGTTGCTTTTTATATGAAAAAGCAGCGGATTTTGGTAAAATATGATGCAGGGGCGTTGGATGCAAAAATAACGATAGCACATTCCATCCATATTACGTCACTGTTTAGACGAATAATCAAGAAATCAGACAAAACATCAAGTTATTTTAGATGACATTCCTGTTTTTCAAATATTTACGCTTGACAAAGTCTTTTTTTATTGTAAAATTGTTCTAAAAAGAACAAAAAGGAGAATGCAATGATTCCACTAAATCCATGGGAACATCAAAATGCAATCAAGGCACTATATTCAAAATGTGTGGAAGGGGTCTGTGTAAAACATAACATTACCCGAATGGAATTGGACATCCTTCTCTTTTTAGCCAATAATCCATGTTTTGATACAGCATCAGATATT
>JAAWDZ010000068.1 GCA_022794015.1 Eubacterium sp. | reverse complement strand
GTTCAGCCCAGGACTTTGCACCTGCTGCAAAGTCCGTGAGTATGCGTAAAGACTGGAGTGGAATCCGCCCCTTTGCCGTATGGCAAACTTTAAATGGGCGGATTCCGTAACAGTGAAGCCGGAAGGCTGAACTGTTACGTGAAAATTGTAACAGTTTTGTCTACGGCGTTGCTGTTACTTTTGGATTGGGCATGAACAGTTTACGGGGGAAAACAGATGAAGGAAGAATTGCGGATCACATTGGGGAATTTTCGATATTGGCGCATAAAAAAGCTGTCTGCGTTTGCTTTTTGTATGGGATGTGCCGTTGCTGTACTGTATGGACTGAATATATCGAATGGCACAGTGCTTTTGATCGTTGGATTGCTTGCATATGATGCCATGATACATCTGCCCTGGGTTAAAAATACATTTTGCAGGGCTGTCGTGCGGGATTGTGGAGATGCATTTTGCATCAGATATGAACCCAGGGGAGCTTTACAGAAAATGTTCTTTGCCAGAGCAAAAGAATCTGTAATTGTAAAAAATGAAATTCGGGATGTCCGCATAAAAGAGATGTGGTACGGCGGGAGATGGTTTTACCGCATCGGGTACCGCCTGATTGTGAAGGCAGACAAAAATTACGCGTTTGATTCCATATTTCTGGGAAATGAAAAACCTTTGGAGGACTGTGAATTGGACACGCTTTGGAGAATGTTTCTAAATGCGAAAAGTCAGTAAGGCAAACTATTTGTGTCAGACATAGATTTCCTCCATCGTGTCCAGGCAGATACAGCCCAGAGGGCCGTCAAATACACAGCCGCAGTCGATGGCAATTAGCATACCACTGCGAAAAATCCGCGCGTTTCTGCAATCCAAATCCCCTGTGTAATACGGCGTGGGCGTATGGCCGCAGACCAGATACCTGTCCTTAAACATAGCGGCCGTGGATGTCACTGATGGTATATTGCATACTGTCCTCCTTCCCGCTGATAGCATTATCTTATATAGATACCGGCAAACTGCATATTCTGGTTATAAGTAAGTCTGTAAGTGACGCTTACATTTTCATAGGAAACGGTAATTTCGCCTACTGCATAGTGAGCGTTTCCCTGTACAAGCTCGGCAATATATGCCGTACCAAACTGTTTGCGTTCACCCCAGTTATCCGAAATATTGTTTCTGGCTTTTGATAGGGTTTCATCATTTAATACAGACTGCATTTGCAAAGCGGCGTTTTTTTGCAGGGAAGCATAATCCCTGGCGTCTAACAGTTCAATGGTATGCTTCATAGCCTCTTCTACCTGAGCCTGGTCAAAGATTTTGCTGTCGGCAATATCCCTGCCTTTGGGAAACAGCCAGTAAATAAAAGAAACCAGGCAAATTAAAATCAGTACAACAGGGACAATGATTTTTAACCGTCTGTTTCGGGAATATTGCTTCTGCTCTTTGGGCAGGATGGTTTCGTTGAAGCTGTCAGCCACCTCTGCTATACTTCCCATCCCAGAAATAACAGTTTCTATAGATTCTCCCTGTCTGACGCGCAGATCAATATCTGCCAGAAGCTGTTTTCGGATCTCTTTTTTCTTCTTTCCGCCGCATCTGATCCTGCGGACAATTGCACGTACATATTGCTTGTCATTCATTTCACCGTTCTCCCTTCATGATATTTTCTATCCCTTCGGAAATCTGCTCCCAGAGAGTTTGGATTTCGCTAAGAGCGTCAAGGCCCATTTCAGTAATTTCATAATATTTTCTGGCAACCTGCCGGCCTTCGGCCTCACTCCATTTGCTCATGACCAATCCATCATCTTCCAAACGATAAAGAATAGGATAAAGCGTACCGTCCTTAAGCCCGAACATGCAGCCGCCTTTTTCTTTTAATTCCTGAATAATCTGATAGCCATATTTTGTCTCGGATGCAAGGAGTTTTAAAACCAGCATGTCCAGTACGCCTTTTTTCATCTGGCGTTCATATTTGTCATTCATAAATCACCTCTTATACCTTGCTTTACAAAGTATATTGTAATAAATAAAATAATGAAAGTCAATAAAGAATTTCTGAGAGCCTCAAGAAAATTTACTTTTACTGTTCACACGCTACTGTTCCGCAAGGTGTTTCTGCAAATTCTGTGCGGAAATACCGAGTTTTTCAGCGCGAAATTGCATTTTTTTGCCGATACCGTTTCCGGTCCGGACGAGATTGGCACAATCCGGAAGGAACTGGTTTACCTTTCCGGAAAAAAGCAATTTGTATGGGGAGAAACCTCGTTTATACCCTCTGAACGTTCGGAAAATGATTTGTCTGATACGGTCTTGTAGTAAATTTGGAAAAAATATTAAAAATTTAATAGAATTTACGGTGGATTTATAGGAATTGACAATTAAAATGGGAATATGTTAAAAAGTGCAAACGTTTTGCACAAAAATGAAAAGAAATTTTGGGAAAATTGTTATATAATAACAAAAGATATGTGTAATATTCACATTTCCAAAACAAATGTACTTCAAAATTTCTTTGACTGCACTGATTCCAATGGCGCAAATGGAAATTCAGGCAGTCAGTCGGGTTGACAGGTAGTCGGCACACTGGCTGCAAAGGCAGGTGTGGAATGAGATATTTGAAAGTACGTAATAAAATTAAGGAGGAAGATGTATGAAATGGAAGAACAGAATGATCTCGGCGATGCTTGCCGGGACGCTGGTGCTTGGCGGAATGCCTTTTGGGCTTGGAACAGTTTCCGTCAAAGCCGCAGACGACCGGTTTGCCGGGGAGGAGTGGTATGACCAAATTGCAACAGTGGAAGTGAACAGGGAGCCCGCACATGCGTATTTTACCCCATACGAATCTGCTGCAAAAGCGCTGCGGAATGAAAGATCAGTGCTGGATGAGGATGCGGAAGGCTCCGCGTACCAGATGTCCTTAAATGGAGAATGGAAGTTTAAATTTGCACAAAAGCCCGCAGATCGTGAAAAAAATGTGTGGGGAGGGGCAGAAACGGCTTCCTATGTAGAAAACTGGAATACGGAAGACTGGGATACGATTTCGGTTCCAAGCTCTATTCAGGCGATTAAGGACGAAGATGGTAACTTTAAATATGAGAAACCGATTTATTCCAATCAGAGATACCCATGGCAGAATTATGAAGCAGTGAGGCTTGGGGAAAATGTTGTTGCGCCAACCGTAAGGAACAGTGTGGGACATTATAAGCGGACGTTCGAGATTCCGGAAGGATGGGACGGCAGGGAGGTATTTGTTAATTTTGAAGGCGTGGAATCTGCATTTTACCTTTATGTGAACGGAGAGCGCGTCGGTTATGCAGAAGACAGCTATACGACAGATGAATTTAACATTACTTCTTATTTAAATGAAGGAACGAATACAATTGCGGTGGAAGTATATCGCTGGTCAACAGGAAGCTATCTGGAGAATCAGGACTTTATCCGCTACAGCGGCATTTTCCGCGACGTCAATCTGTATTCCAAAGATAAAGTAGAAGTCCGCGACGTTTTCATCAAGACGGATTTGGATGAAGGATTTGAGGACGCAGTTCTGACGCTTGACGCGTCGATCCGTAACCTGGGTGATGCGGACGCGGAAGGCAAAACCTATAAAGTAACGGCAGATTTGTACGAAATCAACGGAACTACCAAAGTATGGGACAGCCCGCTTGAGATTGAAGCTACCGTACCGGCTGCAGAGGAAACTGCAGAGGCAAAAGCAGACGACGAAGGTATTACGGTAACCGGCTCGAAGGAAGTGAGCAATCCGAAGAAATGGTATGCAGATACGCCGAATCTTTATATGCTGTTAATTGAGCTGCGGGACGACGAGGGCGCCGTAGTGGAAACACTCTGCCAGCGCGTTGGTTTCCGTAAGATTGACAAGGTGGATATCAATGAAGAAGGCCAGGAGCAGGCACGGATCAACGGCAAGAAGATTATGTTCCGAGGGACAAACCGCCATGAAACAGACCTGCAGGACGGCCGTGCACTGACAAAGGACGATATCAAACAGGATCTTTTCCTGATGAAGGAGTTCAACGTCAATGCGATCCGTACCAGTCATTATCCGAATAATCCTTATACATATGCGTTAGCGGATGAGCTTGGAATTTATATCTGTGATGAAGTAAATGCAGAGTCACATATTGGTGCAACCAGCAGTTATATTCCATCCGGGTATCCGGTATGGAACAATTCTGTTATGGATCGTACGAAGAATATGTTAGAACGCGATAAAAACCATCCGTGCGTAGTGATCTGGTCGCTGGGTAATGAGGCAACATATCATGTGTTTGCCATGGATGAAAACTACTGCTTCTTTAATTCTACTCAGTGGATTTTACAGCGCGACCCGTCCCGTTTACGTAAGTATGAGCGTGATAACCGCTACACGAAGGGCGACAGGGAACACTCTATGGTAGATATCTATTCCAGCCAGTACTGGGGTGTAAGCTCTGTGGAAGGCTATGTTGCAAATACGAACAACAAGGCGCCTTACATTCAGTCTGAGTACGATCATGCAATGGGCAACGGCCTCAGCAACTTTAAAGAATACTGGGATGTTTTCCGTGCTTATCCGAATGGACAGGGCGGTTTTATCTGGGACTGGATCGATCAGTCTATGGAAACAAAGGTTGAACCCAAGAGATTTTTTGTTATCAATGATCCGAATACAGGAAAGACCAGCGAATATAATGGCAGTTTCCATGACGGCCGAAATGGTACACAGTCTATAAAGGGAATGTATGCTGCAACAGGAAGCGGCTCAAACGTTGCGAACAGTGCCGCTCTGACGATCGATGTGTGGTTAAAGCCGGCAGAAAACTTTGTACTGGGTCAGCAGACATTTATCAGCAGAGGTGATGATGAAGGATACAATCTTCAGTTTAATGCCCAGGGCAAGCTTGAGTTTTATGTAGATGGCTGGGGCCAGGGCGCCCTGACTGCAAATGTGCCGGAAAGTTTTACTGATGGGAACTGGCACCGGGTGACAGGTACTGTTTCCGGCAGGGTATATAAGCTGTTTTATGATGGAAAGGAAATTGCAGCAGGAAACAGAAATGCAGAAAGCGCTGCGTATGATACCACTTCCAACACAAGGAATATCGTGATAGGCACCAATGCAACTCATACCGGCAGAGTATTTAACGGCATGATTGACCGCGCGGCTGTAATCAAAGGAGCATTGACCGAAGAGGATCTTGCAGCAACAGCCGACAGCCTGGATTCTGTAAAAGACAACGTGGTATATTCCATTGATTTTGCAGAGGGAATTGCAGAAGAAAAAGTGATTGAATATGATGCCGACACCTATTATGGATACGGCGGCGACTGGGATGAAACGGTACATGACAACGATTTCTGCGCAAACGGTATCGTAAATGCAGACCGTACGCCTTCTCCGGAGCTGTATGAAGTGAAGAAGGTACATCAGGAAATTTCTTTCTATGACGACGGTGAAGCAACCAGCGGCAAAGTACGTATTGTGAATGAATTATTGAATACAAATCTGAATAAGTATAACGTTTCCTGGACATTGAAGGAAGACGATCGTGTGATTGGCAGCGGAGAACTGACAGAAGAGCAGAAGGATATTGAGCCGGAGGAAGAAAGCACTATAAGACTGGCTAATTTCCCAAAGGTAAAGGCAGTAGGCGGTTCAGATTATGTTTTGGATTTCTCTGTAACCTTAAAAGAAGATCAGGTATGGGCCGGGGAATATGGCGGACGTGCCGGAGAAGAAATCGCATATGAAGAATTTGAGCTTTCTTATGCCGACGCAGCAGCTCAGCCAGTTCTGGAAGCAGATAAAATGGGACCTGTAAATGTGGCGCAGACGGATGAAAGCATTACCGTAACCGGCAAAACAGCTCTTACAGACGGAAAAGATTTTGAAGTTGTAGTAGACAAAACGACCGGCTATATCAGCAGCTATAAGGCAGACGGCAAAATACTCTTAGAAGACGGACCGGTACCGGATTATTATCGTGCGAAAGGAAGCAATGATCCGAACTTCTCAGATGCAATGCGTAATGCAGCGGAGAATTTTGTGATTGATGAGAGCGGAATTAAGGTAACTGTAAAAGAGAAATTTGTTACTATACTTGTTCCCGGAATGATCAGCGGTATTAATTCAGAGAATGTCATTGAGTATAAGATTTACGGAAACGGCAGGGTTGTGGTAAACAATACGTTCACACCGACGTCTGACGCAGGCAATATTGCAAAGATCGGTATGAAAATGACAATTCCGAAGGAATATGAGAGATATACGTATTTTGGAAAAGGACCACAGGAAAATTATACAGACAGGCAGACAGGCGCAAGGCTGGCTGTTTATGAAAGTACGGTAACCGATCAGTTTGAAAGCAAACGTGTAAGGGCGAAAGAAAACGGAAACCGTACCGGCGTCAGATGGGCGGCGCTCCGGGCCGAAGATGGAACGGGAGTTTTAATCTCCTCATCCGATAAGATGGAATCCCGCGCATTGCATTATACGTCGGAGGATCTGAATGATTACGACCATCCGTATGAGATTCCAAAACAGGAGAATACAATTCTTTCCGTAGCTCTGGTATCCAGAGGACTTGGAAGTTCAAGCTGCGGTCCTGGCCCGTTAAGTAAGTACATTATTTCACCAGGTAAAACTTACAGCCAGATCTTTAGCATTACTCCGATTACGGAAGCAACGGATAATAAAGAGCTGACGGCAGTAAGCAATGTCAATGTAGAATCCGGTATGCCGTTATCCGGTATCCGGGTAAAAGGGGTAGAGATACCGTCCTTTACAGCTGGAAAGAAAAACTATAATTATACTGTAATAAAAGGAACCTTAAAAGAAGGTTATATCCCACAGATAGTTCCTGTGAAAGCATCGGATGATGTGGAAGTAACAGTAACGCAGGCAACGCAGATTCCGGGCGATGCTGTAATACGTGCAGTGTCTTCCTTAGGAGTGGAAGAAACCTATACCGTTCATATTTCAGAAACAGCTGCATCTAGTGTTTATGTTTCTGATATGGATTGGGAAATAAACGAAGGCGGATATCATGCGAATGCAAGGGACGAATGTGGGTGTGGCGCTATCCGTACAATTACCGTATTTGAGGATGGTAACCAGGTCACATATCCAAAAGGCCTTGGTACACATGCGCCGGCACAAATCGGTCTTCGGTTAGAAGGAATGGGTGCAGACCTGTTTACAGCGCGGATAGGTATTTCAGCCTGCCAGACAGGTACAAATCCAAATGTTAACTTTGTAGTAATAGGGGATGGCGTAGAACTGTTCCGTAAGAATGATGTACGAGCCAGGCAGTCCTTCCCGGTATCTGTTGATATATCCGGCGTTGAGCTTCTGTCATTAGTGGTTGAAACAAACGGTGCTGATTCCAATGACCATGGTGTCTGGGCAGATGCGAAGATTTTGGCATTAGATGAAAGGATCTGGGCAGAAGGTATTGAGGTAAGTGCAGAAAACACGAAACTGATAAAGGGAGATACAACGCAGGCACAGGCAGTAGTTTCTCCGGCAAATGCAAGCAATCAGAGCGCAATCTGGTCTTCTTCTAATGAATCTGTAGCACGTGTAGACAAAAAGGGTGTAATTACAGCAGTTGGGCCAGGTGAAGCAGATATTACGGCAGAAACAGCAGACGGTACGCAGTTTACCGCAAATACCCATGTTACAGTCCTTGAAATGTCGGATGTGGAAACTGATTTAAAGAATCGGATCGACGAACTGGAAGCTGAAATTGGCGGCTTAAAAGATGCACCCGACCAGATACTTCAGATACAAAAAGAAATTACAAGGCTGAAGAAAGAAGCCGAGAAGATAGAAACTCTGAAGAAGAAGGCAGAAGAGAACGCACAGAAGGTTATTCAGATTCAAGCTCAGATAGATAAACTTCAGGATGAAGCGGCGAAGATAGAAGATCTGGAAACGGAATCTGGAAGAATAAACGAGCTGTATGCTCAGATAGGCGCGCTCAAAGATGAAGCGGCAAAGATGGAAGACGTAAATAAAATAATAGATGATGTGAATGGCCTGAATACGGCATTACAGACGCTGCAGGGACAGGTAGAGAAACTTTCTGACCTTGAGAATGAAATTGGAAGAATTGACGATCTTGAGACGGAATTGAATAATTTAAAAACAGAAGCAAACAAGATTCCGGGATTAGTAACCGAGGTCGCTAAAATTGAAGGCATGCAGAGCGATATTGCCGAACTAAAACAGGTTACGGCACAGCTGGACGACTTAAAGAAGGAAGTAGATAAGATTTCCGGTCTGCGCGAGGATATCGACAAATTAAAGGAGCAGGCAGACAAGATTGCAGGCTTGGAGGCAGAGGTTTCAAAGATTAAAGAGCTTCAGACTGAGATCGGGAAGTTAAAAGAAGAAGCTAAAAAAATTGCAGATCTGCAGAATAAGATAGAAGAGCTGGAAAAAGAATCCAGTTCAATTCCTAAACTGCAGGAAGAGATTTCAAAGCTGCAGAAGGATAAAGCGGACGCGCTGGCAGCTATAAAGCAGATTCAGGATGAAATTGCGAAATTGAAGGTTTCCGGTGCTGTCAAAGCGGGCGACACCATTACGTACAAGAATGTGAAATACCGTGTGACGAATGTAGAAAAGAAGCAGGCAGAAGCGTATGGCGTGAAGTCGAAGGGACTAAAGTCTGTGACAATTGCATCGTCTGTGAAGATTGGCGGCGTGAAACTGCAGGTGACCTCTATTGCGAACAATGCATTTAAGGGCATGACCAAGCTTCAGAAAGTAACCATTGGCAAGAATGTAACTGCAATTGGCAAAAAAGCGTTCTATGGCGACAAGAAGCTGAAGAGCATTGTAGTAAAAGGCAAAGGCATTAAGAGTGTCGGAGCTTCGGCATTCAAGAATATTTCTTCCAAGGCAGTCATTAAGGTGCCGTCTGGAAAGAAAGCAGATTATAAGAAGCTCTTTGCAGGAAAAGGACAGAAGAAGTCCGTAACAGTGAAGTAATTGTGATTTTTGCGGCAGAGGGATGCAAAAGCATCCTTCTGTCGTATTTTGTGTGTTTTTCTCTGGAAATTCCTTTCTGAAAATAAATTGAACTTCTATCGACATAAAAAGCGCATTTTTGTATCAGTTACATGGTAAAAATATCCAGTAAGCATTCATATGCGGGCAGACAGGTACTAAACTGGGCTTTTCTGCATATATTATTGTAACAAATCGAAATGCCGTTGATGTACAGTTCACCGGAAGAATAAAGCCGGGAAAGAGGAAGGGAGAAAAATTCATGGCAGATAAAATTTTTGAAAACAACCAGGTGTCTATTGTAGGAACGATCATATCTGATTTTCAGTACAGCCACGAGGTCTATGGAGAGGGATTTTATATGGTAGACGTTTCCGTAAACCGTTTGAGTGACTTTGTTGATATCATTCCCATCATGGTATCCGAGCGTCTTTTGGACACTACGCAGGATTATGAGGGGCAGTTGATTTATGTGACAGGGCAGTTTCGTTCCTATAACAGGCACGAGGAAAAGAAAAACAGACTGGTGCTTTCCGTCTTTGCAAGAGAGCTCGAATTGATTGAAGCAGAATCGGAGGAATATAAGAGTAACCAGATTTATCTGGACGGCTATGTATGCAAAGAACCGATCTATCGGAAAACGCCGCTTGGCAGGGAAATTGCCGATTTACTGATTGCAGTCAACCGCTCATATGGAAAGTCGGATTACATACCCTGCATCTGCTGGGGAAGGAACGCACGGTTTGCGTCCGGCTTCGAGGTAGGCAGCCATGTGGAGATCTGGGGCAGGATTCAGAGCCGCGAATATGTGAAAAAAATCGGAGAAAACGTTACGGAAAAGCGAGTTGCCTATGAAGTATCCGTTAGTAAGGTGGAGCGTTTGGAATAAAAGTTGCTTTTTGGAATAAAATATGTTATTTTAATAGAATATGGAAACAGAGCGACAAAAGACATGGGAGGTTACTATGGCGGTTGGAAGCGTACAGGTATATTATGGCGAGGGCAGGGGAAAGTCGCCTGCGGCGCTGGGAAGGGCGATACGTGCTGCTTCTGAGGGAAAGACAGTTTTTATCATACAGTTTTTAAAAGGAAAAGCGGATGATGAAATGCATTTTTTAAGAAGGCTGGAACCTGAGATTAAATTTTTCCGTTTCGAAAAATCTGAAGAATATTATAATGAGCTTACGGCAGAAGAGCAGCACGAAGAAGGAAAGAATATTAAAAACGGCATCAATTTTGCCAGAAAGGTATTGGCGACCGGTGAGTGTGATATGTTGATCCTGGACGAGGTGCTTGGCATTGTGGATCACGGACTGATTGCTTTAGAGGAGCTGATAGGGCTGATAAGGGCAAGATTAGATGATATGGATTTGATTCTGACCGGATGGGTGTTGCCGGATAAGCTGCGGAGCCATATTGATGAGATATACCATCTGATGCCGGAAAGTTAAGGTATTGACAAAGGATGTATGGAGTGTTATATTGCATATAGTGAAAACCAAATAGTACCGGATAGAGGTCGCGTGATTCATCAGTAATCCATCAGATGCAGCAGGTGCAGAAGAGGATGGACAAAAGGGGAAAGCGCCGAAAGAGGATATTTCCTGTGGATATTCTCTTGGGCATATGTTGAAGAAGCATATGACTGTCATCTTATCTTGATGAAACAGCCGAATGGGCGCGCATGCCCCAGAGGGTATAACAGGATAAGATGGTGCGCTATCGTATGAAAGGACTTTTATACCGGCTCATAAAAGGAGCCGGTTTTTTATGATATAGGAAATTCCTCCGGATTTCCTATATCATAAAAAGCCCTCCGGGCGGGATCGCACTGCGGCGGAGAGGAAATATATCGCTAAAGCGATCCGCCGCAGGCGGGGAATCCTGCAAAGCAGGATTCTTTTTTATGATACTGGAAACTTCATTTTCTGTATCACAAAAACCCTCCGGAGGATATGCGCACTGTGTGCATAAGGAATATGGCTGCTATTGCAGCCGCGCTTTGGCACGGGTGCGATACATCTTATGGCAAAATTGGGATTCTAAATGATTAAATATAATACAGGAGGAAAGGAAATGGCAATTTTTAAAGGCGCAGGTGTAGCAATTGTAACCCCTATGAAGGAGAATCTGGAAGTAAACTACGACAAGCTGGAAGAGCTGATTGATTTTCAAATCAACGAAGGCACGGACAGTATTATCATTACAGGGACAACGGGAGAGAGTTCTACTCTTACAATGGAAGAGCACAAAGAGGTAATAGAAGCAGCAGTACGCTTTACAGGCCACAGGGTTCCGGTGGTAGCGGGTACAGGTTCCAACTGTACCAGGACTGCGATCCAGCTTTCCAAAGAAGCAGAAGAAGCCGGGGCAGACGGCCTTCTGATTGTAACGCCTTATTACAACAAGGCCACGCAGGCGGGACTGATTGGGCATTATACGCAAATTGCAAATGAAGTAAAACTGCCGATAATTATGTACAATGTACCAGGACGGACCGGATGCAATATTCTGCCGGAAACAGCAGCTTATCTGAATAAAAATGTAGAGAATATTGTCGGTTTAAAAGAAGCAACCGGTAATGTGTCACAGGCAGCAAAGACGATGTATCTGACCGACGGCAAACTGGATATGTATTCCGGTGAAGACGGAATTGTCGTTCCGTTGCTTGCAATCGGCGCAGTCGGCGTTATTTCCGTGTGGTCGAATATCGCGCCGAAGCAGGTGCATGATATGTGTATGAAGTTCTTTGAAGGAGATGTGGCAGGCGCAGCAAAGATGCAGCTTAAGGCAGAACCTTTAGTAGATGCACTGTTTTGTGAAGTAAACCCGATTCCGGTTAAGAAGGCTTTGAATTTAATGGGAATGGATGTGGGACCGGTGCGTGCGCCTCTTTCTGAGATGGAGGAAGCCCATGTGAAGAAGATGTCGGAAGTGATGAAAGCATATGGATTAAAGCTGGCATAACAGAGCAGCTTGCCTGGACTGTTACGGCCGCAGGAATATACAGACAAAAAAAGGGAAAGCTTACAAAAGAGCAGAAATGTACAATGGAGGAAATCATGATAAAAGTTATAATACACGGCTGCAATGGAAAGATGGGGCAGATGATTGCCGACATCTGTAATGGGGATGAGGAAGTGGAGGTTGCCGCAGGTATTGATATTGCAGATCCGAAAAATACATCGTATCCGGTGTTTACAGACATTACAGCATGTGACGTGGATGCGGACGTAATGATTGACTTTTCGACTGCAAAGGCAGCAGACGGCGTATTGGATTACTGTGTCAGCCGCCGGCTTCCGCTGGTGCTCTGTACAACGGGGCTGAGCGAAGCACAGCTGCAGAAAACAGAGGAAGCGAGCAAAGAGATAGCGGTTTTAAAATCTGCAAATATGTCTCTTGGCATTAATACGCTGTTTGATCTGCTGCAGAAGGCGGCAAAAGTATTAGCTCCTGCAGGATTTGATATTGAGATTGTAGAAAGACATCACAACCAGAAGATCGATGCGCCCAGCGGCACCGCGCTTGCACTGGCAGATTCTGTAAATGAAGCAATGGATCGGGCCTATGAGTACAAATTTGACCGCAGCACACAACGCAAAAGGCGGGATGCAAAAGAAATCGGAATTTCCGCTGTCCGCGGAGGTACGATTGTCGGCGAGCATGAGGTTATCTTTGCCGGCAGGGATGAGGTCATTGAGATTAAGCATACGGCATATTCCAGAGCCGTATTTGGCAAAGGCGCCGTTGAGGCAGCGAAGTTTCTGGCAGGAAAAGAAGCGGGATATTACGATATGCGGGGAGTGGTTGCCGCAAAATAATTAAAAATAAGAAAAAGCATGGGACTGTGCAGGCCCATGCTTTTTTATAATGTATTATTTTCAGGAAATGAAGAGTCCGGTTACAGCGATAAGTCCGAGTACCATACCAACAATACCGCTGATTTTTTCGATCAGAGTACCTTCTTCGGAAAGTTCGGGGTTTTTATATCTCCATCCGCGCAGAAAAAAATGACATTTCTCCGGATAAAGAAATTCTATGGCGCCAATCAGATAAACAACGACGCCGAACAGAATGATCCATATGGAATGGCGTATTACGGTTTTGTTCTGGCTGATCTGGCAGAGCGCGTGGCTTAAGGCGCTGTTTTGATAGAACCCGACGGGCTGTGTAGTTTCTCCGTTACTCATGGTTATTTCATCGGAATCTGTTGCAATGGGCATGCCGTCGCTGTCTGTAATATATTTTCCGTTCCAGTCTCCCTCAATGACAGATCCGTTTTCATAGGATATGGTAACATGCGCATCGTCCCATTTTAAGCTGGCAGCTTGTGTGTCGCCGTTTAAAGTGATCGTAAAGTCGGTATCTGAACCGTTGCTCTTTAGGCGGATTTGGTTCTGTTTGTCGGATTCAAAGAGCGTGTTTTCCGTCAGATAGAAAAACCGATCGTCTAAAAAAATACCTTTGCGGAAATTCCTTCGGGCTGAATACAGGAAAGAAAGTACAAAAATAATGATTATGAGTGCGATGTACAGAGTTGTTTTTGAAGATTTTTTTTCTTTAGCCATGGGTATCCTCCTTTTAGCTTATGGAACCTAATATTACAAATAGTATAACAAAAACTCACCTGGCTGTAAATTTTATTTGCATATCTTTTTATAGTGTGCTATAATCGCTTTAACGCCATAAAGCTTCAACGCGTTAAATTACAAAATTACATATGGAGGGCATTATGAAACTATTACTATTAATCATCTACTTTGCCGTATTAATTGGCATTGGGCTGTATTGCCGCAAACATGCAACTGACGTAAACGGGTTTGTTTTGGGCGGACGCTCCGTAGGCCCCTGGCTTACTGCATTTGCTTATGGAACGTCTTATTTTTCCGCGGTTGTATTTGTAGGATATGCCGGTCAGTTTGGCTGGAAGTATGGAGTTGCCGCTACCTGGGCGGGAATTGGAAATGCCATTATCGGCTCTTTGCTTGCATGGGTCGTATTGGGGCGCAGGACGCGTATTATGTCACAGCATTTGGATTCTGCGACAATGCCGCAGTTTTTCGGTGAGCGTTTTGGCAGTCAGCCGCTTAAAATTGGCGCGTCGGTCATTATTTTTATTTTCCTGATTCCGTATACGGCTTCTTTGTACAATGGACTTTCGAGGCTGTTTGGGATGGCATTTCATATTGATTATTCGGTATGTATTATTCTGATGGCGGTATTGACGGCAATTTATGTAATTGCGGGCGGTTATATGGCTACAGCGATTAATGACTTTATTCAGGGTATTATTATGCTGTTTGGGATTGTTACGATTATTGCTGCCGTATTAAACAGCAAGGGCGGCTTTATGGCGGCATTGGACGGGCTTGCAAGAGTGACGGATGAAACGGTTGCCACGACGCCGGGGACCTTTGCCAGTTTCTTTGGGCCGGATCCGCTGAATCTGCTGTTTGTTGTAATTCTGACTTCTCTGGGCACCTGGGGACTGCCGCAGATGGTGCAGAAATTTTATGCAATTAAGAATGAAGAAGCGATTAAGAAAGGAACCATCATTTCTACGATGTTCGCATTAGTCGTATCCGGCGGATGTTATTTCCTGGGCGGATTCGGGCGTCTGTTTTCGGATCAGATTGACGTGGCTGCGAATGGCTATGATTCTATTATCCCGACTATGCTGTCCGGACTGTCGCCGATTTTGATTTCACTGGTTGTGATTTTGGTGCTGTCAGCTTCCATGTCTACGCTTTCTTCTCTGGTCATGGCGTCAAGCTCCACGCTTACGATTGACTTTTTAAAGGAGCTTGTGTTTAAGAAAATGGATGACAAAAAGCAGGTATTTACCATGCGTGTGCTGGTTGTGGTATTTATCGTTATTTCATCCGTTCTGGCGCTGATTCAGTACAAGAGCTCCGTAACCTTTATTGCCCAGCTGATGGGTGTGTCATGGGGGGCGCTGGCAGGTTCTTTCCTGGCGCCGTTTATGTATTCTCTGTATTCGAAGAATGTGACGAAAGCGGCCTGTTGGGTAAGCTTTATTTTCAGCTCCGTGCTGATGGTGGCAAATATTTTCTGCCGTCCGTCTTTCCCGGAGATTATGCAGTCACCGATTAACTGCGGTGCGATTGCAATGCTTGCAGGACTGGTGATTGTGCCGGTGGTAAGTCTTTTTACTCCGAAACCGGATCGCAAGCTTATAGATAATGCATTTGCATGTTATGAAGAAAAAACAGAGGTGACCAGAAAGACAGCTTTGGGAAAATAATTACAAAATATAAAAACAGAACAGGCGTTGCGGCTCGGAGTGAGCGGCAGCGCCTGTTTTATTTCTGGTGCAGTGTTTTGTGTCCGGATCCCTAAAGGCAGCTTAAGTCGGAATCGGACACATATTTTTTGATGGCGGAAAAGCTCTCCGGGCTGATGACGTGTTCCATACGGCAGGCGTCTTTGACGGCTGTTTTCTCATCAATGCCAAGTGCGATAAGCCAGTTGGAGAGAAAGGTGTGGCGCTCATAGATCATGGTTGCGATGGCATGTCCCTTTTCGGTTAAGGTGATGAAGCCGGATTCATTTACTGTGATACATTCGTCTTCACGCAGGTGCTTCATGGCCACACTGATACTTGATTTTTTAAAATTCATCTCCGTGGCGATATCAACGGAACGAACCACCGGGAGGCGTTTGCTTAAAATCAGGATTGTTTCTAAATAGTCTTCTGCTGATTTGTTCATTGTCATAATACCCTCCAATCCATAGAAAAAATACTGCCTGCAAAGCAGTATAGCATATTCTGAACGAAAAAGGAACACTTTATCTAAAGGGCAGGAGCAGGATGTATTATATCTTGCGCCATATCTTATGGAATGTTTGCAGTTCTATAAGCATGGGTTTTTAGAAACTGAGGTGTTAAAGTGGAGGACGATACAAAACAGGTGCAGGAAGTTATGGCAAAGCGTACCGCGAAAAACAGTGTATTTCCTGACCTTTTTCAGAATAAGAGTTATCTGTTAAAGTTGTACAAAACGCTTCACCCGGAGGACACCACGGCAACGGAGGATTCTCTTACAGATGTGACGATTACAAATGTATTGACTGATAATCTGTATAATGATTTGGGATTTATTGTCCATAATAAGCTGATGATACCTGTGGAAGCACAATCTACATGGACAGTGAATATTTTAGTAAGAGTTCTGCTGTATTTGGCGCAAAGCTATCATGAATATTTTAGCGTACCTGTCAAGATTATTACAAAAGTAAGAAAGTTAAAATGCCGAAGCCTGAGCTTTATGTGATTTTCACAGGAAATAAAGGAAGGAAACATTAAAAGAACTTGAATCCGAGGTTATGCAGTTGGCGTGATCACTCGTATCAGTCAATATCAAATATAGTAATAGCGTTAGAGCATATAGGAACTGAACTTTATATGCTCTATTTTTTTGTCATTAACGAGGAGCAATGAGCGACAACATTCAGGCCACTACCGCCTGATGTGGAAGGCCTGATAGAAAGCACACGCTTCCTGTCAGGCCTTCCAGGAACTTTGCACGTCAGCAAAGATTCCAGGTACCAGCCAGATTTATATACCGATTTCGCGCTGAAAAACTTAGGATTTCCGCACAGAATGTGCAAAAAACACCTCGCGGAATAGTGGCGTGTGAACAGTAACGACGACAACACAGCAAATGGAAAAACCAGGCAGGTCATGTGGCTGGATACTTATGATTTATGGTATGACGAAAAGGAAAATAAAAATATCCGGTTTAATTTGTATTCATTTTGGAATGGGTGTGTTATAATAAGTTATGCTGATCCGGCATGAAATATAGAGGCAGGAATGAATTATAATTGTTTGGAAAATAGAAGCTGAAATTGAAGGCTCTCATATTTAATTGCCGGATTATGGAAAACAGAAAAGTGATTTGGATTTGAATAGGATGAAGAAGGAGGCGGAAAATGAGGACAATCTACAAAACAGATAATGGGGTTCTTTCACAGAAAGAAATGTTTGAACCGGATGTCTGGGTGAATCTGATTTCGCCGAATATGGATGAATTAATGGAAGCAGCCAAATATTATGATATTGATATTGCGGATCTCAGAGCAGCGCTTGATGAAGAGGAAAGCTCACGTGTACAGATAGAAGACGGTTATACTCTGATACTGGTGGATATTCCCCTGGAGGAAATCCGCAACGATCAGCGGGCCTATACGACGATCCCGTTAGGCATTCTTCTGGTACAGGATGCGATTCTTACCGTGTGCGGTGAGGATACGGCCATTTTGAATTATTTTTATAATAACCGTATGAGGGGATTTTCCACTAAGAAAAAAATGCGGTTTGTATATCAGATTCTGCTGCGTACGACGAATCTCTATCAGGCCCTGCTGCGTGTCATTGATAAAAAAAGAAGTGAGATAGAAAAAAGGGTCGGAACGGAAACGACCGAAGACAAAGACTTAATTAATTTGCATGAGCTGGAAACAAACCTTGTTTATTTTGCTACGTCTCTGAGCGCTAATAAGGTCGTACTGGATCGTCTGACGCGGTATGAACGGATTAAGCAGTACCCGGAGGATAAGGAACTGTTAGACGATGTTATCGTGGAAAACCGTCAGGCGATTGAGATGACGAATATTTACCGGGATATCATTCATGGTGCAAGGGATCTGGTATCTACGATTATCAACAACCGTTTGAATAATGTAATGAAGTTTTTGACTTCAATTACACTGGTGATGGCGATCCCTACGATTATATCCGGAATTTACGGGATGAATGTGAGCGGAAAATGGATGCCTCTGTCGGAGACGCCGCATGGATTTGCGATTATCTGTATAGCGACATCTGCGATCTGTGTGATTGCGCTTCTGGTGTTAAAACGCCGTAAAATGTTATGAACGCTTCCTGGATTTGAAAAAAGAGAGGACTGCTGTGGGAAAGAAGGAATGATATTTCTTCCTTACAGCAGTCCTTTTTCGTGATATGGGAAAGTTCGTTCCCTGTATCAGAAAGCCCGCCGGGGGATGTACGCTTTATTCTGCCCTGCTACATGGAAATCCATCCCAGTACGTTTGCGATGGAGCTGAACAGAATAATTATGATGCAGGCAGGCGCCAGGTATTTCATAAAGAAGCAGTACATTTTTCGGCGTTTGAAGTCGGAGGACTGTTCGACCTCCCGTACAATCTGGTCAAGCCCTGCCACGCGCGTAATCAGAATACAGGTGGACAGCGCGGCGATGGGCATCATCAGGGAATTGGTTAAAAAGTCAAAGAAGTCTAACACAGACATACCAAGCAACTGAACAAAATCCAGAACGCCAAAGCCAAGCGCACAGGCAGATCCGAATATAAGGATAATGGCTCCCATTAACAGCGTGGATTTCACCCGGCTCCATCCCAGCTGATCTTCAAAAGTGGATACGCCGGATTCTGCGAGAGAAATTGCACTGGTCAATGCGGCAAGCAGTACCAGAAGGAAAAATAATATACCGGCTCCGGTTCCAAAGCCCATGCTGGCAAATACCTTTGGGATGGTAATAAACATCAGTGAGGGACCTGCCTGTAAGGTAGCTGCATCCCCGCCGGAAAACGCAAATACCGCCGGAATGATCATCAGTCCGGCAAGCATGGCAATTGCCGTATCAAAGATTTCCACCTGTTTGGTAGATTTTTCTATATCCACATCTTTTTTGATATAAGAACCGTATGTATATAAAATGCCCATTGCAATCGACAGAGAATAAAACATCTGCCCCATAGCTGCAACGACTGTCATCCAGGAAAAGTTTTTAAAATTGGGTATCAAAAAATAAGCAACGCCTGAGAGTGCGCCTGGTCTTGTCATGGAATAGACAGCAACAAATATGGCAAGCACCACAAGCAGCGGCATCATGACTTTGGAAACGCGTTCCACACCCTGTTTGACCCCGGCAAACAGGACGGCTGTGACTATGAAGCCAAAAAGCAGGAACCACAATTCTGTGTCAGCGCTGTTTGCAATAAATTGGCCAAAATAATTGTCTTCGGCCAGGGCGGCAGTGTTTTGCCGCAGATATTCAAACAGGTATTTTACGACCCATCCGCCAATGACGCTGTAATAAGGCACAATCAGCATGGGAATGACGGCGTTAATCCATCCTCCGAACCGAAACGGGATACTTTTGCCGAATGTGCCAAAGGCTCCGACGGGACTTCGTTTTGTCATACGGCCCAACGCTGTTTCGGATACGATGAGCGCATAGCCAAAGGTAAACATCAGAATCAGATAAGTCAAAAGAAAAATGCCGCCGCCGTATTTGGCCGCCAGATAAGGAAAGCGCCAGATGTTCCCCAGCCCGACAGCGGATCCGGCAACGGCAAGTACATAGCCCAGCTTACCGGAAAAGGAACTGCGGGAATTTTCGTTTTTTTTCATTATAAAATACCTCCCCATAAAAATTATTTTTATTATCATAACATTTTACAGTCTTTTATTCAATGTATTGTTCTGTTATACCTGTGTCCCATTGTCCGCTGAGGGTATTGATTCATGAACAGTAGCAGTTCAGCTGTTTTTCACGATATGGCTGGCGTCCCCAGATATTTCCACTACAATCCCTATAATTTGGTCACATTTATGTAATAATATTGTAACATATTCAGAAAGGAGTACAAAACACATGAAACAAAGGAGCAGGAAACTTGCAGGCCTGTGTATTACAGCTGCATTAATTGCAACAGCAAATACGACGACGGCGGTTGCCAGTGAATCTAAGGATCAGGTGGTTTTACAGGAAGAAGATAAATTACATATCGGTGCGACAGCAGCAGCAATGGAAGCTGCCGAAACAGCGGCGATGGAGCTTTGGGAAGCTGCCGAAGCAGGGGAGGAGCTTCCCGAACTTACAGAGGAAGAAACTCCGGAGCTTGCAGTTGCACAGGTAGATTCTTATATTAATGTCAGAAATCAGCCAGATATGGAAGGCGAGATTGTCGGGAAATTATATGATGATTCTGTAGGTGAAATTACAGGAGAGGAAGACGGTTGGTTACAGATTACTTCCGGAAATGTGCAAGGTTATATTAAGGCAGAATACGCACTCCGCGGAGAAGAAGGCGCTGCAAAAGCCGAGGAAGTGGGAGTGCGCCAGGCAAAGGTGGAGGCGGATGCGCTCAGATTGCGCCAGGAAGCTACAACGGAGTCTGAAATTATAACGCTTTTGCCGCAGGAAGAAGTGGTTTTGGTTCAGGAGGAGCTGGAAGGCTGGGTGAAGGTAGACGCCGGAGAGGATCAGGGGTTTGTGTCAGCAGATTATGTAGATCTTTATACGGTGCATCCGGTTGCAGAATCCAGAGAAGAAGAGGAAGCGCGGCTCTTACGTGAGGAACAGGAACGTCTTGCGGCCGAGGAAGCGGCAAGGAACGCAGCACAGGCCGAAGAAGCGGAAAGAAATCAGGCGGCCCGGCAGTCGTCTGCAAATACCTCGCCAGCGTTATCGGCACCCGAAAGAGGGCCGTCTTTGGAAAACAGCAATACACAAGCTTCCGGCACAGGCGCAGGCGCGCAGACATCTGTCGGCCTGGGACAGCAGATTGCCAATTATGCTCTGCAGTTTGTGGGAAATCCTTATGTCTATGGCGGGACAAGCCTGACAAATGGTGCGGACTGCTCCGGGTTTGTTATGAGTGTGTTTAAAAATTTCGGCATCAGTCTGCCGCGTACTTCCGGGGAACAGGGAAAGTGCGGGACAGATGTCGGAGGTCTTGGCAATGCAAGGCCAGGGGATTTGGTATCTTATTCCGGTCATATTGGGATTTATATCGGGAATGGACAGATTGTTCATGCCAGCTCTGTGAAAACCGGAATAAAGGTGTCAAATGCCAGTTACAGGCCGATCCTTTCTGTCAGGAGGATTGTATAAAATCAAAAGAATAGCGCCATACTGATAGATACAGAGGTAAGAAAGCCCTGCGTTATGATGCGGGGCTTTTCTCCTGCCGTATTTCTCCGGCAGAAAAGTGAAGAAGGCTGGCAGGTGGTCGGATATGGATGTTCTCATTTTAAATCAGGAAAAAAAATGGGTGATGGAGCTGAGAGAACTGTGCCGAAAGGATGGGATCCGTTTTTTTGAAAAAGAAGAGGAAACAGAGGATATTTGTCTGGTTGTGACGGATTTTCCGATTGACCGGATTAAGAATGGGAGGTTTCATGGCATCCCGTTTCTTTTGGTGTCGGCGGACAGGCGGGAGGAAAAAATTTTAGAGGCGTTTGGGGCAGGAGCAGAGGATTACATGGTTGCTCCGGTAAGTCCAAAAGTAGCAAGAGTGCGTATTTTGCGGATTTTGGGGCGGGATTTGGAACGGGAGGAGGATTTTGATCTGGAAAAGCTGCAGGAAAAAGTGCATTTTACACCGAATGAATATAAAATCATTTCCTATATGATGAAACAGCCGGGAAAGGTATTTACGAGAAACGAGCTGTTAGAGGGGGCGTTTTCGGAGTTGTATGAAGGGTATGACAGAAATATAGACAATTATATAAAACAGATTCGAAAAAAACTTGCAGGGGGAAACGGACAGATTGATACCGTGTATGGGGTTGGATACCGGTTTGTGATGTGAGGTAAATCTTTCGGATTGTGCATAAAACGGCAAGGATTGTGGAACTGCATTTTGGAGCTGAAAAAATTTTTAAAATTTTTTAAAAAATATGTTGACAAAACACAATTCATAGTGTAGTATATGTATTGTGCTTGAGAGGTACAGCAAAGCACAGAACAAAATTTCATAAATGCGATAGTGGCGTAGTTGGTAACGCGCGACCTTGCCAAGGTCGAGACCGCGGGTTCGAGCCCCGTCTATCGCTCTCTTGTATGAGAACCGCAAACCATTGATTTTACTGGATTTGCGGTTTTTCTTTTGGCGTTGTTGCTCCCAGTGGACAAGGGGATACACGGTTTTGGTGCATTGCCTCATTCACATTTCGCCGAATAATCTGCCTGAATTTTCATCTGCCGCATTCTGATGAGAGGATCGCAGATCTGGCAAAAGAATCAAAAAAGGTTTAGATGTAAAATGTCTGAATATTATGACGATTATAAATAAGATTCTGGTTATATAGAATACTAATTAATAAATTTGGATTTTATATTGACAAACCAGATGTTTTCAGATATACTAAATACATCAAAAGCACTAATACAAATCTAAGTAAAGGAGGTACGGACCACCGAAAAGTTAAAGTAATACTCCAAAAGGTTTTTAGACAGGCAACGAATTCCAAAGAACAGCTCTGAGGAGTATGGGGAGGATGAAAGCGTATTTTACAGAGTTGGTACTGGAAAATGAAAAGATGGAGGTAAAATCCCATGGACAGCATAGTGTAAAGGCGGCATCGAATCAGATGAATTTGATGCCGCTTTTGTCGTGCACAATTTTAAAGATCGCTTGAAAAAGCTTGCAGAAAAAGCATTTCCTGTGTAGAATTATTTAAGAATAGAATTCGGTACGTGAAAGAAAGAACAGAGAATCAAGAGCCTGTTTCAGGGAACAGATCATGCGTCGGAAGATAAGATTTTGGGGAAGGAACTGTTATAAAATCACTGTAAAACCGGATTTTAGAAAAAAATAATGAAGATTACAAAATAAGGGACGGAATTGCGTGGAAAAGACAGGTATCAGAAGCCAGGTATTACAGGAAATAGAGGATTTGGCAAAAAAATACAGGATACAGCGTGTTATTTTGTTTGGATCGCGGGCACGGGGAGATTACCACAGGGTAAGCGATATCGATCTTGCTGTAACAGGCGGGGATATCGCTGGATTTGAGCTTGCCGTGGACGAAGAAACAAGTACTCTGCTGGAATACGATGTTGTAAATCTGGACGGTGTGGTGCAGGAAGATTTAAGAAAAAGTATTTTAGAGGAGGGGAAGCTGCTGTATGAAAAAATTTGATAATTTTTGCAGGGCTTTTAAAAATCTGAACGATATATACCGGTATGGGGAACCTTATGACAATGTTATTTTGACAGGACTGGCTTCTTTGTATGGCATCTGTTTTGAACAGGCATGGAAGGCCATGAAAGAAATTTTGGAGTTCCACGGTTTTGCAGAATGCGCAACCGGTTCTCCGAGGCAAATTTTAAAGACTGCTTATAAAGCAGGGATGATCAAGGATGAGGAGCTTTGGATTGCAGCTCTGCATAGCAGGAATCATATTCCACATGCGTACAACGAAGAGGTGGCTATGGATATTGTACGGGCGGCGAAAGAAAATTACTATGGTATGTTTGAATCGTTCAAAAAAGAAATAGAAGACGGATGGCTTTGATTTTCACCCATCCTCCATTTTCTGCATATACTGTAAGCAAGAAGCAATACGAGGGATTTTTATGTCCAAACAAAATATCAGGTATTTGCAGAATGACACGACAGATGAAGGAAGCCTGCAGGTCAATGTAGAAACACCTTCCGGCAGGCTGCCGATTGAAGACGCGAGAGTGTCTGTTTCTTATACGGGTGAGCCGGATAATCAGATTGAACAGATTATGACAAATTCTTCCGGACAGACAGAGCAGATCGAGCTGCGCACGCCGCCGTTAGAATACAGTATGGAGCCTTCTGAGCAGCAGCCCTATGCGGAGTATACGATTCAGGTGACGGCAGAGGGTTATATTCCGGTTAATGTATCAGGTATACAGGTATTGCCCGGAGAAACGGCTGTACAGAGGGTACGGCTTGTGCCGCGGGAATCGGATATTAATCCGGTGGATAACATTGTAATTCCGGCAAATACGCTGTTTGGGAATTTCCCGCCCAAAATACCGGAGGATGAGATTAAGCCGTTAGAGGAAAGCGGGGAGATCGTACTGAGCCGTGTTGTTGTTCCGGAGTATGTGGTTGTGCATGATGGCGCGCCTTCGGACAATACGGCCAGAGATTATTATGTGACATATAAAGACTATATTAAAAATGTGGCCTCCAGTGAAATTTATGCCACCTGGCCGGATGCGACGCTTCGGGCAAATATTATGGCGATTATGTCATTTACGCTGAACCGGGTGTATACGGAGTGGTACCGGAATAAAGGCTACGATTTTACGATTACTTCGTCTACCGCTTTTGACCATAAATGGATTTACGGCAGGAATATTTTCCAGAACATTTCCAGGATTGTGGACGACATATTCCAGAACTATTTATCCAGGCCGAATGTCAAGCAGCCGATTCTGACGCAGTACTGCGACGGACAGCGGGTAAGCTGCCCGAACTGGATGAGCCAGTGGGGATCAAAGGATCTGGGGGATCAGGGGTACAGTTTTATTGAGATTTTACGGTACTATTATGGAAGCGATATGTATGTCAATGAGGCGGATGAAATTGCCGGAATCCCGTCCTCGTGGCCGAGGGAAGATCTTTCGATTGGCTCAAGGGGCGAAAAGGTGAGGCAGATGCAGTCGCAGCTGGTGCGGATCGCAAGAGCGTATCCCGCAATTCCGGTGATCGCCGCAGACGGCATTTACGGGCCAAGGACGGCGGAAGCCGTCGAAATCTTCCAGTCTGTTTTCGGGCTGCCGGTAACGGGAGTGGTGGATTATGCTACCTGGTATAAAATATCCGAAATTTATGTGGGCGTTACACGTATTGCGGAGTTGTTTTAACCGTTTTCCACCGTTTGTGAAAAGCATGAAAAAACAGCTGAAAAGTCTGATTCCAAAAGGCTTTGCGGCTGTTTTTCTGATGCCGGAAAAAACTGCGGCTGCAGCCTGTTCTCCGGTTCTCTGGCAAAATCCGGTATTGGTAACAGTTCAGCTTTCCGGCTTCGCTGTTACAGAATCCGGCCTATTTAAAGTTTGCCTGCGGCAAAGGGGCCGGATTCCCTGCTGTTCTGCTTTATTGGCTGCGAACTGCGCAGTCGCAGGCTGAACGGTTGCCGGTATTGCTGAAAATCAAAGTATTAGACTTGATTTTATTGCGATTCTGTTTTAAAATAGACTCTATATGAATTGATTTAGAAGGAAACAGTTGTAATGGAAAAAAGAATTTTGGTCGTCGATGACGACGCACTGAATTTAAAAAGGACAAAGCTGATTTTGCAGAAGCATTATGACGTGATATTTGCCGAGTCGGGAGAAGAAGCCCTGGAACTGTTAAAAATCGAAAAATAGATATGGTTCTTTTCGATATTGCAATGCCCAATATGAACGGAATGGAAACCTTTGAGCATATGAAGGAGGCGGAGATTGACATTCCCGTTATTTTTCTGACGGCGTCCGGGGATGAAGATGACGTGCTGAGCGCGCTCTGTCTGGGGGCGGTGAATGATCTGAAAAAACCATATGTACCGCAGGAATTACTGAAACGGGTTGCAAAGGGGCTTGAGAAGAAATGAAAACGGAAGAGCAGACAAGCATTCATCTGCTTTTAGCCAGCATTGTCACGGTGTTTGACATAATGCTTATTTTGACTACAATTGCTATGTCGTGGGAACCATGGATGATTCCGATTATTGTCATTGGAAGTTCTATTGTGTGGTTCCTTCATATTGGCAGAGCCGGTTCCAATGTGCTGTATGAGAATTTGTGTATCGGGCTGCTGATGATTGTTTTTTTTCTTTGGGGTGCATGGCGCCGTTCTTTTTGACGTGTCTGCCGTGGCCTGTTTGTTAATTCTGATTTTTTCCATGTTTGACCGAAAGCGGCTGTTGTATCTGATGGCTGCTTTGTATCTTCTGGTGTTTTTGTATCATTTTCTGATTTTGCGCACGATTTCATATGGGATAGGATTTCAGAATGCGGTACGCCTGGGCATCGGCGCGATGGTGGTGATGGGCGCGGCGCTGATTGCAAGGGTGCGGATCGACAGAAGAAATGCGGCAAGAAAGAAGTACGACAACACGCTTGTGCAGTTAGAAACAGCAGGGCGGCAGAATGCTGAATTTATGTCGAATGTTTCCCATGAGATCCGGACGCCCATTAATATGGTGCCCGGTATCAGCGAGGTTGCGCTGGAAAAGGATTTTTCCCCGGAACTGCGGGAGGATATTTTGCCCATCAAGATGGCGGGTAAGCGCCTGTCCAATCAGATCAACAACATTCTGGATTATACCGAGATTGTGGAGGGTACGCTGACTTCGGCATAAGAATCGTATATGATTACGTCCCTGCTGAATGACGTTATTACAACCGTTTCCATGCAAAACAGCAGGCACCGGCTGGAAATCGTATTTGATATGAATCCGAAAATACCGGCGGTACTGATTGGAGATGTGGAAAAGATTTCTCATGTCCTTAAAATCCTTCTGGAAAATTCCCTTAAGTTTACGGAAGAGGGCGGCGTCGGCATCTGTATTGAATATCGCAGGGAAACTTATGGAATCAATTTGATTATAGATATTTATGACACGGGAATCGGCATGACGGATTCGCAGATGACGCAGATGTGCGATGAGTTTTATCAGGCCGAGTCGGGAAGCAGCCGTTTTGCCGGGGCCTTGGCCTTGGTCTTCCGATTGCCAGGGGCCTTTTGCATGCGATGGGCGGTTTTGCGCGCGTTGCGAAACGCTATGTCAGGAAGATTTTTATCGAGCCGCGGAATGTGGACCGGAGGATTTTGTTTATTACGTCCGGGATGGATAAGGAAAAACTGCAGTATCTTCAGGATCTGGTGCGGCAGTATTGTCCGTTTGAACGGGGTTATCTGCAGAAGGCTTCTTCTGCAATTGCGAGCAACTGCGGGCCGGCTTCGTTTGGTTTGCTGTTTATGAAGAAGAATGATGCGGTGATTTCTTTTTCTGAGGCGTCGAAGGAGGGGGAGGCGTAATTCTTTGCTGCATGGGGACGTGCAATTGTTGACAAAGTTCCGTCAGCCAGAGGGCAGGGGTGAGTTTCCTGGATTTCGATTAACGCTACAGCGAACACTTCAAACTTGCATCAAATACCAGGCCCAAAAGGGAAAAGCATACAAAAGCATCCGAAGCGGTTTTGATTCACGCGAAGGATAAACAGGGGGTTTAAAGATGTCAATTGAAAAGGTAACAGCTTTTTTTAAAGGTTTTGGGATGGAAGAGAGGATTCAGGAATTTGATGTTTCCAGCGCGACAGTGGAGCTGGCGGCGGAGGCTCTGCATTGTGCGCCGCAGCGTATTGCAAAAACCCTGTCTTTTCTGGTAGACGGACAGGCAGCGCTTATCGTAGCGGCCGGGGATGCACGGATTGACAATCCGAAGTATAAGGCGCAGTTTGGCACGAAAGCGAAGATGCTTTCACCGGATCAGGTGGAGGAGCTTGTAGGTCATGCTGTGGGCGGCGTCTGCCCGTTTGCGGTAAACGACGGTGTGAAAGTGTATCTGGACGAATCGCTGAAGCGGTTTGAAACGGTATTTCCGGCCTGCGGAAGCGCAAACAGTGCGATTGAACTGACGATTGCAGAGATGGAGGAGTATTCGGGATATCTGGACTGGGTGGATGTTTGTAAAGGATATTAGGGAAGTAACATATGAGGTGAATCATGGAAGAACGAAATGAATTAGAGAAATTTCATGGTGGGAGAGTGAAAGGGATATTTGGAAAATTTAAAAGAAAAATAACGGTTTTTGGTTTGATTGTTTTCGTTATTTTAATTTTTGTATGCATCATGTTAGTGAAAGATAGCAAAAAGAAACGGGAAGAATTAAAAGAGCTAAAAGCTGCTATGGAAGAGATGGAAAAGAAACGGATACAGACGGATATTATTCGGGAAGAGGTGAAGCAGATTTCCAAATATTCTGCCTATGAAAACAATTATACTTCCATATTGTTTTATTCGGAACAAAATAAAATCTTCGGTATTGATATTCCACTGACGGAAAACAGACTGATTGCAACGATTGACGGGAAGATGAATATAGGTATTGATGGAGAAAAAGTGGATTTTTCTGTAAAAACAGATTCGGAAGGAAATGTGACGGAAGTGGATCTGCTGATTCCTCATTCGGAGATTCTGGACAATTTTACCGATCAGGATACGTTACAGATTTATGATGAAAAAAAGAATATTTTTAATCCTGTAGAAGTAGAGGATTACAGCAGACTGATTGTAGATTCCGAAAAGAAAGAAGAGGAAAAGGTTTTAAGAAGCGACCTCTTAGAGCGGTCTGATGAAAGAATCCGCCAGCTTCTGACATCTTACCTGCAGGGAGTTTACAGAGAGGATATTAAAATAAATTTTGAGTATGTGGAAACAGAGCATGAATAGAGGCGTTTCTGTTTCCTATATCGGCTTTTTTTTGGAGGTATTATGTTAAAAATAGCAGTTTGCGATGATGATGAATGGATACGTCAGCATATCAAAACAATGATATTCCGTCAGCTTTCTGTACAGGCAGATCTATTTTCATCTGCAGAAGCGCTTTTGGCAGAAGAAAAATTATATGATATTTATTTTCTGGACATTTGTTTTAAAAAGGAAGAGGGCAAAGAAATGCTGGATGGTATGGAAACTGCAAGAAGGCTGCGTGATCGCACGGATGCGGTTTTGATATTTATTACGGCATTGCAGGATTACGTGTATGAAGCGTATGACGTGGAGGCATTTCAATATCTTTTAAAGCCGATTGACGAAGAGAAGCTTTGCACAGTGCTTGAAAAGGCAGCTGCAAAAGCAGAGAAAAAACAGGCCGTTCTGCCGCTTTTAATCCGGGTAAATGGCAGAAGTTTTGAAATTCCGGTTGCGGATATTTTTTATGGGGAGAGCGACGGCAGGAAGATTATACTGCATACGAAAAACGGTGTGTATACGTATTATGAGAAAATGGAGCTTTTGGAACAAAAGTTAGGAAATGGATTTTTTCGTTCGCATCGGGGGTTTCTGGTGAGTTTAAAAGAGGTGGCGGGATACGACCGCACCAGTATTACATTAAAGTGCAGGGATACGGTTTTTCTGGCCAAGCAGAAGTACAATGATTTTGTAGAGGCGTATATGAATTATCTGACCGGGAGATAGGCAAATGAAAGATGTTTTGTATTTCATCGGAGATTTGGTGTATTATACGGCAGTTGGGGCGCTTTTGGCATCCCTGTTAGCCGGAATGCTGCCGGCGCGTTTTACGGGACTGGGCGATCTAAAGATCAGGGGGTGGATAACGCTGCAGTTTTGCGTGGTTCGCGTCTTGTCTGCCTGGTCGACCTATATCAGACAGCTCATATACGGGCAGGGAATGATTGTGGTGAGCAGCAGGCAGAGCATTATTCCGGTGGCGGTCAGTATGGCAGTGACATTGGGCGCGGGGGTTTTGTTATTCCGGGGCAGCCGTATGAAACTGCTTTCTTTGGTCACGGCATTTTATGCGCTGATGGAGCTGGTAAGGTTTTTGATTTATCCGGCAGCGGTTGGGAGCATAAATTTTGTGGCAAACCATTATACGGAGCAGTTTTTGTCGGATGCAGTGTTGGATCTGGCCGGGTACCAGCAGTTTATGGGGGATGTGGAGCTTATCTGGAATGTGATAATTATGCTTGGAAATATGGCGATACTGGCGTATTGTGTACAGCGGTATAAAAAAGAGCTTTCCTATGATGAGGGCAGTCTGAAATCCTGGGAAGCGTCTCTTTTGTTTGTACCGGGTCTGATGGGTCTTTTGTTTACGGTGATGATGCGGTGTATTTTGTTTTATTATGAAACCGAGGTATTCAGTATTATTGAAAGTTATCCTGAATTAAACGTGATGATTCCGTGTATTTCATGTTTGTGTATTATTTCTGTTCTGATGAGCGCGAAAATGCTCTCAAGGGTTACGGAGGAGCATGAAAAACGCAAACAGGCTCAGTTATACCGTGCACAGGCAGAAGAGTTGAATGCGCATGTGCAGGATATGGAGAGTGTCTATATCCAAATCCGGGGCATGAAACACGATATGAAAAATCATATTGCAAATATCAGGGGATTGCTGGTGCAGATAGCAGCAGGCGATGTGCAGGCCAAAAGCGAGGTGCATCGGTATGTGGATTCCATGCAGAAATCTCTGGAGGGACTGAATATACAGTGTCGGACGAAAAATCCGGTGACAGATGTGATTCTGGCGCGTTATATGCGCCTGGCAAAGCAAAAGCAGCTGGTTTTTTTCAGTGATTTTGTATATCCGGATCATATGGGGATTGACGTGTTTGATCTCAGTATTATTTTAAATAATGGACTGGATAACGCGATGGAGGCCTGTGAGCGGGAGGAGAATCCGTTTGTGGAACTGCATGCGGCCCGTAAAGGCCATATGTTTTTGATCGCGGTTGAAAATAGCTTTCATGGAGAGCTGAACTGGTCCGAAGGGCTTCCTGTATCAAAAAAGAGCGAGCCCGGACATGGGCTGGGATTGAAAAATATTGCGCGCTGTGCAGAGAAATACTATGGCAGGATGGATGTCAGAATTCAGGAGGAACGTTTTATTCTGACCGTTATGCTGCAGGGGAAGAGCGCCTGATTGTAAAGTTCAGACAGGCTGGCGTGTTATGGTTCATTGGTTTCCTGCTGTCTGGCAGGAGCGCTGCATGTAGTTTTGACATGGTATGCAGAGAAATAATATTTTACAGGGTTCACAGCAGAAAAAGGTGTAAAAAGATATGGAAAAAAAGAAAGTTGTGGTTGGGATGTCCGGAGGTGTGGATTCGTCTGTGGCAGCCTATCTTTTAAAGGAACAGGGATATGAAGTTACAGGCGTTACCATGCGTCTGTGGCAGGAACATGATGATCGGGAAGAAACGGACAGAGAATGCTGCTCTTTCAGTGCGGCAGAGGATGCCAGAAGGGTTGCGGATCAACTGGGGATTCCCTTTTATGTATTGAATTTTGGAAATGACTTCAAACAAAATGTAGTGGACTATTTTATAGAAGAATATATACAGGGCAGAACGCCAAATCCCTGTATTGCCTGTAATCGCTATGTAAAATGGGAATCGCTGCTGAAGCGTGCTATGGAGATTGGCGCAGACTATATTGCAACCGGACATTATGCAAGAGTCATCCGAAGGAAAAATGGCAGATATGCCATAGCATCATCTAAAACGGCGAGGAAAGATCAGACATATGCGCTGTATAGTCTGACGCAGGAGCAGCTTGCCCATACCCTGATGCCGGTAGGAGACTACACCAAAGAGGAAATTCGTGCTATTGCAGAGAAAATTGGCCTGCAGGTAGCTGAAAAGCCGGACAGTCAGGAGATTTGTTTTATACCGGATCATGATCATGCAGCATTTATTGCACGTATGGCAGCGGACAAAAACCCCGGCAGAGGAAATTTTGTTACATCGGACGGTACGGTACTGGGATCTCACAAAGGGATTACCCATTATACCGTTGGACAGCGCAAGGGGCTAAATCTTGCTATGGGTTATCCGGTTTTTGTAACAGAGATTCGTCCGGAAACAAATGAAGTTGTAATCGGTGGTCCGGATGATGTTTATACAAATGAATTTACGGCCGAAGCTGTTTCGTATATGGGAATTGAACAGATTGAGCCGGGAAGCCGCTTCCTGACCAAGATACGGTATGCCCACAAAGGGGCAATGGCGGCTTTGTATCCAAAAGGAGAGGGACAGGTGCTTTTTGTGTTTGACGAACCACAGCGTGCCATAACACCCGGACAGGCGGCTGTATTTTATGAAGACGGATGCGTAGCCGGAGGGGGTATAATAATAAAATAAAGATATGGCTTGTCAAAAACGTAAAATGGCCGTATACTGAGTAAATGACATAGATGAGGAGGTGTATGGTATGGATATTCCCGGATTATCAATGGCATTATCACAGGCAAAAGTGCAGAATGATTTTAGCGTGGCAGTGCTTGCCAGGACGATGGATATGGGTGAAGTACTTGGAGCGGGCATGGTGGAGATGATCGATGCTGCTGCAATGGAACGTTCGGTAACGCCTTATATTGGCGGAAATATTGACCTGATGGTGTAAAACAGATGCCCGCCGGATTTCTGTAAGAGTCCGGCGGGTATCCGCTGTCAGGATATCAAATATGCCGTTTTTATAAGATCAGGCAGGTATTTCTGCCTTTGGAAAGGGAATGGTACCATAAATGGGTGATACGACATTTGAAGAAGAAATAAACCGCACCGGACGGCTGGTGTATACGAATGTTGGCTGCAGTATGATGCCGCTTTTAAGGCAGCATAAGGATTTGATGATAATAGAAAAGCCTGCCGGGCGATGCAGAAAATATGATGTGCCGCTTTATAAAAGAGACAACGGGCAGTATGTGCTGCACCGGATTTTAAAAGTACGCAAAGAAGATTATGTGATTTGTGGAGATCACTGCTGGAGGAAAGAGTACGGGATTACCGACCGCCATATTATCGGCGTTTTGACCGGTGTGGTCAGGAACGGGAAAACGATTCCGGTAACAGACAGGCGTTATCTGGCATATGTTCACCTATGGTGTGACTTTTTCTATATCCGGGCAGCTATTTTGCTGTCAAAATCCCTGTTTTACCGGTTGAAAAGGAAGTTAAGGCGATGAGACAGGAAAAAAATATACGTCCGGCGCTTTTGTGGATGGGAAGTGTGGCGGGCAGGGCGAAATTTTCAGTTGGAGTCCTTCTTCTGGTGCAGGCAGTGCTGGGAATTTGCAGTGTTATTTATGCAATGCTGCTGCGGGAAATTGTCAATGCGGCAGTGAGTCAGGATAAATCCGGATTTTTTGTGTCAGCGGCGGCCTTCGTGGGACTTGTGTTATTTCAGATTGCATTGCGCGCCGTGAACCGGTTTTTTGAAGAATTTTGCCGGTCTGGAATGGAGAACCGTTTTAAGGAACAGTTGTTTTCGGCGCTTATGACAAAAGATTACGCATCCGTGACACAGGTAAATTCTGGAGAATGGATCAACCGTCTGACTTCTGACACGGTAGTTGTGGCGGATGGAATAGCGCAGATTCTGCCAGGAGTGGCCGGCATGACGGTGAAAATGATTGGGGCGCTGGCGGCGATCTTGTATCTGGAACCAAGATTTATTTATATTCTGATTCCAGGAGGCTTTTTACTGATCTGCTTTACTTATGGTTTTCGTAAGGTGTTAAAGCGGCTGCACAAAAAGATTCAGGAGGCGGATGGCAGGCTGCGCGTGTTTTTTCAGGAACGGCTGACCTCTCTTCTGATTGTTCGCACATTTGCGAAAGAAGGACAGACCATAGACGGTGCAAGACAGTTTATGAGAGCGCACAGGGCGGCGAGGATGAAACGGAATCATTTTTCCAACTTCTGCAATATCGGTTTTGGCGCGGCGATGAACGGTGCATATGTGCTGGGAGCTGTTTTCTGTGGTTATGGAATCCTGACACAGACGATGAGCTACGGGAATCTGATGGCAGTATTGCAGCTGATTGGGCAGATACAGAATCCATTTGCAAATATTACTGGTTATTTGCCCAAATATTACGCTATGTTAGCCAGTGCAGAACGTCTGATGGAAGCAGAAGGCTTTGCGGATGACTGTGCAGGAGAAGTCATATCCCCGTCAGAGCGAAAAGATTTTTATGAGCAGGAATTTCTTGGCATTGGTGTAGAGGACGCTTCGTTTACCTATCAGCCTCCGGCAGAGAATCCGGATGGTGTGCCAGTAATGCCTGTGGTACTTGCCGGGCTTAGTCTGGAAATAAAAAAAGGCGAGTACGTAGCGTTTACCGGGCCTTCCGGCTGTGGAAAAAGTACGGTGCTAAAGCTTATGATGTGCCTGTATCCTTTAGACAGCGGCAGCCGCTATCTGCTTACGAATAGCGGCAGACAGCCGCTTACGGCACGTTGGAGAGGTTTGTTTGCTTACGTTCCGCAGGGAAACCATCTGATGTCCGGCACAATCCGTGAAATAGTAGCATTTGGTGATTCAGGGAAAATGCGGCAGGAAGAGCGGCTTTCGTATGCGCTTCGGGTAGCATGTGCGGATACATTTGTAAATGAACTGGAACTGGGGATGGATACGCTGCTCGGCGAACGCGGAACAGGGATTTCGGAAGGGCAGATGCAGCGGATTGCAATTGCCAGGGCCATATTTTCGGACAATCCGGTTTTACTTTTGGATGAGGCTACAAGCTCTCTGGATGAGGCTACGGAAGAGAAGCTTCTGGAAAATCTGAAGGCGATGACAGATAAGACTGTAATTATCGTAACCCATCGCCCTGCGGTCCTGTCTATTTGTGATAAAAATATCCATTTTGGAGAGGCTCTACAGTCGTAAAAAATAAAACAGGGAATGAAACTGATGACGGTGCAGTTTCATTCCCTGTAATTATATGCGCTTTTATGTGAATTCTTATATTTCGTTTACAAGCCGGGATAAGCGGGAAACTTTTCTTGCAGCATTATTTTTGTGGTAAACACCTTTCTGTGTGGCTTTGCCAATGGCAGAAACGGCATTTGATAATGCAGCCTGTGCTTCCTCTTTATTCTTTGTAGCAGCAGCGGCTTCGACTTTTTTGATCGACGTCTTAACTGCGGAACGAATTGATTTATTTCGGGCAGTTTTGGTTGCTGTAACAAGGATTCTCTTCTTTGCAGATTTAATGTTAGCCAATTCGGACACCTCCCATATCTGAAATAGTTTAGTTGATTTTGGTTGGCATCGAAGCCGGACACGGACGTTCCGATGCACACATCACGTATTATTGTAGTTCAAGCTTTTGAATCTGTCAATACATATTTTTTTGTTTTCGCGGAAAAATATTGATGAAATAGTTACTGTTCACTTCGTGACCAGTAACACGCTTCGCGATGCACAGAAATCGCAAAAAGATGCGATTTCGCGCTGAAAAACTCGGAATTTCCGCACAGAATGTGCGGAAATTCCTCGCGGAACAGTGGCGTGTGAACAGTAACATAAAATATAACGTTACTTTTCACACCTGCGCCGTGCACTTTGCTGCATGGTATCCGGTCAGTAAAAGCAGACGAAAAAACATGAAGGTGGTGCCGGGATGTATCAGGTTCGGACAGATCTGGCTTTGGAAGCAAGAGAAAAATTTCAGGATGATGATGTAGAAATAAAGGGGGTTCGGGTAGAAGAAGAGAAAAACGGAAATATGACGGTGACGAAGGTGATCATTGAAACAGAAAACGGGGCCAGGGCAATGGGAAAGCCAAAAGGAAGTTATATTACACTGGAAGCGCCGGATATGGAAGATTCGGACGAAGATTACCACAGGGAAATTTCAAAGCAGCTTGCAGAAATTTTACAGGAACTGATGCCGATTGAGAAAAAAGAACTGTCAGTGCTTATAGTAGGACTTGGAAACCGGGAAGTAACACCGGATGCGCTGGGGCCGCGGGTTGTAGATAATATGATGATTACCCGGCATATCATACGCAAATTTGGAAAATATGCGTTTGGGCTGAAACGCAATCATCAAATCAGCAGCATTGTGCCGGGGGTTATGGCGCAGACCGGGATGGAAACACTTGAAATTATCAAAGGTGTGCTGGATGAAACATCGCCGGATTATATCATTGCGATAGATGCACTGGCAGCGCGCAGTACAAAGCGGCTGAACCGGACGATACAGATTACAGATACCGGAATTTCGCCAGGATCCGGTGTCGGGAACCACAGGCATGCTTTAAATCAGGAGAGCATGGGAATTCCGGTAATTGCGATAGGGATTCCTACGGTTGTGGATGCGGTTACCATTGTGAGCGATACAATGAATAGTTTGGTTTCTGCGATGGAGGAGACAAGGAAGCTGGAGGATTTGGGGAAGTGTATTAGCAGGCTGGAAGAGGCGGAGAAGTATGAATTGATTCGCGAATTGCTGTCACCGGGGCTGAATGCGATGTTTGTGACGCCAAAGGATATTGATGAGTCGGTGAAGAGGTTGAGTTATACGATTTCGGAAGGGATTAATATGGCTTTTTTTCCGGTATAAATTATAGGTCCGGGCATATATACATTATTAGTGTGGAATGGGGGCGGTGGATAAGGTTCGCCAGGGAGAGGCTGTGGCCAGGGGCGCTGTTTTGCGGTCGATGTTCATGGATTAAGAACGCCTAAACAGTCCCGATAGAGGGTTTTTATGCGGACGGAACCGTTCCTTAACGCGCCATCCATGGCGCTAAGGGACTTTGGCGGACATCCTGTCCGCCAATTCCTGAGGACTGACGGGGCTGTTAAGGCGTTCTAAATCCAATCACAAGGCCCGCAAAAACAGCGCCCCTGGCCACAGCCTCTCCCTGGCTACGTTATTCCAGGCTGTAAGGATTTGGCTGGCTGGGTTGCGCCAGGTCGTAAAGGTTTGGGTGGAGTGGGTTTTTGGTTGGTTGTGTTCTGCCAGGCTGTGAGGTTTTAGGGTGGAGTGGTGTCAGGTTTTGGATGAGGTGGTGGGATGTGGGGTATGACACTTACATTTTTTATACATAACTTTCATAAAATGATCTCATAGATAAATTAATAAAATGCCGATTGGCATATTATAGCAGCAGGAGTGTGTAAGTTTGAGGACGAGATTGCGGATGCATCGGCTAAGGAGGAAGGCTTTACGAAGCAGAAGGTACTTTGGAACGGTGAGAGTGCCGCGAAGGACAAAGGTAAAGGTTTCGGTGATGGCGGCTGTACTGGTTGTAATTTTGGCGGTGGGTTCTTTATTTGGGGATATGATAAGGGAGGATTCTCTGGTTCAGATGGTGATTGGGCATGCTAAAAGTGAAATGTATCTTGGTATGCTGAAAACGGCGGCGCCGTCTGTTTTTTATGAGAAGACAGGCGGGAACAAGATGGAGTATCTTTTGGAATGGGTGCTTCGGGCGGTTCCGGTTTATGGATATGTGACGGATGAAGAGGATTATGCGACGCAGTCAGAAAGTGATATTTCTTATGAAACGATTATTGCGAGAGAGGCTTTGGATGAGAATTATGTGGATGAAACGACAGGTGAGGTAGTTACATCGGCAGAAGGGGAACTGCAGCTTCCAGCAGAGGAACCGGAAAGTGCGGCGGACTCTGAAGAGAAAACGGAAGAAGCGCAGGAGCAAACGCAGGAGGATGTGTCGGGCGGGCAGGTACAGGGCGGCTCTTTTGTGCCGAATCAGACGCCGGTTGTTACTTATTCGAAAGAAAAGCTGAATGATTTTGATTATCTGATTCAGAATTTTTATGTGGTGGATCGGACGACGACAATAAACAGCAGTCAGCTGAATGCGGCGGATTTGCTGGGGCGCAGTATGAAGCTGACGCATGGGCCGGATGCGCCTCAGATTTTGATTTATCATACCCATTCTCAGGAGAGGTTTGCGGATTCTGTTCCGGGGGATGCGGCAACGTCAATTGTAGGGGCGGGGGAATATCTAACGCAGCTTTTGGGGGGATATGGTTTTCATGTCCTGCACCATACGGGGGAATATGATGTGGATACCAGGGATGATGCTTATTCCAGGGCGGGACCTGTGATTGAGCAGATTTTAAAGGAGAATCCCAGTATAGAAGTCGTGATTGATCTGCATCGGGACGGCGTGCCGGAGGGGAAACGTCTGGTGACAGATGTGCAGGGGAAGCAGACGGCGAGTATTATGTTTTTTAATGGGCTGAGCCGTACGACGGCAAATGGGGATATTTCTTATCTGCCCAATCCGTACATACAGGATAATCTGGCGTTTTCTCTGCAGATGCAGATTGCGGCGCAGGAGTATTATCCGGGATTTTCCAGGATGATTTATCTGAAGGGGTATCGGTACAATTTGCATTACTGTCCAAAGTCGCTTCTGGTGGAGGTCGGGGCGCAGACCAATACGGTACAGGAGGTTATGAACGCGATGGAGCCGCTGGCGGATATTCTTGCGAAGGTGATTTCGCCGTAGGGAAAGCGGGATTTCATTTGTTTAGAGTTTACATTTTTTTCAAATATTGTTATATTTTATAAAAATGTTTATGGAAGGGTACATGGTGTAATATGTTACCTGGAATTTTGGGAGACGTGTATTTTGAGGAATTTCAGGGGGACAAACAGGATGGGTGGATTCTAACCGACAAAACCTGAAAGTGAAGCTGCTCTATCACAGGAGGATGAAATATTAGGTACAATTGGAGAAAATATGTTATAATAAAAATATATCTGCTGAAAATATGAGCAGAGTAAAGATTGTATTTACAGGAGAAGAGGAATGAAATACAAAATAATTTTAGTTGATGATGAAGAAGAGGTGCTTGAGAGTATTCACAGGAATCTGGACTGGGAAGCTTATGGATTTGAAGTAGTGGAAACTTTTTGTAATGGCTGGGACGTTTTGGAATTTTTGGAATCGCAGGAGGCGGATATTGTGATTACGGATATCCGTATGCCTTTTATGGACGGAATTGAGCTGTCGAAGTACATCAGTGAACGTTATCCGCAGGTGAAAGTTATGATACTTTCCGGATACGGCGATTTTAATTATGCAAAAGAGGCTATGAGCTATCAGGTTATGGATTATATTTTAAAACCTATTAATGCGGAAGAATTTGGAGAAGTATTACAGAGAGTTTTTGATACGCTCGAACAGGAACGGAATGAATGTAAAAATATAGATTTGTTAAAAAAGCAGTATTTAGAGAGTATGCCGGTAATCCGGGAAAATCTTTTAAATATGCTGATTGAAGGAAACGCGCACGGGGAATATGCAGAAGAAGAGATCAGGAGATGTAATATTCCCATTTGGAATGCAGATTATTGGGCGGTGGCTCTGATCCGGAGGGAAAAAACAGAAGGACAAACGGAGAGGGTGGATGAGCAGTATATTTCTGTTTACATCCGTCAGTTAATTGAGGAATATTTTAACAGCCAGTTCAATTGTGCTGTTTTTTACAGTAAAATGGGCGTGTGCGTTATTTTTGGAATGAGAAAAAAGGAAGAAATTACGAAGATTTTGCGCTGCTTCTATAATATGGTAAAGGGAAGTCAGAAAGTAATGGGTCTGGGTCTGGCTATAGGAGTTGGGAAGGTTAAGGAAACACTTTCGGATGTAGGGTCATCATTTGAAGAAGCCGGGGAAGCGCTTTTATACCATAAAATGAAAAAAGACGGCCAGGTAATTTATATGGGAGACATTGATATTTCCAAACAGGACATTGCTCTGGTTGACGGCGAATCAAGAGAGAGGCTGTTTTCTGCAATCAAGTTTGGCGGTGCAGAAGAAATACGTCTGGCTTTGAAAGAAATGCATATACAGCTTGAAAAACAGAATATGAATAGGAACGTCTGCCATGCGTGGATGGGCAGTATACGAAACGCCATGTCTTTGTTCATCAGGCGGTATGCGCCGGCGATGAGTGAGATTTTTGACGGCGCTTTTGATTTTATGAAGGAGCTGGACAAATATGAGGATATGGATTCTTTTTTTGCGTGGCTGGAGAGCCGTTGTTTCTATCTGGGAGAATATATATCAAAAGAGAGAAACAGTAAGAACCAAAATATTATTGATGCAGCCAGAGAGTGCGTACAAAGGAGTTTTGGAAATCCGGAAATGAGCCTGGAAATGACTGCCAGACAAATTGGCCTGACACCTGTTTATTTTTCCAATCTGTTTAAAAAAGAAACCGGGGAAACATTTGGAGAATATCTGACGCGTCAGAGGATGGAGGAAGCAATTCGGCTGTTGGATCAGACAGAGGAAAAGATATGTGCAATCGCTGAAAAAACAGGATATATGGACGCGGGCTATTTCAGCCACGTGTTTAAAAAGAAATACGGTCTGTCTCCGATTCAGTACCGAAGACAGAATAAGTAAAAGAAGGAAATACGATGTGGGAAAAAATAAAGAAGAGATTTCTGGATTTTCTGTTGAGACAGAGCGTGAAAAATATTCTATATGTATTTTTACTGCTGTTTACTATCGGCATATCGGGAATTATCAGCTTTTTTATGATAGAGGTATACCTGCGGGATATGAACCGTTCGGTAAGGCACAACAGCCAAAAGCTGGCGGATCAGCTGAATGTATCTACGACACAGTATGTGCACAGGATGATCCAGATGTCAGATACGCTGTATTATGATGTGCTGAGAAATAATGTGGAGTATACGGATCAGATTTTTGGGGCAATGTACGATACCTATAAGGATTCCATAGAAAGCATAGCCCTGTTTGGGCAGAGCGGAGAGCTTTTGAATGTGACTCCGGCGCTTTCTTTAAGCTCTTATGCAGATATTCAAAAGGAGCAGTGGTTTTCTGAAGTATTTACGAGCAGTGAAAATATCCATTTTTTTCATCCGGTTTTGTATGATTTTTTTGAGCAGTCCGGGGAATATTCCTGGATTATCCCTATGAGCCGGTATGTGCAGATCAACGAAGGCAGCCGGGTTACGGGGGGCGTCCTGTTGATCAGTATCAAATACAGCGCATTTGCGGAAGTGTTTGGAAACAGCGCCTCTGATACGGATCGATACTGCTTTTTGATGGATCATGAGGGAAATCTGGTTTACCATCCCAGGCATGCGCAGATTAGTACAGGCTTTGTGGAATATCCGCCGAAGGAGCTGGCGCTCTATTCGGACGGCGTTTATAACGGGAAGCTGGATGGGCAGGAAGTTTTATGCTGTGTAAAAACAGTAGGCTATACGGGATGGAAGCTTGTCAGTATCAGCAGCCAGGCGCAGCTGCGCATGGCCGGGCTTAAGTTCCAGGCGTTTGTTATTGCGGTTATATTGCTTGTGCTGCTGACTTCTATTGTTCTTAGCAGTTATCTGGCAAAGGTACTGACAAGTCCGATTCAGAATTTGGAAATGGATGTAAAGAAGATTTCAGAAGGAAATCTGGATCTTACGGTGCACTCTTCCGGAAGCTTTGAAGTATATCATCTGGGGCTTTCTATTCAGAAAATGACGGTCAGAATCCGTCAGCTCATGGATGAAATTATCCGGGAGCAGGAAGGGAAAAGGAAAAGCGAGCTTGACAGCCTGCAGGCGCAGATTACACCGCATTTTTTGTACAATACCCTGGATATCATTGTCTGGATGATTGAAGAAAACAGAAGAGAAGAGGCGTCGAGAATGGTGACAGCGCTTGCCCGCCTGATGCGTATCAGTATCAGCAAAGGGAAAAATATTATCCCGCTGACAGATGAGTTTGAGCATGTGAGCAATTATCTGATGATCCAGTCCATGCGGTTTAAGAATAAATTTACATATGAGATACAGATGCAGCCAGGGTCAGAATCCCTGGCCGTGATTAAGCTGGTGGTTCAGCCAATTGTAGAAAACGCTATTTATCATGGCATGGAAGGGATGTATGGAGATGGAGAAATCCGGATCAGGTCCTATAGGGAAGGAAATGATTTTTATATTTCAGTAAAGGATAATGGTATGGGGATGAGCCAGGACCAGGCAGAAGCTCTGTTGGATTATACAAAAAAAGTACAGACCGGAAAAGGGAATGGACTTGGCGTGCGCAACGTGCACGAGAGGATCCAGCTGTACTTTGGAAAGCAGTACGGAGTTATCGTCCACTCTGTTTTGGATGAGGGCACGGAAGTAAAGCTTCATCTTCCGGTAATTGATTATATGGGTGAGAGTTATGGGCAGGATAAAACGAATTAGTTTTCTGGTGACTGCAGCGCTTATGTTTTTTTGCCTGCTGCTGTCCTCTACAGATCTTATTATCAAAGAAGACATGGCAGCGGTGAAAAAAGTCTCTGTTTATATGGTTCCTGTGGACAGCCCCTATTTTACGGATATGAAAAAGGGGATTTTGGATACGGCGATTGAAAACCGCGTGGATGTGGATTATGTTACGACAGGAAGAGAAACAGATGACTTTGCGCAGCTGAAAAGTGAATATGATAGCGGTTCGCAGGCCGTGATTTTGATTTCGGACAATCCTGATAAGGTACGGCGGTATATCAGTGAAAATTCCAAAGATGGGCCTGTGATTACAGTAAATGCATTTGGAAGCGGCGCGCCAGGCGTGCCGGATATTTCATTTGATATTGAGGGGGCTGCAGCAGAGCTTGCAGACACGGTACAAAAAGAACATGGAACAGAGGTAAAAACGATTCTTCTGACCGGAGAATATGAGATTTCAGAGGAGGTAAGCCGGAATTTAAAGAAAGAATTTGATGAAAGAGGCATGGAAACTGTCTGTCTGAATGATATAGATAAGAAACCTTTGCAGTGCAGCAAAGAAGAAGGAAATGTCGTATTCATAGCCTGCAGCGTTTTAGAAACAGAACGGGCCGCAGAATACCTGGAACAAAAGCCGCTTTACGGCATAGGATATTCGAATCAGATATTAAGAGGGATTCAGGAAGGCAGGATAACAGGCGTGGAAGCTTTTAGTGTGTATTCGGTTGGAATATGCGCCATGCAGCAGGCTATCGCCGTGATCGAAAAGAACAAAGTGGAAGATATTGTTCTTCCATGCAAAATGATTACAAAAGAAAATATGGAGGAAGAAGAGGAATTTTTGATTCCCATCCATTAGCAGCATGAGGAGGAAAGGGGAATGGGAAAAAAGAGAAAATTTGTAATGGCCGCGGCAATTTGTACCATACTGACCGGTGCGTGTATTTATCTGTATGCGTCCGGCCATGGAAAAAGCAGTGAGCCAAAGCAGAAAACGGTACAGATCGGGATTGCGGTTTACAATGAAAAAGATGCTTATATCAACAATGTTTGCAGTTATTTGGATGAAGAAATTCATGAATATGAACTGGCACATTCAAATGTGAAAATACGCAGGGAAATTACGGATGCAGGAGGCAGCCAGCAGGAACAGAATAATCAGATTGAACGTTTTATTTCCCTGGAATACGATTTGCTTTTAGTCAATATTGTAGACAGGACAAATGCTTCTGTAATTATTGACAGCGCTTCTGCAGCCGGTATTCCGGTGGTGTTTTTCAACAGGGAACCTGTCCGGGAAGATATTTTCCGTAAGGAAGGTATCTATTATGAGGGCTCCAATGCAAAAGAATCTGCGCTTCTGCAGGCAGAACTGATTGCTGATGCGTTTGAAGCAGACAAAGAGTCTGTGGACAGGAATGGAAATGGCACGATTGAATTTGCCATATTAGAAGGAGAGTCGAATCATCAGGATACCCTGATTCGTTCGGAATGGGTATTAAAAGGTCTGGCACAAAGGGAGATTCAGACCCGGAAAATTGTAAACGCCACGGCGAACTGGGAACGGAGCCAGGCTAATGTGCTGGTAAAGCAGTGGCTAAAGGAATATCCGGATGAGATAGAACTGATTATATGTAACAATGACGATATGGCGCTTGGTACATGGGACGCGCTGGAACAAGAAGGCAGGATGGATATTAAGGTGGCAGGGATTGACGGCGTGGAGGAAGTGCAGGAGCTGATCCGAAAACAAAAGATCTTAGGAACGGTTTTGTGCGATACAAAGCTGCATGCGAAGGCGCTGCTGGAATTTATAGAAGCCTTTGCAATTGAGGGAACAGGAGAAGATGGGATAAAGCTTACTGATGGAAGATATTATATGATACCGCTTCGCGTAATTGACGAAAACAGTTCGAGTTTCCCGGACGCTGGATTATGATACGAATGAAGATGATAAATCTGATCATAAAGAACTACATACGGAGGGAGTGTCGGAAAATTCTTTCTATACAATATTTTCCGACACTCCCTTTGTTATTTCAGCGTTTCCTGCCTAGGCTATGGAACAGTTTCTTTTTACGTCTGTTATAATCCTCTTCAATCTCTTTTTTCCAGCCCGCCCCAACCCGGCAGGCTGGTGCGCTGCGCATCCTGCAAAGCGCTTGGCCGACAGCACGGAAATTGGTTTCTACTCCCTGGCTGTCATTCTGGAAGGTAACCGAGCGGTCTGCGTCGATACCAAAGCTGCCTGCTTCGGATACCGCATCCATATTTGCACCCAAAAACAGAAATTCCCAGCCATATTTTTCTTTTTCCTGTTCAACCATACGTTTTACCTGTTTTCTGGAATACGTACGGCTTGCATTTTCCAAACCGTCGGTAATAATGACGAAAATGACTTTTTCGGCTTTTTCAGCGTCCGGAAGATGTTTCTGCACCAGTGCGGTATCGTGGATGGTCTGTCCCATTGCATCCAATAATGCCGTGGAGCCGCGTACAAAATATTCTTTGTCAGTTAAACCAGATATTTCTTTTAAAGAAATGCGATCATGGATTTTTTCGTATTGGTCATCAAAAAGAACCGTTGTAATATAGGCTTCTCCCTGTTCGGCGCGCTGTTTGTCAAGCATAGCGTTAAAACCGCCTATGGTATCATTTTCAAGCCCATGCATAGAGCCGCTTCTGTCTAAGATAAAAACCAGTTCTGTTAAATTTTCCTTCATATTGTTACCTCCGTTCTTTTTATAAGTGAAGTATAACAAAGCGAAGAGAAAGATGGTCGCCTCTAAAGCGACAAATTACAGTGTTTACTCAAATAATTTACTTTGTATAAAAAGGATGGAAATAAAATGCAGGAATATTTTGACGAAAATTCTCTGATTTTCTACAATTCACTAAAAAAATCTAAATTTTTTGGTTATAACTGAAATCTTCTATTAATATATAAAATAACTGAAAATACTATATTAAAATCAAATTAATTATAAAAATATACAAATGTTTTTTGAAAAATACAAGAATATGCATTAAAATTGCAAAATAATACTTGTATTATTTGAAAATTTTTGTATAATATGTTTGTTGTAAAGTTTATTTTTTGAAGGGAGGAAAAGAGATGAAAAACGTATCAGGTAAACGGGCAACAGCGGCCTTGCTGGCAGTGTGCATGGTATTGGGCGGAATGCCAGCGGGTACAGTGCACGCGGCAAATGCCGGCGACGGCCTGCCGGAGCCCTCAGCAAGGGAACTCAAAAACATGGCGCTTTCGAGAAGCGCGGCAGCACAGGGCATGGTCCTTCTGGAAAACAAAAACCAGACGCTTCCCATTGCAGGAAAGGGGAAAGTAGCGCTGTACGGATACGGCGCCTATAAGACGATGAAGGGCGGCACAGGGTCAGGCAATACGAACCCAAGGCATGAGGTGAATGTCTGGGACGGCTTTTTAAATGCAGGATACCGTATCAGTACAACCGCGTATTTAGAGGCCTGCAGGAAGAAGTATCAGGATGCGGAAGCTGTGGCGGAATCGTGGGAAACGGTCCATTTTCCGGACGAAGTCCTGACAGATGAAGAAATCGCAGCAGGCAAGGCAGGTGGGACGGATACGGCGGTATATGTGATCTCAAGGCTTTCCGGAGAGGACGGGGACCGTCCGGCAGAGGATTATGAGCTAACAGAAAATGAAATGGCCAATATTCGCAAGATGGCGGAAAACTTTGAACATTCCATTGTATTGTTAAATGTGGGAGGCATTATCAATGCAACATTTGCGCGGGAAATTGAGCAGCTTGACAGTGTGCTTTTAATGTCGCAGGCCGGCATGGAAGGCGGAAATGCGGTTGTGGATGTATTAAACGGTACCGTTACGCCGTCAGGTAAGCTGACGGATACCTGGGCGCTTAAGTACAGTGATTACCCGGCTTCCGCGACATTTTCCGATGCGGACCATGAGCAGTTTGAGGAATTTAAGGAAGGTATTTATGTAGGCTACCGCTATTTTGATACATTTGGAAAGGATGTGGCCTATGAGTTTGGTTATGGGCAATCCTATACGGATTTTGATATCAGGGTGGATGGTGTAAAAGCGGATGCCGATACGGTAGATGTTACAGTGACTGTAAGAAATACCGGTGAGACTTATGCCGGCAGGGAGGTCGTGCAGATTTATTTTTCAGCGCCGGACGGCACGTTAGAGAAAACGTACCAGGAGCTTGCGGCTTATGCAAAGACAGATGTATTAAAGCCTGGTGAAAGCCAGCAGATGACGATCTGTTATGCGACATCCGAGATGAGTTCTTATGATGAATCGAAGGCGGCTTATGTGATGGATGCGGGGGATTATATTATCCGTGTTGGAAACAGCTCCAGAAATACGAAAGCTGCCGCAGTATTAAAGCTGGACGGACTGGCATTGACGGAGCAGTTAAGCACACAGTTATCCGGCGGCGATTTTAAAGATCTGAAAAAAGAAGATGCAACGCCGATTACATACGAAGGGGAAGCAGAAGAAATAGCGGCTGCGCCTGTCATTACACTGAGTGCGGCGGAGCTTGCATTAAAGGACGGCAATCATGCTTCAGCCTATGATGATGAGAGCGTTGTGACTTACGTACCGGAAGGAGCCGATACATCTGTGCTTCCAAGCGGACCGAAATGGAAACAGGAGATCGTAGAGGTACCGGTGGATAAAAAGGCAAAGCTCATTGATGTATACAAAAATAAAATCAGCATGGAATCTTTTGTAGCGGGCCTAAGCAATGATCAGTTATGTGAAATCGTGGACGGCGATGAGGTTTCTACGATTACAGACGGGGCAGTTGCAGAAACGACGGGCCTGTACCGCACGAATAAAGGAATTCCGAATATTGCTCTGGCTGACGGGCCGGCAGGCGTCAGGATTACAAGGGATGTCGTATATTATGAGGATGTGACGGCGGATACCGTATATGATCCGAACCAGACTTATTATAACCGTTATCTGCAGGGTGGGAAGTATGTCTATTTTGCAGCGGATGTTACAGACGAGGCAAGCTTTAAAGCGGCTTATGATAAAGCTGTCAGCGAAAACCGCAAATTCTGTGTCCGGACCGATCAGGTGGATTATCAGTTCTGTACGGCATGGCCGATTGCGACTATGCTGGCGCAGACCTGGGACGTGGATCTGGTGGAAGAGATATCCAGGGCAGTCGCAGAAGAGATGGAAGAATTTGATATTTCACTCTGGCTTGCCCCGGCTTTGAATATCCACAGAGATCCAAGGGGCGGACGTAATTTTGAATATTATTCCGAGGATCCGTTTATTTCCGGTACGATGGCCGCCGCAGTGACAAAGGGCGTGGAGAGCATACCGGGCGCCGGGGTTACGTTAAAGCACATGGCGGCGAACAATCAGGAATGGGGTCGTACGTTGCAGACAAATTCCTTAACAGAGCGTACCCTGCGTGAAATTTATTTAAAAGGCTTTGAAATTGCAGTGAAAAGCGCGCAGCCGATGGCAATTATGACCTCTTATAACGGCATCAACCAGGGATGGGGCGAGCCGACCGCATTCTGCTATGATTTGTGTACGGATATTGTACGCGGCGAATGGGATTTCAAAGGTGTTATCATGACAGACTGGGATGTCCGGGGCGACAAGACGAAAATGATGCATCCGGGCAACGATATGAATATGCCGGGCAGCCAGGCAGAAGATTTTAAAAAGGCCCTGGAGGTTGTTTTGCCGGAATTTGGCCCGGATGGGTATCCGACAGAAGGAAACTGGGGAATTTATTCCACGAAAAAAGGAAAAGCAGAGCTGACTGCAGAGGTAAAAGCGGGCACGGCTTTGAATGAAGCGATTACAACGACCCTTGCTGACGGCAGGGCAGTGGTGACGGTAAAAGAAACCGGAGAAGCGCTGGCGGATTTGGCGGATACCTCTAAGGACAGGATCGTTACTTACCATATTACAAGGAAAGCAAATAAGATGTATCTGGGCGACGTACAGAAAAATGTCATCCGCATTTTAAACATGCTGATGGACACGGCGCGTTTTGCTGAATTGGAAAAGAGCGTCAGATTAAAGCCGCATGCATCCAAATACGCGGATTCCCTGAAAACTTATTTTTCCGCCCAAAAGGCGGCGGTAGATGATTCCCAGGCGGGAGACAGTGAGCTTTCGGCTGCGAAGGCGGCCCTCAAGAAGACCCTTTCGGCTGCGGCACCGATTGCCGACGGCGGTAAGGTGAATTATCTGGAGGATACATGGGAGGCTTTTAGCACGGCGTATGAAGCGGCAAAGCAGGCGCAAAACAGCATTAATATCACAAAGCTTCAAAAGTTAACGGCAGATTTAGCGGCGGCGCAGGCAGGGCTTAAGACAGAGACGCTTGCATGCGGTTATAAGATTAATATGAACAACCTGCCGAAAGTGCATTTTTCTGAACATCCCGAATGGGAAGAGGTTTATGATGCCGCATGGAATGTACATAAGAACAACATCCAGAAGATTCCGGCGGCGACTAATCCGGAAGAACCGTATTATGTAGACGAAGCCTTCCGGGAAAACATTTTTGTATGGGATACAATGTTAATGATGCTGTTTGACAGATTTGGAATCAATGAATTCCCGACGCTTTCTTCCATTGACAATTTTTACTATCATCAGATAGACGGCGGCGACAACGACGGTTATATCTGCCGTGAGATTGTGGAAGAGACGGGCGCAAACTGCTGGGATCCGGATACGCAGAAGAATACGGGGACAAATCCGCCGCTCTTTGCTATGGCAGAGTGGGAGCAGTACCAGATCCACGGGGATGTCAGCCGGTTCAGTAAGGAAATTAACGGAAAGACTATTTTTGAACGTCTGGTTTCCCATTACTATTACATTGAGCGGACTAAGAAGCTGGCAAACGGCCTGTACGGCAAGACAAACGGTTATGGAAACGGCCTGGATAATACGCCGAACCAGGACGGGCAGCGGCTTTCCTTAAGCGACAGCGACGGCAGGCAAACCTACAACGACTTAAGTATCCAGCAGGCGCAGGCGGCATGGTATCTTTCCCTGATCGCAGATGCAATGGGCAATAAAGAACAGGCCGAATATTTTGCCTCGGAGAATGAGAGGATTGCTGATTTAATTAATGAGAAGCTCTGGAGTCCGAATGCGCATATGTATTCGAACCTTTCCGAAAACGGCAAGAGCTTTACCAATATTTCCACGCCGACAAACCTCTGGGCGCTGGCAGGGCATGTTGCGACAGAGGAACGTGCACAGGAAATCATCAAATATCATGGTAAGAACTCCATGAAGCTGTACCGCCCGAACGGACTGGCTACTTTGGCCTATGACTGGGACGGGTTCACAGGGCCGTTCCGCCCGTACGGCCAATACTGGATGGGCTCTATCTGGGCGCCGACTTCCTATCAATATGTTTATGGACTGCGGGAATATGGGTACGATCAGCTCGCATTTGAAGAAGCGGTACGCCATGTCAATATGGTAGCAGACGTTTATGAAGAAGGCAAAAAGGGCAGTTATATTAAGCAGTCGACCTTCTGGGAGAATTATTCCTCAGATTATGTCCGCGACGGTTCTGAGAGCAAGCCGAATTTTGTAGGATGGACCGGATCTTTTGCGATCGGCATGGTATTAGAAGATCTGGCAGGCATTGATATTGACGCGCCGAACAATAAGGTGACATGGAATGTCCAGCTGTGTGAAGAATTTGGCGTAGACAACCTTTATATGAAGCACGATGGAAAAGAGAACCGGGTATCCCTGCAGGCCGAGAAGCGTCTGAGCGATTTGTCCGATCTGCATTTTACCGCAACCGTTACCGAGCCGGTGACGCTGGTCGTAAAAGCGGGGGGCAGGGAAGAAAGCTTTGACCTGACGCCGGGCACGGATTCTTATATTGTAAAGGGTATGGCGGATAAAACCGCACGTGTCGGCTATATCGGCACAAGGACAAGGCTTCTGTCAGAAGCAGCCGATGAGGCGACAAAGGAATATTATGATGAGAATGCGATAGATTACGTATATTTCCAGAAGACAGAGGATGCGGATGTTTATGACGGAATTAAGTACCAGACAGGCAAAAAAGGCGGCAAGCTGTATAATGTGAATACCGTGGGCATGCCGGTAAAGCAAAACTTTGAGCAGTGGGCAGCGGTCAATGACAGCCCGTCCATGCAGGCGCTGGGCTTTGCGGATGCGGCATGTATGACAAAGGGAACTTACTGGTACTGGTCAGATGCATCAGACGGATGGACCTACGGCGACGAGGGCTTTATGTTTATGGCGCCTGCTTCCAATAAGCTTAAGACCATACGTCTGGTAGTCGGCATCCAGAATGGTCTGGGCAAATTAAAGATAGCCTTAAATGACGCGTCAGACGACCGTCTGGAGGTATTTTTGAAAGGTGGAAGCAAGGAAACCGAATATGTCATTGACATTCCATTCTGTGCGGCCAGCAATGACAGTGATCTTTTCGTACAGTGGCTAATGGATACGGCAAAATCTGATCCGCGTGTCAAGGTATCCATTAAGAGCATTGCGCTCTTAGACGGCGGGGTCTGCACGCCGGATGTACCGGAAAACGTCACATTGCAGAAAGAGGGGGACGGAACGCTCACCGTTTCGGCTGATGTACCGGAAAACGCGAATTATGACAGCTGGAGTGTAAAAGTATATGATGCGGTGGATGATACCGTAGTAAAAGAAGTGCCAGCGAAGAAAATGCCTTACGCTATAAAAGACCTTCCATATGGAAAATATTATGTATCTGTAAGCGGTATATACTGCGGCATCACAAGCGATGGCGGATATTCTGAAACCGTTTTGGCAGAGCCTGCGGATGCGGCAGACGAGGCAAGGGCAGCGGCAGATCTGGCAAAGACGCTGGATGTAATTTACAACGGAAATACACAGGAAAATACCATAAATAACTTTGTACTTACGACAGGCGGCTTATTGTACGGCAGCAGATTTACGATGTCCTCCTCTACAGACGGTACCGGCTACGGCGTACAGAACGACGGAACCGTACTGCGTCCGGCAGGGAATAAGGATGTGGAATCAAAGATTACGGTTACGGCTGCACTTGGAGGAGTAACTGCACAGCATGAGGCCACGGTAACCGTAAAAGCGATTACAGAGGAAAGCGGATTTGTCATCGGAACCGGTACAAAAGCTTACACCGGGAAAGAGGTTGATTTTACGGCAGACGGCATTGTGGACTGGTATCAGTTTAATAACCAGACCAGACGGCATGATCCGGGCAGGCAGTCGCATAAGAAGGGCGGCAGCGGCATCAATTTCTATGGCATCAACGTAGATCCTACGCCTGGCGTAGATTTCGGGACGTATCAGGACGGCAGCATCACCTTTAAATATGATAAAGCGGATGTAGAACGCGACGAGCCGGAAAATAACATAGGAAGCCGGATGGAAGGCGCGGACAATTATTGGAGCATGGGCCTGGACTACAGTGAAGAAAGCAGGCATATTGATATCTATACCGGCGTATGGACCGGAACCGGAAGGATTGAATTTATCGTAAACGGCACAACAGTTGTAACCGAACCTTATGGAGCCGAAGGAACCGGTATTTACTGTGTAGGGTTTGACTACCGTCTGGAAAATCCGGAGGATGTGGCAGAAGTACGCGTCTGCCTGGATAAAGCACAGGGCAAACCGGTTGCAAGCCTGCATGCGGCGGTGCTGACAGAACAGCCTGCAGATGTGGCAGTGATGCGGCAGGAGCTTTGGAATATCCGCCAGAAAGGGGCGAATATCAGCGGTTCAAACAATCAGAAGGAAGACGGGACTCCTATCTATACGGCAGAAAGCTTTTCTGCATTTAAGGCTGCGTTAAGCGCTGCCGAGGCCAAAGTGGAAGCGGGGACCGAACAGCTTACCGCAGAAGAGGTAAAAGCGGCGGTAACAGAATTTGAGGACGCTATAGCGCTTCTGGTAACGGTAGAAAGGAAAGCGGCTGAGGATCTTGCAAATGAAGCCTTGGCAGGAAGGAAAACGGCGAACGAAGGCTATACGGAAGAAAGCTGGGAAGCATACCAGGCCCTGATTACAGAGCTGGAAGCAAAGCTTGCAGATCCCCAAACAGCACCGGAGGAATTGATCCGGCTGGCAAATCAGGTAAAGGAATATGAATTTAAGGACACGCCTAAGCCAGACGTACCTTCGGATGAAGCATTGTTAGAGCAGATACGCAAGCTGGAGGAGAAACTGGAAAAAGCAGTGGAAACGGCAGGAGCATCTGAAACAAACGCAAAGAAATCACAGCAGGAAGCCGAAGCGGCAAAAAGAGATGCAGAAGATGCCAAAGTAAAAGCACAGGAAGCCGAAACGGATGCAAAGAAACGCGCCGAAGCAGCAGAAGAAGCAGAGCTTGCAGCAAAACGGGCGCAGGCAGACGCAGAAATCGCAAAGCGTAATGCAGAAAGCGCCCAGACTGCAACAGACGGAGCAAAAGCCGAGGCCCAGGCGGCACAGCAGAGGGCCGAAGCAGCAAAGAGTGCGGCAAATGCAGCAAAATCTGAGGCCGAAGCAGCTAAGACGGGCGCCGAAGCGGCACAATCGCTGGCTGAGGCGGCAGAATTGAGGGCGGATGCGGCAAGATCCAAAGCCCAGGCAGCAGAAGAAGCAGCTAATGCAGCCAGGACAGCCGCCAGTGCAGCCCAGACAGCCGCCGAGGCAGCCAGGGAAGCGGCAAAAGCCCAGGCAGCAGACGCGGATATCGCAAGGAAGAAAGCCGAGGCAGCCAGGGAGGCGGCGATAGCGGCTCAGACAAGAGCTGAGGAAGCTGAGAAGCGTTCCAGCCAGAAAGCCAGTGAAGCAGATGAAGCTATGGCAAATGCCAAACGGGCACAGCAGGCAGCTTCAGACGCACAGGGCAAAGCTGAAGCCGCCAGGGAATCTGCTGAAATCGCCAGAAAATCCGCCGAAGACGCTCAGATGAAAGCGGAAGCACTTATGGAAGCCGCCAGGAAGAGCCAGGCAGAAATAAAAGAGCTTCTGGCAAAAGCCGAGGAAGCGCAGCGCGCAGCGGCAGCCGAGGCAGAAAAAGCAAAGGCAGAAGTAGAGAAGGCAAAGCTTGAAGTGGAAAAGGCGAAGCTGGAGGCAGAAAGGGCGAAAGTGGAAGCAGAAATTGCCAAAGCCGAAACGGAAAGGGCAAAGGAACAGGCGAAAGAGCAGGCACAGAAAGCCATAGAAGCTGCGGAAACGGCACAGAAGTCCCTGGCAGAATACAGGGCAGGGCAGAATGTACCGGCAGAAAAAGCAAAGACTGTGCTTCAGGTGAAGAAAACAAAGATTTCACTGCAAAAAGGCAAGAGCAAAAAGCTTCAGGTAAAGGTGAAAAATGCGGACGGTAAAAAAATAACTTATAAGTCCGGTAATAAGAAGGTAGCGAAGGTGTCTTCGTCCGGAAAGATTACGGGAGTCCGTAAAGGAAATACCACAATTACAGTGAAATGCAATGGTATTTCGAGGAAAGTAAAGGTTACAGTGAAATAAGATTATATAAAGAAGCGGCATCGGGAGCACATTTGTGTTCCGGATGCCGTTTGGCTTGGAAAGCAAATGATTTCAGCCGCCTAAAAGAGGCTGGTCATAATAAAACAGCATTTCATTGATTTCGAGAATATCGTAAATTTTCTGTTCCAGGAAAAAACAAAGGATAACATCAAACTTTACGCTTTCCGAAAGAGAATAGCCGGCTGTTTTTAACAGATCTTTTGTTTCATCCAAAGAAAGTCCAAGTGCAACAGCAAAAGCAAGTATGGTCTTTTTGGCCGGTGTATAAGATGGTTTTGTGCGTATTTTGGAAAACAGCTTGCGGTCTATATTTGCCCTGTGGTAAACTTCGGGGTCTGTCATACCGCGTTCGTCAATCAGGCGCATCAGCATCTGGGAAAATGTTTCTCCCATATGGTCCATAATATTGTCTAACAGACGTGTCCTTTCTCCCGCAGGCATAGAAGCCGGTGGAGGCGGGAGAGACGCGTGGGCAGCAGAGGTCTGCCGTTTCAAAAATCTGTCTGAATTACTTTTCCGGGTATTTTGTATGCTCGGAGGATAATAAGCTTTATGATGTGCAGCAATGTAGTGCGCGTCGATATATTCTTTGACAGCAGGCAGGTACTTTTGGCTAACTGCAGAGGAATCAAAGTCATAAAGTACCAGATAAACCGTCATTTCATGTTCCGCAAGAAAGCTGTTGATGGCAGATACTGCAACAGGTAATGCGCGGTCTTTGGGATAACCGTAACTGCCGGAGGACAGCAGGGGGAATGCAATAGATTTCAGCCTCCGTTTGCGGGCAAGCTTTAGGGATTCTATATAGGTATTGTATAAAATCTGCTCTTCTCCATGTCTGCCGTCCTGCCAGACCGGGCCTGCTGCATGGATGATATATCTGGCCGGAAGATGAAAGCCCTTTGTGATTACAGCTTTTCCCAGAGGACAGGAGCCGATGCGTGCACAGGCTCTGGCCAAAAGCTGTTCTCCTGCAGCCAGATAAATGGCCCGGCTTGTACCGCTGCCCTGCATCAGGCTGCAGTTTGTTGGGTTTACGATAGCGTCGGCCTGTATTTTTGTAATGTCGTTTCGTATAAATAAAAAGGGCATATCAAGGGCCTCCCTGGATTATCTGAATGGAATCAGGCAGCGTTTTTTCAGCGAATATTGTGTTTATGATAGCATAAAATCCTAATATTTTCAATCACATCCAGATCGTTTGCACGGATAAACCGAAGCAACTCGAAGGTTGAACCGTTATATTATTTTAACGGCAGGATTTTAACATTTGCTTGCGTAATTTCCTTAAACTACGTATAATATGGTAGATAAAGAACAGAACTAATTCTACGAATCGGAGGAAGAACATGGCATTAGATCAAAGTAAAATTCGCAATTTCTGTATCATTGCCCACATTGACCACGGCAAGTCGACGTTAGCGGATCGCATCATAGAGCATACAGGGCTATTGACCAGCCGCGAAATGCAGGCACAGGTACTCGACAATATGGATTTAGAGCGGGAGCGCGGCATTACAATCAAATCCCAGGCAGTCCGCATTATATACAAAGCACAGGACGGGGAAGAATATATTTTTAACTTAATAGATACGCCCGGACATGTGGATTTCAACTACGAGGTTTCCAGGAGCCTTGCTGCCTGCGACGGTGCGATTTTAGTCGTGGACGCGGCGCAGGGCGTAGAGGCGCAGACGCTGGCAAACGTCTATCTGGCGCTGGATCACGATCTTGACATTATGCCCGTGATCAACAAAATCGACCTGCCCAGCGCCCAGCCGGAGGCGGTTATTGAGGAAATCGAAAACGTTATCGGCATTGAAGCGGAGGATGCTCCTCTCATTTCCGCCAAGACAGGCTTAAATGTCGATCAGGTATTAGAGCAGATTATTACCAAAATCCCGTCGCCCAAGGGCGATGCCGCGGCGCCGCTGCAGGCGTTGATTTTTGATGCGATTTATGATCCCTATAAGGGCGTTATCGTATTCTGCCGCATTATGGAGGGCACGGTAAAGCCCGGTGACCGCATCCGCATGATGGCTACGAAAGCGGAGGATGATGTGGTGGAGGTCGGTTATTTTGGCGCAGGGCAGTTTATTCCGTGCGAAGAGCTTACAGCCGGTATGGTAGGATATATTACGGCCAGCATCAAAAACGTCTCGGATACCCGCGTGGGCGATACTGTAACGAATGCCGCGCGTCCCTGTGAAAGTCCGCTGCCGGGTTACAAAAAGGTCAATCCCATGGTATACTGTGGGCTTTATCCGGCGGACAGCGCCAGATATCCGGAGCTGCGGGATGCCCTGGAAAAGCTGCAGATCAATGACGCGTCTCTCTTTTTTGAGCCGGAAACTTCACTGGCGCTTGGGTTTGGCTTCCGTTGCGGTTTTCTGGGACTTTTGCATCTGGAGATTATTCAGGAGCGTCTGGAACGTGAATTCAACCTGGATCTGGTAACGACAGCTCCAAGCGTTATTTATAAGGTGTATAAATCCAATGGGGAAGTGATAGACCTTACCAACCCGTCTAACCTGCCGGATCCGTCGGAAATTGAATATATGGAGGAGCCGGTAGTATCTGCAGAAATTATGGTGACCAGTGAATATGTGGGAGCGATTATGAAGCTTTGCCAGGAGAGGCGCGGGATTTATATCAGTATGGAATATCTGGAAGAAACGCGTGCATTGATCAAATATGATCTGCCTTTAAATGAGATTATTTACGATTTCTTTGACGCCTTAAAATCCCGTTCGAGAGGATATGCTTCTTTTGATTATGAATTAAAGGGCTATGTGCGTTCCGAGATGGTTAAGCTGGATATTTTAATTAACCGGGAAACGGTGGATGCGTTATCCTTTATTGTATTTAAGGACAGCGCATATGAGCGCGGAAGGAAAATGTGCGAGAAGCTAAAGGGAGAAATTCCGCGGCACTTGTTTGAAATTCCGATTCAGGCAGCCGTCGGCGGAAAAGTAATCGCCAGAGAAACCGTCAAGGCTATGCGAAAAGACGTGCTTGCCAAATGCTATGGCGGCGACATTACCCGTAAGAGGAAGCTTTTGGAGAAGCAGAAGGAAGGCAAGAAGCGGATGCGCCAGGTAGGCAGTGTGGAGATTCCACAGGAAGCGTTTATGAGCGTACTGAAATTGGATGAGGATTAGAGAAAATGAGAGAGTTGGAATTGTATGTACACATTCCGTTTTGTATGAAAAAGTGCGCGTATTGCGACTTTTTGTCTGCTCCGGCAGACGAAAAGGAGCAGTTTGCTTATATGGAAGGGCTGTTAAGAGAGGTTGCGTTTTATGGGCCGGCGTTTCGAGACGCTGTCGTTTCTACTATTTATATTGGAGGGGGTACGCCTTCCTGGCTGCAGGAAGATTATATTGCGGCTTTGATGCAGGAAATCTATCAGGATTTTAAAGTGGCGGCAGACGCGGAAATTACGATTGAATGTAATCCGGGGACACTGACGCGGGCAAAATTGGAATGTTATAAGACAAACGGGATTAATCGCTTAAGCATTGGCCTGCAGTCCGTACATGACGATGAGCTAAAGCATCTGGGCAGGGTTCATACGTTTGAGCAGTTCCTGCGCAATTACAGCTTGGCCAGGGAATGCGGGTTTTATAATATCAATGTAGATTTGATGAATTCCCTGCCAGGTCAGACGGTAGAGAAAGCGTATCAGTCTTTGATCCAGACGATACAGCTGAAACCGGAGCATATTTCCTCTTATTCACTGATTATTGAAAAGGGCACGCCTTTTTATGATTTGTATAAATTTGACGTGGTTAAGCTGGAGGCAGGGATGCCCCCGGAGGATCTGCCTTCGGAGGATACCGCATATCAGATTGGCGTTATGACGCAGGATATTCTGGCGCAGAACGGCTATATGCGGTATGAAATTTCCAACTATGCCAGAAAGGGCTGCGCATGCAGGCACAATATTGGTTACTGGCAGAGAAAAGAATACTTAGGTCTTGGGCTTGGAGCGGCGTCGCTTTTGGAGGAGGCGCGTTATAGCAATGTCCGGGATTTGGAGCAGTATATTGATTTGTCCTTTGATTGCGTGAATTTGCGGGAAGAAGTAAACATTTTAAGCCGCAATACACAAATTGAGGAATATATGTTTCTGGGGCTTCGCATGACAGAAGGGATTGAAAAGAACCAGTTTTACCGTACGTTTGGATTTACGGTCGGACAGGTTTACGGGAATGTAATCCGCAGGCTGGAGTCCGAGGATCTGATCTGCGATACGCCGACACAGCTTTATTTGACGCAGCGGGGCATTGATTTGAGCAATTATGTGCTGGCGCAGTTTTTATTTTAAAAGATGCTAAAGGGTAACGGTTCAGACAGCCGCATTTAGGCGGCGTGTGTTTATAAAACAGAGAGGTATTTATGGTTTTAATCAGAAGTATGGAACAAAAGGATAAAAAAGAAGTGTTGGCAATGATGCGTGTATTTTACGATTCGCCTGCGGTGTTCCACACCTCTTCGGACGAGGTACTAAAACGGGATGTGGAGGACTGCCTGAACGATATGCCGTTTGTAGAGGGCTTTGTGTTCGAAGAAGGCAGTGCGCTTGCCGGATATGCCATGATATCCAAGGGGTATACGACAGAGTACGGCGGACTGTGTATCTGGCTGGAGGATCTGTATATTAAGCCCGAATACCGCAGGCAGGGGCTTGGGTCGGCGCTGTTTGGATATCTGGAGGAACGATATCCTGAGGCCGTGCGGTTTAAGCTTGAGGTGGAAAGGGAAAATGAAGGGGCGATTAAAACGTATGAACGCAGCGGGTATGGGATATCGCCTTATTTTGAAATGACCAAAGAAATGGGGGAAGGGTAAATGTTATTGGAAAGAAAGAGCGTGATGCCGCCCCTGTGGCTGGCGTATCCCAAAAGCGACCGGTATTCAATCGGCTGGCGTATGGGATACGGAGAGGAGTATAAGGATCGGTTTTTTGCCTGGTTTGAGACGCTTATGGAAGAGGAGCGGCAAGAGTATCAGGAGCTGTTTCCGGAGCCGGCTGTCTGGAAGGGCTGGTGGGAAGACAGGGATACCTGCGAACTGTTTTCGCACGGCGAATATTGTATTCCTTTTTGGCGGCGGGAAGGGACGCCGAAATACACGTTGTCCGGACTTCGCCAGGAAGCGGCTGAGGGGAAACGGCATGAGATTTGCCTGTTTTTCAGACATCAGGATTCCTCGGACAAAAGCGTTACAAAAAGCTGCTTTAGTCAGTGGGAGATGGGGGAGTTTATGGCGTTCGACCGTGTCTACTGCTGTATGGAGCAGTTTATGATGGAACAGAAAGCAGAACTATTTTTAGATGAGGAAATCCGGGAGCGGATTTTGGGAAGCCGGTCGCCGAAGGAGATCAAAGCTTTGGGGAAAAAGGTTCGGGGCTTTCAGCAGGAAGTATGGGATCGGGTGAAGTATTCGATTGTACTGAACGGGAACTGGTGTAAATTCAGTCAGAATTCAGCGATTCGGGATTTTTTGCTTTCTACGGGCGACGCTGTTTTGGCGGAGGCGAGTCCTTATGATGCGGTCTGGGGGATAAGGCTTTCAGAAAATTCACCGGATGCACGGGACCCGATGAAGTGGCGCGGGCAGAATTTGCTGGGATTTGCGTTGATGGAGGTGCGGGACGAGCTGCGCAGGGTGGCAAGAAATGAAGGGCTCTGTGATTGGAGCGCATAAATTTGCGCACAGCTGATAAAAATCATCCTGCAAATCAGGTGCAAAAAGATTACGAGAGTACACAAGCAGTAAAAAGGAGGATAAAATAATGGTAAAACATATGATATTATGGCAGTTAAAGGATGAATACTCCGCAGAGGAAAAAGAAACGATTAAGCAGGAAATTAAAACGGGTTTAGAGGGCTTAAAGGGAAAAATCCCAGGACTGACGGATATCCGCGTGCAGATCGAATGTCTGCCGTCTTCCAATGCGGATCTGATGCTGGATTCGTCGTTTGAAGACGAAGCGTCTTTAAAAGGGTATTCGGTTCATCCCGAACATGTGAAAGTGGCGGACAGTAAGGTGCGGCCGTTTACAAAGTCAAGGTCGTGCCTGGATTTTGAACTGTAAATTGAAACAGGACGGGAGCGGATATGGACACAAAACGATTCTGGAACGAGGATAATGACCAGCCGATCCGTCAATGCCGGAGGGACAGATGAATTACAGGATTTTGGTTGCGGAAGACGACAGGGGTTTAAATCAGGGGATCCGGCTGGCCCTTCAGAAAGAGGGAATTGAGTTTATCCCGGCGTATACCTTAAAAGAAGCCAAAGCCGCCTGGCAGGAGAAACAGCCGGATATGATTTTACTGGATGTGAATTTTCCGGATGGAAGCGGGTTTGATTTTCTGCGCATGTTGCGGGGAATCTCAGATATTCCGGTGCTTTTGATTACTGCAAATGATCTGGAGTCGGACGAGGTTACCGGTCTGACGCTTGGAGCAGACGATTATATCACAAAGCCCTTTAGCTTAATGGCGTTGCGCGCCCGCGTGGAAAACATCCGAAAACGCGCCCACGGGTACAGGAAGTGCCTCTATGAGGAATCAGGCTACCGCTTTGACTTTGAAAAGCTGGAATTTTATGCGGACGGTCAGCTTTTTCACTTAAGTGCGTCCGAACAAAAGCTGTTAAAGCTGCTTGTTATGCATCCCGGTCAGACGCTTACCAGAGAGTTTCTGGCCGAAAACATCTGGCCGGACGGCATGGAATATGTAGACGAAAACGCACTTTCTGTTACTGTCAGCCGTCTGCGCAGAAAGCTGGATATCAATGGCCAAAGTAGTCCGGTCCATACGGTTTACGGAATTGGATATACATGGAAATGTGCGGAGGTATAAATATGTTTGGTTCCAACAAAATCGTGCTGCGGTTAGACGAAATGCTCACAGACGCTATCAATGGCACATTTACCGAATCCGATTATAACGAATCTGAGCTTTCCAGACTGGAAAGCAAATTCCGCCAGTATTTAACCGGAAAGGAAACAGAAGCAGAAAAAATACAGGCGGAACGCACTGCTATCCGGGAGCTTGTTACGGATATTTCACATCAGACCAAAACTCCGATTGCCAATATCAGCCTGTATACGCAGCTGCTTGAAGAAATCAGCCCGTCCGGGCTGCTGCCCTATGTACAGCAAATCCGCATGCAGACAGAAAAGCTGGACTTTTTAGTACAGGCGCTGACTAAAATTTCCAGATTAGAAAGTAACATGATAAAGCTGCAGCCGAAAGCCCAGCCCGTATCGCAGTTGATTGCACAGGCCGTGCAGGAAGCGAAAGGGCGGGCAAAGACAAAGCATATATCCATTCGCACCAAACAGGAAAGGGATGCTACAGCGCTGTACGATGCCCGCTGGACAAAAGAAGCGCTGGGCAATCTGTTGGACAATGCCGTAAAATATTCACCGGAGGGAAGTACGGTAACGGTCTTTGTGCGGGTATTTGAGCTGTTTGTGTGTATCGGGGTTTTAGATGAAGGTATGGGAATTGCGGAGGAAGAGCAGGCACAGATATTTGAACGGTTTTACCGCGGGAAAAATGCGGCGGACGAGGAAGGCAGTGGGGTAGGGCTGTATCTGGCGCGGATGATTGTGAGGAAGGAGCATGGGTATATGAAGGTGGCAAACTCATCAGAAGGAAGAGGGAGCTGTTTTTATGTTTATTTGCGGAGGTATGAGGGGTGAGCGCAGATCAGGCGAAGTATATGCTTGCAGACAATTCTTTCAATAGTGTTAGATTTGAGAAAGCCTTAGGAAAGATTCCTGTGTTATAGTCTGTTTGTGCAGAGAAAATCTGCAAAAACAGGCTTTATTTTTAGGAAAGGGGACAACATGGAGATTTTAAGAACAGAGAATCTGAAAAAATACTACGGAAAAGGCGAAACCTGTGTTAAGGCGCTGGACGGTGTGAATTTTACAGTAGAAAAGGGCGAGTTTGTATCTATTGTAGGTACTTCCGGCAGCGGCAAATCTACACTTTTGAATATGCTGGGCGGACTGGATCGGCCGACTTCTGGCAGTGTGATGATTGACGGCAAAAATATCGGCGCATTAAGGGACGAGGCGCTTACGATTTTCCGTCGAAGGAAAATAGGGTTTGTGTTCCAGAATTATAATCTGGTGCCGGTGTTGAATGTGTATGAGAATATTGTGCTTCCGATTGAGCTGGATGGAAATAAGGTAGACAGGGACTTTGTTCGCCATGTGACGGAAACGCTTGGGCTTTCGGATAAAATTTATGCGCTGCCTGCGCAGCTTTCCGGCGGGCAGCAGCAAAGAGTTGCGATTGCAAGGGCGTTGGCGAGTAAGCCTGTCATCCTCCTGGCGGATGAGCCGACCGGGAACCTGGATTCGGTGACGAGCCAGGAAGTACTGGAGCTGCTAAAGGCGACGGGAGAGCAATTTGAACAGACAATGGTAATGATTACGCACAATGAGGAAATTGCTCAGATGGCGGATCGGATTGTGCGCATAGAAGACGGCAGGATTGCAAAAACAGGCAAGGGCGGTGGTTTTTATGCGTAAGGTAAAAAACAACGAGGCCATAAAACGTCTGGCGAAAAAGAGCTTTTTGGCAAACCGCACGCGCAATTTCATAGCTGTGGCGGCAATTGTGCTGACTTCGGTTTTGTTTACGGCCGTGTTCACAGTGGGAATTGGCATTATTGAGGACGCGCAGCGAGGTACCATGCTGCAGTCGGGCAGCGATATGCACGGCGTGATTAAGGATGTTACAAAAGAGCAGTATGAGATTTTAAAAGAGCATAAATTGATAACAGAATGCGGGCGGGATATTGTTGCGGCAGACGAGGTACAGAATCCGGAATTTTTAAAGCGGCATGTGGAGCTGCATTTTGTAGAGCCGAATTTATATCCGCACTGGTTTTTTGAACTGACGGACGGAACAGAGCCGAAGGAGGCGGATGAAATTTTAATGGATGCACAGTCCATGGAACTTTTGGGGTTAAAGCCCAAAGCCGGCTGTGAGGTAACTCTGGTTTTGCAGGTGCATTATGGAAGTAAGCCTGTCCGGCGCACTTTTCGGGTGAGCGGAGTGATACGTCCGTCAGAAGGGATGAACGTGGGATACGCCATTGTTTCGGAGGAGTACCTAAAGGTCTATGAAAAAGAACTGATGGAGCGGAGTGCAGATGACTATGGCAATGCAGGCAGAATTAACATGGACATTATGCTGGGCAGCGCTTCGGACATACAAGGGCAGCTGGAACGGATTATTACAGACAGCGGGTTTTCGGTGGACGAGGCATCTTCAGATTATATTTCGTGCAATGCAAACTGGGCGTATTTTTCGGGCGGAGCGAAAGGGGATCCGATGACGGTGGCAGGCATTGCGGCGGCTCTGTTTTTGATTATGCTGACGGGATATCTGATTATATATAATATTTTTCAGATTTCTGTTATTTATGATATCCGCTATTACGGACTGTTAAAGACGATTGGAACAACAGCGCGTCAGATTAAGCGGATATTGCGGCGGCAGGCTGTCTGGCTATGCCTAATCGGGACGCCGGCGGGGCTGGCGCTCGGATTTCTGGCAGGAAAGCTTTTGCTTCCGATTGTCTGCAGCGTGGGAAATCTGAATCATCAGGAATATACTAAGACAGGGCCGGGACCCTGGATTTTTATCGGGGCGACAATATTTACCCTGATTACGGTTTTGCTTTCCGAGTGGAAGCCGGGGCGGATTGCAGCAAGGGTTTCTCCGATAGAGGCGCTGCATTATACGGAAAACGGAAACAGACGAAAAAGACTTAAAAAATCTACGGATGGCGGAAAGCTTGTCCGGATGGCGTTTTCCAATCTGGGCAGGAATAAGGGCCGCACTGTGATTGTGGTGATTTCGCTTTCACTGACCGTGGTTTTGATGAACAGTATCTATACGATTACAAGCTCAATTGAGCGGGATAGCTTTCTTTCCAAAATGATTTTGAGTGACGCCGTGATTGGAAATGCATCGCTTTGGAATTATAATTACCATCCGTATGATGAAGAAACGGCGTTGGAGGCAAGCCTTTCGGAGAGCTTTGTTGCAGCCTGTGAAAAGCGGGAGGAATTTTTGGCTGGCGGAAGAATCTATATGACGTCAAACGGGCCGGATATCCCAGTGGAAACATGGGAGATACCGGATTATATTACAACCAATGAAAACGGTGCGCCTGGTATATACGAACCGAGAAGCGAAGAAGGGTTTATAGCCTTTGAAGGATATGAGGAGGGAGCGTACAATACGGACTGGCATGGAATTGAGCGGTTTGTCCTGGATAAAATGACGGTGACGGAGGGAGAAACAGATGCGGATGTGATTTGGGAAAAGCTTCAGACGGGCCGGTATCTGCTTTACAGTGTGGATGTAGATGACGACAACCGCGTAATTGAAGATAGCGTAAAATACCATGCAAAAGATAAAGTGACGCTGCAGTACGGGGATGGCGCTGTGAAGGAGTATGAGATTATTTCTGTAGTGAAGGGACACACATTCAGCCTGACGAATCGTATGACCGGTACATTTGCTTTTTATGTTTCGGCAGATGAGTTTCGGAGCATGTTTTCAGACGCGTATCTGATGAGCTATCTGTTTGATGTTAAGGAAGGACAGGAAGAGAAACTGGAGACATTTTTAGAACAGTATACGACGGAGGAGGAGCCTGCCATGGCATATGAATCCAGGGAAGTTTATGCAAAAAGCTTTGACGGGATACTCGGCATGATTGCGGCTGTGGGACTGGGCCTTGCGGGGATGATAGGCTTGATTGGCATTTTGAATTTTATCAATGTAATGCTGACCGGCGTGGCAGTCCGAAAGCGGGAATTTGCCATGATGGAGGCGATTGGGATGACGAAGCGGCAGCTGTCGTGGATGCTTGTGGCAGAAGGCGTGGATTATGCCGCGCTTACAATGGGATTTTCGGTTTTAGCGGCATCCTTGTTTTCGGTGACGGCGCTGCGCAGTATTGGAGAAGGGCTTTGGTTTGTGAAATATCAATTTACGCTGCTTCCGGCAGCTTTGGCCTGTCCGGTGCTTTTGGCGCTGGGATTTGTCGTACCGCGGGCGGTTTATGCGCTGCGGAAGAAGGAGAGCGTGGTGGAGGCGATTCGGGAATAGAGAAGGAAGAGAAGAAATGTACTATTTCTAATAAAACACTAATTATTTTTTTGTATAATAAATTTAGAAGGCTTAGAAGGCAAAATACTGGAAGTGGATGTTCATTCTGTCTGTGATTCAAAACTTCCGGAGAAATGGATAAGGGGAAGATATGAGAATTTTAATTGCAGAGGACGAGGAAGATTTAAACAGCATAATCACACAAAAGTTAAAGTCGGACGGTTACAGCGTAGACAGCTGCTTTGACGGCAGGGAGGCCATTGATATCTTATCCTATACCGATTATGATGCAGTCATTCTGGATATCATGATGCCGAAAGCAGATGGATATGCTGTCCTTCGTTATCTGCGTGACAGGGGTAAAACGACGCCGGTTCTTTTCCTTACGGCAAAGGATTCGGTAGCGGATCGTGTAAGAGGACTGGACAGCGGGGCAAACGATTATCTGGTCAAGCCTTTTTCTTTTGAGGAGCTTTCCGCCCGCCTGCGCGCTATGATGCGCGTTTCTTTCGGGCATGTCCAGAATATTCTTTCCGTCGCGGATCTTACGTTAGACTGTGCCGCCCACGTCGTAAAACGGGACGGAAAGGAAATTTCTCTCTCCAAAAAGGAATACGAGCTGCTGGAATATCTGATGCACAACCAGGGTGTCGTGCTGTCAAGGGAGAAAATTGAGGATCACATCTGGAATTTCGACTACGAGGGAGGGACAAATGTAGTTGATGTCTATATCAGTTATCTCCGCAGAAAAATCGACGGCGGTTCCAAAAGTAAGCTGATTCACACAATCCGCGGGAAGGGTTATGTGCTGCGGGAGGCAGAGGAACGATGAAGAGTTTGCCGATTCGGATTAAAATCACAATGTGGTTTACGGCTGCAATTCTGGTTGTTATTTTTTTTACTTATTTTATTGTATTTCATGTGCATCATCAGATTATACAAAAGACCATACGTGACAATTTAATCGAAACAGTCGAGCACAATGTAGATGAAGTGGAATACTATACCAATATAGAGCAGCCTGTTGCCAGTAACGAAACGGACTATATCAGAATCTACCAGAACGGATATCTGGAGATTGATGATGATTTTCTGGATCAGGTCAATGAAGTCTATACGACGTTGTACAATGCCGATATGGACTTTATTTATGGGGAAAACCCCATTCCAGGGCAGTCTGTGGAAGTGGATTTTGCAGATGCAAAGGTGCAGCAGGTCAGGGTAAATGGTGTTCTATACTATATTTTTGACCGGAAATTAACTGCAGAAGGGTTAAAAGGGCTTTGGCTCCGGGGAATCGTATCGGAGCATCAGGGAGCAGATCATATGTCGGACGTCATACGGCTGTCACTGTTTTTTTTACCGATTTTGGCGGTTTTTTCTGCTGCAGGCGGCTATCTGCTGACCAAAAAAATGTTAAGCCCTATCCAGGCGATTTCCGGTTCTGCTTCCCAAATCGGATCGGGAAATGATTTAGGCAGGCGGATTGATTTGGGACCAGGTGAAGACGAACTGCATCAGCTTGCCGAAACCTTTAATGAGATGTTCCGGCGATTAGAGCAGTCGTTTGAAGCGGAGCGTCAGTTTACATCGGATGTTTCCCATGAGCTGCGTACCCCGGTTTCCGTGATTTTAGCACAGTGCGAGTTTTCACTGGAAGAGCAGCGGAGCAGTGAAGAGTATGAGTTAGCCTTACAGACCATCAAACGTCAGGGCAGGAAGATGTCAAGGATGATTTGTGATATGCTGGATTTTACCAGGCTTGAAATGAGGACGGACAGCTATGTCTGTGAACAGGTGGATATGACAGAACTGGTGGAATCTGTCTGCAGCGATATGGCGTTGATTCAGGAAAATGGCATTACGCTGCGCTGTGAAACGGAAAACGGTATTTGTCTGCATGGAAACCGTGAGCTTATGACGAGGCTTTTGACAAATCTGATTGGGAATGCCTATCGGTACGGAAAGGAAAACGGTCATATCCTGGTTTGTTTAAAACGAAATGGAAAGGAAATTGAACTGTCTGTAACAGACAATGGAATTGGCATTTCGAAAGAGGATCAGACAAAAATCTTTCGGCGTTTTTATCAGGCGGACAGCTCCCGCTCCGGAAATGGGGCGGGTCTGGGACTTTCTATGGTGGAACAGATTACAAAATTCCATGGCGGAAGCATCCGCCTGGAAAGCGAGCCGGGAAAAGGAAGCGTATTTATTCTGACTTTTTCAGACATACTCTAATAAAACCCTAATACTTTTTAAGTATAATAAAGTATGCGTTCCGATACACACTCGCGCCGGAACGCGGCTGCATCAGCAGCCATAGAGCAGAAAGGAGGGCGGGCCATTATGAAAAAACTAGACTGGTTCTTTGCAACACCGAAAAGAGCAGCCGTGTCCATCAGCTGTATAGCGGCAGTGGCTTTCCTTGGAACAGGAACTGTTTTTGCGGCGAATGTCCTTGCGAAGAGGGATTTTGGGAGGACACAAAATCAGGCTGCCGCGAAAGGGGCAGGGCCGGTTTCACTTGACGGGGCAATTGCGGCGGCGCTTTACGATGCAGGATTAAACGACGAGGACGTGACCGTTACAAAGGCAAAACGGGATGAAGATGACGGTATTTTCGTATATGACATAGAATTTACTGCCGGAAATATGGAATATGAGTATGAAATTTATGGGGATACCGGAGCCGTATACAGCAAAAGCAAAGAAACGATCATCGTACAGAGTGGATCCGGTGCGCCGCAAAAAACAGATGTACAGTCCGGTGCGGATTCCGGTCAGAATGTGGGACAGTCAGATACAGGCTCTGGTCAGAGTACAGGGCAGTCGGGTGCAGGCTCTGGCCAGAGTACAGAACAGACAGGAACGGGTACCGGACAGACAACCAGCCAGCAGAGTGAGAATACAACTCCGGGCGCAGGTTCGTCCGGGCAGAATACCGGCAGCCAGATAAGCCTGGATGAGGCGAAGAGCGTTGCTGTATCGGACGCAGGTCTGACTTTATCTGAGGTCACCTGTACCAAAGCCGAGCTGGAATATGAGGATGGTATTGCCGTATATGAAATCAAATTCAATACTCCGACTCATGAGTACGAATATGAACTTTATGCGTCAAACGGCGCCATACGCAGCAAAGACATGGAATCTTATCAAAATGGCTCACCAAATGCCTCAGCCAGTGCTGGAACGGATATCGGACTGGAGCAGGCAAAGGCAATTGCTTTGAATCATGCAGGCTGTCAGGCATCGGAGGTCCATTTTTCCAAGGCAAAATTTGAAAAAGAGCATGGCAGCGTAATCTATGAGGTTGAATTTTACAGAAACGGCATAGGATATGAGTACAAAATAGACGCGACAACTGGTGAAATATTGGAGTTTGATTCAGAAGAGGATGATTAAAGGCAACTGTGAAAAGAAAGGAGAACTTATTATGAAAAAACGAAGTATATTTGCCGCATTATTTTTGATGATCTGTCTGGTAACTGCAAATCTGTATTATACGCCCGACACCGTATCGGCAAAGGAGCTGGCCAAAATTAGTCAGGCAAAGAAACTGGCTAAAAAGCAGGTAAAGGGAGCGTCTGTGATAAAAGCAGAAAAAGATGATGACGATGGTATGATTGTTTTTGAAGTGAAACTGTCTAAAGGAAAGAAACTCTATGATCTTGTCTATCGTGCTTCCGATTCCAAACTGCTTTCTTATGACTGGGAAATTAAGTCCCGCTATATTAAAAAAGCCAGCGGAAAATCCATCAGTACCAGCCAATGCAGAAGTCTGGCCAAAAAACAGGTATCGGGGGCAAGCATTACCAGCATTGTAAAAAAATACAATGACGGTATTTCCATATACAAGGTAAAAATGAAGAAAAAGAATAAAAAATATGAACTGAGATTTCATGCTATTACCGGGAAGCTGTTGGAATATGAATGGGAACTGATATCCCAGGGCGCTAACAGCCAAAGTAGCGGGAAATACATTGGCGAAGAAAAAGCAAGCCAGATAGCTTTAGGGGAAGTCGGCGGCGGAACAGTAGTCAAAGTAAAATTTGAAGTAGATGATGGAATTCCAATTTATGAAATAGACATTATAAACGGCGATTTCAAATATGAAATCAAGATCCATGCCAAAACAGGAAAGGTCTTAGAGACCGAACAGGAGTCCATTTCCGGAAATCAGGTGCCTCCTCAGGAAACGACCAGCCAAATCACATTAGAAGCGGCCAAAGAAATTGCAGCTGCAGATGCAGGCGTATCTGTTTCTGAGGTTACGTATACCAAGGCAAAGCTGGATCATGAGGACGGCATACTGGTATATGAAATTGAATTTTGCACAGCGACGCATGAATATGAATATGAAATCAATGCATCTACCGGAGCCATATACAGCAAAAAGAAAGAGGTGCTTCCAGGCGGCGGTTCTTCCTCCGGCGACAGCGGCAGCACGGAAGAAACAGATATCGGTATAGAAGCTGCAAAACAGATCGCTCTCCAAGAAGCCGGCGGCGGAACAGTTGTAAAAGCAAAGGCGGACAGAGATGACGGTATTATGGTCTACGAAGTGGAAATTACAAATGGTAATTTCAAATATGAAATCAAAATCCACGCTCAAACCGGAAAAATCCTGGAAGTTGACAAAGAATATAAAGAAAATTCGCAGCAGCCCTCCGATGAAGAAAGTAAGATCACGTTGGAAGAAGCAAAAGCGGCAGCGCTTACAGATGCAGGCGTAACAGAGGATGAGGT
>JAAWDZ010000011.1 GCA_022794015.1 Eubacterium sp. | reverse complement strand
TGTACTGATGCTTTCACTTGTACTTGTACTGATGCTTTCACTTGTACTTGTACTGATGCTTTCACTTGTACTTGTACTGATGCTTTCACTTGTACTTGTACTGATGCTTTCACTTGTACTTACCGATTCACTCATGCTTACTGATTCGCTTGTACTCGTGCTAATTGACTCGCTTGTACTTGTACTTATCGACTCACTCGTACTTATGCTAATACTTTCACTTGTACTTGTACTGATGCTTTCACTTGTACTTATTGATTCGCTTGTACTTACCGATTCACTCGTGCTTGCTTCCTCACTTGCTTTTAAGCTTAAAGATGCACTCTCATAAGAAGTTGACTGCGATTCAGAATTCGACTCACTAACACTGTTAAAACTGTTTGACGCACTATCCAGGTCCTCTTTGTTGATTTCACTCAAACTCGAAGCTTTTGATGCACTTTCGCTCGAAGATGTAGAATTCAATTTGCTAAGTGATTCCACTACACTTTCACTCATGCTAACTTGCTCGCTAGCCTCACTAATTGTCTCCGAAGCTTCCTTTATCGCCTTATAAGCCTCCATGGCCTTATCGGTACCAGTCACCTCACCCTTCGATTCAATTGTTCTGTCAAAATTATAAGTCGTTGTGGTTGCTTTTGGAGTATAATCGACACCTTCCGAAATCGTAAGTGAATACACTAACCTACCATTTTTATCATACAGACCATAATTACCGTTCGCATCTGTCTTTAATGTATAATCGCTGCCAATCTTTGTATAAGAACCTACTCCTCCCGCCTGAATATAAAAATTTCCATTACCGCCTATTACAAGTTGTTTATTTGTTCCAGTTACAACAAGTTTATGCCATCTGCCATCCTGATCCTGTACGACAGCATACTTACGGCTATTTGCGCTAATTAGAGCATCAGTTCCTCCTGCAACAGTATAAGAGTTACCATTGACCTTAAAAGTCGATGTATTTGTACTCCCATTGGAGTTATTTAACAATTGATTTGTTTTATTGTATGTTTTATAATAACCGCTCGATCCGTCTGCATTTACAACAAACATCTTACGTTCGGTAGCGGTATCTTCAAGAATATAAGAAATTGTCCCGTCAGGATTAATCTGTCTCGTTGGATTCTTATACACCGTCCCATTGATCGTAACATAAACATCCGTTGTGCCATTGGTGTTGTTTACAATCTTATAATCTATCGTCGGTGCAGTAGCGCCAGGCAAAGTTTCCGTTGTAGGCCTGTTCACATTATTTGATACTGTTACCTTATCACCGCCTGTTGGCTTATAAGATACTTTCGCCTCATTAACGGTCACTTTTCCCTCAGTATCCACTGAGTATTGATAAACCTGAGTGAGTTCCCTTCCCTCATTATCCTTATAATAAACTGTATAATAGCCGCCGTTCTCATCGCTCCATTCAAATCTGTCCACACTGCCGCCGCTGGTAACGATATTGTAATTGATAATACTCTCAGCCACTTCTTTCTGGAAGCCAGCCAGATCCTCTGTCCCCGTCACCGACTGAGAAGTCAGGGTAGACAACGCTGCACTGTAGGAATCCAGCGCCGTTGACTGTTCGCTGGTAAAATTCTCAGACAACGAGTCTCGCGTACTCTCAAAATTACTAAGCGACTGGCTGTTAGACTCACTCGTAGACACTGCGTCTGAATCACTTTCAAATGCACTCATCGAATTCGATTCAGATACAGATTCCACAGCAGATGCACTCTGTGATGCAGATGCCGACGCAGATTCGCTTTCCGCATGAAATCTGTCAGAATCGGATGTCGCATCACTCAGGTTTGATACTGAGGTAGATTCTACCTCACTCCAGGTCTGCTGGCTATCCGTTTCATTACTGGCATCTTCACGGCCAGTCTCTTCACCGGTTGTTTCATCACTGACATTTTCATCCCCAGCCTCTTCACCGGTTGTTTCATCACTGACATTTTCATCTCCGGTCTCTTCACCGGTTGTTTCATCACTGACATTTTCATCCCCGGTTTCTTCACTGGTTGTTTCATCACTGACGTTTTCATTCGCAACCGTTTCGGTTCCCGGCGCTTCGCTGACTGATTCTTCTGCACTGGTCCCAACGACCGCAGCGTTTTCAGTGCTTGCGCTTTCAACATCACATTCTTCCTTTGGCTCTTCAAAAAGCGCTTCCGAACCCTTGGCAGTTTCCTCTAATTCTGCGACAGCATCTTCTATCTGCTGTTCTTCTGCCATATTTTCCAGTTCCTCTGCAAATACCATATTTGCATCGATCGCAGCCCCACCCAGAATGATGCCTGTAGCGCCAACCGCTTTTAATACTTTATCGGCTTTACTCTTTCTGCTGTTTCTCCTACTCATATTACCTCCTATAATTCTGTTCTGGCCTTTTTCTAAATTCAATAGCCAAATTTCTGTACATACTCCTCGCCCTTTTTCAGACTAATCATTTTGTTTGCTACAGTATATCAAAGAAACTCTTTCGTGAACTCTTTCATTTCCTTTGTTTAATGCATTTATTTTTTCAGAATATAAGAATTTGTTTTTTCCAAAAGATTTTCATTCACAAAAATCCCACAAACTGCCTTCTCAATTATCTACAGCGTATTTGAAAACTCATCTCCATCATCCAACATCCTCCAGCTTACCCCGCCGTGTCCACCGCATCGTTTCCGAAAATCCATATCAATCCGCTCCCCGATCCTTGCGGCATTCTCATTTTTGGCTCCGATGCACAGCAGCAAGTACTGGCTTTCACTATATTTTGTATAGATATCCCCTCTGCGCAGATAAGATTCAAACGACGCACACAGCTTCTTTCCCTGCCGCTCACAGTATCTCCGGTCACTGGCCGGACAGCCGTCGTCATCTAGTATTGTACACAGGAAAAGCCCAAAAGATTTTACTCCTCCTCTTACATTCACGCGCTTCAACATACGGAAACAATCTGAAAAACCAGGAAGCGTACAGGCATAAGCGCCCTGCTTAAACACAGGTTCCATCAAACACCTGCTGATATCTCCTTCTGCCCCCTCCGAATACCGTATCCTGGCTCCAATCTCCCGGAAACGTGCCTGCTGCTTTTGGGACAGAAACCCACTGGTTTCCTGGATATACAGCGCCAATTTCTGATAAAGTTCTTCTGCTTCTTTATGACGCCCAAGCAGGATCAGACACTCAATCTGCCATGCCTCCCATCCTTCGTAGGGATAAATCGCAGACGCGCAGGCCGCTGCCTGTTCTGCACTCCTGTAGTCGCCCTCCTCTTTCAGATAATGAAGCAAATATTCCAACATCCCGGCATATGCCTTATGATAACTCTGACTTTTTTCTATAACCCACTGCTCATTGGACAACTGCGGCAGAAACTCTCCCCGGAAAAGCTTACAGGCTTTTCCACAGAGTTCCGCTTTTTGACGCGCGTTCTGTTCTTGTTGATATTCCCGGTTTGCGCTTTCAAACCGCCACACGTCTGATTCTATGTCAACCCCGCCGTCAAAACACAGCACGCCTCCGTTCAGATGCAGATACTCGCCGGACGGAAGTGGCGAAGATTCCAGATATTTTCGCAAGCGAAAGATCGTATTATTAAGGCTCGCATTGGAATCCTCCACTTCTTCCCGTTCATAGAGGCTTTCTGCAATATAGTTTTTACTAAATCCCTGTCCGGGCCTGGTCATCAGGATTTGAAACAGCTGTCCGAATTTGGAATCTCTCTGTCTGCCAAAGGTAAGCACCTCATCTCCATAAGTGGCAGAAAATCCGCCAAACATCCTCACCGATAACTTTTTCCCCATCATAGCTTATCTCTCCTCCGTACTCGTTTTCTTACTCCATCAGCGCCTCTGTTTGCGCAGGCTGAAGCTCATAACAATGATGAATCAAAATATTATCCTCTTGTGCATGCGCCAGAAACTGTTCCCGAATCCGGTTCACAATCCGATCCGCCTGACCTTCTGTCGTATCAATCACAAGGAGCAGATACTGGCTGCTGGAATATCTGGTATACACATCCCCGATTCTAAGTGTCGTCCCGATATCCTCCCCCAGTTGTTCCATCCGCACATCCTTTTCATGAGGCAGCAAACTCGCTCCCTGTCCATCCACTACTGTGATCAGAATCACACATGCTTTTTGCCCGCTCCTTATGATCCCGCGTTCCAAAAAACGATAGATACTCTTAAAGGTCTCATAATCCTGACAATACGCTCCAGATTCCCGAATCTGTTCCATCAGTTCCTTTCGAACCCGCCTGACATCCTTGACATAATGATCCTGTCTTCCTTTTTTCTGCTTCTTTGTCCCCCCTGACGCTGTTTTATGTTCTTCCAGCTTTTCTTCCACACGCTCGAACAGCTTCTTTATGGTATCTCCCGACTGCCAGAGAGCCCATACCACAGTCACAGAAAACGAAATTCCCTTCCCATCGTTTCCTCCTGCCCTGCGAAAACGGTTCTCCATACGCATGCAGATCTCCTGCGCCTGCCGCATATCCCGGCAGCCTGGCATGAAAATCAGGAACTCGTCGCCCCCGTATCTGCCCAGGATATCTTCCGGCCGAACCATGTAAGAGAGAATCTCAGCCATCTGCTTTAGGCACTCATCTCCCTTCAGATGCCCATACTGCCAATTGATCTTTTCCATATCGTCCATATCACACAGAAAAAGTGTACCGCCGCGTTCCCTGCTCAATACCGTTCTAATCTGCCGCTCGGCGATATCAGCCTTCAAAACAGCTGTAAGTCCATCCAGATCGCCCGTTTTCTGTCGTTTATCCACCGAATTTCCATTCTTTTTCAATTGTACTCCCCCCACATCCACTTCCCGTCACAGGCATCTGTATGCGAATTTTATATTCTGTCTACACATCATAAAAGAAAAGACCTTTCTTATCGTGAAAATGCATCTGTCTTTTCATAAGTTTTGGGCAAATCTGTTTTGGGACATAAAAAAATAAAGCCAAAAAAATTTTTCATGACTTTTGTTTTCTATGCCCTAAATTTTCAGATTGTGTTGTCAGTAATACACTAAATATGGTATAATATGAAAACTATGGAATTTTATGTCCTGTTTTTGTAGACAGAATATAAATTCCGTCTATGTCACCAGCCCCATACGCTCCAAATAACGCATATGCTCCTCACCGGTTGTTTTCAAATAAATCCTTGTTGTTTCAATGGAGCTATGCCCTAACATATCGGCCAGCTTAACAATATCCCTGCTTATCCCATAAAAAACCGTTGCAAACAAATGACGGAGATTATGGGGAAACACTTTTGTTTCCTCCACTTTGGCCATTTCACATAACCCTTTCATCTCTCTCCATATCTGCCTTCTGGAAAGCCCCCTTCCGCCTCCTGTCCGAAAAATTTCTCCCGAATCAATTTTTTGCCCTTTCGCATATTCCAAAAGCTTACCGCACAGCTTTTTCGGCAAAAAAATCATACGCACTTTTCCTTTTAAGTTCACCTCTGTCCTTCCCCGCTTCGCCGCTTCTATTGTAATATAAGGAACTTCGCTGACCCGGATGCCTGTCCCGCAGATTGTTTCCATAAGCAGCGCCAGCCTTCTGTTCCCCTTTTCTTCAGCCGCTTTTCTAAGCCTTTCGTATTCCTCTCTGGTTAGTTCTTTTGACTCATTCCTGAAAAGTTGTTTTTGAATCCGTAGAAATTTCACCCTGCATTCTTCCCATCCCATAAATCCAAAAAAGCCATTTATGGCAGAGAGTTTCGAATTAACTGTAGCAGGTGCATAATTTTCTTTCTGTAAATATGATTTAAATTCGGTTGCCGCTTCTTTATCTACAGTCCTGCCGTCCATCCATACCTGAAAACTTCTCAGCTCCCTCAAATACTTTTCTATGGTTGCCGCCCCATATTCCTCCTCCCGCAATTTCTGTTCAAAACCTGTCAGTTTCTCATCTGTCAATATATGGCTCATTTTATTAACCTCCATGCATAAAATTATAATTGAAACAAAAAATAATATCATTCATATAATTTAAAAAATCAAGTTACAGACACATACTAACACAAACACCGCACAAGGAGGGCTTGCATTATGTGTACAGCAGCCACTTACCAGACAAAAGATTTCTATTTTGGACGCACCCTGGATTATGAATTTTCTTATGGTGAAAAAATCGTCATAATGCCCCGTAACTTTCCCCTTCTTTTCCGCACAAAGGGCACCTTAAAACACCATTATGCCATGTTCGGCATAGCGCACGTTACAGATAATTATCCGCTGTTTTACGATGCATCCAATGAAATGGGCCTTGCCATGGCGGGCCTGAATTTTGTAGGGAACGCCGTCTATCGAAAAGAAACGAAAGGCAAAGACAATATAGCGACTTATGAATTTATCCCCTGGATTTTAAGCCAATGCGCTACTGTAGATGAAGCAAAAAAACTGTTAAATAAAATCAACATCACCGCCGCCGTTTTCCGGAAAGATCTGCCCACAGCACAGCTTCACTGGATCCTGGCTGACCGCAATGCCTGCATTACGGTGGAATCTGTTGAAAACGGTATTCAGATTTATGATAACCCGGCTGGCATTCTGACGAACAATCCGCCGTTTGACGAGCAGATGTTCCAATTGAATAATTATATGAGCCTTTCTCCAAAATCCCCGCAGAATCTCTTTTCTGACCGACTTCCTCTGCACGTCTACAGCCGCGGCATGGGCGCGTTGGGACTTCCGGGGGATTTATCCTCGCAGTCCCGTTTCATCCGGGCCGCATTTGTCAGATTAAATTCGGTTTCCGGCGATTCGGAAAACGAAAGTGTCAGCCAGTTTTTCCACATTTTAAATTCGGTAGACCAGCAGCGTGGATGCTGCGAGCTGGAGAATGGAACATATGAAATTACGATTTACACCTCCTGCTGTAATGTCAGCAAAGGGATTTATTATTATACTTCCTACGACAATCACCAGATTTCCTGCGTCCATCTGTTCCATGAAGCATTGGATGAAATAGCGCTCGTCACCTATCCGCTGGTTACGGATGAACAGATCCGTGTGCAAAATTAAAAACATAGCTGAATACAAAACTGCCATAGGCTCTCATTCCCATGGCAGTTAAAATTCAGACTGTATTCTTACAATACTTATTGATAGCTGAACGCAATTCAGGGCGCAAATTTTCTTGATTCAACAACCCTGCTTCTTTAACCTCAATAATATATCTTTTTACTTCATCCTTTTTTAATTCTGGTGTTCGTTTCTCTTCTTCAGCAATTTCTTTAATCATATTTAAAATAAAACCGATTTTCTCATATGTTAAGTTACAAAAATCAACATGTAAATTTTCAAACCCTTTATACCCTGTTATTCCTTCATTGGTATCATCGGTTTCAATCTGATACTTTTCAAGCAGCTCATCATCTACAATTATAAATTGAGATGTTTCTATAGATGTTGTAGATAATAGAATTGCTTTTATCGCATCTTTAGTTGTATCAAGACTATCACATTTCCAAAATAAAAGAGTATTCCCACTTGTTCCAAGTTCTTGTTTTAAAACATCTGCGGCTATAGCGGCAGACGTTTCAGTAGATTTAATTTTAAATAAATTCGATCTTTTAGATAGCTTCCTTATGTAAAACATCACATTCCTCTAAGTATTTAACTACATCTGAAATATATTCCTGCAACCACAGAGAAGGACACTCTAAGTTTCTTAGTATGGGAAGCAAAGTTACATCAGACCAATTTTCTACTAAAGATACAGCATATTCCTTAACCACTTCACTTTTATGCACTAAAAGTCCTGATAACATCGTTGGCCCCCAAGGCAACACCTCATCTAAATCAAAGCGTTCCAATCCTTTACAAATCCCAGCGAGTATATTTGGAAAGTCATTATACTTTACATAGATAGTTTGTAATACTTCCCCTAATATTCTAAATGAATATTTCTCTTCAATATCAAGTATTTTCCTCTCAGCAGAAGAAATCCCACTATCGTCTAAAGAGAAATATTTTAATTCAACTACCAATTCCCAAACTAATTTATCAATGAGCTGCTCTATTTTTTCTTGCTCTATTTTAGCCTTATATTCAATTAAATATTTCTCAATCGGTGAAAATTCATGTTTTCTAGGTTTAAAAGTAGATGATACTAACGTTTTTTCTTCATTACTATCAGAGAGGAAAAAATAATTTCTTAAAAGAACATAAAATTCTTTTGAAGATGTTTCTTTATGTTCAAATTTAATCTCTGTTTCATTTTCATTCTTTTCTAATAAATAAATATCATTCAAACCTATCCAACCCTTCGAAATCATTTATAATATTACATATAATTTTTTTGGCTTCACATATAAAAGATGATACGTCATTCTTGTTAAATCTAAATCCTTGATTTTGAGGTATAGTATTAATATCTAAATGGCATAAAATCCTTTTTTCATTATTCTGACTACTTTGTGCAAGTGTTAATTCTGTTATAACATTTAAGATTTCTGTTTTTCCGGAAATCTGAATAGGAAACTGATTATTTGCACGAGTTGACCATTCGTCTAACGACTTGTCTTTATAAAAATCAAGTACTGATATAACAGATTGTGCTAACTCTGTATTAAATAATTCTGGTGAAAAAGAGTCACTCAACTCATTAATATTAATTGCCAAACGATTCCCAAGAATTGGAAAATGATCCATAATTATAGCTAAGACGTCTTGACAAAATTGCAAACCATTACTAATAGGGTCTTGATATTCAGAATTAAAATTTAACAAACAATCCTATTATCCATACATATAATATGACTTAGCTGTGATGCAGTTATAAATGACAAATTAGAAGTCGTATTAATTTTACCTTCTAATAAATCTATACTTTGCCCAGACACAATATTGGGAAGATATTCAAATTTTCCTAATCTATTTATTTTTTGCATTAAATTTGAAATATTTGCTGCTGTAGTTTTAATATTACAATTCCCAAAATCTGATAATTGTACATTTAAAAGTATTCCCATCACTGAACTCCTTTTAAAAATATCATATAAAAACCCCTTAATTATATAGAACATATAAAATCCCTTTTCCAGACAATAATATATAATAATTATATTATTGTCTATCTAAAAAGATTCAATTCCATTATATTACAATAATCTTCTGAGGTCAAATCGTTTTTTGACTTAAGAGACACATCGTCTATGTAAGCCAATGCTGTAAAAATCATTCTACAATACCAGCCAGATTCCCATATCCGGCTTCTTCCACAACCTGCTTTAAACCGTCCAAAATATCTTCCTGCGAATAATTATTCTGATCTAAAAAATTTTCTTCCATTTCGCTTAAATGATGATAAAAAAGAGCCGCTGCCGCCACTTCATTTTTGCTGCTGTAATCAATGCCGTCTAAAATAATATTTTCCGCCTCATTTATTTTTCCGTCATCCGCCATAGAAAGCAAATTATCCAGTGTCCTTCCGGAGACTTCATATTTGTTTTTCAGTTCCTGTTCTACAGAAACATAGTTTTTTCCGAGCATAAGAGAAAACAGCAGCCGGACGGTTTCTTTGATAATTCTCATAATATAATCTTTTTCATCTTCAAAATTCATAACGGTAACCTCCATCCTATTTTTGGTCAGCTTTATTATACTGCATCGCGCTCTGATTCACACCAGCGTCACATCAGACAGCAGCCCGTCCCCGTCTGCCGCAGCCGTCGCCAGCTTATCGCACCGTTCATTCTGCGGATGCCCGTCATGCCCCTTCACCCAGTGGAAGGTCATCCGGTGCGGCTTCTTTAGCTCCAGCAGCTTTTTCCAGAGATCGATATTTTTCACAGGGCTGTTATCAGCTTTCTTCCAGCCCTTTCGAATCCAGTTTTCTACCCATCCCTGGTTAAACGCGTCCACCAGATATTTCGAATCCGAATAAAGCGCAATCTCGCACGACCCGTTTAAGCACTCCAATGCCCGGATCACGCCCATTAACTCCATGCGGTTATTCGTCGTCTTCTGATATCCCGCCGAAATTTCTTTGACATGCAGTTCTCCCTTTGTATCCACATATTCGAGTACCGCCCCGTAGCCGCCTGGCCCGTCCGGATTACCTCTGGCCGCGCCATCCGTATAAATCATCACCTTTCTCATAATTCGTATGCCTCGTTCTCTCCTGAAATATCCACTAATCGCGCTGCAAATGCCCCGTTGGAAATCTTTGACTTAAACGCGGCAATCAAACTGTAATCCTGCCACATATGCATTGGGAAAACCACTTTGGCATCCACATGCTCCATAAAATACAAAAGCCCGTCAGCGGCATATTTCTTCTGCCTCGAATCAAGCGGCACAAACGCCACGTCAATTTCATAATCCGCCAGCTTATTGATTTCATGCTTATAAGCCCTCGTCTCCTTGCCATTGACCAAATCTCCCGCGCCGTCCCATTTCCAGAGATTCAAATCTCCGGCATGGTAGATATAACGCCCTTCCATTCCAATCAAAAACGCAACGCCCGCATCTGTAGACTTAAGCGTCCGGATTTTCATATCATCCACCTCATACGTCTTTAACGATTGTACAAACGTCACCTTTTCCTTTACTTTAGGGGAAATCCCGTTACGCTCCAAATACCGGTCGGATAGCCGGATATCCTTTGACAAAATATAATGTATCTTCGGAAAGTCCGCCTCCCACCGTAAAATTTCCAGGTCAAAATGATCCTGATGGGCATGGCTTGCAAATACATAAAGCGGTTTTTCTTTCTCAAACTCCGGCATAACCCCGGTAAACTCATACCCGTTTACATTCCCATTTCGGAAATAATCGAAAATCAACACTCTCTCTTCGGTTTCCACAACAAAACAGCTATGGTGCACAAATGTAATTATCATAATCGCATCCTCCCAATGATGTCATTGGCCCTCCGGTAAACCTCCTTTGGATCCGCTCCAATAAAAAATTTCTGTCTCTCGTATTTGATCTCCCCGTTTATCATGGTAAGCAGCACATTCTGCTTGCTGCCTGAATATACAATATTTTTAACGATATTATTTTCCGGCTGCATATTCGGCTGATTCAAATCCAACAGGATCAGATCCGCAAGCTTTCCTTCCTTCAGGCAGTCGCAGTCTGTAAGCCCCATCGCCCTTGCACCTCCCGCCGTCGCCATAAAAAGGACTTCTTCCGCGGATACACACGCAGCGTCATGCTCCCTGACCTTCGCCAGTCCGCTCACCAAAAACATCTCCCGGAACATATCCAGGCAGTTATTGCTTGCCGGCCCGTCCGTTCCGATGGCAACCGGAATTTCTTCTTCCAAAAACCGTTTTACAGGTGCAATCCCGCTGGCCAGCTTTAAGTTTGAAGCAGGATTTGTCACCGCATAAAGCCCTCTGTTTTTAAAAATCCAAAAATCCTCTTCTTCCAGATAGATACAGTGATAACCGCCCCCGCCGTATGCGTACATTCCCAGCGCATCCGCAAGCGCAGTTGGCGTTTTGCCCCAGCGTCCCTTACACTCCTTTACCTCTGACGCCGTTTCCGCATTGTGAAACCAGACCGGAGATTTCACCTTTGCAGCCAGCGCGGCAAGTCCCTCCATCAGATTCAGGGAAGTCGTATACTCCGCATGAAATCCCATAACAAAATCGGTAAGCTCGCTCATCCCGCGAATCTTGTAATACAGTTCCTCCACTTCCTCCAGCGATTGGCAGAAGTCGTTTAACCCACTGGTAAACACTGTGCGAAATCCGCAGTCCGCCGAAGCCTGCGCCCCCGGAAGCGGCGCAAAATACATATCAAAATTCGACGTAATCCCGCTGGTCAGATACTCCATAATTCCTAGCCTGCACAAATGATAAATATCCTCGTGCGTAAGAAGCGCCTCTTTTGGAAATACCTGTTTGTCCAGCCATTCCTGCAGGGGAAGGTCATCTGCATAAGATCGCAGAAAGGTCATTGCCGTATGCGTATGCGCGTTTTTAAAGCCCGGCAGCAGCAGATTTCCCTCGACATCCATCTCCCTGTCCCAAGAGATCTTTTGGGCAATCCGCCCGGTATCCGTACCATCTCCAATATACACAATCCGGTTGCCCTGCACCCAAAGTTCGCCTTCTGCAATTTCAAACAACTGTCCTTTTCTGCCATCCTGTTCTGGTATACTGCCATCCCTCTCCCGCAGCATCAAAATCTTTGCATTAAAAAACCGAATATTCATACGCTCATCGCTCTCCTGTTCGACGAATTGTTTCATAGACCAGCTTTTGAAACCTGGGCGCCGCCAGATCCGCCGCTTTTTTCACATCCTCATGGCTAAGCGGCTCCGGAGATATCCCTGCTGCCAGATTCGAAATACAGGAAATTCCCGCAACCCGCATCCCCATGTGCCGTGCCGCAATCGCTTCGCATGCCGTACTCATGCCGACCGCATCTGCCCCCAATGTTCGAAACAAAGCAATTTCCTCCGGCGATTCATACTGGGGACCTGTCGTCTGCAGATAAACTCCCTGCTTTAACTCAATCTCAAAATCCATTGCCGCTTTGCAAATCATCTTCTGCAGCTCTTTATCATAAATCCCGCTCATATCCGGAAACCGCGTCCCCAATTCCTCTATATTTTCTCCAATCAGCGGAGACGGTACAAACGATGAAATCTGCCCGGTAATCATCATCAGATCTCCTGCCCGCATCCCCTGCGCAATCCCGCCTGCTGCATTTGTCAAAAACAAAATTTCCGCTCCCATACATTTCATCAGACGAATCGGCAGCACGACATCTGTCATGGTGTATCCCTCATAATAATGCACTCTGCCCTGCATACACACAACCGGAATTTCCCCCACAAAACCAAACACAAACCTTCCCTTATGCCCGGCTACCGTAGAAACCGGAAATCCCTCTATCTCATGATAATCCAACTCAGCCTCGACTTTTATCTTTTTCGCAAAATCTCCCAGTCCAGAACCCAAAACCAGAGCCACCTTCGGTTTAAAATTAATTTTTTCCCGGACACTTTCCTGGCACCTCTTAAGTTTGTCATATACTTTACCCATTTCTGACTCCTTTCTCACAATGATTCTCCACTCCGCTACTGTCAAACGCCGGTATAAAACTATCCTCCGCACATCCTTCTTCCTGAATATAAACCTGCCGCATCCCCAGAAAACAGGCATAATCTACTACCTCGTCATACTCCTCTTTTGTAATCTTACGGTTTATCTCCGAATAACTTTTCACATGGCTAAGCGGCGTATACTGACTTAAAATACTGACCCATATCCGATCTCCCCAGGTATCATACAGATAATCCAACACGTCCTTGCTGTCATACACACATCCTGGCAGCACCAGATGACGTACCATCACGCCCTTTTTCATCATTCCTCTGCCGTCAAACACCGTTTCCTTCGCCTGGCGCACCATTTCCCCCAGCGCCTCCTTTACCTGCTTCGGATAATCCGCACTATGCGAATATTTTGCCGAAAGCCTGCTGCTCTCATACTTATAATCCGGCAGCCAGATATCCACAAGCCCTTCTAACCGCCGCAGCGTATCCACTTTTTCATATCCCCCCGTATTATAGACAACCGGAATGGTAAGCCCCTGATTTTTGGCCCCCTCAAGCGCCAGAACCACAAGCGGAAGAAAATGTCCCGCCGTCACCAGATTGATATTGTTCGCTCCCTGCTCCTGCAGTTCCAAAAAAATTTCTGAAAGCCGCCCCGGACTTATCTTTTTTCCCGCCATGCCTGCCGCAATCTGATAATTCTGGCAAAAGACGCACCGCAGCGTACAGCCGGAAAAGAAAACAGCCCCCGATCCTTCCTCCCCGGAAATACAGGGCTCTTCCCAGGCATGCAGCGCCGCCCTGGCCACATGCAGTTCCATCGGCATACCGCAGTATCCCAACTCCCCATGCGTTCTGTCCGCCCCACATTCCCTTGGACAAAGCCTGCATCCATCCTCCACGGCAATCCTTCCTTTCCTGTCCCGTTTTTAATCCAGCATTATTTTCTGCCCGGACGCCAGATAATGGAGCTTATCTCCCATTTTTTCTTTGAGATACCGATACTGCGCCTCTCCTGTGCAATGGCAGGTATAATACTCCGTCTCATACCCCAAAAGAACCTCTGCCGCATAATCCAGCGCGGCATTTCCTTCTTCGGAAATTTCCTGACCCATAAAATGAAAGCCGCCGACCAGAACATCCGGATGCAGCCATTCCATGATATTTAAAATTCCTTTGTGGGAGCATCCACTGATCACCGTTTTTTTACCATGCTCCTGTATGACAAGATACTGTTCATGTAAAAAAAGATCCGGCAAAAATATACCGTCCCTTTTCTCCGTCAAACCCGCGTCGTCCACAGGACAGCTGCACTCTTTTCCATTGCAAGAACAAAGCATAAGCCCCTCGCCGATTTCCAGAAAATCTTCCACCTTTACCACTCTGTCATTTTCTTCCAGCGACGGGTCAATACCGATATATTTCTTTACTCCATGATAATATGCCCCAAACGCATTTACAGAAAGATAAACCGGCGCATGATCGTTTATCTCCAGGAAACGCCGGATTCCTCCTCCGTGATCATAATGTCCGTGGGACAGTACCAGCATATCTGCGTTTTCCAAATCAATTCCAAGAATAGAGGCATTGTCGGCAAATGCCCCTCTCTGCCCGGTATCAAATAAAATTTTATGTCTTCCAGTTTCTATGTAAAGACTTAAGCCATGCTCGGCAGCAAACTTCTGGCTGTACGGCGTATTTTCCATTAATGCATAAATGTTCATTGCAATCCTCCTTTTTCACTGACCAAAAAATGAACAGCTATTGAGCCGACGGAATTACCCAGAATAATCGCTGCAAATTTTATAAGGTTTTCGGGTGAAAAATTCAAAACCAGATAGATAAAATCTGCAATACAGTGCTCAAATCCGGATAAGATAAATATCATAATACAAAAAACGGTAATCACAGTATCCTTTGCGTAGACAGCCACAAACATTAAAACTCCGCATAATATGCCATATACGAACAGTACAGCCAGTGAATTTCCAAATTTGGCCACAGAAGCAGTTACAATTGCCTCATATGCAGATTCCCGGCAAAGCGCGACGCCAAGCGTCGGCAGCAATACGCCCGCCAGATTAAAAATCAGCATAATCACCAGATCGGCTGGCTTTTGCGTCTGATAAAAGCCTATCTTGCCTGTATACAGATTCAAGCTGCATTTTATGATGGTTAAAAGAGCAAAACTAAACAGCATCGCCCCTATGTATCGATTCTCTACGGAAATATTTACTGCTACGCCGATTCCAACTAAAATGCCTGCTAAAATTGCTCTTTTTATTAACCCTTCCATATCTTTCGTTTCCCCCATAACATTTATAAATGCTTGAATCGTTTTATTTTCACAGATAAATTGTATTATAGACATCAGAAAATTGCAATATCCTAATTTATCTGCATAATTTTACTGAATAACCTTTTTTAACTATCATTCAATTTATCCGTACTTTTCCGTACTTTATCCATACTCATCATCAATTTATCCGTACTTTATCCGTACTTTTACCAATTCTCGTTTTATCTGAATACCGAAACAAATTAATGCGAAAACTTCGTACCAGGCAGCATGGGAAAAAGAAGAGCGAGCCCCTGATAGATAAAACTGCCAGGATCTCACTCTTCTTTTTACCATGCTGCCCTTCTCAATGCTCCAGCATCTTCTCAATAAACACCCCATATCCTTTCGTCGCATCCGACACAAACACATGCGTGACCGCCCCGATAATTTTACCATCCTGCAAGATCGGGCTTCCGCTCATGCCCTGTACAATCCCCCCAGTTTCTGACAGCAGCAATTCATCCGTCACATGGAACAAAATTCCCTTATTTTCTTCCTTATTATGAAAATCCACATCATCAATTTCAATCCGAAACTGCCGGAGAACTCCATCCAAAGACGACAGAATATATGCTTCCCCCCGTTTTATATCCTGTTTCATACAGGCTTCCACATAGGCGTCTTCCATTTCTTCGGGCACAGCGTCAAGCTTTCCGTAAATTCCCGTTTTGGTATTTTGTGTAATCGTCCCAAGCCGATTCTCCTGCTTATAACTAATCACACCCGTCAATTCTCCGGGCGCTCCGTCTTTTCCCTTTACAATACCTACGATATCCGTTTGATACACATTCCCTTCCGAAAGCCGAATCATACTTCCGGTATCTGCATCACTCACCGGATGTCCCAATGCCCCAAAATTCAAATCACTTTTTATATAAGTCAGTGTACCCACTCCAGCCATATCATCCCGCACCCAGATACCCAGTTTATAAGAACCGTCCTCCAATACTGCCGGTTCTATTTTAACCTCAATCTGTTTTCCTTCACGCAGTATCCCCAACACAACTGCCTGTCCGCGGGAAGCATTGATACAGCTTACCAATTCCTCTTTTCCCGAAATTTCCCTGCCGTTTACACTGGTAATATAGTCTCCGCCTTTTACAATCTGATCTGCCGGTTCATAATTCAGACCGTCTGCAGCCGTCACCTTACCTGTCCCGATAATCAGCACTCCCTTTGTCTTTGTATAAATCCCAATCGGCATCCCTGAGGGCATCACATAGCTTTTGTCCACAACATGGACTAAAACTTCCTTGACTGGAATTAAGTTTATAAATTTACAGGACAGCCGATAGCTTTCCCCGGCATTTTCTGCCGCCTGTATCCACGTCGGCCCGTCGGCCGCCATATTTTTTAATACCGGCACACTCTCCTCCTGCTTTTGGACTGTAACCGGAACAGAAAAATCAATCGCCTGCGCTTCCCCCTCTACCAAATAAATTTCATCCGGGATGGAATCATACAGTAAATCCGCCGCAAAACAAATCAGTGAAAGAAACGCTGCCAGGAAAAATTCTTTTCTGTATTTCTGAAATTTATGATAAATCTTCATCACACAAAAGCCCCTTTCCGTAATAACATCAAAAAAGAAGGATACGCAATGTATCCTTCTTAGTATGTTCCGTTTATTGCAATTAAGCCGATGATTTTTTTGTATTTGCTGCCAGTTCTTTCATTTCCTTCGCATTCAAAAGCACTGCATCCGTAATCTTTACACCGCCGAGCATCCGCGCCAGTTCCTTCACACTTTCCTCCTGCACAAGCATCCTGATCGTAGAAACCGTTGTCTGGTTGGCTACGGATTTTTCAATTAGATAATGGCTGTCTGCCATTGCTGCAATCTGCGGCAGATGCGTGATGCAGATAATCTGATGGCTTCTGCCAAGCAGATTCATCTTCTCCGAAACCATCTGTGCCGTCCTGCCGCTGATTCCAGTATCAATTTCATCGAAAATCAAAGCTCCGACCGCATCTGTTTCTGCAAGCACACTCTTAATTGCAAGCATTATCCTGGAAAGCTCACCGCCGGATGCAATTTTCTCTAAAGATTTCCGCGGCTCGCCCGGATTAGTGGAAATCAGAAATTCCGCATCGTCATATCCATTTGCCGTAAGCTGCTCCATTTTCCGAAATTCCATGGAAAAAGAAACATCCGGAAAATTCAAATCCATCATTTCATGCCGAATTGCTTCGGTTAGCTCTGCCGCCGCTTCTTTTCGGATTTCAGAAACTTCGCTGCAAAGCCTCACAACCTCATCTTCACTTTTTTCAAAGTTTTGCTTCAGCTTTGCAAGATAGGCATCATAATCGGATAATTTTTCCAGGCGTTCTTTTTTTTCTTTACAGGAGGCGATGATATCTTCGATACTTTTGCCATATTTGGCTTTCAGATGATTGATGGTATCTAAGCGTTTTTCCGCTTCCAGAAATGTCTGTTCGTCAAAAGAAGTATCTGATATATATTCTGCCATTTCACGATTAAAATCATTCAATAGACTGTCAATTTCTATTAACTGGTTTTCCATCCCGGCCAACGGTCCGTCATATTCAGATACGGCCGCCAGCTCTTTTAATGCATGTCCAAGCTGTTCGGTAGCAGATGCATAGCCCTCCGCCGTTTTTTCGTATACGCCGGATACAGCTTCCATAATTTTCTGTCCGTTCAAAAGACGTCTGTATTCGGCTTCTAACTGCGTATCCTCTCCAGACACAAGATTTGCCTCTTCGATTTCCTCTACTTCGTATTCCAGAAAAGAAATCTCACGTTCCCGGCTGGCGCGGTCAATATCCGCCTCTCTTAGCTCTGTTTTGATTTTTTTATAAACCGCATAGGCAACCTTTAGCTTTTCCTTCCCGTCTTTTAAACGGTCTTTGGCATAGCTGTCCAAAATGTTTAAATGATTTTTTCTGATCAGAAGCGACTGGTGCTCATGCTGTCCGTGAATATCTATGAGCAGACCTGCCACCTCTTTTACCTTAGCGACAGGAACACTTTCAGAGTTAATTTTACTTACGCTTCTGCCGTTTATGAGCTTTCGGCTCAATACCAGATAACCGTCTTCCAGCGTAATATCCATTGCAGAAAGCTTCTGCCTGACTCTTTCGTCTTCTACCAGAAAGGTCAGCTCCACCAGGCCGTAAGAGGCGTTTTCCCGAAGCATTTCTTTTTGAAATTTACCGCCAAGCGCAAGGTTTACCGAACCGATTATAATAGATTTTCCCGCACCTGTTTCTCCCGTCATAATATTTAACCCCGGCGTAAATTCCACTTCTGCTTCATCAATCAAAGCCAGATTTTTGACATATAAATTTTGTAACATAAATTCTCCTTTTATTCCTCCCCGATCATCCTGCGCAGCCGCGCCATTAAAGCTGCAGTATCTTCTACTGTACGCACGGCGCACATAATGGTATCATCTCCGGCAATGCTTCCAACGATTTCATTACAATCCATTGCATCTAATGCGGCTGCAACTGCCATCGCCATTCCGGACTCGGTTTTTACCACCAGAATATTCTGAGCCATATCCATAGATACAAAACCGTCTTTAAAAATACGCGCATATTTTCCTGCCAGATCCTCTGAATTATCTGACAATACGGCATATTTCTGCCGGCTGCCTGTTGTAGCGACTTTCGTCAGCTTCAACTCCCGAATATCACGTGAAACTGTCGCCTGTGTCACCTGATATCCTTCCTGTTTCAAATAATCTAAAAGCTCCTCCTGTGTTTCAATCTCATTTTTTTGGATCAGCTCTAAAATTTTCACCTGTCTTTTTGATTTCACTTTCCCAGCTCCGTTTCTAATACATCCAAAACCGGATTCTGTTTCCAAAATTTCTGTCATGTATAAATCTGCATTCGCTTTCTTAATATTTCCAAAAAACTGATTTTGCTCAATTTTATAATTTTTGCCGTCTGTTCTGCCGCCCGAATCGTAATGGAATCTCCAGGAGAAAGCTCCATTGCAAGTTCTCCGTCGAGATTTACGTCTGCGCGTTCCTGCTTTTCAGGCTGTCTGCACTTAAGTTCAATCGTAATCTCATCCTCTGCTTCTACTATAATACTCTTGGAATTGAGATCGTGGGCATTGATGGGAGTAATCAAAATCATACGCGCCCTGGGATCGATAATCGGCCCGCCGGCAGACAAGCTATATCCGGTCGATCCGGTTGGCGTGGCCACAATGATACCGTCCGCACGGAACGTATGGAGATATCCCCCGTTAACCGAAACAAGAAGCTCCATCACCTGCAGCGCGCCTTTGCGCAGGATTACAATGTCATTTAAGGATTTTTTTGGAAACTGTGCGTCCTGCCTTCTGGTATCGGAAGAACCGCTTAACATCATCCGTTCCTCAATCATGTAATTTCCTTTCATAATCTCGTCAATTGCGGCATAGACATTCTTTTCCTCCAGTTCACACAGATAACCCAGGTGGCCCAGATTGACGCCAATTAACGGGATTCCCTTTTCCGATGCGATACCAGCTGTCCGTATCAGTGTCCCGTCGCCGCCCAGTACAAAAATACCTTCCGCATCCTGCGGCAGATCCTCTCCTTCTGCAATTTTATGACAGCTGCCGCCCTTTAACTGGATATAAGACTTCATACGATTGGTCAGGGAAAAATCCCTGTCTTTATAGGGATTGGTTATAATACAGAATTTTCTCATGCTTTTTTCTCCAACGCGGCATGTGCTGCTTCCACTGTTCCTGAAATGTCTACATATTGTCCGTATGGCACAGAGGGATGCCCGGAGGGTATTTCCTCTCTTTCGCCGTATGGCACAGAGGGATGCCCGGAGGGTATTTCCTCTCTTTTGCCGCATGGCATAGAGGGATGCCCGGAGGGTATTTCCGCATTTACATCTCCGTTATTCCTGATATAAATCAGGTACTCAATATTCCCCTCCGGCCCTTTGATAGGGGAATAATCCAGCTGTTTTACCGCAAAACCAAGCTCGTCTGCAAAACACACTATTTTTTTTATCACATCTTTATGTACCTCTTTATCCCGTACCACGCCCTTTTTGCCGACCTTATCCCTGCCGGCTTCAAACTGCGGCTTAATCAGGCAGACCATTTCCCCATGCTCCGTTAACAGCTCTTTCGCAGGACCTAATACTTTATCCAGTGAAATAAACGACACATCCACAGAGGCAAAATCCAGCCTGTCTGCAATATCCCCCGGCGTCACATAGCGAATATTCGTCTTTTCCATACAAACCACGCGCGGATCCTGCCTGAGCTTCCATGCAAACTGCCCATATCCCACATCTACGGCATAGACCTTTGCGGCTCCATTCTGCAGCATACAGTCCGTAAATCCTCCCGTCGACGCACCGATATCCATACAGATCTTACCCTCTAAGAAAATTCCAAATTCTGCCATTGCCTTTTCCAGCTTTAAGCCGCCGCGGCTAACATATTTCAAAGAAGTCCCATGTATCTCAATCTTACAGTCCGTTTTAAACATACTGCCGGCCTTGTCCTCCCGCTGTCCGCCTACAAAGACATTTCCCTCCATAATCATTGCCTTTGCCTTCTCGCGGGAAGGCGCAAGACCTCTTTCCACTACTAAAATATCCAAACGCTCTTTCATTCTTTTACCTGTTCAACCTCTGATATTCTGCTGTAATCCGTTCTGTGACGGACTCCTGATCCATACCCACCACATGCTGTAAAATCTCTGCATTGCCATGCTCTACATACATATCCGGAATTGCAATATTTACTATGCCAGACTTCAGAGAATGACTTCCGAAAAATTCCATCACATGTTCGCCAAATCCGCCGTTTATGACATTTTCCTCCAAAGTCACAACCAGTTTGTGATTATCTGCCAGCTGCCGCAGCAACTCTGCATCCAACGGCTTTGCAAAACGCGCATTTACAAGTGTGCAGCGATATCCTCTTTCATGAAGCGCTATTCGTACTGATTCTGCAATTTTTACCATACTGCCCAGTGCCACAAGCGCAATCTCACTCTCTTCATAAAGTATTTCACTTTTTCCGTAAATAACCGGCGCCCGGAATTCTTTCAACCCGTCATATGCTTCTCCCCTTGGATAGCGGACTGCAATCGGTCCCTCAAATGTAACTGCAAATTTAATCATATCCGACAGTTCCCATTTATTTTTGGGAGCTAAAACAGTCATATTCGGAATACCTGAAAGATAAGACAGGTCAAAAATACCCTGATGCGTTTCTCCGTCACTTCCGACCAGTCCGGCACGGTCAACAGCAAATACAACCGACAGTTTCTGGATACAGACATCATGCAGAATCTGATCGTACGCCCTCTGCAAAAACGAAGAATATACTGCCACAATCGGCTTTAACCCCGCCGCCGCAAGGCCCGCCGCAAATGTAACCATATGCTCCTCCGCAATTCCCACATCAAAAAAACGCTCCGGATATTTATTGTGAAACCGCTTTAACCCTGTCCCGTCTGACATGGCAGCGGTTACAGCCACAATACGCGTATCCCGCTCCCCTAATTTACACATCACCGTAGAAAAAACATCCGTATAATTCGCTTTCAGCCGTTTTTTCTTCGGAATTCCCGTTTCAATCTGAAATGCCTCCGTCCCGTGAAACCTTGCCGGATGCCGTTCTGCCGGAAGATAACCTTTCCCTTTTTTGGTCATAACATGCACCAGCACGGGTCCCTGCAGCCTGGTTGCTTCCCGAAATGCCTTCACCATCTGAAAGATATCGTGACCGTCCACCGGTCCCAGATACATAATACCCATATCCTCAAACAACATTCCCGGCACTAAAAGCTGTTTGATTCCGCTTTTCGTTTTACGGATGCGTTCTACAATCCGATCTCCGCAGACCGGAATCCGGCTTAAGGAATTGGCAATTCCTGTCTTAATCTCCTGGTAAGGTTTCGCCGTACGCAGATTCGACAAATATCTGGAAAGTCCGCCCACATTCTCGGAAATAGACATATTGTTATCATTTAAAACAATAATAAAATTTGAACGAATCCGGGATGCGTTGTTCATCGCTTCGTACGCCATACCTCCGGTCAGTGCACCGTCGCCGATGACCGAAACGACCTTATAATCCTCGCCTTTTAACTGCCTGGCCATCGCATAACCCAGTCCCGCCGAAATCGAAGTCGAGCTGTGTCCCGTGTTAAAACAGTCACACTCGCTTTCGCTGCGTTTGGGAAATCCGCTCATCCCGCCATATTTGCGCAGCGTATCAAATCCATCCATGCGCCCGGTCAAAATCTTGTGTGTATAAGACTGATGGCCTACGTCCCATACAATTTTATCCTTTGGCAGCTCAAATGCCAGATGCAGCGCCATCGTCAGCTCCACAGCGCCAAGGTTCGAAGCCAGATGTCCGCCCGTAACCGAAATCTTCTGAATCAGAAATTCCCTGATTTCGTCCGCCAGAATCGGAAGCTCCGTCCTGTCTATCTTTTTAATATCATTTTCCTGCTTTATCTTCTCCAATACCATAACGGCACCTCTATTTTTCCCGACGCACCAAAGCCCGCAGCAACTCCGACAAAAACGGGTTTTTTACCGAAAGTGACTCCAGTCTGTCCATTGCCTCTGCAAACAGCTCTTTCGCCTTCTCTTTTGCCTTGTCCATTCCCATAAGCGCCACATATGTTGCCTTCTGATTCTTCTGGTCGCTGCCGATGGGTTTGCCCAGTACCTCCAATGTGCTCGTCACATCCAAAATATCGTCCTGAATCTGAAATGCCATCCCGATATCTGCAGCTACCTGCTCTATCAGCTGCTGCTCTGACACAGATGCCCCGGCTAAAACCGCGCCTGTCACCATCGCCGCTTCAATCAGCGCACCTGTCTTCAGGCGGTAAATAAACGAAAGCCTGTCCATAGAAACGGCCTCTCCTTCCGACTCCACGTCCGCTACCTGCCCGCCTACCATACCGTAAATTCCGGCTTTTCCTGTCAGGACCTGAAATGCCCTGCCGACATCCGCGCCGTCCGCTTCCATGGAAAATGCCTTTGCCGCCGTTTCATATGCAAAGTTTAAAAGCGCATCTCCCGTCAGTATTCCCATGGCCTCTCCATAAACTGCGTGTGTCGTCTTCTTGCCTCTGCGGTAATCATCATTGTCTATGGCCGGAAGATCGTCGTGCACCAGCGAATACGTATGAATCATCTCAATCGCTGCCGCAAAGGGTTCTATTATCTTTGCTTTTCCGCCAAACAAACGGTAGGTTTCTATCATAAGCATCGGCCGAAGGCGTTTGCCTCCCGCCAGTATACTGTAATTCATTGCTTCAAGTATCGTTTTCTGATACCCTTCTTCTACTGGCAGATACTGCTTTATCATCGCTTCGATTTCCGTCAGTCTGCCTGTTAATTCTGTCTGAAACTCCATATTTTGCTCCCTTAAAATTCTTCCAGGCCCTGCTCACTGATTACCTGCATTTTCTTCTCTACCTGGTCAATTTTATCATTGCATTGTTTTAGTTTTTTCATTCCCTCTTCGTATAAAAGGAAAGATTTCTCAAGTGAAATCTCCTTGTCATCCATCTGTTCTAAAATATCTTCGATTTCGGCAAACAATTCTTCCAGTTTTAATCTTGTCTGCCCGTCTTTTTTTTCTTCCATGTTTAATGCCTTTCTGTCTGAAGCCTTTCTTTTTCTGATGTCCGCTGCTTTCCCGTTATACAGGCGCAACTCTTTTTATCCCGGTGGGAAACAGCCCCCGATTTCTTCTCCAAAGCCACAGCTGTCCGCCCCCACAGGCGTCGTGCCCTTTACCTCGGCATTAACGATTCCGTCCCTAAGGCGTACCCGGATTTCATCACCAGGCTTTGTGCCTGCAATCCCGCCAATCCGCCTGCCCTCCACATCTGTCACAAATGCCAGTCCCTGATTCAGCTGCTTTGCCGGAGAAACACCGTCCAGCCGTCCAGCCAAAATACCCAGCCGGTATCTCGCTTCCCGCAGAGAATACTTCATCTTCTGCTCCAGCCGTTCCTCCAAGCTTACCGTATACTGCCGCTTTTCATTGAACTGATACGCAGGGCTCTTCGCCAAAAGCAGATTTTTAAAATTCCTGCAGCGGCCCTTTTCCGATTCCAGTTTCCACTCCATCGCTTTTTTCAAATGAAGCCTGAATCCTTCCATTTCATCAAACAGCTCATAGACATCATATACTGCCAGCTCTGCTCCTGCCGATGGTGTAGGTGCGCGCAAATCCGCCACAAAATCAGCAATTGTCGTATCTGTTTCATGACCGACTGCAGAAATCACAGGCGTCTCACACTCAAAAATAGCCCTTGCTACAATTTCTTCGTTAAATGCCCATAAATCCTCTATCGAGCCGCCGCCCCGTCCTACAATCATCACATCTACGCCATAAGCATCCAGCGTACGGATTCCGTTTACAATACTCTCTGCCGCTCCCTGCCCCTGAACCTGCGCCGGATATAAAATCACCTGGACATAGGGGTTTCTCCGGCCTGCAATATTCCGGATATCCTGTACCGCTGCCCCGGTAGGCGCCGTTACCACGCCAAGCGTACGGATATACTTCGGGATCGGCTTTTTATATACATCCGCAAACATTCCCATCTCTTCCAGTTCGCGCTTTAACGCTTCGAACTGCAGAAACAGGCTGCCCTCTCCGTCTTTTTCAATTTCCTTTGCATAAAGCTGGTAGCGCCCGTCCCGTTCATAGACCTCAATCGAACCGGTAACAAGCACCTTATCTCCTTCCTGCATATAAAAGCCCAAACCTCTGCGGCTTCCGGCAAACATAACGGCAGCCATTGCCGCTTTCTCGTCCTTGATGGTAAAATAAATATGCCCGGAAGAATGGTATTTGCAATTTGAAACCTCCCCCTTTACGCATATGCCATGCAGCATAAAATCCTGGGCAAACATATTTTTAATGTAGGTATTTACCTGGCCTACCGAATATGCATTCTTTTTCATACGATTTTTGCCAGAATCCCGTTTACAAACGAGGGGGCGTCTTCTGTCCCATATCTCTTGGCCAGTTCTACCGCCTCATTGATGGCCACGCCCGTCGGAATATCGTCGTCATATTCTATTTCATAAACTGCAAGGCGGATAATTGCCAGCTCCACCTTGCCCATCCGCTTCGTCTTCCACCCTTTGGCAACTGCGTTGATTCTGTCGTCAATCTCATCTGCCAGCACTGCCGCCGCCGCCGCCTTTGTCTGAATATAGTCGATATCTTTTTGCGAAGCGGTATCTGCCTTTGCGTCATCCTCATCATCTGCCAGGTATATCAGCTGCTCTGACCATTCTCCCTCCGGATAAAATTCTATACAAAATAACAGCCTAAATATCTGTTCCCTCATCTCACTTCTCGTCATCTGGCTTCTCCTTTTCATTTTTCTCCTGTCAAATGACAGAATCCTGATTTGTAAATTGCCTGTCAAATCATAAAAGAGGATGCCGTACAGCACCCTCTATCTGTTCTTCCCCATGTCAACACTGGCAATTCTGACATTTATGCCGGATACCTCTAATCCTGTCATATTCTCAATCGCAATCTTCACTTTCTCCTGAACCTTGGTGGACACCTCAGGGATCGCATAGCCGTAAGCGATGTTTAACGCCACATCCACCCGGACCACACCTTCTTTTACCTCTACGCGAATTCCTTTGGAAAGATTCTTCATGCCAAGCCTGCTGACCAGCTCATTTGTGATATTGCCAGCCATAGAGCTTACACCCTCTACCTCTGTAGCAGCCAGTCCTGCAATAATTGCGACTACCTCGTCGGCAATCTTTACTTTGCCTAATTTATCTTCCTTGATTTTAAATACTTTTCTGTCCTCAGCCATCTGAATACCTCCTGGATGATGTTTCATTCATTATAGCAAACTATTCTAATTTTGGAAACAAAAATTTATAAAGTCTTCTATAGTATAACCTCTTTCGAATATATCATCAAGTTTTACAGAATAATTTTATCACAGTTCCAAACCAATGAAAACCACCCATAGAAATAAAAAGAAGCAAAAACGTCTAAAAACGCCTTTGCCTCTCATTCTCATCTTATTTCTTTACCAGAAGCGACTTTCCTGTCATCTCTGCCGGCTGCTCCATACCCATCATCTCTATCAGAGTAGGAATGATATCTGCCAGGCATCCGCCCTCTTTTAAAGTATAAGCCGGATCGTAATTGACCAGAATAAACGGAACCGGATTAATTGTATGTGCCGTAAAGCTTCCGCCGGTTTCGTAGTCAATCAGCTGCTCTGCATTACCGTGGTCTGCGCAGATGAACATCTGACCGCCCACCTTTACAAGAGCATCCACTGCTCTTCCTACGCAGGCGTCCACCGTACCGACTGCTTTCACTGCTGCGTCAAGCACACCAGTGTGGCCTACCATGTCGGGGTTTGCAAAGTTGATGATAATGACGTCGTATTTTCCAGATTCAATCGCCTCTACCAGCTTATCACAAACTGCAGGTGCGCTCATCTCCGGCTGCAGGTCATAAGTCGCAACCTTTGGTGAATTCACCAGGATACGATCCTCGCCCGGATTCGGCTCTTCTACGCCACCGTTAAAGAAAAACGTAACATGAGCATATTTCTCCGTTTCCGCAATCCTTGCCTGCGTCATATTATGATCTGCCAGATACTGCCCAAATGTATTCTTAAGCTCTACCTTCTTGAATGCAATCTTCTTATTTGGAATCGTAACGTCGTACTCGGAAAAACATACGTACGTAACCTGCTTTCTTGGTCCTCTGTCAAATCCGTCAAACTCATCTGCACAGAAGGTTCTTGTAATCTCCCTTGCGCGATCCGGACGGAAATTAAAGAATATAATACTGTCATTGTCTTTGATCGAAGCAATCGGTGCACCGTCTGCTTCGATTACAGTCGGCATTACAAATTCATCTGTCTTGCCGTCTGCATAGGATGCGCTGATTGCTTCCACTGCACTGTTCGCTTTTACGCCTTCACCCAAAGTAAGCGCCCGGTAAGCGGCTTCTACACGATCCCAGCGATTATCCCTGTCCATGACATAATAACGTCCGCAGATCGTTGCGATTTTGCCCACGCCGATTTCTGCCATCTTTGCTTCCAGCGCTTCGATAAAGCCCTTGCCAGAGGTCGGTGAGGTATCCCTTCCGTCTAAGAAACAATGTACATAGACCTTTTCCACGCCTTCCCTTTTGGCCAGCTCTAACAACCCATACAGATGTGTATTATGGCTGTGAACGCCGCCGTCGGATAACAGGCCGTAGAGATGTAAATCGGAGCCGTTCTTTTTGACATTTTCAATTGCCTCTAACAATTCCGGGTTTTTAAAGAAGGTACCGTCCTCGATTTCCTTTGTAATCCTGGTCAGCTCCTGGTATACAATCCTTCCGGCACCCATATTTAAGTGCCCGACCTCAGAGTTGCCCATCTGTCCGTCCGGCAAGCCTACGGAAAGCCCGCTGGCATATCCCTTTACAAACGGACATTCCTTCATCAGTCTGTCAATATTCGGGGTATCCGCCAATGCTACAGCATTGCCATTCTTGTCATCATTTAACCCAAATCCATCTAAAATCATTAATACGGTTGGTTTTTTACCCATATGATCCTCCTTTCTGCCAAAATACTGCTACTGCTGCTGTATAATCTCCACAGTAACTTTTTTATCTTCTTTTGAGGCTGCTGCTTTCACAACGGAACGGATTGCTTTCGCAATACATCCCTGCTTGCCGATTACCTTACCCATGTCTGACTGCGCCACATGCAGTTCAAGCATAAGTCCCTTGCCTGTCTCATTCTCCGTGACAACGACCTGATCCGGGTAATCAACCAGTGATCTCGCAATTACTTCCACTAATTCTTTCATCGCTCTTACCCCGCTTATTTTTCGATCCCGGCCGCTTTGAAAATCCTGCTGACCGTATCAGTCGGCTGTGCGCCGTTTGCCAGCCATTTCTTTGCCAGTTCCTCATTTACGCGGTACTCGCTGGGATTTCTGGTCGGATCATACGTACCGATTTCCTCAATGAATCTTCCATCCCTGGGAGATCTGGAATCTGCTACAATGATTCTATAGAAAGGAGCTTTCTTTTTTCCCATCCTTCTTAATCTAATCTTAACTGCCATCTCAATTCACCTCCTAAAAAATGATAATTTATAATCAAAGCAAATATCGCTTTAATCGCATCGTTTAAAACGGGAGCTTAAACCTGCCCCGCCTGCCTTTTTTGTTACCGCTCATCATGCCCGGAATTTGCTTCATCATCTTTCTGGCCTGCTCAAACTGCTTTACCAGACGGTTGACCTCAGAAATATCCACACCTGCGCCATCTGCAATCCTGCGCTTGCGGCTGGGATTTAACAGGGAAGGATTTCTCCGTTCCTCTGTTGTCATGGAATAGATAATAGACTCCGTCCGCTTCATCCCTTTTTCAGCTTCGGCCTCGTCAAACTCCGGCATCTTCATCTGACCCATGCCGGGCATCATACCCAAAATACTGGAAAGCCCGCCCATCTTCTTCATCTGACTCATCGAGCTCAGGTAATCTTCAAAGTCAAACTCGGCTTTTTTCATCTTCTGTTCTAACTTCCTGGCTTCCTCTTCGTCAATGGCTTCCTGTGCCTTCTCAATCATCGTCAGAACATCGCCCATGCCAAGGATCCGGGATGCCATACGATCCGGATAAAACTGTTCGAGATCCGAAAGTTTCTCCCCCATACCGACATAGAGAATCGGCTTGCCGGTCACTGCGCGGATCGAAAGCGCCGCACCGCCCCTGGTATCGCCATCTAACTTAGTCAATATTACGCCGTCAATGCCAATTTTACTGTCAAACGTACTGGCGACATTGACCGCGTCCTGTCCGGTCATGGAATCTACTACCAGAATCGTCTGTGACACATCTACAGCCGCTTTGATGGCTTCAAGCTCCTCCATCATGCCTTCATCAATGTGAAGCCGCCCTGCGGTATCTATAATCACAATATTAAAATTATTCTTCTGTGCATGCAAAACAGCTGCCTTTGCAATGTCGACCGGCTTGTTTTTGTCTCCCATTGAAAAGACTTCCACGCCCTGCTTCTCACCGTTGATCTTCAGCTGATCAATCGCTGCCGGACGATACACATCACAGGCTACAAGTAATGGCTTTTTGCCTTTCTGCTTAAACTTGCCTGCAATCTTGGCCGTTGTTGTCGTTTTACCTGCGCCCTGTAACCCTGCCATCATAATAACAGTCAGCTCAGTACCTGGTTTTATCGCAATCTCCGTTGTCTCAGAGCCCATCAGAGTAATCATTTCCTCATTTACAATTTTGATGACCATCTGACCGGGATTTAAGCCGTTCATCACATCCTGGCCGATTGCGCGTTCCTGAACGGTTTTCACAAACTGCTTTACAACCCTGAAGTTGACATCGGCCTCTAACAATGCCATCTTGACCTCTTTTAAGGCAGACTTTACATCATCTTCGGTTAATCTTCCCTTACTTCTTAAATTTTTAAAAACATTCTGCAGCTTTTCGGACAGATTATCGAATGCCATATTACAACTCCTCTAATATTTCATGAGAGATTTTCGCAATCTCCGTTTTCATTGTTTGCAGGTTCGCTGTATTGTACCCGGCGGATAAGGCCCCCTCATCCATCGGACTGACGGACTGTACCAGATGCAAAATTGCATCGATCCGTTCTCTGATATACAGGAACTTATTTACCAGATGGAGCTTACTCTCGTATTCCTCCAACGTCCTCGTACACCGCTTCACCAAATCATGCACGCCCTGGCGGCTGATGCCTTCCTCTTCGGCGATCTCTCCTAAGGATAAATCGTGGAAAAAAAAGTCCTCGTATACCTTTCTCTGGTGTTCGTTTAGTAATTCTCCGTAAAAATCATAGAGATATGCCTGCTTTAGCTTTGAATCCATTTTAACCACCTTGGGTAGAATAGCACAGCTGGAAATGGGTGTCAAGTATTTTTTCTTTACAAACTGATGTTCGTATCATCTTACTATCTTTTTTTCAGCTTCATCGTTTTCCGATACCCTGTGCGGCTGCCAAACAGCCCCCTGTAAAGATTCAATTTCGAAGAAGGCACTTTTATCACTGCTTTCTTATAAATATTTTTAAAAGCGCCGGATCCAACAGATGACAAAGTCTGTGATTTTATATTTATTTTAGAGAGCTTCTTACAATTATAAAACGCTTTTCCCATAATCTTTTTCGTCCCTTTCCCAATGGTAACGGACTTTATTCCCGTACATCCCGAAAAGCTTTCTTTTCCAATTGTTCCAACATTGCTTCCTATCGTAACTGATGTTAATTTTTTATAATTCTTAAATGCTTTATTTGCAATTGCAGTAATTTTATAGTTCCGACCATAAATCTTTACGGTTGCGCCAATTTTTAAAGTTTTAAAATTTTTATCGCTTTTGCTTTTCCCAGTTCCTGTCAAAGTAACCGTCCCATTTCCATCTATCCTGTCATCGGTTACTTTATATTTCATATTATTTACTGTGTAAGCAGATCCCTTTTTCACTTCTTCCGTAGAAACAACAGCGCTTTTTTTCTGCATCAGAGTTATTTTCGATTTATCTTTCGGATAGTAGAATTTCTGGCATCCTACAACACGATAATACATTTTGCCGCTTTTTGGATTATTATCTGTAAAAGAAGATGCAGCAGCGCTTCCTTCTACAATATAGGTATTACATTCCGTAAAATCAGGATTTACAGAGGATTCCACCTGAAAATAATCATAAGACGTCAATGAACTGTATGTATTATACGCATTGTCGCAGGACCACTGCAAAACTGGATGCCCCTGCCCATCATACGATAAGCTGACATTTTGGGGACCCTGAAACGGAATAAAGAAAATCTGCATATTTAATTCGGTACCGGTATAGCGGTGATACTCTGTGGACGGCGTATGTGTCAGCTTCAGAAAATACTCCTGATCCGGTTCCAATTCACTCAAAGAAATCCCCCTGTACCTGGAAAAGCTTCCTCTCTTTCCATCTGCTATCACACAACCATCGACAGTCCTTTTATAATTATCATAAATGTCCGCCCGCAGATTGGGAACTGCAATATATGCATTTTCCTGCTCCCAGCTCGCATTAAGCGCCAGTACATATACGCCCTCTGTCTGAAGCGTTTTAAATTTGAAATAAACCGTTTCGCTGTCGCTGAAATACGTATAATAATCTGTCTCATATTCCAACGCTGTCGCTTCCTCCATCTGATATGCACCATCTAATACCTCTGCAGCAGGCACTTTCATGGTAAAGCCCATCCACGCCATAATAAAAAATACGATACTCCACCTGATCTTTTGTTTTGCAATGTTCATATTTTCTCTCCTCTCATTCTGCATCATTACTTTTTTGAATTTCCGTTATTTTGTAGTAATCTTCTTTACTGCTGACCAGGAAGAATAGTATTTAACTCCTTTTACAGTTTTAAAGGTCCGGATTCTCACAAAATATTTCTTTCTTGCTTTTAATTTGGAAATGGTTTTTGTTTTGGTTTTACTGTTTCCAATTTTAACTATTTTTGCGCTTTTCATTTTATTGTTCTGCGCATATTGGATTTGATACCCGGAGGTCTGCACGCTCTGTTTTTTCCATTTTACTACAAAGCCCTTTGTTTTTGCCTTCAGCTTTGAAATAGATGTTCCTTTTGGATTGATCACAAACGTACTGGTCAGTGTACCTGAATAATTCCCCTGGAAAGTGATGTTTACAGAAGCTGTTCCGACTGCCGTATTATTGCTGTAAGATACAGTATAACAATTCGGAGGAATTACCTGACCGCTGTTGTCTGTAACCGCAACTGCAGGTGTAAATGCCTTTTTCGCATACTGATAAGAAGCTTTTTCCAATGTCACAGTTTTTGGAGCATAAATTGTTTGGGAAGAGGCTTCCGTACCACATTTCAGACAACGCTGCGCCAGCTTTCCATTTTGGGATACTGTCGCTTTTGTGACGACTGTTTCATATGTATGCCCGCCGCGAATCACCTGACGATCCTTTGTTTCATCGCATAAGGTACAGTGGATTGATTTACTTCCTTCTGACGTACAGCTTGCCTCTGTATCAACCCTGTAATCTGTTTCCCAAACATGGTTATTACCATAGCAGCCGGCGCGCCAGGTTATATTATCTGCCCCAAACCCCGTTGCTTTCAATTCATCCCAGCCTGTAACGGCACCAGCCGGATAATGCAGCGTCAGCGTATCGCCGTCAAACACCTGGTTATTCCCAAAAGCCGGGGCATTGCCCAGAAAATAAATATTCTTTAAAGATTTACAATCCCGGAATACATCATTGCCAATATTCAACACGCTGGATGGAATTACCATTTCCGAAATTCCAGTACATGTGAAAAGTGCCAGATCTCCAATTTTTGTGATATTGTTTCCTAAAGTGAGGCCATCCAGTTTACTGCAATATGCAAATGCAACCGGTCCGATTTCAGTCAGGCTGTCCGGCAAGGAAACTTCTGTTAACTGCTCACAGTCATAAAATGACAAGTCTCCAATATTTGTAATCCCCTCCCCTACAACAACACTTTTTATTTCACTGCGGTAATCATTCCAGGGAACGTCTTCGGAAAGCTTGATATCCGGCATTTTTCCAGTTCCTTCGATTTTAAAATTTCCTTCCCTGTCGATATTCCAGGTCAGCTCCTGACCAAATGTACCCGATATTGTCCCATCTATTGTATCTGCATATCCGCCTTCGCTCCCCTCTGCGGCAGTCGTATCCCAAACATCCGCCTTTGGCGCTGCCGCCATAATAACATCGGGGGGCGCTAAAGTCGCCGCTATAGCTGCAGACAACAGAAAAGATAACCATTTTTTCATCCTCATAGATATTTCCTCCTAATATTCATATCATTCCTTATGCCATCTAAAGCATGTCCTGTTATTGTAATATAATTTAACCAAAGAATCAAGTATCAGTCGATTCGTTCCCACTCATCATACTGTTCGCTGTATTCTTCCATAATATCACTTACTGAACGATTCAGAAAATAATTTCCGTAATCATCTCCCGTTATGATTTTATATCCTGCGCCTGCAAGTCTGCTCAATGAGCACATCTCATTCTCTTTTTTCACCAGTATATAATCCGTATTAAAAGTAGACACGGCAAAAATTCCAATATTTTCCGCCGCAAGCAGCGCAGAAATTCCGGATAAAATACCTACTAAGGAAAAATCTAACATTCCCTCAATACGAAAAGCCCTCCAGCCATCCTCACATGCAATCGTATTTGCCGGTGTATCTTCCGTTAAGCATACTAACGACTTTTCTTCATCCGTCTTACCAATAAAACAAAATTCTGATTCTAAGTTCACCTGTGAGTAATCCACCACTTTACACACCGTAAAATCACCTTTGATCCGCCTGATTTCCATATTCTGTTCTCCATTCTTTTTATACAATCCCCAGGATTATGCCTGCGTCTTTGGTATTCAAATTATATCACTTTTTATGACAGCACGCCAGTTTTTCGATACCGCAGCCAGGGAAGAGATTTGGCGGAGGAAAGCCTTTTTACCCCTGTAACCGGATTTAGCCTCTCAAAATTCCCAGTAAAATTCCACATCATAAAAAAACCACCGCGCCGTCATAAAAACACAGCACGATGGTCCTTTTCAATTTATATCGTCAGAAGGGAAAATATGATATCACACTTTTTTATTTCACTTTTACTTTTACAACCTTCCTGGTTCCGTTACAGGAAATAGTGATCTTAACAGTACCTTTCTTTACGCCTGTTACCTTTCCTGAACTATTTACCTTTGCAATCTTTTTATTGGAAGATTTGTAAGTAACCTTCGCTCCGTTCCGATTTTTCACCTTCGCTCCTATTTTGACTTTCTTTCCGGCTTTTACGCTATAAGTTTTCTTCGGTGTAGAGATGGTACATTTCGCCGACTGGTTATTATTTGCGCCGTTCTGTGCAAGAATCTTCTGAAGAGTTTCTTCGTAATTCTTCTTCATTGCCTCCTGCTCTTTTCTGAGCGCTTCCAGTTTCGCTTCTGCTTTTTCCAGAGCTTCTTTTGCCGCATCTGCTACCTTCTGCAGTTCCTTTTTATTTTCCTCTGTCGCTTTCTTAAGCGCCTCTTCTGCTTCCTGCGCTTTTCTTTCTGCTTCTTCTGCCTTCTTCTTTGCTTCCTCAGCTTCTTTTTTTGCTTTTTCTGCCGCATCCTTTGCTTCCTGCGCCAGTTTTTCTGCATCTTTATCTACTACTGTCACTTTGCAGGCAGCAGCTCTTCCATTTGAAAGAGTTACTGTAATCTCAGCCGTTCCAACGCCTTTTGCAGTTACCTTGCCGTTTTCATCTACAAAAGCAACAGCCTCATTGTCAGAAGCCCATGTCAGTGTTCCGTCATAATCTGCCGGATCGATTACTGCAGTTAAAGTCTCAGTTTCTTCAACATACAATTTAAGCTCTGATTTATTCAGGGAAACCATTGCAGCGTCTTCTGAATCACCATAAGTAAATGAATTGGTAACACCGTTTTCGGTCAGTACTTCGCCGTCCGATGTATCTCCTACTGTAACAGTAAATAATGTCCCTTCCTTCACTGTCCATCCTTTACCCTTGCCATATACAACATTGCTTGTATTCTCGTCGCCTGTTAATACAAGGCCCATCGGATCTTCTCCGTCATCGAAATACTGCAGGTCGCGTTTGTCAATCGTAAATTCTACCACCTGAGATTCCCCTGGTTTCAGTGTCTTTGTTTTTACATAGCCTTTGAGTTCTTTCAGTGGACGTCCTTCTTCTTTATAAGAATCTGCCCCGATGTAGAGCTGGGCAACCTCACGTCCTGCTACATCACCAGTGTTTGTTACTTTTACACTGGCTGTAATTGTTTCATCATTTATGCCAAACCTGCTCTTACTCAGTTTTAGATCGCTGAATCCAAATGTGGTATAGGATAAACCATGTCCAAACGGATATGCAAGCCCTTCCCCGCCGAATGTATCAAAATAACGATAACCTACGAATACGCCTTCATCATAGAATACCGGGTTTGTACCCCAGGAATTTACAGGATCACGATCTTTATTGCCCATGATGATAGATGGACTGTCTTCGTAAGTAACCGGGAAGCCCTGCGCCAGTTTACCGGATGGATTCACCTGGCCTTTGATGATTGCCGCAATTGCATTCGGACCCTGGGAACCAGGCATCCAGACATCTAAAATAGCGCTGGCATTTTCATTCATTTCTACCACGCTCATGGCAGAGCCGGAATTAATCAGACAGATCAACGGCTTGTTTGCTGCTTTATAAGCTGCGCCAAAGGCTTCGAGTACTGTCTTTTCATCATCTGATAATGCATATGTAGTTACCGCATTATCACTGCCTTCTGTAGCAGACCGTGAGAAAATCATAATTCCAACATCCGTAGCTGCAACGGCCCTGGATGCTTCTTCTGCCGCATTTGCTGCAATATCAGAATCTACTGCTGCGTATGGTACGCTGTAGCCTTCCTGTTCTTCCAAAGCTTCTTTTACGGTGCATACGTCGTTAAAATATACATGTCCGCTGCCGCCGCCCTCAATAATAAGGTCATGTACAGCAGAAGTTCCCGGATCTCCCCACGTAGCCCCTCTGTTCGCATATGTCCTGGCAATGCTGCTGGAAACAATTGCAAATCTTGTATCCTCAGTACGCGGAAGCACCTGATTGTCGTTCTTCATCAAAACAATTCCGCCGGAAGCAAGTTCAAAATTCTTTGCTTTCGAATCCGCATATGGACTGTCCGGATTTGTATAGAAATCATAACTGCGGCTGTTAACCGTATACTGTGTCAGATCGTCGTATTCTCCCCGGAAGGAAGGAGTTTTGATAACACCTTTCAATATGTTGCGAACAGCATCCTTCGTACGATTAAGCCTCCTGGTCTTTTCCGCTTCTGTAACGCCTTCTTCTGCATTGCCATCCTTGTCAAGACCATTGATCCAGTTTCGAAGTACTGCACCGGAATTTCCGGACTGCTGCATATCATTGCCTGCTTCAATCAGCGGAGCGCCCGTTTCCACACCGCCCCAGTCTGTCATAAAATATCCTTTAAAGCCCCATTCATTCCTGGCTACGTCTCCCAAAAGCCAGCTGCTGTTTGCAGTCTGCGTTCCGTTAATCTTGTTGTAAGACGTCATAATCGTCCATGGATCATCCTGTACCACACGCTCAAACGGTGCCAGGTAGATTTCACGCAGCGCACGTTCCGATACAATAGAATTACCTCTCTGGCGGTTTGTTTCCTGTTCATTTGCAGCAAAATGCTTTGCAGCTACGCCGATGCCTTTCGACTGTATACCGCGGATATAGCCGGATGCAGCTTCGCCGGATACCAGCGGATCCTCTGACATATATTCAAAATTACGTCCGCCCAATGGATTACGCTGAATATTCAGACCAGGAGCCAGTACAATATCAACCGCATAATATTTTGCTTCATTTCCAACCAGCTCGCCGGCTGCCTCATAAGCGTCCACATCCCATGTAGAAGCCAGGCCTGCCCAGCTCATCATTACCGTAGAAAGTTTTTTGTGACGTAAACCTGCCGGTCCGTCAGAAAGCATATTCTGTGGGATTCCCAAACGGGGTACTCCCCAGGTTCTGCCTTCCGCGCCGATATTTAACGCATACCAGTCCTTCTGAGAGGTACCGCCTCCGGTCATCTGTGTCAATTCATACAGGGTCATGCTGTCAATTACTTTGTTGATAATTTCAAGCTTCTCTTCTTCGTTCATGTCATCCGTAATTTCCGTAAGCATGGTAAGATTATCCTGGTTATAGTAATAATAACTGGAAACAGCCGTTGTATATCCGGTAACTGCCGCAATTGCCTTTACAACAACTGCCTGTGTTTCACTCCGTCCATCCATAAGCGCAATGCCTGTTTCAGGATTATATTTACTGCTTTCCGTAGTAGGATCCGGGATTTTGGCCATATCTTCAGCGCTTACCGTCCCATCCTCTCCTACAGGGGCAAGTCCCATTGTATAATAGACATCCGATCCTTTCTGGTAATTATCAAAAAATACATTTTTAAGATACCCTGTTTTCCATGCGCCGCTTACACTGTTTGTAATCGGAGCATCCGGCGTATGAATACGCGTAGCAACTGCAGATCTGTTTTTACCGGATAATGAGGTTACCAGCACCTTATAAGTTTTGCCACAGACAGCGTCCCGGATTTTCCATTCGGCAGCAGGTTCGCTCCTGTTCATAAAGCCCGCGTAATACGGATGTCCTGCCAATTCCTTCGTCGCATCCGAATCAGGCGCTGCCATGCCGTCTTCCCCTGTTTTAACAGAAGGATCACTGCCATCTTCTGTATAAAATACTTTTATCTTATAAAGATTATCTCTGGTTAAATCTGTGTGGGTTACCGTCATGCCTGCAAATGTACCCGCCCTGTTATTTGCCGCAGTCGTAGATGCAAGCGTTGGTTCATCCGGCGTAATCTCAATGTCGTCAGTTTCCCAGCCCGCATATAAAATAATCGTATCTGCGCTCTCACCTTCGCTATAGTTCAAAACATCCTTAGCAAAATCCCATTTGTTCACCAAAGCAGCCTCTTTAAACCATCCAATGAATACAGCGCCATCTTTTGTCGGCGCTTCCGGCTCTGTAATTGTTTCTCCGATCATATGACTCTGATCTGCCACAGCAGAACCGCCGTTTGATTCAAATTTTACCGTAATAAAACTACGGGCCTCCACTGTCACAACCCCCGTCGTACCTTCCAAATACACAGCCGACAGCGTTAATATAACTGCCACCGCAAGGGAAAGGTACCCGGTAAGTACTTTTTTTAATTTACCATTCATTCTTATTTCTCCTCCTCTATTCAGTATATGAATACATTTTTCTGCGGCTCATTCTCCTCTCTTTCTTATCCATCTGCACTGTAAATGCCGCATTTCTGCAATACAGATCGTATTTAATTCCTATTTTCATATTGTATCATAAAATAATCTGCCGCTTCAAAGACTTATAACCTATGATAGCATACAACATCCTATAGTTTACATCTATGAAAAAAATGCTATAATATATAACTGACTATAAAAATAACTCATACATACCTGAAAAAGGAGGCTCTTTATGGATATACGTGTATTAAAATATTTTTTAGCAATTGCAAAAGAGGGGAATATTACACGAGCAGCAAAAGCCCTGCACATTGCCCAGCCTTCCCTTTCCAAACAGATGATAAACTTAGAGCAGGAGCTTGGGACAAAGCTGCTTATTCGCGGCAAAAGAAAAATCTTTCTTACAGACAAAGGGAAGTTACTGAAAAAGAGAGCAAAAGAGATTATATCCCTGATAGAAGAAACAGAACGTGAACTTTCCGGTGAAGGGAAAAAGATCAGTGGAAAGATTTCCATTGGCGCAGCGGATCTGGTATCAATGGATGCTATTGCTGAAATTACAGACCATACCCAATCGGAATACCCTGATATACGGTATCATTTTCAAACAGGCGCTATTCCCGACATCTTAACACAATTAGAAACAGGTATGCTGGACTTTGGACTGCTTGCCATCCCCTCCCCCCCCCCAAAATTTTAGCCCTTTAAAATATTCCCAACTGACGCTTCCTTTTACCGCCACCTGGGGCATACTAATGTCAGCAGATCATCCCCTGACCGCAAACACAGGCATCGGGCCAGAGGATTTAAAAGCCTTTCCTTTGATTATCCCTCAAAACCCTTACCTGCAAAAACTCCTTTCGGAATGGATGAGTGAAGATTTGCAGAATCTGAATATCTTCGCGTCCTGCAATATGGATTACAGCATATTCCCATTTGTAAAAAAAGGATTAGCCTGCGCATTGTCCCCCAGTTTCATTCATGTAAAAACAGATCGCAGCATATCTTTCAAACCAGTGTCTTATGCCGGGGAAATCACATATCATTTGGTATGGAAGCGTCGCCAGCCGCTTTCAAAGGCTGCAGAAATTTTTTTAGAAAATGCAAGAGGGCATTGTTCAAAATCAGGCAATATTTCAAAGGCAAACCTGCTTTTATAGTTCTGGATGTACGATATATCTTTTCGATGGTTTTACAAACAGCGTTACTGTCAGAATGACCGCCGCCGTGATTCCCAGGCTCAGCGGATATACCTGCATAATGGTTGCAAAGGACGGCTTCTGACTAAACACGGTAAAAATCCATGTGAGCCGCACGCCGCAGATGCCGATTACCGAGCAGGCCGCCGGAATAAAGGAAACGCCAAAGCCTCTCAAATAGCCGGACAGCACTTCCTGCGCAAAGCTGAACAAATACGCAAAGAAAATATATTCCAGTCGAATCCGTCCTGCTGCAATTACATCCGGATCGGTATTAAAAATACTTAGCAGAGGCCGGCTAAACAGCAGGATCAGGCAGCTGACTGCCGCAGTACTCACTGCACTCTGCAGCAAACAGAGCTTCAACGCTTTCCGGCAGCGGTCACCCTTCCCGGCCCCGTAATTCTGTCCTGTAAATGTCGTACACGCCTGACCAAAAGAGTTCATAATATAATAGGAAAAAATTTCCAGATTAAAGGCCGCCGAAGATGCTGCCATGACTGTCGTACCCAGACTGTTAACTGCCGACTGGACAATGATATTCGCAAATGAAAAAATCATTCCCTGTATGCCCGCAGGAACCCCAATTTTCAGAATCTGCCCCAATACATCCCAATGTACCCGCAGCTTTCGTGGATTGATTTGAATGGCCAGTTCCGTCTTTACCAATGCCGCAAACAAAATTGCCGAACTGACAAGATTGGAAATCACGGTTGCTGTGGCAACTCCATCCACATCCATCCCCAATCCCCGGACAAAAAACAGGTTGAGGATAACATTCAAAATACCGGAAACCACCAGAGCAACCAACGGCGTCTGAGTGTTTCCACAGCTTCGGAAAATTGCCGCTTCAAAGTTATAAAGCAAAATCACCGGCATCCCTGCCAGATAGATCCGCAAATATTTAACTGCCAACGGATATACCTCTCCTGGAACATCCAGCATTTTTACAGCTCCAGGAGCCAATAACTCACCCAGCACTGTAAGGAACAACCCTCCGAACAAAGCCACAATCACCGATGTATGTACTGTCTTTGAAATTTTCCCGTTATCTCCCTGACCAATAGATTTTGCAATCATAACATTGCTCCCCAGAGAAATCCCGACAAAAAGATTGACCAAAAGACCTATGACAGGAGCGTTGCTTCCCACCGCCGCCATAGCCTCCTTACCGGAAAAGTGTCCGACCACTGCCAGATCTGCTGCATTAAACAACTGCTGTAACACACCTGTCACAGCAAGCGGTATTGCATATTTGATAATCTTATCTCCCAATGAACCGTTTATCATATCCATACGACTTCCCATGTGAACCCCTTCTTTCTTTTATTTAGCATAGAACTTCCTTACCATGGCAAATTTCGCCTGGTTTTCTATTATATTACAAAAGATTGGAAGATTTCAATATTTTTATCAATTATAGTGCGTGAAAATTTTTTTGGATTTGGAGAGGAATGATGTATCCGCCAGGGAGGGGATACATCATATACCCGCCTCATCCTGTTTGTCCCCCTACAATATCCCAAAACATAAAAAAGGATACCAAAGGATTTTCCTCCCTTGATACCCTTATTATATCGCTTTTTTAAACTACCGCATTTCTATTTGTAGTTTACAATCTTACCAAAATCAGCTTTCAAAGACGCCCCGCCAACTAAGCCGCCGTCAATATCCGGTTTTCCAAACAGCTCTGCTGCATTGCCCGCATTTACAGAACCGCCGTACTGAATACGGATTGCTTCTGCAGTAGCCTCGTCATACACCTCTTTGATGCAGTTACGAATTGCCAGGCAAACCTCTTCTGCCTGATCGGAAGTAGCTGTTTCGCCTGTACCGATTGCCCAGATTGGCTCGTAAGCGATTACAGCCGTCTTAGCCTGATCTGCCGTTACGTTCTGGAATGCAATCTTAATCTGCATACGGATCCAGTCAATGTAAATACCCTGTTTCCGCTGTGTCAGGGATTCGCCGCAGCAAATGATAGGTGTAATATTATGCTCGAAAGCTTTTAATACCTTCTTATTTACCGTTTCATCTGTCTCTGCAAAATATTCGCGTCTCTCGGAATGTCCGATAATAACGTATTTTACGCCTGCATCTACGAGCATAGCCGGAGCGATTTCTCCAGTATATGCGCCGCTCTCTTCGTAATACATATTCTCAGCGCCAATCTGAATATTGGTGCCCTTTGCTGCTTCCATTGCCGGAATAATATCAATCGCCGGTACGCAGAATACAACATCTGCCTCGTCATTTGCTACCAATGGGATTAACTCTTTTACTAATGCAACTGCCTCGCTGGGAGTTTTGTTCATCTTCCAGTTTCCAGCAATGATTTTCTTTCTTGCCATTTTCTCTGTTCTCCTTTTATAATTTTTTTCGCCTTCGAAGTGCCTTACTTATCGTCTGCAGCTACTACGCCTGGGAGCTCTTTGCCCTCTAAGAATTCTAAGGAAGCGCCGCCGCCAGTGGATATATGGCTCATCTTATCGCCGAATCCAAGCTGGTTTACAGCTGCTGCGGAATCGCCGCCGCCGATAATAGTTGTTGCGTCTGTTTCTGCAAGTGCTTTTGCTACGGCAATTGTACCTTCTGCAAGAATCGGGTTTTCGAATACGCCCATTGGCCCGTTCCATACAACGGTCTTTGCAGTCTTAACTGCCTCTGCGTACATCTCCTGAGTTTTCGGTCCGATATCACAGCCTTCTCTGTCAGCCGGCATATCTTCCACCGCACAGATCTCTATCTCTACCTTTGCATCGATCGGGTTCGGGAATGCAGCAACGGTTACGGAGTCTACCGGAAGCAGTAACTTCTTGCCAAGCTTCTCTGCTTTCTCGATCATTTCCTTACAGTAATCGATCTTGCTGTCGTCTACTAAGGAATTGCCGATTTCATAGCCTTTTGCTTTTAAGAAGGTATATGCCATACCGCCGCCGATAATTAATGTATCGCATTTCTCCAACAGATTGGAGATAACGTTTAACTTGTCTGCAACTTTTGCGCCGCCTAAAATAGCAACAAACGGCCTTACCGGATTTTCTACGGCATTGCCGAGGAAATCAATTTCTTTCTGCATCAGATAGCCGACTGCATTCTCGCCGCCTTTTGCAGTAATGCATTTTGTAACACCTGCAACTGAAGCATGCGCCCTGTGAGAGGAACCGAACGCGTCACATACATATACGTCTGCCAGATCTGCTAATTCCTGACTGAACGCTTCGCCGTTTTTCGTCTCTTCTGCACCGCGGAAACGGGTATTCTGCAAAAGCACAACGTCGCCGTCCTTCATATCGGCTACTGCCTTGGTTGCTGCTTCGCCGGTTACGTTGTAATCGGACACGAAAACAACCTCTTTGCCAAGTTTCTCTGTCAGCCTTGCTGCAACCGGCGCTAAAGATTCGCCTTCGTTCGGGCCATTCTTTACCTTGCCGAGATGGGAGCAGAGAATTACCCTGCCGCCGTCGTTTATTAATTTCTGGATGGTCGGAAGCGCTGCGTTGATACGTGTTTCATCTGTGATTTTTCCTTCTTTTAACGGTACATTGAAATCGCACCTTACCAGGACGCGTTTGCCTGCTACATGAATGTCGTCTACTGATTTTTTGTTTAATGACATGAGTAATGTCCTCCTCCTGATTATCTTTGATAAAATCCTACCCAAAGGGTCTTTCCTGTGGCTTATACTGCAAAGCAGTCCTGCCATTTAAAAAGGGCCCGGTCCATACAGACCGGACCCTTTGTGAGTCTTAACCCGCGAGGTATAAACGGTAACACTGCCGTACGCGGGTAACCAGAGATTATGCTAACTCTGAGAAGTATTTGATTGTACGAACCATCTGAGATGTGTAGCTGTTCTCATTGTCATACCATGAAATAACCTGAACTTCATACAAATCATCGGAAACCTTGCTAACCATGGTCTGTGTAGCATCAAATAATGAACCGTAACGCATTCCAACGATATCGGAAGAAACAATTTCATCCTCATTGTAACCGAAGGATTCATTTGCTGCTGCTTTCATAGCTGCGTTGATGCCTTCTACAGTAACATCAGCTTTGTTTACAACTGCTGTTAAGATAGTGGTGGAACCTGTCGGTGTCGGAACACGCTGTGCGGAACCGATTAATTTGCCGTTTAATTCCGGAATAACAAGTCCGATTGCCTTTGCAGCGCCTGTGCTGTTCGGAACGATATTCACTGCTGCTGCACGGGATCTTCTCAAGTCGCCTTTTCTCTGTGGTCCGTCAAGGGTCATCTGATCGCCTGTGTATGCGTGGATGGTAACCATGATACCGGACTGGATCGGTGCATATTTGTTCAATGCGTCAGCCATAGGAGCTAAGCAGTTTGTGGTGCAGGAAGCTGCGGAAATGATGGTATCTTCTGCTTTCAATGTCTCATGGTTGGTGTTATAAACGATTGTCGGAAGGTCATTTCCTGCCGGAGCAGAGATAACGACTTTACGTGCGCCAGCGTTGATGTGAGCTTCTGCTTTCGCTTTGCTGGTGTAGAAGCCGGAGCACTCTAATACAACGTCAACCTTTAATTCACCCCATGGGCAGTTGTTTGCATCCGGGAATGCGTAAATCTTGATTTCCTGGCCGTCAACTGTGATGGAATCTTCACCTGCTGTAACCTTGTCTGCCAGTTCGTATTTTCCCTGGGAAGAGTCATATTTCAACAGGTGTGCCAACATCTTCGGGCTTGTCAAATCGTTGATTGCTACTACTTCATATCCTTCTGCTCCAAACATCTGCCTGAAAGCAAGACGGCCGATACGGCCAAAACCATTAATTGCTACTCTTACTGCCATGTCTCAATTCCTCCTAGAATATTAAAATTATATTTTGGGGCTATTCACCCGACCTGAATCTATTTTAACCAATTTTTTCTAAAAAAACAAGCCCTTCGTTATGAATATTTCAAAAAATATTGAATCACATGTAACTGTCCACTGCGTGGCCAAAAACATGCTCTGCGATGCACAGATATTGCAAAAAAATGCGATTTGGCGCTCAAAAACCTGGCATTTCCACACAAAATGCATGAAAACACCTCGCGGAACAGTACCCCCCTCTTTCATTCCACAATGTTTTATGCTATACTCCCTCCAGAACAATCCACATTCACAAGGAGGACCACATGTTCACACCTAAATTAATCGCCCTGGACTTAGACGGTACGCTTCTTTCTGACACCGGTGAAATTACCCCTTACACCAAAAGTCAGATCCGATCTGCCGTAAACCGCGGCATTTCCGTCGTCATTTCCAGCGGCCGTCCCCTCACAGGTATCCCTGCAAAAGAAGCTCTGGAGCTGGGCATTTCATATGCTATCACCACCAACGGCGCAGCCGTATACCGGATTGCAGACGGTTTGTGTTTATATGAAAACGGACTTTCACCCGATCTGTCCACAGATATTCTGACACATCTGCCCTCCAGACATCAGCAAATCGACGTTTTTATCCAGGGAATTGCCTATACACAAGCTTCTGCCTTGCATATTATAGATAACTCACTCATTCTGCCCAAATCGCTGAAGAAATATATAAGAGCAACCCGCAGGCAGGTAGAGAATATTACAGATTATATCCTTGAAAAACAGGCAACCGTCCAGAAAGTAACGATGAACTTTGAGCAGAATCCTGACGGTACTTTTATCAGCCGCCAGACAACCCATAATTACCTGTCCAGCCGTCCGGAAATCAATGTCGTATGCGGCGGATACATGAATTTAGAATTTACCAAAGCCGGCGTTTCCAAAGCAAAAGGGCTTCTGTTCCTCTGTAATTATCTTGGAATCCCGGTAGAAACTTCCATGGCGTGCGGTGACAGCGAAAATGACCTGGATATCTTAAAAGCTGCAGGTCTTTCGGTTGCCATGGAAAATGCAGATCATTCGGTAAAGGATATATGCGACTATGTGACCTCTTCCTGCAACGAAGACGGTGTTGGTCATGCCATCGCCAGGTTTGCCAATACTTCCGGAAAGGAGGATGAAAACTGATGTACTGGGATACGCATATGCACTGCAAATTTTCCGGCGACAGCACTGCCAAACCGGAAGCTATGATCCTGTCAGCAATTCAAAAAAAACTGGACGGCGTTTGCTTTACTGATCATATCGACTGGGACTATCCAGGACCGACTCCGTTTTCCTTTGATCCGGATGCCTATTTTAAAGAGCTTTGCGCCCTGCGCGAAAAATACCAGAAGCAGCTTTCCATCCACATTGGCGTGGAATTGGGCTTACAGCCCCATTTAAAGGAACAGTATGCCGCCTTTACCAAAAACCATCATTTCGATCAGGTGATCGCTTCCTCCCATGTCGTGCATGGATTCGACCCCTACTATCCGGAATTTTACGAAGAGAAAACAGAAGACGAGGCTTATCTGGAATATTTTGAGTCCATTTTAGAAAACCTTGCCGTCTTTGAAGATTTTGATATTTACGGACATATTGATTATGTAGTACGGTACGGCCCGTCAAAAAACCAGAATTATTCTTACAAAAAATACAAAGACGTAATTGATGAGATTTTGCGTACATTAATTGCAAAAGGCAAAGGCATTGAAATCAATATGGCCGGCTTTAAATACGGACTTTCCCATCCAAATCCCACGGAAGATATTATAAAGCGCTACCGAAAGCTGGGCGGAGAAATCCTGACGACCGGAGCAGACGCTCACAGGCCGGAGCATGTCGCTTATGATTATGCAAAATTAGGCACAATATTAAAAGAGGCCGGATTTGCATATTATACTGTATTTAAAGACAGAAAGCCCATATTTTATCCTGTCTGATATACAGGCGGCACTGTCAAAGCAGCCGTTCCGACAGCCGCCACCCCACTTTGCAGTATCTGACCACTCCATATTCCAGACAGGCAGGTGAACGACATTATGTATACCATTATGATTATAGATGATGATGTAAATATCGGGAACATGTTAGAAGAGCTTTTACAAAGGGAAGGCTATGCTACGCTGCGCGCCTACTCTGGTACGGAAGCGCGCCTTATCCTTTCCTTACAGAAGCCGGATTTAATTCTGCTTGACTTAATGCTTCCCGGACTAAATGGAGAAGAACTGCTGCCCGAAATCAAACACACACCCGTCATTGTCTTAAGCGCCAAAACCGATGTCAGCAGAAAAGTTGAATTGCTGTTAAACGGAGCGTGTGATTACGTGACCAAGCCGTTTGACACCAGAGAACTCTTAGCCAGAATCACTGTCTGGCTCCGCACCCAGCCCCGCACGGCTGCCTCCTCTGTTTTACGGTGCGGGGAGCTTTTGCTGGACACTGCTTCACACAGCGTTTCTGTTTCAGAACAGCCGGTAAAACTGACCCGCACAGAATACGCGATCTTAAAGCTTCTGATGCAAAATCCCACACAGGTCATTGCTAAATCCACTATGCTGGAACGCCTCAGTACAGACACGCCCGACTGCACGGAAAATTCCTTAAAGGTTCATATCAGCCACCTGCGCAAAAAGCTGCAGGATGTAAATGGCGCCGATTATATTACATCCGTCTGGGGTATTGGATTTCAGCTGAATCTGACGCCTGAGTCATAAACCAAATCCGACCTGTTTTTTCGTTATAAAAATGGAAAACTACTGCACCATGAAAATATGATATGTTTGCCCGGACAGTCGGAAGGACATGCGGCTATTTCGTTCCGAGTTATGCAAAAAGACGTGGTGCTTATGACTACATATAAAGAATTGATGGTTATATTGACAAAAGATCTTTTGATTTTAGCACGAAAAAGCACCTCCAAAGTAACAGATTTTTATATTTAATCAGTCTACTTTAGAGGTATCATATCAGCGGCATTAGATAATGCAAAGGAAACAGCAATAAGAATGATCAAAGATGTTGAACTCTCTTTTGAAAAGATTGCACGTTATGTACCGTCTTTATCAATAGACGAACTAAAAGAACTTAAAGCCGAGATCATGCAGTTGGCATAATCAGCAAAACAATTTAATATTAAAAAAACAACGTAAAGGCATATGGAACAGTAAAAAGATAGTCATATAAATTTCCTTTCTAAATCAGGGACAAATCATACCCTCAGACAAAAATCAAACTACTAAGCATGACGGCATGGCAGTTTTTCGATACAGCAGCCAGGGAGGGGATACATCATCCCTCTATGCCATTCGGCAATATTAATGAAACCCTAAAGGATACCCCCATGCCATTCGGCAATATTAATGAAACCTTAACCCTTTCCTTAACCGTTTTCTTAACGTTTTTCTGCTAATATATATTCCAACATCATTCCTAATGTGTGTTAAGCATTCTCCAAACACACTTTTTGCAGCAAAACGAAAGGAGACGATACGGAATGGAATATATACTGACTACAAACGCACTGGATAAAACATACCGGCATTTCAAGGCTCTGCATGATCTTTCCATGCATGTCCCCAAGGGAGCGATTTACGGATTCGTCGGCAAAAACGGAGCCGGAAAAACCACTCTGATCCGGTTAATCTGCGGACTACAGCAGCCCACCTCAGGCAGCTACGCCATCTACGGCACTCCGCACACCGAACCAAATATCAGTAAAGCAAGACGGAGGATGGGCGCCGTTGTAGAAACCCCCTCCATATACCTCGACATGACTGCCAAAGACAACCTCAAAGAACAGTACCGGATTTTAGGTATGCCGTCGGATTCAGGCGTCATGGAGCTTTTAACGCTGGTCGGACTTTCCGATACCGGAAAAAAGAAAGCCAAGAACTTTTCTTTAGGCATGCGCCAGCGGCTCGGCATTGCTATTGCCTTAGCCGGCGATCCGGACTTTCTCGTACTCGACGAGCCGATCAACGGACTGGATCCGCAGGGCATCATCGAAATGCGTGAACTGATATTAAAATTAAACCGTGAACGCCAGATTACGGTACTCATTTCCAGCCATATTTTAGACGAGCTGTCCCGCCTTGCCACACATTATGGCTTTATCGACCGTGGACACATAGTAAAAGAAATCAGCGCCGAAGACCTGGAAGCCTCCTGCCGTAAATGTGCCAGCGTAGAAGTAAGCGACACAAAAGCGCTTGCCCACGTTTTAGACGAAATGCATCTGGAATACCAGATTCTGTCTGACCGCAAGGCCGACATTTTTGCCAGAGTCAACATTACAAAGCTGGTGCTTGCCCTTGCCAGACATAACTGCGAGCTCCTTGCCTTTGAAGAGCACGACGAAACCCTGGAGAGCTATTATGTAAATCTGGTAGGAGGTGAAAGCCATGCGTAAACTACTGTCCGCCGGTCTGATCCGTTTACGGAAAAGCCGCATATTCTGGCTGCTTTCCGGCTTCATGCTTGCCTTTGGCCTGTATTACCCCATCGCTCTGCGTATGCAGGCAGACAAATACGGCTTTACCGCAACAATTGAAAGTCCGTTTTTCACTCATATCATGCTAATGGGCGTATTGACTGCCATATTTATCAGCCTGTTTATCGGAACGGAATACAGTGATGGAACCATCCGCAATAAGCTTATCATCGGACACTCCCGTACTGCCATTTATTTTTCCAATCTGGCCGTATGCACCTGCGCCGTCCTTTTTATTGCAGTCTGCTACATGCTCCCCTGCGCCTGTGCCGGCATCCCGCTGCTCGGCTCCTTTTCCATCGGAACCAGTCATACAGCTTCTCTGATTGCATGCACACTGTTCATTGAGCTCGCTTATACGGCGCTTTTCACACTGGCCGCCATGCTCATCCACAACAAGGCCAGCCTTGCCACCGTAACCATCCTGACCGCATTTCTCATGCTGTTTGCCTCAAGCTACCTCTATGCGCAGCTCTTGCAGCCTAAAATGTGGACCGATTATATAGAAGAAGACGGCCAGTTCATTCAGAGCGAACCCATACCAAATGAATATTATGTCACAGGAACCAAACGTAAAGTCTATACCTTCCTGATGGAATTTATGCCCTCCGGTCAGGCTACGACGCTTATGTCCGGCGATCTGCCGCTTACGCGCGTCTTCCTCTATGACAGCCTGATTGTCGTATTGTGCACCGGAATCGGCCTGTTCGCATTTTCCAGAAAGGATATCAAATAAGGAGTTTTTTTATGGAATTTTTAACGGAGCCTTTGCTGTGGGCAGCCCTTAGCCCATTCATTTTCCTGCATTTTACTTTTATTATAAAAATACATCTGATGCAAAAATCCGCGGACGAAATCCGCACAGCTTTTGCCGACCGGCTGCAAAATGACACCAATACACTGATTGACATTACCAGCCGCGACCGCCATATGCGTGCGCTTGCAGAAAGCATCAATGAACAGCTGCGCCTGCTTCGCAGCGAACGGCACCGTTTTATTCAGGGAGATATCGCAGTAAAAGAAACCATCACCAATATTTCCCACGACCTCAGAACTCCGCTGACCGCCATCTTCGGCTATCTGGATATCCTGCAAACAGAAGAGGTTTCCACTTATGCCGCCCGCTGCCTTGCCATCATCCGGGAACGCGCCGGGTATTTAAAACAGCTCACCGAAGAGCTTTTCCTCTATTCTGTTGCCACATCCAAAGAGCAGGATACCATACTGGAGAAAGTCGTACTAAACCAGGCATTAGAGGAGAGCATCCTGGCACATTATGCAGCGCTGAAAAGCTGTAAAATCACACCAGAGATTTCCATGCCGGAAGAACCCGTACTGTCTATGTTAAATACATGGGCGCTTTCCCGCATTTTCGAAAATATACTAAGCAACACATTAAAATACAGCGACGGAGATCTGCAGATTACAATGACCAAAGAAGGTGAAATCACCTTTTCCAATCACGCCCATAGATTAAATAAGGTAGAATCGCAGAAAATATTCGACCGGCTATACACAGTAGAAACCGGCGCCCGATCCACAGGCCTTGGCCTATCCATTGCACGGACACTTACAGAACAAATGCAGGGCCGCATAGAAGGCCGTTATGCCAACGGCATATTATCTATTCGACTCAGTTTTCACATAATATCATAAAATTTTATTGCAAATCGTCCGCCATAGAAGTCAGACACGCTCTAATCCAAGCCCTAAACGATCCGCCCATCATACAGCAACCAACGCCTTCATCTTCCACCACACCCCTCCAGCCTTCAAAAACACCCCCAGAAATTGAAAAGCGCAGCCAGGCAGAGGGCATGGTATATACTTCCCAATCCCCGCCCCTCCTTTTCCAAAAATCTTTCGATAATCGTTGCAGTCCTCCTCCCCCATATGCTATAATGTCATAGCTATCAAAAAAAAGCAATATTTGTCAAAAAATAAAGGAGCGATAATAAAATGGAAATTACAAGTGATATTAAGTATGTAGGCGTAAACGATCATGAAATTGATCTGTTCGAGGGAATGTACACTGTAGAAAATGGCATGGCTTATAATTCCTATGTCATGATGGACGGACAGACAGCTGTATTTGATACGGTAGATGCACGCTTCGGTGGGGAATGGCTTGACAATATCAAAAATGTATCCGGCGATACCGCACCCGATTATTTGATCATACAGCACATGGAGCCAGATCACTCCGCCAACATAGCAAAATTTATGGAAACATATAAAGATGCCAAAGTCGTTTCCAGCGCCAAGGCATTTACAATGATGAAACAATTTTTCGGCACAGATTTTTCCGAAAGGCAGGTTGTCGTAAAGGATGGCGATACCCTTTCCCTCGGCAAACACACTCTGACCTTTATCGCTGCACCGATGGTGCACTGGCCGGAAGTAATCGTTACTTATGATACTTTAGATAAAGTTTTATTTTCTGCTGACGCCTTCGGCAAATTTGGAGCGCTGGATGTGGATGAGGAATGGGCATGCGAAGCCCGCCGTTATTATTTCGGAATTGTGGGCAAATATGGCGTACAGGCACAGAACCTTTTAAAGAAAGCTTCCGCATTGGATATCCAGACAATTTGCCCGCTGCACGGACCGGTTTTAAAAGAGAATCTGGATTATTATATAGGACTTTACAACACATGGACTTCTTATTCGGTGGAATCTGAAGGCGTAGTGATTGCTTACTCCTCCGTCTATGGCAACACCAAAAAGGCAGTAGAGCTTCTGGCAGACAAGCTGCAGAAAAAAGGCTGTCCGAAGGTTGTGGTAAACGATCTGGCGCGCTGCGATATGGCGGAGGCTGTGGAAGATGCATTCCGTTACGGCAAGCTTGTTTTGGCTACGATAACCTACAACGGCGATGTTTTCCCGTTTATGCGTGAATTTTTACACAATCTGGCAGAACGCAATTATCAGAAACGCACCATCGGCCTGATGGAAAACGGCTCCTGGGCTCCGACGGCGGCAAAGACCATGCAGAAAATGCTGGAAGGCTGCAAGGAACTGACATTTACGGAGCATACCGTTAAAATTCTGTCTGCATTAAATGACGAAAGCCAGGCTGCAATTGACGCTTTGGCAGAGGAACTCTGCAACAAATAATCCAAACAGCAAAAAGGAATGGCAGGAAAATTTGCTCTCCGCAATTTTCCTGCCATCCCTTTTTCTACTCTATGTCCTTTCCCGCGGCAGGCCATCTGCTCCCGCTACTGTTCTGACGAATCCATCAATCCTGCCAGAATTTCCACACATCGGTCAATCCCCAGCTTCCCACTGTCCAGGCACAGTTCAAAAAACGCCGGATGCCCCCATTCCCAATGTGTTACTGAATTATAAAATCCACTACGCCGTTTATCGTTTTTCTTTAATGCGTTTTCCGCTTCCTGGGCCAAAATACCTTCCCGTGCAATAGCCCGTTCTATCCGCTTCTCTTTTCCACAGTGGATAAACACATTCAGGCACTCTTTTCGTTCCCTTAAAATAAACCCTGCCGCACGCCCGACAATTACACAGCCTCCTTTATTTGCAGCTTCCTCAATAATACGCTTTTCCTCCGCAAACAGCTTTTCTGACAACGTCTTTTCTTTGCTGGCCGAACTTCCGCCCAACGGCGTCTTGGAAAGATTGAACAAAAAACCTCCCGTGTGCGTTTCCTCCAGTCCCTCAATATACATAGAAGGTATCTGAAGTTCCTTCGCCGCCATGGAAAGCAGATTTCTGTCATACAGCTCATACCCCAGTTTCTTCGCCAGCTTTCTGCCGATTTCATTTCCTCCGCTGGCATACTGTCTTTCAATTGTAATGATACGATACATATACCCACTCCTCTCCTGATTCTGCTGTGTTGATTTTATAGAAGGAAGCTTCTTAAGCGAAATCCCTCTGTAATACCTTCATTATACCATCCACGCCAGAAGATGAAAAGGTATATTTTAGCAAAAGCGGCGCCAGACCTGTTCACAGGTCTGATGCCGCCATTTTTTACTTATATTTTTGTTATTTTACAGTAACTTTTACCTTCCTGGATACTCCATTACATTTCACCGTAATTGTAGCTTTACCTTTGCTGACACCGGTAACCTTTCCTTTAGAAGATACTTTTGCCACTTTCTTATTGCTGGATTTATAAGTCACTTTTTTGCCATTGGCATTAGTAACTGTTACTTTAATTTGTTTTTTCTTACCTGCCTTAAGGCTAATCTTACTCTTATTCACCTTAATGGTCGTCTCCTGTACCGACTGACCCGCCTGCTGCGCTTTATATTCTTCCAATGCTTTCTGCGCGGCTTGCGCGGCTGCCATAGCCCTCTGTGCCTCTGCTTTGGCTTCCTCTATTTTTGCTTTTGCACTTTCTGCATCGGCCTGAGCCTTTTTCGCTTCTTCCTGCGCCTGAATCAGATCTTTTACCGCCTGATCTGCAGCTTCCTGCAGTTTATCAGCCTTATCCTTCAGATCATTCAGTTCATTTTTCGCTGCGTCCAGCTCTTCCTGAAGCTTATCTGTTTTGTCATCTGTTGTCGGTTCGTCTTCCTTCTTCTGCCCGGACATCCATTCCATAATGGATACGCCGTCTTCCGTACATTCGTTTTTCAGCGTATAGATCCAGGACCAGTGTCCGTTGTACTGATATGGCGCTCCATCAGCTCCGGTATACTGACCGCTGGTATCGTGTACATCGTCAAAATAGCTGAAATGCACATTGGCAGCGCCCATTGCGTGCAATCTGTCTACTGTTGCTACCGTATGAGACTGTGGATTTACCGTCGGATCGTTTGCAGCATGCGTAAACCAGATCGGCAGATCTTTAATGCCTTCCAGCATTTCATCCGTAATCCATGCGTCCGTATACGCTTCACAGATTGGATATGCTGCTGCGAAATACTCCGGATAATGCAGAATCATATTCATTGTCATATATCCGCCGTTGGAGCAGCCGCCAATATAAACACGGTTTTTATCAATATCTGAATTGCTGTTTACATAGTAGCGAATCAGCTCCATCAGAGCTTCCGTATATTTGGACGTCCCATCCTTTGTATAGTTTCCGCTTCCGTCGTTCATCCACATCGTATCGGACTGCGGCGCCAGTACATACGCGCCGTCAAAATGCTTCTGTACATTTTCGCCTGCCAAAAGCGTAATATTGTTGCCAAGCAGCGCGATATCCGGATCCGTTCCGCCTTCTCCCGCGCCGTGCAGCCAGATAATTAACGGGTTCTTTTTGTCGTCTTTGGCAGGTGCATAGGTTGCATAGGAAAGCTTTATGTCTTCCCCAGGTGAAACCATGCTTCTGTAGGTGCCCTTTTTAAATTTATCCGCCTGCGGCTTAATCGTCTTTGCTGCCTTTGGCTCAATATTCAAAGCTACAATTTCTGTTTCTTCGGACTGCAGCGTACTGCCTTCTGTAAGCGTAATAGTATTGGTGTACGGATCTGCCCATACGTTAAAGCCTACAAAGAAATTATAGAAGAACGGATTGCTGATATCAATGCTTGGGCCGACTGCCAGTTCAAAGGTCAGATAAGACGCATCCTCTTCTGTTCTGTTTCCCTTTGCATCGCTGGTATATGCAGCAGTAATCGTGCGTGTTCCGCGGCTTAAATTGCCAAAATAACCCTGCTTCTCGACTGCTATCCGGAATTTGTCTGCCGCTACGCTGGATGCGCTGACTTTTTTATCCAGGCTGACGATGATCTTAGTCACGCCGGGACCCCAGTCAAAGCCCTCTGCAACTGCCTGGTATGTACCTGCTGCCACTTTCGTATTCTGCTGTTTGGACAGCCATTCCATAATCGTAACATCATCTTCCATACACTCATTCTTCAGTGTGTATATCCAGGACCAGTGTCCCTGATACTGATGTGGATTCCCCTCATCATCATTATATTTGCCGCTGGTATCGTGTACGTCGTCAAAATAACTGAAATGTACATTCTCTGCTCCCATTTCCCGAAGCCTGTTTACCGTTGCTACTGTATGGGTCTCTGGTTTCACCGTCGTATCGTTTGCGGCATGCGTAAACCAAATTGGCATGTCTTTAATGCCCTCCAGCATTTCATCCGTAATCCATGCGTCTGTATACGCTTCACAAATCGGATATGCTGCTGCAAAATAATCCGGATAATGCATAATCATATTCATTGTCATATATCCGCCGTTGGAGCAGCCGCCGATATAAATACGGCTCTTGTCAATATCTGCATTGCTGTTTACATAAGACCGGATCAGCTCCATGAGCACTTTCGTATACTTGGAAGTTCCGTCCTTCGTATAATTTCCGCTTCCGTCATTCATCCACATTGTGTCAGACTGAGGCGTCAGCACATATGCTCCGTCAAAATAATTCTGTACATTCTCGCCGGCCAGCAGTGTTACATTGTTTCCCAGTAATACAATATCCGGATCTGTTCCGCCTTCTCCCGCGCCGTGCAGCCAGACAATCAGCGGATTCTTTTTGTTATCATCGGCCGGTGCATAAGACGCATAGGAAAGCGTCATCTCCTCTTCTTCGGATGTAAACGTGCTCTTTTCAAACAGATCTGCCTGCGGTTTGATTATCTCTGCTGCTTCTGGTTCAATATCCAATTCCGTTATCTCTGTTCCAACAGACAAGAGTGTGCTGCCTTCGGTGAGTGTAATCGTATTGGTATATGGATCTGCCCATACATTGAAGCCTTTCATAAAATCATAGAAGTATGGATTACTGATATCAACACGTGGGCTTACTGCCAGTTCAAAGGTCAGATAAGCTGCATTCCCTGTTACTCTGTTTCCATCGGCATCACTGGTATATGCAGCGGTAATCGTACGGTTTCCACGGCTTATGTTGCCAAAGAAGCTCTGTTTTGCTACTGCTATCTGGAATTTATCCGCCGACACACTTGCTGAACTGATTTCTTTATCCAGGCCTGCAATTATTTTTGTCACGCCAGGACCCCAGTCAAAGCCTTCTGCAACCGCACGGTATGTACCTGCTGCTGTTGTTATTTCGTGCGGTACGGAAGATTTCTTCTGTTTGGACAGCCATTCCATAATAGATACGCCGTCTTCCGTACATTCGTTTTTCAGCGTATAGATCCAGGACCAGTGTCCGTTGTACTGATATGGCGCTCCATCAGCTCCGGTATACTCACCGCTGGTATCGTGTACGTCGTCAAAATAGCTGAAATGCACATTGGCAGCGCCCATTGTGCGCAATCTGTCTACCGTTGCTACCGTATGAGACTGTGGATTTACCGTCGGATCGTTTGCGGCATGCGTAAACCAGATCGGCAAATCCAAAATGCCTTTTAACATTTCATCCGTAATCCACTCATCCGTATACGCTTCACAGATCGGATACGCTGCTGCAAAATAATCCGGATAATTCATAATCATATTCATCGTCATATATCCGCCGTTGGAACAGCCGCCGATATAAACGCGATCCTTATCAATATCCGCATTGCTGTTTACATAGGACTGGATCAGCTCCATCAGAGCCTCCGTATATTTGGATGTCCCATCCTTTGTATAGTTTCCGCTTCCGTCGTTCATCCACATCGAATCGGACTGCGGCGCCAGTACATATGCGCCGTCAAAATACTTCTGTACATTTTCGCCTGCCAGAAGCGTGATATTGTTGCCAAGCAGCGCGATATCCGGATCCGTTCCGCCTTCTCCCGCTCCGTGCAGCCAGATAATTAACGGATTCTTTTTGCTGTCTTTCGCCGGCGAGTAGGATGCATAAGAAAGAGTGATATCCTCTCCGGATGTAAACATACTTTTATAGGTACCCTTTTTGAACTGATCAGCCTGCGGTTTGATTGTTTCTTTTACAGCCGCTTCTATATTCAGCGCTGTAATCTCCGTTTCGCCGGACTGCAGCTTACTGCCTTCGGTAAGCGTAATCGTATTGGTATACGGAGCTGCCCATACGTTAAATCCCGCCATAAAATCATAAAAGAATGGGTTGCTAATATCAATCGCAGGGCCTACCGCCAGTTCAAAGGTCAGGTAAGCTGCGTCCCCTTCGATTCTGTCTCCATTGGCATCACTGGTATATGCAGCAGTAATCGTACGGTTTCCACGACTTACGTTGCCAAAGTAGCCCTGCTTTTCTACTGCTATCTGAAACTTCTCTGCCGCCACACTCGCTGCGCTGATTTCTTTGTCCAGACTTACAATTATCTTTGTCACACCCGGACCCCAGTCAAACCCCTCTACAATTGCGCTGTAGGTACCGGATGCTGTATCCGGATTCTCTGCAAGAGGCATTGCATCATTCTGATTCTCTGATAACGCCATGTCCTCCGTTTCCATCTGTGCGGCTGCCGCCTGCGCGCTCTCTGCCGGTACATCTGCAGCTTTCGTAGTTGCTCCTACAGGAAGTGCAGAAGAAAACAGCATAGAGGCCGTCATAACAGCTGCCATCATTTGCTTTGCCCTTCTCTTCATAAATAGTTTCTCCTTTCCTTCTTTAGATCATACCTTTGATCAGATAATTTTATTTTAAAGAATCCATGCTCGTAAAAAAAGGGGCAAAATTTTGCTTTTGGGGTTATGTTTTTGATATGGTATCGTTCCCTTTTTGATACTGGCTTGGTGTAATCCCTTCGTATTTTTTAAAAGAACGAGTAAATGATTTGGCATCTATGTAACCTGCCGCAAGGGATGTATTTTTGACATTCATCCCATTTTTTAACATTTCTTTGGCATTTTTAAGCCGAATCATATGAATATACTCCAAAACGCCATATCCTTCCACCTTTTTGAATGTCCGGCTCAAATGCGGCACACTAATTCCAAAATGCTCCGCCAGTGCGGACACATTTAAGTCCGGCTGTGCATAGTGATCTTCTATATACTGCCGCACATCTGCCATCCATACCGGCTCGCCTTCCTTAACCTGGCTCTCCCGATAAGCAATAATTGCTTCAAAGATTTTGCAGCTCTCCTCCTGCAGGGTTCGGATCGACTGAATACAAAACAGCCTCTCTTCATAATGCAGCGATTCTATAAACTCCCGATCCTTTTGGCTGCCGTAGGTATCCAGCGAAGTCAGCATAATGCCAATCAAACCATACATCAGATAAATATTGTATTTTAAATACCGTTTATTTCTGGGAAATGTTTCCCGCAAAATACGATCCAGCTCCTGATATGCACCCGGAAAATCCTCAATAGCCAGACAGTTTAAAAGCTTTCTCGTTTCATCTATATAAGAAGAATAACTGACCTGTTCCTCTATATCCATGAATTTTCCATAAACATAAACACCCTCCATTTCTTCCTCCGCCTGCCAGAAATCCAGATACTGCAAACCTTCCAGTAAAGCCTGATACACAGCCGGCATAACCGTATATCCAATTTCCGGCTGACCTAACATCACAAGCAGCGGGCTGTCTAATTCTTCTTTATAAAAATGAACGATTTCCTGTAAACATGCTTTCACCTGATCCTCCTGCTCTTCCTGTCTGGAACATCCAAAAATTGCCACATCATATTTTCCCATCGGAATACTGCTCCCCGGATAATGATCAAACAGCAGCTTCTGCAGCACTTCCTGCCTGTCCTCCTGTCTGATGCAGCTTACCAGGCCCTCCTTCCTGCCATGCTGCACAGACAGTACTGCCATCCGCCAGGTATCTGTATCTTTCAAAAAAAACAGATCCGAAAACGTATTATGACTGATTGCAGGCTCTTTTGACTCTCCGTTTAAATAACGGCAAAACTCCACAGCGGCAAGCGCCTTCTCATGCTTATCTAACCGGCTGTGCAGCGTTTTATTGTCCCGCATCAAATTACCAACCGGGATAAATGTCCTGCGTGAAAAATACCAGGAACCAACTAAAGTCATCACCAGAAGCACAACAGCTTCCAACAGCATCTGGCGCATAAAATTTTTAGATTCGTACCAGAGCATTTCCTGGCTGGTACCTGCAAAGCATGTCCACTGAAACAAATCCATCTGCTGCTGCACTAAAAGATAGCGCTTTCCTGATACCGTTATCTCATTTCTTCCCGAAACCAGCTGCTTTTGGCCTTCTTCGGTAAGACTGCCCGCACACAGCAGTATATCCTCTCCGTCAGAAATGGCCACAATACTGTCCTTATTCTGTATACTGGAGAGGCTCTTTGCATCATATTCTGCAATAATCACTGCATCTCTGTTACCTTCATCATTATTAACCGGCAGGAAAAACCAGATATGATTATTTTCAAGCGTCTGATAATTTTTCCCGATCTCCCCGGAAACCATATACAAAAACAACTCCTGTGGAATCCCGTACCGACTGTGAAAAAGCTCCGTCTCCGCTTCGCCGGACAGCATCTGCGACCGTGCAGAAAGAATCGTATCGCTGTTAAAAAAATAAACATACAATTCTTTGACAAAATGGCTTCCCACACCTTCCGCCATGCTCTGCTTCAGTGTAACCGCCTGTCTTATCTGTTCCGCGGTAAAGGTATCCTTTATTAGCGCAATTTCCTCCAAATCACTGTTTTCTGCCAACGCACCGCAAATTTGATAAGTCTGTTTGATATTGTTTTCAATCTCCTCTACAATACTCCGCAGCTTTAACTCCTCTTCATGACGCAGCTCCTTACGCATATATAAAATAGACTGTATCCCTCCAATTGCCGTAATTCCAATCAATACGGCGCACATAGACAGATATGAGGCCAGAATCCGCCGGAATACAGGATGTATTGCCCTTCTCTTTGATTTCATAGCTTCTCCTTTAAACTCGAAATGATAATTTACAAATCGACCTGCTTCTTTTATAATATAAAATTATATCACGTAATTCACAATCCGTCATTTTTTTTGCAAATATTTGGAAGGGACGATTTTCAAATGAATAAAAAACTTTCTTCTTTTACAGCAAGCATGGCGCTGCTTTCTGTCCTTCTTTGCTCCTGCCTGCAGCTTCAGTCAACTGCCCCGACGGGAGCTGCCGCAGATACGCCGACAGAACTCACTTGTCTGGTCAATATCAGCAGCGCTCTGCTAGAACAATGCAACGGCGACCTGAACCAATCTCCGTTTTTCCAGGAACTTGAAAAACGTACCAATGTACATATTTCCTGGGTTACTTCTGTCAATGAACAGGAGTCAAGATATTTTTTCAAACAAACCAACACACAGATGCCGGATCTGATCATAAACGCCTACCAGAACCACACCTATGGCACGGGCTTAGATACCGCTATAGATGAGGGCGCTATTCTGGATTTAAGCGAACTTATCCCAAAATATGCGCCCAATTATTATGCCATCATACAGGAAAATGAGAACCTGACAGATATCGTCTATACGGATGCCGGACGGCTGGCTGCCGTCTATGCCGTCCGCCAGGAAAAGCAGGGACCATGGATTGGCCCAATGATCCGCAAAGACTGGCTGGACGAATTAAACCTGAAAATTCCTGTCACCTATGACGACTGGGAAACCGTACTCACCGCCTTTCATGAGAAAAAACACGCTTCTGCTCCGCTTTATCTGCCCGGTACCGGCTATATGCCCGGAGATTATTTAAGCGCTGGTTTTGGCGTATCCAGCAGTTTCTACCATATCGGAGACAACATATACTATGGTCCGGCCGAAGAAGGATGGAAGGAATACCTGATGCTTTTAAACCGCTGGTACGATCTTGGCCTGATTAGCCCCTACTTTTCCACCGGGGATATTTTTCCGAATGAAGACAACATTGCAAACGGCTCTTCTGGTATCTGGTGCTCTTACTACCTGTTTTCCTCGTTTCTCTCTGCAAAAGACTGCCCGGACATTTCCACCGCACCTATCCCCGCACCCAAAAAAGAGGCCTCCGACGAAAGCCATTTCCGCTTTCCAGATACGTATGTAGACAACTATATTGCCATCTCTTCCTCCTGCGCCCATCCCGAAGCCGCCTTAAAATGGCTTGACTACCTGTATTCCAAAGAAGGCACTCTTTTCGCCACCTATGGATTGGAAGGTGAAACCTATACAATTAAAGAAGACGGACGGCCTGAATATACCGAACTAATCACTGACAATCCGGATGGGTTGAATTTCTATGATGCACTGCAGTATTATACGCTTCCAACCTATTTTCCTATCGGCTACACCAATTGGAAGCGCGAGCTGCAGGCAAATAAGTTTCAGAGCTGCCAGGAAATGATGGATATCTGGTCTTCTTCAGATACAGACTACCTGCTCCCAACCGGTTTAAACCTCACTCCACAGGAAAGCAGGCGATACAGTGAAATCATGGCAAAGGTTTCCGACTGTATGCATGAATACACAATTCAGTTTATTATGGGAACACTCTCCTTTGATTCTTATGACGATTATCTGGCCAGGTTAAATAATTCCGGTTTAAAGGAAGCGCTGCAAATCCTGCAAAACGCTTATCTGCGCTAGAATGTGTCAGAAAATCGCAAAAATGATTTTTCAAACCCGCTTCAGATCATATGAATTGCTCCAAAATAATACAGGATATGAAAAAACCTCATATCCTGTATCTTTTATTTCCTTCTTCACTGTTTTTTCAAAGTACTTATTTGCCTGCAGTTTAAACTCCGATTTCGGCTATCACAACCGCTCCGTCGCTGACCGCTGTCACAATCTGTCTCACTTTCTTCGTTCGTACATCTCCTGCCGCAAACACTCCGTCTACGCTCGTCCTGCAATCCTCGCCGGCAATAATATACCCGTTTTCGTCCAGCTCCACCTGTCCCTTCAAAAGCTCTGTGTGCGGTACCATTCCTACTGCTATAAACACACCGTCCACCGCCAGCTTTCTGTGCTCTTTCGTTTTCCTGTCCAGATAAAGCAATTCCTTTACCATGCCATCCCCTGCTATCTCCTCCGGGACAGCGTCTAACACAAGTTCTATCTTTGTCTCCTCTTCCACACGCCTGACAAGAGATCTTGCTCCCCGGAAAGTATCTCTCCGGTGCATCAGATAAACCTTTTTACATCCTTTTGCCAGAAAAAGCGCATCTTCAAGCGCCACATCTCCGCCGCCGATGACAACAGCCGTTCTGCCGCGGAAAAATGCTCCGTCACAGGTTGCGCAGTAAGAAACGCCGCTTCCTGCAAAAGCTTCCTCTCCGGGTATCCCAAGCTTACGGTGTCCGGCGCCCGCAGCATAAACGACGGCTCTGGCTTCGTATTCCTTCTTTACCGTAATCACTTTCTTAACTTCTCCCAGGCAGTCAATACGAACCACCTCCTCTGCCACAGACCGGATGCCAAGACGTTTGGCATGATCCGTAAACTTCTCTCCCAACTCAAAACCATTTACACCCGGTATACCGAGATAATTGTCCACTTCTGCGGTATTTAATATCTGACCGCCGCCCATAGGCTGTTTTTCCAACAGCAAAACTGACATACAGGCCCTCGCTGCATATATTGCCGAAGAAAGCCCGGCCGGCCCGCCGCCGATTATAATCACATCATACACGTTTCTATTCTCCTTATTTATAATTTACGGATGCTTCTTTCCGTGATTTCTATCCTGCGTTCTTTATACAGACGTCCTACTGCGCGTTTAAAAGCATTTTTGCTCATTTTCATTTCCCGTTTGATCACCTCCGGAGAGGCTTTGTCATTAAACGGCAGCACGCCGGCGTATTCTTCAATTACCTTTAAAACCGCTTCTGCGTCTGCGTCCATCTGGAGATAAGCTCTTTTGCGAAGCGTCAGATCCAGCTTGCCATCCGGTTTCACATTTGTTACCCTGGCCTGGATCACATCTCCAATCTTTTTGCTGCCACAGTCTTCATGGGACGGAATCATAGCCGAATATTTATCGTCTACAGCTGCAAATGTCCCGAAATTCCCGCTGAACTCATAAATCCGCGCAGATACCATATCCTCTTTCTGATAAGGCGAATCCGTAGATAAAAGCTCATAAAGATCCCGCATACTTGCACAAAGCCTGCTGCTCTTGTCAATATACAGCCGGACTAAAATTTCATCCCCCGGCTCTGTCTTTCTGGTCATCTCCTTATAAGGGAGAAACAGATCCTTTTCCAGTCCCCAGTCTAAAAATGCTCCGATATCGCCGGTTTCAATCACTTTTAAAACCGCTGTCTGCCCCAGCATAATATACGGCTCTTTCGTCGTGGCAATCAGCCTGTCCTTAGAATCCTTATACAGGAAAACTTCTACTTCATCTCCCTGCCCGACTCCCTCCGGCACCTGTTTGGCCGGAAGCAATACTTTTTTTTCATCCCCTTCATGCTTAGACAGATAAACGCCAAATTCTACTTTTTTTGTAACTGTCAGCTTTTGTTTTTCCCCTAATCTCATACGTGTTCCTCCCTGAATTCTACAATTGCATAAGGCTCTGACGCCTCATTTTCCAATGAAACGATATATCGGCTGTCCAACTCTTTTACTTTGGGATAAATAAAATCGGACAAAACTGCGGACTTTTTATATTCTGCCCGGATTTCCCGTACTTTAAAATTTTGGGGCAGATATTCCTCTGCCAGCATGACATATTTGCCGTTATTGACATGCTGATTGGTATCCATAAGACTGCGCATGGCGCGTACCGGCTCTTTTTGCTGCATATCTTTTTCCAGAAGTATCTTTCTTTCGGCATGTTCCATCTCATACGGCGGAGCGAACACATACCGCTTTTGCACCTCCTTTGGAACACGCGCCGGCATCCCCGTCTGCGTATCCAGATACGTCCATATCGAATTGGCATAAGCAATTACTTCTCCCGCCTCATCCTCTGCTTTAAAATTACGATATCCCAAAAACCCTTTGAAATCATATGGCCATGTAAATGTCTTCATATGCTCCCCAAGGCCCGGATAACGGCAGATTACCACCTGCCAGAAGGAAAGTACCCAGACCCGCTGCTCCTGTTTCAGAAACTTTAGCCCTACGCCAATCTCTTCCGAATCGAAAATGCAGCAATCCTGCAATCGGTTCAGAACAGACGGCAGTGCCATCTGTCCGTCTGTATCCAATTCACTGTATCTTACCGCTTCTTCCCAACAATACATACTACCCTGTTTTCCTTTCGGTAAACTTTGATTTTCCATAACATTTCATACAAGTTGCCCTGTTTCAGTTACTATTCATGGGTCAGGAACGCGCATTTACTGCGCGTTCCGCGAGAACATGATACAAGTTCGGGGCGATTTTTGCGAAGCAAACCTTTAAATATCGCCCCGGACCGTTACTGTGAGCGGCCTCCAGGCCGTGAACAGTAACCCGTTACACACTTCGTGATGCGCACAAATCGCCTGAGCAGCAATTTGCCGTTTGCTGTCCCAGGAATGGCGACCGTCTAAGCTGTTATGATTTCCCATCATAAATAACTGTGCGTCCTGACGTACGCCTGCGCCAGCAGCTATATTTCTTATATACACAGTGCGCATCCCCGGAGGTTTTATAATACAGGGGATAAAGTTTCCAATATCATAAAAAAGCACCACAAAACGTGGTGCTTCAAGCTGGCCCACAAGGATTCGAACCTTGGAATGACGGAGTCAGAGTCCGTTGCCTTACCGCTTGGCGATGGGCCATCATCTGCTGTTATCTGTGGTTTTCCTCAACCAACAATAGCTATTATACACACCTTGCCCATAAATGTCAACACTATTTTTCAAAAATTTCTATTTCTTTGTCGATCAATGCAAATTCTACTTCTTTTCCCCAGGAAAAACGGGCTGTTCCGCCGGTTGCTTCCGTAATTTTTTCGGTCAGACTTCTCTCTTTTCCTGCGGGTACCACGACGTGAATCCCGACGGTATCCGTATAATCGGTTCCCATTGTAGTAATCTCCTGCTGCGCCAGTACATACTGAATCTTGCCAAGACCGGTATAATCGGTATGTATGATAAGCTTCTTTCCCGGCAGCTTATCTATAATTATACTGTTTGCCAGCCCTTCCTGCACGGCTTTCTGATATGCCCGCACCAATCCTCCGGTTCCAAGCAGCGTACCTCCAAAATACCGTGTCACGACGACTGCCGTATTGTGAAGTTCTTCCCGAAGCAGCACATCCAGCATCGGCCTGCCTGCCGTCTGAGCCGGTTCTCCGTCATCGGAGCAGCGGGAAAGCTCCTGATTGGCCCCTGTCACAAATGCATGGCAGTTATGTCTCGCATCCCAGTACTTTTTCTTCATCTCGGCTACAAACGCCATGGCTTCTTCCTCAGATTCTACCGGACGCACCGTTGCAATAAACCGGGATTTTTTTTCCACAATTTCACCTTCGCCGCCTTTGTATACTGCTTTCATTTTAAATAGTTCCTTTCTTTCCCTGTTCTCAGTTTCGATTTTAACACGATCTTTGATCGGAATCAACAAAAAGCGCTGTTTCTCTCTGGTTTTGGCTAATTCCCTGATTTAAAATGGCTCTTGCACTTGTTTCAATCAATGCTCCCCGCATCATATCACCTTTTCTCCGCTTCCGCTCCGGTCCGCGCAATACAGAGGTCCACTGGACCTCTTGCGCCCTTTCTGCACATTCTCATATTTCTGTGCGATTTCCTTAATCACATCACCCGTCAAATCAATAATCGTACGTTTGTCAAAGGCGCCTATCATTCCCTGCTGTTCCAGTTCGTCAAGCCTTTCTAAAATCCTCTGATACTCTGCCTTCAATTCCCCCAGCTTCTGCCCGTTACTATTATACTCCGGAAAACTTTTCTCATGTGAAAAAATATAAAACGAAACCAGCATCAGAAGGCGTTTTTCAAAAATATCATCCAGCGAATATGCCTGCACTTTCATAACCGGCACATCATACTGAAGCGTCCCGCCCGGTGTGACAAGCACATATTTCATTTTATCCGGTGTCTTTTTGTAAGTGCGAAGGTACATGACCGCCGTATGGAGGAATGTCACTGTCAGTGTCTCCTCTGTAACCTCGCCTTCGTCAGGCGCTATCTGCGCGTCATATTCAAAGAGCCTTATCGTGATTGTCCCATCCGGCAGGCTGCTTTCACACTCAATATGGTATTTCTTCGGTATCTTCCCGAAAACTGTAAAATTGGTGTCCGTAATCCGTTCCTTGTCCGCTTCATCCTGCTGGTCTAAAAAATGTTCGTTGGGGGAAAAACGGATCTCTTCCTCCCCCGTATATGTTCCCCCGAAAATTTCATTCATTACGGGGATAATCAGTTTCCGGCAGTCATTTAGGATTGTCCGGCATGCGCCGTCATATATCGTTGCCATATCCTATCCCCCTTCCTGTCTGTGGTTTTATCATACTATTTTTATGCCTCGAATTCAAGAGCTTCTAATATTGCGTGCTGGTGAAAAATACCATGCATTTCCCTGCGGAGAGAAGCCTTTTCCATCCCAGGACTGGTAAAATATATCTGTTTTAAGCCGGGATAGAAAAAGAAGAAACAGTCTGCAAGGCAGCTGAACGGGGCGATGCGGCGGCATCGTTGAGTGAGGCCAGCGCCGCAGACGAAAACTGCACTCCTTTTCTGACTGCTGGCTTCGCAGCACGTACCCTCGCTTTGCTGGGGCAGACCCTGCGCAGTTGCAGGCCAAACTGTTATAAAATTTTACATCATCTGGTCTAAGAGTACTTTTATTATGGAACACTTTTTGTTATAATAGATTCCAACAAAAGGAGGCCCATTATGAACTATGGTAGAAGCAGCACGCGCAAGCGTGAAAAAGAACTCACTGCCAAAGGTACAATGATCTGCAAAAAATTCAGCGTCATATTTTTAAAAACCCTGTTGGTATGCTTCGTGGCAGTTATAGTTGTCGGCGTATGCGCAGGGTTTGGCATCGTAAAAGGCGTTATAGATTCCGCACCGGAGATCAACCTGGACGATGCGACGCCTGCCGGATTTTTATCCACCGTACTGGACAAAGACGGCAATCAAATCGCCCGTTTGGTCGCAACCGGATCCAACCGCGTTTATGCAACATTTGAGGAAATTCCCGTTCATTTGCAGCACGCATTTGTAGCGATCGAAGACGAACGTTTTTATGAGCACAACGGCATTGACTTAAAGGGAATTTTACGCGCCGGAATGATAGGCATCACCAGCGGACATTTTTCCGAAGGTGCAAGTACCATCACACAGCAGTTATTGAAAAACAATGTTTTTACAAACTGGACCAGCGAAACATCTCTGGCAGACAAATTTATACGAAAGCTCCAGGAACAGTACCTTGCCATGCAGCTTGAGAAAAAGGTATCTAAGGACTGGATTCTGGAAAATTATTTAAATACAATCAATCTTGGGCAGAACACCCTTGGCGTGCAGTCGGCGTCCAGGCGCTATTTCAATAAGAACGTATCGGACTTAACCCTTTCCGAGTGTGCCGTCATTGCTGCCATTACCCAAAATCCCTCCCGTCTTAACCCAATCAGCAACCCCGACAAGAACGCAGAGCGCAGGGAAAAAGTTTTAGAGCATATGCTCAAACACGAGTATATTTCCAGACAGGAATATGACGAAGCCATGGCGGACGACGTCTACGACCGCATCCAGATAGTCAATACAGCCGTGGAGGAAGAATCGGTTACTTCTTATTTTGTGGACGAGCTGACCGATCAGATTATTCAGGATTTTATCGACATAAAAGGTTATACGGAAACACAGGCATACAAAGCGCTTTATAACGGCGGCCTGACTATTTATTCTACGCAGGATCCTGTCATCCAGGCCATATGCGATGAAGAGGTCAACAACCCTGACAACTATCCGACCACTCCCAAATATTCCTTCTCTTATCGCCTGACCATTGAAAAAAAAGATGGAACTTTTGCAAACTACAGTGAGCAGACCATGCTCTCCTATTATCAGTCTGCCAACAGCGACTATAACATAAATTTTAGTTCCATAGAGGAAGCACAGGCAGCCATCGACCAATACAAAGCGGAAATTATGGAACCCGGCGACAAGATCGTAGAAGCCGGCGAAACGGTAACGTTTACCTTACAGCCGGAAACTGCTCTTACTGTCATGAATCAGGAAACCGGAGAAGTTGCCGCCATTGTCGGCGGAAGAGGCGATAAAACCGCCAGTAAAACCTTAAACCGCGCTACGGATACTACCAGACAGCCGGGTTCTACCTTTAAAATTCTCGCCGCATATGCCCCGGCGCTGGACAGCGGCGGACTCACCCTTGCTTCCGTACAGGACGATGCCCCGTATTCCTATGAAAACGGTACTCCCCTGCGCAACTATGATAACTCATTCCGCGGTTTTACCACACTGCGGCAGGCAATTACACACTCCGTCAATATTGTAACCGTAAAGACCCTGACCGAAATTGGCACAAACCTGGGATTCAGCTACCTGCAGGATTTTGGTTTTACCACTCTGGTGGATGATGACAACAACCAGGCACTGGCGCTTGGCGGCATTACCAAAGGCGTCACCAATTTAGAGCTGACAGCTGCATATGCGACAATTGCCAACAGCGGCACTTATATCAAACCCCGTTTCTATACTAAAATTTTAGACCATGACGGCAATGTCCTGATTGACAATACGCCGCAGACACACGGCGTTTTAAAAGACTCTACTGCATGGCTGCTCGCCAACGCTATGGAAGACGTTGTCAGTAAAGGAACCGGTACGGCAGTTAACTTCGGTGAAATGGCCATTGCGGGAAAAACAGGTACGACAACCAAAAACCGCGACGCCCTATTTGCCGGCTTTACCCCATATTACACCTGTGTCGTCTGGGGCGGCTTTGACGATAACACACCTCAGGAATCCGGTACGACGTCCTACCCCAAATCTATCTGGCGTTCCGTTATGTCGCGGATTCATGAAAATCTGGAATACAAAGATTTTGTGATGCCGGAAAACATCACGACTGCTACTGTATGCAAAAAATCGGGCCGGCTTGTCGTTGCAGGCCACTGTGATTCTGATCCGCGTGGCAGCATGGTAGAAACAGAATATTTTGCAGAAGGCAGCGTACCGACTGAATACTGCAATCACCATGTAAGCGTCACTATCTGTCCGGAATCCGGTATGCTTGCAACCGAATTCTGTCCGGAACGCGTGGGCGGCATCTATATATCCGGCGGATCTTCCGGCTCCGCAGACGGCCCCTATTTAATGTCACAGTCCTCGAAAAACACCTGTCCTTTGCATACCAGCCCGTCTGTTCCAGACGTTCCGGCTGTACCGGAACCATCACGAGACTCTAAAACAAATAAAGAAAACCAAAAAAAGAAGAATGACGCTCTTCCTGCCCATTCTTCCGATTAAAGAATGAGGCTGCTAAATGCAGCCTCATCCCTTCTTTCCAAACTCCTGCATTGCACGGAGCTCATTGATTATCTTTTTCCTGCCAAACAGACGGCGGAAAAACCGATAAATTAAAAAAAACGGAATCAAAATTTTGTGTTTTGCAAAAAACGGTTCATGTTTTTCAAACCAGGTCATTGTTGGGATCAGCCGTCTGTAAACATAATATATTTTACTTCGCAGCATTCCTGTTTCTTTTCCCGTTTCACGCAGCCTGTTTTCCACATAATTTTTGGTCGTCCCATAAGTGCCGGAATTTATAAAATAAGAAAGCATCTCTTCTTCTTTATCTGTAAGCTCTATATCTGGTACCCATACAGGCGACGAAAACAATTTCTTGGCCAATAACCTGCTGCGCTCTTCAAAATCTTTCATCTTCATCGCGTCCGATTCCTGTACAATATATTCCCAGTTCATCGAACTGCCTTTTTTCATAATATAAAGATAAGAATCTAATAAAGAACGTATCCCGACCCCACTGTATCGGTAGTGCTTGTAAGTATGCACCGTCATATAAAGATAGAAATCTTCATCCGTAAAATGATAGCAATAAGACGTGCCTTCATCTAAAAGCAGTTTGTCCTTTACATTTTTATAATAATGATACCAGATATTATTATATCGATACCAGGCGCTATCGCTGAACTTCTCAAACAACCCTGTATGCATTTCAAAATTATAAACCGGCTCTTTCATGAAAACATCATGATTACACTTCCCGTACGACTCGACACGATAGCCTCTTCGTTTCATAATTTCCACCAGCTGCTTCTGTCTGCCTGCATCGAAAAGGATATCATTGTCGGCCATCTGACGCATCCCATATTTCGGATAAAGTCTTTGCAAAATACTGCCCTTAAGCGGCATATGCCAGATACCGGACTGTTCCATCTCTGCCAGGATTTGTTCCCGTTCCGCATCTAAAAGCATATTTTTGCGGATTGCCTTTGCTTTGGCATCTTTCCATTTTTTCGCCAACGCCGGGTCAGCCACAGATAAAACATCCGTCTCTTCTAAAGCCATGCATACAATCGCCGTCAGATTATGGAAATGGCATATCCGATACAAGTGTTTTAAATTAATCCGGCGGATTCGATCGGCGTCCGGCTTGACGTTATGAAGCGCACACGCACTCAGATATATCATATCATACGTTATCTCTGACTGGCTATAGTCCATGGCCCTGTTGCCGCTCATTGCACTTCTCCTTCAATTGCACCGATAGAGTTTAACTGTTCCACAATCCTGGCGACATCCTTCTCAATCACGTCACGGGGCGCATCGTATTCCCCGGCCATAGCGTCTGTAATCTGCCCGATTGTCGTTTCCTCCCTGAGCTGATTGACAATAAACGCTGCCGTACTGTTGCTGCGCACCAAACCGGAAAATGCCTTCGTATCTGAAGATACTAAAATCTGCTCGCCATCACTTTCGTGTGTAATAAACTCTTTTTTCAACTTCATATTCATGTCCTCCAATCACTGCATTCCTTCATATGCGATTACTGCTGCCGACGGTTCCATATTACAGCCTAATCGGTACAGCTTAATATTCGCCGATAATCTGTCAATCAGGCACATGACCTGTTTTAACTTCATCGGATCTGCCGGACGGTTGCTCTGCTGCATGAGCACCGGCCATGCCTCCCTGACTGTCATCGGCTCTATATGATTCGTCTGACTTTGCTCCAGAACGCAAACTGCTTTTAATGGTACTGCAGTATTCGTACTCAGATGATGCTTGCCATCCCACGGAGTGCCGAATACGGTAACCTCCTGCTCTGTAACACGCAGCAGCGGTTTGTCATCATTGACCATCACCGCGCGTTCCCCAAAAAGCTCCCGCCACAATCTGGTATGAGTGCTTTTTCCGGTTCCGCTTTTGGCAGTAAACAAATACGCCTGATTGTCTACCGCTACGGCTGAACCATGGAACAAAAGCGTGTCATAATTTAATAAGCCTGCAGAAATTTTGCGGTAAAGAGCAAGCGTTTCCAGATATGCATCTGTATAATGATACTTTGAATCGGCTTTCTGATGTTCAAAAACGATGTCATCGGGCGTTACTTCAACCGAAAATAAAGGCGCTTCATCGGTCAGATAATCCCTGCAGAATTTTCTGGTAGTATGATGCAGAACTGTCACACCTATTGGTGTGTCTGCCAGTTTTACTATAAATTTGTCTGTATCCAATATTTTTTCCTCTGTTTATGAATCTCTTTTTACAACGCATTAAATGTAGCATATCTTTGCAGAAAATGCAATGGGATATGTGACTTTACTTTGGGTGGGTGGGGTGTGAATGAAGTATCCGCCGGGGAGAGGTTGTGGCGGTGCGGGCTGCTCCTTTGCCTGTGTGATTGGAAGTAAGAATTTTCTAAACAGTTCTGATACAGCTCTTCCATACGGACGGAACCGCCCTTTTACGCGCCATCCGTGGCGCGAAAGGGCTTTGCCGGACATCCGTGTCCGGCAATTCCTGGAAGCTGACAGAACTGTTAAGAAAATCTAAACTTCCATCACAAGGGCAAATTCGCAGCCCGCACCGCCACAGCCTCTCCCCGGCTACGTTATTCCCCGGCCAAAGTAATGCGTCAGGGTTTTATTAGTTCAGAGATATAAATTCTTCCCAATATATTTCATTTTAAACGTATGTTATTTCCACCTGGAAAACCAACCAAGATACTGATCAGACACAGCCAGGCAAAGGGCAGTTTCCTCTGCCAAATCTCCTCTCTGGCGGATACATCATATACACTCCCCTGTTGCAATAACTTCGCCTGGGTAAGAATTCCACTGGATTTGAGGGGATGCGGCGGTTGATTTTTGCTGTAAGGTGAGAGAGATCACAGTGTTTTTCTGTGAATACAGATAAGATTGGTATTGCCCTGGCTGGGTCCATCGCAGAATGTTCTGATTGATTCTTTGAAATTTTGGTATGTCAAAACAAACGGTGTCAAATGGGATGCGCAGGCCATCTCCTGTCATTTTAACGTAACTTTCTTTTAGGGTCCACAGGTTTAGAAAGCGTTTTGCCTGTTCCGGGGTGAGATCTTCCTGCAGAGATATCCGGGAAAAGGGGGCGTCAAAAATATAGCTGAGTTCACTCGCATTGCAGCATTTTCTTACGGCACCCGGTTTTACTGTACGTGGGGATTCTATGTCCACTCCGACTGGAGCATGCGCTACAGCTACGGCTACAGCTGTGCTGCAGTGGCTGATATTAAAAAAACAATTTGGTAAATATACATAACAGGGTTTTCCGTTTTTATCCTGTTTGATACCATTTTCCTGAAGTTCTGTACCGAAGAATGCAGAAAAGGCATGATGGAGCATTTTCATGGCCAGGCTTCTTTGAATAATATGCGGCTTTACCGGAGCATGGAACGTACCGTAATATACAGCGCATTGATTTGGGTTTTTCATAAGATCCTGTCTCCTTTTTTATATTTTTTTCAAAAACCTCTTGCAATTTTCTTCAAAATAATGTATATTATTCTAGTGCTGTTTAGCAGGCCGATATGGCTCAGTTGGTAGAGCGACGCATTCGTAATGCGTAGGTCGTCGGTTCGAGTCCGACTATCGGCTTTTCTTTTTTGAAATACCGCAACCGTTTTGGCTGCGGTATTTTTTTGTCTGGACTGCTACAAAATACAAAAAATCTTATCCTGCAAAATCGAATAATGACAGCTGGTTTGATTCGGGCAGATCTGCTAAGACGCCCATATCGGCCATCAGATCAATAACTGTTTTGCTTATTTTCGTCCGTTCGCGCAAATCGTCCTTTGACAGGAACGGCCCGTCTTTGGCAGCTTCTTCTACCGCTTCAGCCGCCTTTTCTCCCATTCCTTCGATGGTTCCTAAGGAGGGCATCAGCTTTCCGTCTATAATCTGGAAACGTGTGGCCTGTGCGCGGTAAATGTCTAACGGGAGAAAGGAAAATCCTCTGGCATACATTTCCTGCACGATACGCATGTCGCGGTAGGTGTCCTGTTCTTTTTTGGTGAGCTTGTCCTTGCGGCTTTCATAGTCGCGCATATAGTAGCGCAGACGTTCTTCCCCCTGACACATCAGCTCATAGTTAAAGCCTGTTGCGCGGATGCTGAAATAGGCAGCATAGTAGGCCAGAGGGTAGAATACCTTGCAGTATGCAATACGCCATGCCATCATAACATAGGCGGCGGCATGCGCTTTGGGAAACATGTATTTGATCTTTTTACAGGACCAGATGTACCAGTCTGGTACGCCATGGGCGAGCATTTCGTCTTCCCATTCCGGTTTTAGCCCTTTGCCTTTGCGGACGGATTCCATTATGGTAAAGGAAAGCTCACTGTCCAGTCCCATATGGATTAAGTAGACCATGATATCGTCACGGGTGCAGATAGCTGTGGAAATCGTTGCTTTGCCCTCCTGAATCAGTGTCTGGGCATTGCCAAGCCATACGTCAGTTCCGTGAGAAAGGCCGGAAATCCGAATCAGATCGGAAAATTCCTGCGGCTTGGCGTCAATTACCATCTGCATGGCAAAATCCGTGCCGAATTCCGGAATGCCCAGCGCACCCAATGCGCAGCCGTCGAGTTCCTCAGGCGTTACGCCGAGGGCGTCCGTATTTTTGAATAAGGACATAACAGCAGCATCGTCTAACGGAATTGTCTGCGGATCTAAACCGGTCAAATCCTGCAGCATACGAATCATGGTCGGATCGTCGTGTCCGAGTATGTCCAGCTTTAACAGATTGTGATCAATGGAGTGATAGTCAAAGTGCGTGGTAACGATATTGGTCGTCATGTCGTTGGCCGGATGCTGTACCGGGGTGAAAGAATCAATTTCTTCGCCTACCGGAAGCACAATGATGCCTCCGGGATGCTGTCCGGTTGTCCGACGGACGCCGACGCAGCCCTGCACAATTCTTCCTACTTCACAGTTTCTCTTATGTATTCCCCGTTCTTCAAAGTAATTTTTTATATAGCCGAAAGCCGTTTTATCGGCAAGTGTGCCGATGGTTCCGGCACGGTAAGTCTGGCCGTAGCCAAAGATTACCTCCGTATAGGCATGTGCCTTACTTTGGTATTCTCCGGAAAAATTCAGGTCAATATCCGGTTCTTTGTTGCCTTTAAAGCCAAGGAAGGTTTCAAATGGTATATCAAAGCCTTCCTTATTTAATGGATTCCCACAGACCGGACAAATTTTATCCGGCATGTCGCAGCCGCCTCTTCCGGAAAAGGCTTTCACCTCCGGCGAATCAAAATCACTGTAGTGACAGTGCGGGCACAGGTAATGCGCCTGCAAAGGGTTCACCTCCGTAATTCCGGACATGGTAGCTACAAAGGAGGAACCTACCGATCCACGGGAACCTACCAGATAACCGTCTTCGTTGGACTTCCACACAAGCTTCTGGGCAATGATGTACATGACGGCATATCCGTTGGATATAATGGAATTCAGCTCACGCTCCAAACGTTCCTCTACGATGGGAGGAAGCGTTTCGCCATACATCTCATGTGCTTTATTATGGCAGATTTCCCGCAGCAGTTTGTCGGAATCCGGTATGACGGGCGGACATTTATCGGGGCGCACCGGGGAAATTTTTTCACACATGTCGGCAATCTTATTCGGGTTTGTAATAACAATTTCCTCTGCTTTTTCACTGCCCAAATATGCAAATTCCGCCAGCATTTCTTCTGTAGTGCGAAGGAACAGAGGCGCCTGGTTATCCGCATCCTTAAAGCCCTTTCCCGCCATGATAATACGGCGGTACACCTCATCTTCGGGATCCAGAAAATGCACGTCGCAGGTTGCGACAACCGGCTTATGGAACTGTTCGCCAAGTTCCACAATCCTGCGGTTTAAATTTTGCAGATCGGCAATACTTTCCACTGGGATTTTTTCCTCTCTGAGCATAAATTCGTTGTTGCCAACAGGCTGGATTTCCAGATAGTCATAAAATTCTGCCAGCCGTGCAATTTCCTCTCCCGGCCTGCCGTTTAAAATGGCCTGGTATAATTCCCCCGCTTCGCAGGCAGAGCCAATGATCAAACCCTCTCTATGCTTGATAAATTCCGTCTTTGGAATTTTCGGACGGCCGTGAAAATACGTCAGATGAGACATGGAAACCAGACGATACAAATTAATCCGGCCAATATCGTTGGCGGCTAATATAATGGCATGGTAAGCCGGCATTTTACGGATAACGCCAGGATCAGATGCAGAAAGTTTTTCTACCCCATTTAAATCCACAATTCCTCTGTCTTTCAGCTTCTGTATCAATTTGATAAATATTTCCGCCGTACACTCCGCATCATCTACGGCACGGTGATGGTTTTGCAATGAAACGCCCAGCGCTTTTGCAACCGTATCCAGCTTAAATCTGTTTAACCCTGGCAAAAGGCTTCTGGAGAGCGCTACGGTATCCAGAATTGTAAAATCTTCCTGTCTCTCCTGCAGTTTTAAATTATGCTTAATAAAACTCATATCAAAATCTGCATTGTGAGCGACCATAACCGCGCCTTTGCAAAATTCCATAAACCCAGGCAGCACCTCTTCAATTTTGGGCGCATCCATTACCATGTCGTCATGGATGTTTGTAATTGTCTCAATGTGGTAGGGAATTGGCACCCCTGGATTGACAAATGTAGAAAAACGCTCTGTAATCACAGCATTTTCTACTTTTACGGCACCGATTTCTATGATTTTATGCATATCAGGGCTAAATCCGGTCGTTTCCAAATCGAATACGACATAGGTATCATTCAGTCTCTGACCCTTCACATTCTCTACCATAGATTTTAAATCATCTATCAGATACGCCTCTACACCGTAAATCACTTTAAAATCACTGTCCCTCGGAATGGCATGGTTGGCCTCCGGAAAGGACTGTACGTCGCCGTGATCCGTAATGGCAATCGCTTTATGCCCCCATGCCATTGCCCGCTTCACAATATCTTTAACATCAGATACGCCGTCCATATCGCTCATCTTGGTATGGCAGTGCAGCTCAACGCGCTTTGTGGGACTGTTATCCATTCTTGCAGTACGGAAATCCTGCGCTTTTTTGATCCCCATAATCGAACCGATGGTAAGCTCGCTGTCAAACTTATCAATTGTGGTTACGCCTTTCACTTTGATAAAGGCCCCTTTTTTGACATGTTCTAATAATTCCGGCAATGTTTCGTTTTTGGAAAAAATTTTGAGCACAATTGTATCGGTAAAATCGGTAACTGTAATGATAATAATGGTTTTTTCATTCCGGATTTCACGGGTTTCCAGCTCGATAATCTGACCGCGGACGACAGCCTCGCCCATCTCGCCGATAATTTTATCAATCGTAACCGGCTCGTCATCAAAATCACGTCCGTAAATCACATCCGGGTTATTCGGCTTTTTCGCAGCCAAAAAACCTCTTCTGCCGCGTGTTTCCTTTGAAATATTCCCATTTGGCGCTTTTGGCTGTTTTGGCAAAGATGTCTGCGGCCCATTGACAGCTGCTGTTTTTTCTTCTGTCATACCGGATAAGCGTGTCACATTTAAAATTTCCTGTTTGATCATACGATCCGCCTTTTCGATATGACTGCTGCCTTTTGACGGCTGAAAAGACAAATCTACAATGAAATCCATACCGCACCGCTCGCAGAAAATTTTCTCCAGAATACGCACCAGTTCTTCCGAACGCTCTCTGGCAATTATCGTATCTTCCAACACAAGACCCATCCGGTTTTCATCCAGAAAAGTAATCCTGGCGCTATGGTATACATTATATAAAAGCTGGCTGTATGCCCGCAGCTCGTCTGCAATACTGCCACTATAAATATCCATCAGTTTTTTTGCCGTATACTGGCCGGACAGCCGGAACTTTTCCACAATTTTTATCTCCATGCGCTGTCGTGGAAAAAGCTGGGAAGCAATTTCCTTTTCCAGTGCGGACAGTTCTGCCCTTTCAATTAAATGCGTACCCAAAAGATAAATGCGAATCGAATTTTTCATGCGATTCGCACTTACTTTTGTAATTTCCGTTCCCAAAAGCAATGATTTTACTTCTTCTTTTACTTTTAATGTCGGAAATACCTCAAAAAAAGTTTTTGACATATCACTCACTCCAGTTTAACAATTCATAGCGCAGTTCGGCTAAAAGCTCTTCTTCCGGAACTTTTTTGTACACTTCCCCGTGTTTGATAATAAGTCCCTCCCCAATGCCTCCGGCTATTCCGATATCGGCTTCCTTTGCCTCTCCCGGACCGTTTACAACACAGCCCATCACTGCTACTTTGATATCCAGTGGAATATCTGCCACCATATTTTCCACCTGGTTTGCAAGGGAAATCAAATCAATCTGTGTCCGTCCGCAGGTCGGACAGGAAACCACTTCAATACCGCCTGTCCTAAGACCAAGCGTCTTTAAAATCAGCTTTGCTGATTTCACCTCCTCCAACGGATCTCCTGTCAAAGATACCCGGATCGTATCTCCAATTCCCTGATGTAAAATCAAACCCAGCCCGATAGAAGATTTGATATTGCCACTGATAATCGTACCTGCTTCCGTAATTCCCACATGCAGCGGATGAGCGGTCCTGGAGGCAATCAGCTCATGGGCTTTGACGCACATCAGAACATCCGAAGATTTAATACTGATTACAAGATTGTCATAATCCATCTCTTCTATCAAATGCACTTTGTCAAGAGCGCTTTCTACAATGCCTTCTGCTGTGACACCTTTATATTTCTGCACCAGCTCCTTTTCCAGGGAGCCGCTGTTAACGCCGACGCGGATTGGAATATTCCGCTCCTTTGCCACGTCGACAACTGCTTTCAAACATTCCCTGCTTCCGATATTGCCGGGGTTGATACGGATTTTATCCGCGCCATGCTCCATAGCAGAAATTGCCAGGCGATAATCAAAGTGTATATCGGCAACCAGTGGAATTGTGATCTGTTTTCTGATTTCATCAAGCGCCTTTGCGGCTTCCATGGTAGGAACAGCACAGCGAATGATATCGCAGCCGGCCGCCGTAAGCTTGCGAATCTGCGATACGGTCGCCGGCACATCCTCCGTTTTGGTATTGGTCATGGACTGGATCAGGATGGGATTTCCCCCGCCGATGATCCGATCTCCTATTTTTACTGCTTTCGTTTGTATTCTGCTCATTTTCGTTTCTCCTTTACTGCAAAAACACTGCCTGCAGCGTACAGTGCATCTGCTGCGTCGCCCGCAAACGGGCCAAATACATGCGATTAATATATAGATTAGATAAACAGCTTACGAATGTCGTTAAACATGATCAGCACCATAAGCCCCATTAAAATCATAATACCTACAAAATGCACCATTCCTTCTTTTTGGGGATCCACCTTTTTTCTGCGGACAGCTTCTATCAGCAGAAAGACCAGACGGCCGCCGTCTAACGCCGGAAGCGGCAGAAGGTTCATCACGCCAAGGTTTGCGCTTAGTAAAATTGAAAAGTTGAGCATATTAATAAAGACATAAAAAATACCGTCGCTCTTGCTCGCATCATACGTATCGCCGATCGTTTTGACAATGCCTACCGGACCGGACAGCTCATTGGGACTGACCTTTCCTGTTACAAGCATTTTAAGGCTCTGCAAAGTCGTCCAAATCCAGTAATTCATCTCATAAACGCTGTTTTTCAAATTGGAAAACACATTTCCCTTTTTGCGCTCCGTGCGGCTGGTAAGCCCCAGCAGATACCGTCCGCTTTCTTCATCCAGCGTTGGCGTCAGGTCTGCCGTATACCGCTGCCCATCCCGTTCATACGTTATCTTAACAGGCTCTCCCTCGTGAAAATAGCTGTACATGCTAACCTCACGGTAAAAATGAATCGACTTATTATTCATTTTTACAATGACATCACCCTCCTGCATTCCGGCTGTCTGTGCGGAATATCCTTTCATCACACCGGAAATCACAGGCGTATCTACCCCAATGCAGCTAATCAGGATAAACGCCAGGAAAAATGCCATAATAAAATTAAAAATCGGACCTGCAGCTACTACACTGATACGCGCCCATACGGATTTTTTGCCAAATGCGGCATCATCTTCGCTGTCCGCATCTTCGCCCTCCATCATACATGCGCCGCCAAAAGGCAGCAGCTTCACCGAATAATAAGTTTCGCCTTTCTGTACCCCAAACAGCGTCGGCCCAAGGCCCAGACAGAATTCATTGACCCGGATGCCGCTTTTTTTGGCCAGGAGAAAATGTCCCAGCTCATGAAACAGTATAATGACGCTAAATATTATAATTGCTATAATGAACTTCAAATTACCACCTGCTTTCTACAAATTCGTATACTTCTGCTTCTGTTTTTAAAATCTGTTCCACAACGGGAGACTCCTCAAATGTAATTTGCTCCATGCACGCTTCGATGATGTCCGGTATATCTGGAAACGCAATTTTCCGTTCCAAAAACATAGCAACCGCCTTTTCATTTGCCGCATTAAATACAGCTGGCATATTGCCGCCCTGTGCCATCGCTTCACAGGCAAGCGCAAGGCCGCGGAAGGTCTTTGTATCCGGTCGCTCAAAGGTCAGGCTTTTTAAATCAAATAAATCCAGGCGTCCGCCGCTTAAGCACCGTCGTTTGGGATAGTACAGAGCGTACTGTATCGGCAGACGCATATCCGGCGTGCCAAGCTGTGCAATGATCGCCCCATCCTCAAATTCTACTGCGGAGTGAATGACGCTCTGCGGATGTACGGTCACCTGAATCTGCTCTGGCTTCACATCAAACAACCACTTTGCCTCCATCATCTCCAAACCCTTATTGACCAGTGTAGCAGAATCTATAGTGATTTTTCTGCCCATGCTCCAGTTCGGATGCTTCAATGCGTCCTCTACCTGAACACTGTCAAGCTCCTCTGGCGTCCTGCCGCGAAACGGGCCGCCGGAAGCTGTCAAAATGATTTTATAAACCGCATTCCCCGCTGCTCCCTGCAGAGACTGGAAAATGGCGCTGTGCTCACTGTCCACCGGAAGTATCGAAACACCATACTTTTTCGCCAATGGCATTATGATATGGCCTGCCGTCACAAGCGTTTCCTTGTTGGCCAGTGCAATATCCTTGCCGCTTTGAATCGCTGCAATCGTTGGACGTATGCCGAGCATGCCCACAATCGCTGTCACCAAAATTTCCGACTGTGGTTCTTCTGCTACCTCTAAAAGCCCTTCCATGCCGGTAACAACGCGTATGCCCAAATCAGCCGTTCTGTCTTTAAATTCATTTGCTTTTTTCTCATCCCATACAGCGACAAGCGCAGGGCGAAATTCGCGGATCTGTGCTTCAAGCAAATCAATATTGCTGCCTGCAGCCATAGCTGTAACCTGTATATCCTTTTGTTCCCTTACAATTTCTAATGTCTGAGTACCGATGGAACCCGTAGAACCCAGTATTGCTATTTTTTTCATATGTCCCTTTCTTTTGTAGCTGTTCTGCTTCGCTGGCTGTTCATTGCACAGCTACATGCAAAACTGTTACCTTTTTCTAATCCGTCACTTTATCAGATATGCTGCCAGAAAGTAAATCACCGGCGCGGTAAATATCACGCTGTCAAACCGGTCTAATATTCCACCATGCCCCGGAATCAGTTTTCCGTAGTCCTTAATTCCGTAATTCCGCTTAATCGCCGAAGCAGCCAAATCTCCCACCATAGAAATCAATGCCCCTGCACCGCTGATTGCAGAAAGCAGAAACAGCTCATTTGTCCCAATCTGCATCTGTTCCCGGAATATCCAGGCGTAAAGCAGCGTAAGCAGCATACTTCCAGCCACCCCGCCAACGGCGCCCTCTACGGATTTCTTGGGGCTTAATTTCGGCGACATTTTGTGTTTGCCAAACAAAACGCCTACACAATATGCACAGGTATCACATCCCCAGGAGCACAAAAAAATCAGCCAGACAATATATGCGCCATGTTCTAACATCCTGGTCTGGTAGATATAAGACATCATCCCCGCCACATAAAATACACCGAAATAAACCACCAGGATCTGCTCTGTCTTAAATCTGGGATAGGTAAATACATAGACAAACATCAAAACAACCAGTGTTCCAATAACAAATACCATCTTTTCCGGCAAAAAAGGATAAAATAAGTTCGCATAAAACACCGCTGCCGCCAAATAACCCACCACGCCTGCTGCGCTTTTCTCAATTTGCACAATACGGTACAATTCAGACAGACCGACCAGCGAAATTACAAAAAGCGTACCAAGCAGCACATTTCCTCCCGTTATAATCAAAATAAGCGCCAAAACCACCAGGATAATCCCGCTCAACAATCTTGTTTTAAACATTTGTATCCTCTTTCTCTTTAATGCTGCCATATCTTCTGTCTCTGGCACTATATGCATCTACAGCCTGTTTTAATTCCTTTTCCTTAAAATCCGGCCATGGCGTATCGGTAAAATAAAATTCACTGTAAGCCAGCTGCCAGAGCAGGTAATTTGACAGGCGCTGCTCTCCGCTGGTGCGGATTAGCAGATCCGGATCCGGTATAGCCGCCGTATCCAGGTAAGAGGAAAACTTCGCCTCGTCCAGTTCCTCTGCCGAGAGCCTTCCCGCATCATAGTCCCGCATCATCTTATGCATCGCACGAATCATCTCATCCCTGCTGCCATAATTGATAGCAATCTGCAGGTTCAGCCCGGTATAGCCTGCCGAAGCAGCCTCTAAATCCCTGATATTCTTCTGAAATTTCTCACTCAGACGGGAAATATCCCCGATGACGCGAACACGCATATTGTTCTTCTTTGCTGTTCTCTGGCAATTCTTCAGATAAGAATCCAAAAGAGTCATCAAAGCGCTTACTTCACCTGACGGACGGTTCCAGTTTTCAGTCGAAAATGCATATAAAGTCAGATAACGGATGCCCATATCGTGTGCCGCCTTGCAGACAACTTCCACATTCTTCGCTCCCATAGTATGCCCATAATTGCGCGGCATACCCTTGGATTTAGCCCATCTGCCATTCCCGTCTAATATAATTGCAACATGATTTGGTATCATAATTTCTTCCCCCGTTTAAAATATCAATCGTAAAAATGGGAACACGCATTATGCAATGTCCCCACGTTCCTTACAAAATTTCCGATAACAGCTTATACGGTAAGAATCTCTTTTGTCTTTGCTTCTACTGCCTTGTCTATTTTGGCGATGTACTTGTCCGTCATCTTCTGCGCATCATCCTCCAAATCCTTGATCTCGTCCTCTGACACATCCCCTTTGGCCAGCTTCTTCAAGGTATCATTGGCGTCACGGCGGATGTTACGGATTGCAACTTTAGCGCCCTCACCCTTTTTCTTGATATCTTTGGCAAGCTCCTTCCTGCGCTCCTCAGTCAATTCCGGAAAAACAAGCCGGATCACCTTGCCGTCATTCGTCGGGTTAATCCCGATATCCGATGCCAGAATCGCTTTCTCAATGACTTTAACCATAGATGCTTCCCATGGCTGAATCTGCAGCATCCTTGGTTCCGGAGAATTGATATTTGCCACAGACTGAATCGGCGTCGGCGTCCCGTAGTAATCTACACGCAGCTTGTCAAGCACATGCGGATTCGCACGTCCAGCGCGGATTCCAGTATATTCCTCCTCCAGATTGTTTAATGATTTCTGCATTTTGGTATCAAATGGTTCTAACCTTGCGTCCATAAATATACCTCCCTCAACTTATACTTTATACTGTAACAACTGTTCCGTTAAAATCGCCGGATATCGCATGTATAATACTGTCCTCTTCCTGCAGTGCAAATACATACATCGGCATCTTGTTCTCCATACACATAATGGATGCCGTCATATCTACAACAGAAAGTTTCTGTGCAATGACCTCTTCTATCGAAATCTGTGCATAACGCTTCGCTCCGGGATTCTGCTTTGGATCAGAATCGTAAACCCCATCTACAGCCTTTGCCAGAAGGATGCCGTCCGCTTCGATCTCGACAGCCCGAAGTACGGTCGCCGTATCTGTCGAAAAATACGGATGTCCTGTTCCTCCTGCAAAGAAAACTACCATATTGTGTGCAAAATATTTATTCGCGCGATCTTTTGAAAACAGCTTGGTCATAGACCCACATTCAAAAGGCGTCAATACCTGCGTCATCATACCAACGGAACGGAAAATCCCGGACACGTAGATACAGTTCATCACGGTTGCCAGCATCCCAATCTGATCCGCCTTTACGCGGTCAATCGTCTCGCTGGTACGGCCACGCCAGAAATTACCGCCGCCAATGACAATACCGACGTCAATGCCTTTATCTACCAGTTTCTTTACCTGATAAGCAACCTTTGTCACCGTTGGCTCATCAAAGCCTGTCCTTTTGTCACCGGCCAATGCTTCCCCGCTTAATTTCAATAAAACCCGCTTCATAGATTAATTCCCTTTCTTCTCATCAAACAGGCTCTGTACGTCAATATCAGCATATGTCTGTGAACAGAAGCCTTCAATAACAGCGCCATTGTTGATCTGTACGGAACGGGATTTGATATTTCCCATAACAACTGCGGACGTATCCACAACAACCGGCCCCTGTACATCAATATCACCCTTGATTGCACCTGCGATTACTGCGGAAGAAGCTGTGATATTACCGATAACAACAGAACCAATGCCAATCTTCACCGTACCTGTACTGTTTACTTCTCCTTCAATCTTGGCAGCATCTGCAAAAAACTCGGACGAATTGCTGTTGCCCTCTAAAATTCCGGTGATTACCAGTTTGCCGTTACAGGTTACGTTCCCAACAATTCTTCCACGGATATCGACAGAACCATCCGATGCAATATCACCTTTGATGTTTGTCCCTTCTGTAATCACAGTTACTTCGTCAGAAACTGCATCCGGATTCACTCCGCTTACCTGCTTCGGGCTCGTCATCATTATATCTTCATTCATTCTCTTCCTATCCTCCATTGTTGTTCTCATATCCATTCCTCTGGCATCCCTCGCAAATTCACGTTCAAAACCGCGCGGTGCCTTCTCAGCCGGCTGAGCGACAGGCTTCTCCGTCACCTGTTCTAATAGTCCATTCAATTTAGAAAGCTCAGATTTGGTATCCACATCTTCCAAATCAAGCGTATTTACCAACATGTCATCATCGTTCTCAAGGGTATCATCCGTTTCCGCATAATCATCTTCGCCTGGTATCAAATCATTCACCGCCTGGGAAAAATCATCCTTAAACTCTTTAAAAAAACCCATTTCATATCCTCCATTTTCAAAATAATCTACTGCGGATCCACGCTTGCTGCCGCAATATGCTGGACTACAGTTGTACTCTCATCTATAGGTAATATTTCAGCTCCCATACCCTGTAACGCTTCAATCATGGGTCCCAACGCCTTTACGGTAGAAACCTTCGCATCCGCATCGTGCATAAGAACAATAGATGTCTTATATTTGACTACATCGCCTGTTACATTTTCCACCAGCTTCTCCGGAGTAAATTTCTGTGATGCGGCGTCTCCGCTCGCTACATTCCAGTCGAAATAAGTAATGCCTCGCTCATTCAAATACCGGATCAGTTCTTTCATGTCCACACTGCTCACATGATTGCTGCTGCCGCCGGGAAAACGGTAAAACAAACACTCTTCACCTGTTACTTCATATAAATAATTCTGAATCTCAGAAAAATCTTCTTCAAATGACTGCAATGAACTGTACAGTGTGCTGTATTTATGGGAGTAAGAATGCATCGCCAGCGTATGCCCTTCGTCCACGATCCTCTTATACAGCTCCCTTGACTTATCATCATCCTTGCCGACCACAAAAAAGGTCGCCTTTACACCATATTGATCCAGTGTATCTAAAATCTGATGCGTATTACCGCTGGGCCCGTCGTCAAAAGTCAGGTATACCTTGTGGGCATCCCCTTCCTGTGCCAGGTTCTCTTCCTGATTGACCGCCTGTGCAATACCGTAGCTTTCTTCCGTATCACCTGCCCATGAAGCCGCTTCCAAATTCAAATATGCGCTTTCTCCTGTATCTGCACCTGTCTGGTTGGCATCCTCTTCTATCTGTCCTATCTGCTGGCTGACAGTAAAATTCTTCAACAGAAATTTCAAATCCTCTTCCAACACATGGACTTTATACAGCAAAACACCGCAGATAACCATCGAAACCACAAGCCATATGCCTATGATACAGATGAGCGTCATCTTAATCTGTGCAACCCGCCTGCGCTTCCTGCGCTCCTGCTTTAACCCTTTTGCAGAACTTTCTTCCATATATGACCTCCCCGGTCAGGATATCGTAACATAATTATTCTTCTACATTGTACCATATATTGTTTCTTTTGCAAGAATTATTAAAGAAATATTATTCTGTATCTGAAATTTCGGCATCATCTTCCGCTTCATTTTCACTTTCACCGTAATACTCTTCCTCTGATACCTCCTGTACATCGGCATTTTCATACAGAAATTCCACTGCTTTCTCTCTGACCAACATCGTCATAATTGAATTTTTACCGTAATCCGCCGTAAAATCATCCAGGGAATCATATCCATTTGCATCTGCCAGAGCCTGCGCTTCCTGTGCATAATTCTTTTCTGTAACTGCAAATCCCTCTTTCTCGGCAATGGCCTGAGATACCAGTATCTCGTTGACCATATCAAGTGTAACGCTGTCCAAATTGTCTTCTCCCATGAACTCCTGCATAAATTCTTCCATTTCCACACCAAACATGGCTGCATAACTTTGGTATTCTTCTAATGTAGAATCATAACAGGCATCATACAGCTCCTGCGGATATCCGTTTATCGTCGCATTCCCGACAGCCAGCGCAAGCGCATCCTCTCCTGCGCCGGTAGAAGCTTCCTCCTGCGCACCGGCAACCAGCTCCTCGCGCATAGCCTGCTCATATGCCTCTGTCGTATCGTATTCCGTCGCCTTTGCCACAAATTCATCGTTGTACTCCGGAACAACCACTTCACTGACGGATTTGACAGTTACTTTAAATTCTGCCGTTTTTCCTGCCGTCTCTTCATAATAGTCTGCCGGATACGTCATACTGAAAGAAACTTCTTCACCGGCTTTTTTTCCAATCAGATTTTTTTCAAAATCTTCCGGAAACTCATCCTCTCCAAGCGTAAATTCATAATCTTCCGCACTTCCGCCATCAAATTCTTCTCCATCAATTGTTCCGGCAAAATCAATAGAAAGATAATCCCCTTCCTGTGCGGCACGGTTTGCATCCTCATTGTACTCCGTATAATCACTGACCAGCTCTTCAATACTCATCTCCACGTCTTCATCCGTTACAACGGGAACCGGGTACTGTACGGACAGATTCTTATAATCACCCAATGTAACATAATCGCTCACATTATAATCAAAAAACACCTGTGTTTCTGTATCTACGACGGACTCACCTGTTTCATTGCCCGCTGAGCTGTTATTGCCGCAGCCTGCCATCAGGCATAACCCGGTGCCAAATAGAATCGCTGCCAAGCCTGTTTTCTTCTTCATACGTATTACCTCTTTCTTAACTTTTCTTTATATATAGGCATAATATAACATACTTGTCAAACGAAAATCAATGGCTTTTTTGTGTTTACTTTGTGTTTCCCGTTCTTATTCTGCCATATATGGAATATAATTATGTTTTTCCCAGTCACTTTATGAAAATTTTCGCATACGTTAATCATATATCAAAAAAAGGAGATTTTCTTATGAACACTTGCGGTCAGCCACGATGTGGCAGAGTCTCTTACTCTGTCCCAAATACATGTGCAAAAGAATCCTGGCCTAGGGATAATTTTGCTCTTGCAATGGCATATGTGCCTATGCAGAAGCTTAAAAGCATCTGCGAACTGGATGAAGCTCTGCAGCAGGGAACGATTTTCCCGGAATTGAATAAGCCCTTTATGGGATGGAAAGGAGGTCGGCCATGTTGAGACAAAATATGAACCAGAAACAGCTGTTAATGTGGATTAATGAAGTAAGTTTTGCTGCAACGGAGATGGCGCTTTACCTTGACACCCATCCGGACGATGAAGAAGCACACGCTTATTTTAATCATTTTACAGATGAACGGAATAAAGCTCTGGCTCTTTACTCCGCAACTTATACACCGCTTACACTTGATTTAGTACCTGAGTCAGATCCGTGCAGCCAGTGGAGTTGGGGAACTGAACCATGGCCGTGGGAAGGAGGCGTTTGTTAAATGTGGAATTATGAAAAACGATTGGAGTATCCGGTTAATATAAAAGAAACAAATCCTAAGATTGCAAAATATATAATGAGTCAGTACGGCGGTCCGGACGGCGAAATTTCTGCAAGCCTTCGCTATCTGTCGCAGCGGTATGCAATGCCTTACCGGGAGGTAATGGGCGTGTTAACGGATATCGGTAGAGAAGCCCCTGAAATGTTCCATCTCAGGGGCCCCAGCTTTTTTTCGCTCTGTGTGCGGGGAAGCTTCCAGTGGATGCTTCCCCGTAAGCGGTTTACCCTGCGGACAGTTTACGCTTTTTGCAACCGTGTAGCTCCATTTGAGGGGGAGCAGGTTCAAATACACATCAATATGGTCTTTGTCATTCACAACTATTTTATCTAAAATTTCTTTGTAAAAATCATCTTCATATTCCACGCCGTTTATAAGCTCATTTATCGCTTCTGTAATTTCAGCAACAAGCTCTTGCTGTTTTGAGGGTTTCTCACTGTCTGTACCTGTGGTATCCATTGCTGCGCCCTTCTGGCATACCTTTATGCCATACGGCAAATCAGAGGAAATAATAGACTTAATAATAGCAAGCAGATTATTAGTGATTTTCTCCTTATTATACTTTAAGCTGCTCGTGACAAGGTACATGATGTGGATTGCATCT